>CAYRMD010000077.1:0-22804 GCA_964425225.1 uncultured Pirellulaceae bacterium | reverse complement strand
ACTTGTTAAAAGGTTCCGTACAATACGGGCGAATTATGCAGAGGTTCCCTAAGTATTTTTCTCCATCTGTGACCTACAGCACAGGGCGCGCCGCTCCAAAGCATCTCACCATCCTAGCGAAGCCAATCCCGCAGGACCCGCGTGTGCGTGTCATTTGTAAGTACGGCGTGGCTGAAACGCAACTAACTATCAGCCGGGTTTGCCCTATTGCTCCGGACGATGGATAGCTTTACAGAGCCGCGACCGTCAGGGAGCGGCACTTGTACAGAGCCGCAACCGTCAGGGAACGGGGCCCCAACAGAGCCGCGACCGTCACGGAGGGGCAGAACAATCGAAGAAACCTCCTCATAACCCAGCCTTATTCGACGGAAACCTTTCTGAAAAATCGGCACATATCAAGCAGCGACTCCGAAATCCTCTAGCTAAGCTCAGCGTTCGTCTCGTGGCCGGTGGCGTGTACGCTGGAGTTCTGCACCCCAGAGCCCCATAGGGAATGGAGGAACGGGAACCGCCGCATCGAACATATCGCCAGCGCAAGACACCATCGAGCGAACATTATGCAGGGCAGTCGGTTGATCAGAGCTTCCTTAAATCTCCATGGGCCTCTACGTCTCTACGCCTTTGCGCCGTTGCGTTAATTCTCCTTGCGCCTTTGCGTTGAATTGAATGGGCCGCTTTCTTACGCTCGGGGCTCTGTTGCGCCCTCGCTTGATGCAGGCGCTTTGCCAAGAAGCATCCACATCGACTCACATTTGGTCAGGCCGCAAAAGGCTTATCTACGCCGGGCCCGGCCAATGACCCACCATTTCATCTACCATAAGATCGATACCGTGTTTCCGTTCCTGCCGCGGAAAATAAGCAAACTTCCGCCCTGGTTCGCCTTTGACACCAGAATTCCATCTACAACCAAGACCAGCACACGTTAACGCAACCAGCTACGTTGATCCCCTTTACACACCGCTCGGCTTTCTCCTAGGATTGCCGCTGGGGATAGTCGCTCGAGGTGAATAGCGCAAGCTCGACAGTGGACTGATGCAGCCAAAAGGAAATTCTCTTGCGATGTGCGGCAACGTGGCGACAGAACCAGCGAACAGTTTACGGTGGCATGAGCCACTCAAGGCTGTGGTGTTTGACTTGGACGGGCTGATTTTTAACACGGAGGAACTGTACGCCGAGGTAGGTGACCGTCTGGTGCGCAAACGAGGCTACCGAATGGAACGCCGTTTACTTGACCAGATGATGGGCCGGCCCAGTCCCGTGGCACTGCAAATCATGATCGACTGGTACGGCATGGATGCCACCGTAACCGAATTGCAGCAAGAAACAGCCGAAATTTTTGACGAGATTCTTCCGGCGCGGCTGCGACCAATGCCCGGTTTCGTAGCACTGTTGGAACAACTAGAAGCGCGCGGCATTCCTCGAGCTGTGGCGACGAGCAGCACTCGCCGGTTTGCGCTGCGAGTACTCGGTCAATACAAGTTCGTCGAACGCTTTGCGTTTATACTCACCTGCGATGACATCACCCGTGGCAAACCAGACCCGGAGATCTACCTAACCGCTGCGCACCGATTGAGAGTCAATCCTGCTCAAGTTTTGGTGCTGGAGGACAGTGAATTGGGCTGTCAGGCTGCGGTGGCCGCGGGTTGCTGCGCGGTCGCCGTACCTGGACCGCATAATCCGCATCACTGCTTCCCCGGAGCCCATCTGGTCGCAACAAGTCTGGGTGATTCGCGTTTGTGGAAGCTGTTGGACCTCTCACCCATTGACCAAGTAGCCTCCTCGCCCGCACCAACTGACTCCAAAACGACTTCCCGTTCATAAAACGTTTGGCTTTGGTCGCACAGGCGGCGCGATCGTTTAGTTACATTCGGATCTTGTGAGTCGGTGGTTTCGTGCGTAACAAGCGCCCGCCCTAGTGCGTGAACCTGATGTGGCTGGCCATCTGTCGTGGCTGCGGCATGAAACCATTGGTCCATTTGGCTAGGGTCGGGTAGCCGATGGTTGGCTAGCGCGATGAATGGTTTTCATGAGAAGTTCGCGCTGTGTGGGCTCCAGAACCTCCCACACCGAATCATGTGCCTTTTGCACAGCGTCCAGGTACCATTGGGACGCATCTTTCTCCGCAGGGATACCAGATTCCACTTGCTGACGAAGCTCTTCCAAAACAATAGCTATTTCCTTCTGCTGTTCTGGGGAAAGTTGCAACAGTCGGGCCACGTCCGGCAAGGATAAGAACTCCAAGATGCGGGTCTTGGCGGTAATCAGCTTGGCGTGCTCGGCGGACACAGCGAGCTTCTTTTCGAAAAGCTCTATAAGTTGTGTTACCGATTCTGAGTTTGCGATTGTTCCGGCGCGGGAATCCGCAATGGGTAACCAGGAAACGATCGCCGGCTGCGTGGAGCGCTCAGAAGAAGCGGGACGGTAAAATGACGGCCTGGCCCGCGAGCGAGCGTGTTGTTGACGGATTTCGGGGAGTGTGAAGGGTGAGCTGCAAATCAGCGAGGCCGCCGCCCAGATGGACGCGGCCAACAGTCCCGCCACAGCGATCCCGGACCAGACCAACGAGCGAACTACCGCTCGGGATGCACACAGGCGTCGCCAACCCCAGCGAATACGGGAAATCTCCTCATCGGGTGGCACGACCAGATCCGCGAGCCGCTCGAAACCTATCCGTGTTATTTCGCCTTCTTGTTCGACGCGGGTCACTTTTACTTGGTAGCGCGAGCCAAGCGTTACCAATTGTCCCATTTGGCCCACTTGAATCGCTACGCAGCCTCGGAACGTTGCTCCGAAACCACAAGCCGAATGATCCACCAATTCTCCACACAACGTGCCATGCGGCACTCGGAAGACGGCTGGCGTTCGTTGGGACGAGCGGATGCGGAAGTACCGTCGCCGTTCGCGTACCATGGCAGGTACCTCGTGCTACGCCACTGACTCGCCCTGCCTCCAAACCGGGGCGATCGTCTGCGGGGTGCGGTCGTTGTCGTGCCCGGGACCGTACCACAGTTCGACCCGATTGCCGCTCGCCGCACTGTGGACTTGACCATCTATTAACGTCCTGTCTCAAGAACTCTAGGTTGCCACGAAAAGCCTCGTCTTACACTCCCGTCCCGTGGATCCCCATTAGCCCGAGAAAGGTTCGATTTTTCCGGCTACCGCCAACCGCCTGTGACGTTTATAATGAGTGTGCGGGCAGGCAAGCAGGCAACCACGTATCAACTGAAGAGAGCTGCTTGTGGCTGATCCGTCGTCGCTGGCTAAACGCATCGTAGCGAACGTCGAACAGGTGGTAGTGGGGAAGCGCCAACCGCTGATACTGGCGCTGGTCGCGTGGCTTTGCGAAGGCCACATTCTGTTAGAAGATGTGCCGGGTGTGGCCAAAACGATGGTGGCCCGCGCCTTAGCGCTAAGCGTTGGCTGTTCCTTTAAACGCATCCAATGCACTCCCGATCTTCTGCCGTCGGATGTAACGGGCGTCAACGTCTTTAACCAACAGAAGGCAGTGTTCGAATTCCGGCCCGGACCAATTTTTGCCCAGATCGTGTTGGCCGACGAAATCAACCGTGCAACCCCGCGCACCCAGGCGGCACTCTTAGAGGCTATGGCTGAGGGACGCGTCACGGTCGATGGCGTCACGTACCCGCTCGATCCACCATTCCTGGTTATCGCTACGCAAAACCCGATTGACCATGAAGGTACGTTCCCGCTGCCGGAGGCACAGTTGGACCGTTTCTTGATGAAGTTCAGCTTAGGCTATCCGTCATGGGATGACGAGCTACGGATGCTGGAACTGTTGCGCAAACGGCATCCGATTGAAACCTTGCAGCCGGTAGTGACGGCTGAAGAGTTGCGTCAATGCCAGTTGGCGGTTCGCGATGTGCATGTGGACGTCAAAGTTAGCCAGTACTTGTTGCAAATCGTCCACGAAACGCGGGAACATCCGGATGTAGCCTTGGGAGCCAGCCCTCGCGCGTCGATCGCTCTTTACCGCACCAGCCAGGCAATGGCTGCCTTACGCGGTCGCAACTATGTGCTTCCGGACGACGTCAAACGGGTTGCCCCCGCCGTTTTATCGCATCGATTGATTCTGAAAGCCGAAAGTCGTTTGCGAAAAGTAACGGCCGCGTCGGTAGTCGACGAAATCCTCGCTGAGGTCGCTGTCCCAACGCTCGCCTCGGAGCCCCAAACACCGTGAATTGGATAACGCTGTTATTGTTTCTGTTGGTTTGTGCGTTGGTGTTTCGCCTGGGGTTGCTGGCCTATGCACTGTACACGCTGGTCGGCATCGTTCTGACAGGCCGATGGCTAGCACGTCATGCTGCTCAGGCAATTGCTGCTCAGCGGGTGTGTCCGCAAGTCGAAGCGGAAGTTGGGGATGTGATTCCCATTGAAGTCCACTTTCGTAATCAATCCCGGTTGCCCATACCGTGGGCGCTCGTCGAAGATTTGCTCCCCCATCATGCGTTAATCCACAATCCGCCCAACTTGGAGGTAGTGGGGCGGCGAGTGACGTTGGTGACCTTACCAGGCCGGACCGTACGGACGCTTCGCTATCAACTGAAAGCTCACCGAAGGGGCTACTACCAAATCGGACCGGCCGTTGTGGAAACCGGCGATGTATTTGGCCTGCACCGTCGATATCGGCTGCTGAGCCGCCCCCATTTTTTGACGGTGTATCCCAAGGTTATACCCATCGAGGGTTACGACATTGCATCGCGTAGACCCGTCGGAGAAGTACGACTGGCACACCGTCTCTTCGAAGACGTCACGCGTTTGGCGGGCGTGCGCCAATATCGTCCTGGAGATCGATTCAACATGATTCACTGGCCTGCGTCCGCTCGCACCGGCACCCTGCAAACGAAAACTTTCGACCCATCGTGTGTCGCCGGCGCGACGATCGTGCTGGATTTCCATGAGCAGGGTTACGATCCGCGCTATGAACCGTATCGTAGCGAGTTAGCTGTAACCGCGGCCGCCTCGCTTGCCCATGCCCTTTACGAATGGAACCAGCAGGTCGGTTTGATTACCAACGGTCGAGACGCTGCCGATCGGATCCGGTGGGAGGGTTGGAGCTATGATTTGCGCAGTCGCGATGCGGCAGTGGAACAAGGTTCGATGCTTCCCCGCAGTGAACGCTTGCGCCCCCTGATAATTCCAACACGCCGTGGACCGGAGGTACTGCGCACGATTCGGGAAACACTGGCGCGATTGGAGCTTACCGATGGTCTTCGACTCCATGAGTTACTTACCGAAACACAGCCCTGGCTTCCGCGAGACGCCTCGGTGATCGTACTGGCGGCGTGTTTGGATCCGGCTTCCACGCTGGCACTCGGCAACCTCGTCCGCCTCGGATATGCAGTGACGGCATTCGTTAGCATCTATGAGGAAGCGGATTATCTTGAGGTGGCTGGGCCGTTATGGGCCGAAGGTGTTCGCGTGCGCCAGCTTCGAAACGAAGAATCTTTGGGCCGACTGTGCCAAGATGCCGTAATGTTGCGAACCGCCTAACCGCATTTCCTTGCATAGTGGTCCGCACGCCGAAAATAATACTCAGTAAAGGCAGCTATCAAAAAAATAACACCAATCTAACATTTCCATGGGCCGAGCTTGGAAGATGATGCGCGGAAATGTTTACCGAATGACCGCTTTCGATTTAGCCTTAATCGCACTTAATCCCGCGCTCATCGTGTCCATGGTTTTTGCATTAGTAGCATTTCTAGCGTTGGTATTTTACCATGGTGACCACCTGCTACGACTGAATTTTATACTTTTTCTTTTCACTTTAGGTGTCGTTTGTGTCTCACGCATTTCGATTGAATTCGGTTCCGCTCTTGCCACGCCTTATGGCGCTGCACTTGCCTGTGTTACGTGGTTGGCTCTCATGCGATTCGTCACCATAGAGGGTTTTGGCCAGAGCGCTCAAATGGGCCTGCATGCACTTTTCATTGCTGTATCCTGGTGGGCATCCCACCGCTTGACGTGGGATTGTACTGTTCTGGACAAGGAACGCCTGGCAGAAGGCCGGGGATTGTTAGAAACTGCCGGCCTGGACGCCGGTCGCCGTGACGCAGCTACATCGGGTAACGCGGCCCCCGCGGGAACGACCACCAAACTGGGCTCGAGTCCGTCCCACGACGCACCGCCCAATGATCTATCCCACGACGATGTGCAACAGACTACCCATTCTTTGAATCGCCGTAAGCAGCCCCATCCGCACGGGGTGTGGGTCATCTACTTCGGCATGGCAGCTATCCCACTATTCGGCTTCGGTCAGATGTTCTTGACGGCCCCGCACGATCGCCAAAAAGGCCTCCTTTTGTTCTGTCAGTACTTGGCCTCTGCATTAGCGTTATTGGCTTCGACCAGTCTGCTGGGGATTCGTGCCTATTTGCGGCGGCGCTATCTCCAGATGCCCCCAGAGATAACCTTGGTTTGGTTGGGCACTGCCGGTCTGGTGGTCGTGACGGTCATGATCGCTGCCTGGTTCATCCCCAGACCCGCTCCAGAATGGTCCTTGTTGAGTTACGTCCCGTCCTTTAACAGTCCAAAGAACTTGCGTACTCACCGATCGGGTATCCTGCCAGGAGTACATGATCCTCAAGAAGCTGGTGCGGCTGCAGCAAATGTGTCACACAATCAATCGTCTGGGAACATGAATCGTTCATCCGACTCATCGCCACCCACGAGCCGTACGCGACAACATCCGGGTACAACCACGGCACAAGGGCGGGGAGCCACTGTGGCACAACAAGGTACAGCGTCCTCATCCCACAGTGCTTCAGCGTCGCGAGCTTCAGCGGACCCCACGTCAAAAGCTACGCCTGATTCCGCCGATACGAACACCCGTGGTCCGGTTGGCCAGAAAATGGAACGTCGTCCAGAGGCTCAACCATATGGCTCATCGGCGGAAAGCCAACGTAATGATCCTCGCCAAACCGGTCGAGGCCGTTCGAGCGTTTCCGAAGCACGACAGAACAACCCAACACCGCAAGCGGGGTCCGATCGCGCTGGGTCGTACACGCAGACGAAAGAAAAACACAAGCAACCATCATCATTATCAGGCTCGGCTACGTCGGGTCGCCTACCGTGGCTGCCTCGCATGCCTGATCTTGTGATGCAGATACCGAAATGGGGCGCGTGGTTCATTAAACTAGCTTATTGGTTGGGCATGGTGGCCCTTGGAGTCTGGCTCATCTGGAAGTATCGCGACCGTATCATGGCTTATTGGCAACACCTCAAGCGGCAGTTGCAGGCTTTTCTGGACTGGTGGTGGGGACGAAAACAGCTTCCGACGCAGACGGAAGCCGTCATTTGCGAGAGACAAAAATCGTTTCGGCAATTGGCCAACCCGTTTACGTTAGGGTCCGCTTCTGCCGACCCGCGCAAGTTAGTAAGCTACTCATTTCACGCTTTGGAGATTTGGGCTAGTGACATGGGTGTTTCCCGGTTGCCGGACCAGACGCCGTGGGAATTTGTGCAAAACGTTGCGCAACGCTACGGGATGCTTGACCCACCCGTCCGGCAACTAGGTGACTGGTACGGGCGTTTAGCGTATGGGGACCGCCGTATTCCCAAGCAGGCCATCGAACGGCTACGGGAGCTATGGCGCCGCATGGAGGAGCTTTACCAGACGAGGACCCTTGGAAGAGAACAGGTGAATGACATCGCGTGAGCTATGTATCCAAGCAGAACATCTTGAAGAGTTCGCCGCAGCCGTGCTGGTTGCTGCCGGTGCTCTGCTGGATGAGGCTCGCTGTGTAGCTCGGAGCTTGGTCGAAGCGGATCTATGCGGCTACGCTTCGCATGGTGTGATGAGGCTTCCGTTTTATTGCGATGCGATCGGGAAGAAGGAAACTATCCCAGGCGCCCCATTCGCCGTGTTTAACGAATCCCCGACGGCGATCGCGGCCGACGGAAATTGGGGATTCGGCCAAGTGCAATGCAGGCGGCTGGTTGAACGCGTGATGGGCAAAGCTGCTCAGTCCGGGATTGCAGCAGGCACCCTGATCCGTTCCAGCCACATTGGCCGTCTGGGTGAGTACTGCGAGACGGCCGCAGCTAACGGCCTGCTGTCTATCATGATGGCCAACACGCATGGAGCAACGCGCCGTGTCGCACCGCCCGGCGGTAAATCACCCGTACTGGGAACGAATCCCCTGGCGATCGGTGTTCCAAACGATGCCGAGCCGCTTGTGCTGGATTTCAGCACCAGCGCCACCGCGGAGGGCAAGGTGCGAGCCTTTTGTCTTGCCGGAAAACCGTGCCCGCCCGGATGGCTCTTGGACAGCGAAGGCCGCCCCACCACCGACCCGAACGTGCTCTATCAAGATCCGCCCGGCAGCATTCTGCCCATGGGCGGGGACCAAGCGTACAAGGGATTTGGTTTGGGCTTGATGATCGATATCTTCGCGGGCGCTCTTTCCGCAGGTTTGTGCGCCCGGCAAGTAGCCCAGACCCCGAAAGGCAATTGTGTTTTCTTCCTGGCTCTGTCACCCGACTCGTTCGGAGGTCACGAGCACTACGCAAAGGAAGTACGGCAACTTTGTCAGTTTGTTCGGAGTTGCCCTCGTGCCGACGGGTCAGGGGAAATCCTCTTGCCCGGCGACCCAGAGCGCCGCCAACGTGCGGGACGAGTGGCTGCGGGAATCCCGTTGGACGAGTCGCTGTGGCGTCGACTGTGCGCGTTGGCGCAGCAACTCGGCGTGCCTGTACCCACCGAACTGTGCGCTGAGCTATAGTTTACCTTTGCTTTGTTCCAACTCGTAGTGTGACGTGGCATGGGTTCCGCGTGCCGTTTCTTAGAAAGCCCCGCGGCTGTGTGACCGCCTAACCGGGCCATGACCGCTCACCGGCCGCTGGCTTGCCGACACCACCGTGAAAACTTCTCTTGACGCAACGCAAGGTCTTACAGTAGCAACATGTAGAAGACCGTGGAAAGTCGTGTGTCGGGGCTCCCGACACTACCGGACCAAGAGGTACCAGCGTCGCGTATTGACGGCTGGCGTTGGTAAGCTGCTTGGGTAGTTCCTTTAGGGGCAAACTCGGAGCTTTACACGTAGGCAGCACGACATAGCATGCCTGCGCAGGGTGGGAAAACTAAAGAACCGGCCGTGCCGGTTCCGAAGCCAGACTATGGGTTGCCAGTGGTGCGTCCTTGGCAACCGCAGGGAAGTTCTGCCCCCAACGGACACGGAGGGAATCGTGTCACCGGCGTCTTCACTGCTTTTAGCCGCCGCCTTAGTTACCAGTAACCCTGTCGGACTGGTAGTCCAGGACCACGTCGACTTGATCGAAGTGAATCATTATTTCGACGAGCATGGGCGGCACGTCTTTGACCAAACGATCTATTACGAATGGTGTGCGGTTCTGGGCCGCTATCAGGTACGTGCGTGGAGACTGGTGAAAAGCCCCTCGCAATTGCCAACTCGCGACCCGCACACCGGGCAGTACGTGGCCTTATGGCACGACGGAGGTGTGCTCCGGCGCGTTACAGCTTGGAGCATGCGCGAAACATGGACGCAATATGATCCGGAATTGGTAGAGCAGGAGTTTCTTCCAAAGGATCAACGGCGAGACTTGTGCAAACCATTCGTCGTCTTGCTGCCGCAGCAGGCGAATGGTTCTTCTCCGCTAGCCCACCTTGTTCCGGCTGCCTCGCCGAACCTCACACCTTCGGTGGCTGCAAATCGCGAGTCCCGTTAAGTGAATGGACCTGCCACTGGCCCCGTTTTCTCCGTGCGCGTCAGACTCAATTGTCGGCGGTCCGGTTAGGGAGCCGGCGTCCGGCTCGGCTTTGGGCAAGCTATGCATACGCAAAGACGCCAGGGCGCAGGTACAGAATAACTGTGTGCACTCCATTCTCATTGCACCTTTTCGCCTGTGCGTTGCATAATTCTAGACTGCCGTGCATTATCGAAATGTCGTGCGGCAAGCGCGTCAACACAGCTCGTTTAACCGCCCATTTGGTACCGCACCTCGATCCAGCCATAAACCAAGAAGAACGCTACGCTGATGAGCAGCACCGCGGTGGTTATTATCGAGTTACGATAACGATGCGGCAAAAGTTGCGAGGGTCCATTGAGCCAAGCTAGAAGTAAAGCCACCGCCGGCACAAAACAGGCCCCAACAATGGCGTACACCTGCTGGACGCGTTGGAATTCGAATCGCAGTCCTAGAAGCGGAACAGTGGCGATGGCCAGTAGGTAGCCTCGATACGGCCAGGATTGGCGAGAAGGTGGACGACTTTGCTCAGGATTCGGCGACCAGAGCAGGCGCCACACATCGGCAAATAAATAGGGCACGCTTTGCCAGACACCGAGCAAACTGCTAAAAACGGCGGCCCACGCTCCGGCCAGGAAAACCCAACGGACCACTTCGCCCCATTCATTCAATGTCTGCCGCAGTTGACCGCCCAGCATTACCACCAGACGTGCTCCGCGGCCTTCAATGGGAATATGGCTGCCGAGAATGACCATTCCCACTCCGAAAATGGCCGTTACAAAATATCCGGTAGCTAAATCTATGCGACAGGTAGCTAACCACTCTGGAGCCTCGCGGCGTTCTTCGCGAATCCAATAGCCGTAACAGAGAATGGTGACCGTTCCGCCGATTCCACCCATTAAGGCGACCGTCCATCGCCAGCTCTGAGTGTCCCTCGGTAGGCTCGGGATGAAAAGACCTTCCGCCAGTGCCTCCATGGTAGGCCGAACGGCTAATGCGGCCACGAGCACGGCAAAAAACATCATGCCAATCAACACGCGCATCAGCCGCTCGAAACCCCTATAGCCTCCCCACCACACGAGGAGAGCCGCAATCAAGCTGTGCAGGCACCCATACAGCAGCTTGTCGCCCACCGGATCCTGCCCGGGAAGGATCGCATGCAACGTAACGCCACAGGCACTGACCAAAGCCGAGCCGACAAAAAAGCTCCAGCCCACTAGATAGACGCCAAACGCTACACACACCCATTTACCGAATTGTCGCACGCTGCCTTCTAACAGCGTGGTTCCGGTCAACAGTTGCCAGCGTGCCAGTCCCTCATTGATCACGAATTTCAAGAAAGCTCCCACCACTACGGCCCAAAGGACGGCCGTTCCAAGAAAACTTCCCGCAAAAGCCCCCGTGGCCAAATCCCCAGCGCCAACTCCGGTGGCCGCTACTAAGAGTCCCGGGCCTAAATATGCCAAGAATCCCAACCGCTTGCCGGTAACGAGCATGAACCGATTACCTGTACCTTGTCCGTATAGGTTGTCCTTGACTTTACAAACCCACCACGACCGTTTGGCACTGGTCTTGCAAAGCGCATCACTTTCCGCGCGCAGACAAATGCACATCGATCCGATGCGCAGTATCACCCTTTGCTCCACGCAAAAGCATCAGCTTTACCCAACGGGCTTTCGTACAAGCTAAAGAAGGTCGCTGTTTCTCGGGCCTGCGCCGCATGCGTGCACGAGGCGGAAGGTTACTGGTATAACGTCTGTTACTCTTCCAGCTCCACGTTCCAATACGCCTCGCTCAAAAACTTTGACCAGCTTGCAATGCGCACATTGTGCCACATGTACATGGGCTTCCAAGCGGGACGGAACGGCTTACGGCGAAGTGGCATGCGCGCCTGTTCGGGAGTGCGGTTACCCTTTTTGGCGTTGCAATCTAAGCAAGCCAACACGCAGTTTTCCCACGTGGACGTACCGCCCATCGAACGGGGAATGACGTGGTCAATCGTCAATTCCTCGGTACGTGGTCGTGCACCGCAGTATTGACAGGTATACCGATCACGTTTGTAAATATTCCGCCGGCTGAAGGTAACTGCTTTGGCGGGCACACGGTCATAGCGCGTCAACGTGATCACCTCGGGTACACGCAGGCAAAACGTTACGGCTCGAATGAACGGCTCTCCCTCTTGCGGTTTAAGTCGCGCCCAATCTTCCCATGTATACTGCTGAAAATCGTTGGGGTCTACGATCAGGGCAGTGCCGTTCCAGACCATCGTCAATGAGCGAGCAACAGCAGCAATTCCAACCGGCTGCCAATTACGATTGAGAACCAACGTAGGACGCGTCAGTACCGCCGGTAGCATGTATCACCTCGATCAACGCCGGAATTTCGCAACACGCGACTCGAATCGGGCAAGGCAGCCCATGTCTTACGCCTTGGATGGCTATACCATCAGCCGCCGAGCCGCTCAGGCAAAGGCAACATCCTCATTATTGGCAGTTCCACGCAGAAAGAAAACACCACTGGTTCCCAACCGCTCGGTGGTGCCGACTGCTAGCCAGAACGCGTAGGAACATCAATGGCCGTGGCTATTGCTCCGCGCAACAGCAGACCTTGGAACCCTAATCGCGACTTGGGTCAGTTTTCGGCCAGGGAGGACGCCCCGGAATGTTAACGCGCAAACTCCACAAAGTACCACCCGCGGTAACGTACAGCGTACGCAGGTCGTCACCCCCAAATGCACAATTGGTTGTTTCGTCACGCTCAATGGGAACCCAGGTCAAAAGTTTTCCGTCCGAGCTGAAAACGTAAATACCGGCCGTCGGTCGATCTTGAACTTCCACTGGAGGACGAGGTCTATTCCGGCCAGCCGCCACAAACAGCCGCCCGGATGCATCCCATTTCATGCCATCCGGACCGCGTGTGGCACCCCAGTCGAAAATCAACGTTTGACTGCGAAGGTCCACAGAGCCATCCTCGTGCAAAACAAAGCGCCACAATTTGCGAGCCCCGCCAACTGTGTCATTGTTATTGTCAGCCACGTACAAATAGCGATCATCCAGTGAGACGGCTAATCCGTTGGGGCGATCGACTTCGTGCGCTAGGATCCTTTCCACCTTGCCGTCCGGGTCAATCCGGTATACGCCCTCGATTAACCGTCCTTGTTCGTCCAACATTTCCCTACCCGACCGATCTCCGTAGACGGGGTCCGAAAAGTAGATACGGCCTTTGGAGTCCAATGCCAGATCGTTCGGTTGGTTAAAACGCTTTCCTTGGAAACGTTCAGCCAACACGGTTAACTTCCCGTTGCGGTCCAAGCGGCTGACGCGCCGCCGCAGAGGTTCGGCTATCAAGAGTCGCCCTTGATGATCGAACAATAGGCCATTGGATCCGGCATCCTGAAGAAAGATGGAAACCTGCCCGGAGCGAGCTCGTCGAAAGATATGCCCTTCGCCGCTAGTGAGCAGGCCCCATTCTGGGTCCCAGGCCGGCCCTTCGCCAGCCCCTTTTTCCTGGAGCAACATGGGCACAGCCTCAGGGCCCAACACCTGCTGGACCGGTGGCAGATCATCCAAACGCGGTAACTGAGCGGAGACTGGGATCGAACTAAGAATCACAACCGCCAGGACGAGCCAGCTTCGTATGTTCTGGAAGTCCACCAAGCTAGGCACGTATCCGGCGGGTTCTGAATTCGCTTTACCCGTCATAACTATAGCCACATACGTTCGCACAGATCCATTAGCGTACGACCCCTGCACGAAGCACGACCCCGCATACCCCGAGTGCAAATCGGAACGTGTTCTCCGTTCAATTTCGGATATACCACAAACCTCCGATCCGAACAAACGCTAACTGTTGGCGCGACGGTAACCGAAGCGATTCGTCTACCTCGAAGCGCGCCGTTTGGCCCGAATTATCCGACTCCGGCTGCTTTCCTTGAATAGACTTCAATACTCGCAACAACCGCTCCGCCCCGCTCCTACCGAAATCCTCAGCCAACTGAGAGAGTGTGACGCTCTTTTGAATCTCGGCAAGATCGTCGGGCGCGATGAAGTTCTTACAAAAGGTCTGTTAGTCCTTCTTTTCCAGCAAGCGGACACCTTCGGCGATCGCACTATCCAATCGCGCTTGTGGGTGTGCTGGCTCCTGTGCGACAAGCCACAGAACATTTAGTTCGAAGCAGGTAGCTACCAGAGCCAAACTAACAGTTGCCGTCCGAACGACGCGCATTTACGTACGCTCCGTTTATGTCGAATTTGGTCAACGAAGCCGGAGCAATCTATTCGCTCGACTGCTTAGCGGTCACGCGGCGCCATCGGCACGTCGGTGCCCGAGGAGCTGCGCCGACTAACGTTCCCCTTTTAGAACAGCTCCTCGATAGGAGCCCCATGATCGATTGCCGGAACGGGTCTACCTGAATGATCGAGAAAATGGAGATTCGGGTCGACTCCCAAAACGCGATAGATCGTGTGATGAATATCTCCCGGACGTAGGGGGCGATCTTGCGGTGCTTCTCCCAGCCGGTCTGTCGATCCGACGACCTGGCCCCCGCGTATTCCGCCACCCGCCATCCAACAGAACATCGCATTGCCCCAGTGATCGCGCCCTGGGGTGCCCATGCTGCGAGGCGGGCCGCCATTGCCCCCGTCGTTCATCCGCGGTGTTCGACTGAACTCACCACACATCACCACCAGCACTTTTTCCAAGAGACCGCGATCCGCCAAATCCGTCACCAGCGCCGAAACCAGTTGATCAATTTTCGGTAGATAATTCTCCATTCCGGCTTCCAAATCCCAGTGGTGGTCCCATCCACCGAAGTGGCAGGTAACAAACGTCACTCCAGCTTCGACGAGCCTTCTGGCTAGCAATGCGCTTTGACCCCAGGGGTGTCGCCCATACCGCTCGCGCAGCTTCGGGTCCTCTTTGCTCAAATCAAAAGCTTCTCGTGCGGCCGTTCCGGTCACCAATTCGTAAGCTTGTCGATCAAAGCGATCCATCGCGTCGATCGTGCCAGACCGGTCGACCGACCGCTGCATCCGGTCTAGTTCAGCGACCAGCGTGCGTCGATCCTGGAGGCGTTCGATACTGAGCGAACCTAGCAAGCTAATATTACGGACCGTAAAGTTGTCGGCATTCGGATCACCTTCCGTTTCAAAGGGGTTGGCATCCACACCCAGATAGTTGCCACCAAAATATCCGGGCCGTAGACCGATGCTCATCGCGTAGGGTACGGCAACGTTAGCTGGGACTCCTTCGCGACGGGCTCCGAGAACCTTCGTGGCGATAGCTCCAAAGAACGGATATTTTCCTGCAGTCGATGCGCCGCTTACTCCCGCGCCGCGGCCGGTCAACATCCAGTGCGCCCCGGTGAAATGATCTCCTGAGTTGTGATGGAGCGACCGAATGATCGCGAATTTGTCAGCAATTTGCGCCTGCAACGGAAACAACTCGCTAATCTCGATTCCCGGAATGTTCGTCTTGATCGGCCGCCAAATACCCCGATATTCAGCCGGAGCCTCCGGCTTTAAGTCGTAAAGATCCATGTGGCTGGGGCCACCATCAAGCCACAACAAGATTACCGACGTGTCTTTGGCTGGAATCCCGGAGTGCCGTGAGAGCTCTTTAGCCTGCAACACGCGCCCCAAGCCGGCCCATGCCATGCCGGCTACACCGACTTGAAGAAAGCTACGTCGACTCCAACCATCACAGTAACGAGCTGTGCGCCCCAGCGCCACACGCCACATACGCGACTCTCCTCGTTCACGGTATCCCCACCAAGCCTTTGGGGTTCGTTGAACCCAAACGTGCCGGTCTTTTCACATGGCCGCGATCCGCGACGGGAATCGGTTTCCAGCGACACACGCGGCGGATCGTCCAGCGCCATTCGTCAACGAATAATAATCCGTTGATGCTCACATTGTAGCGAGATGTTATCCAGAGTGCCAGCTGATTTTTCTTGCGTTGAACTGTGTGTCTGCGCTTTGGTTGCAGGGGAAATCGTTTCTTTATGTGCCGGGTCCGGCGTAGGCCCTCCTTTTTTCGCACCACCAGATGTGACCCGATGCGTCGGCTTCTTGAAAAAAGCGTTCTGTCGAGCGACTCCCCACGAGAGCCGCGACCATCAGCGAGCGGCCAATTTAATTCAACGCAAACGCCCTAAGTCGTAAAGGCGCTACGACAATACCATTCAGCGTGCATCGCCTCCGTGCGTGTTGGTGTCTCGGCGCCTTTGCCCTTCTTCAATTGCTCCGAATCTCGCATTTGATCGACAAACACACACGGCGACGTCAAACCTACACTTTAATCTACGACTCTGCGCGAGCAATTCACTTCGTGTCCAGGCAGAGACACGGCTACGGAGCCGCGTGGTCTGTTGGCGTGTCTCGCGCGTGTCAGACAACCAAACCAACGGTAGACGCTCGGCGGCACGCGCTACGGCCACCGCTGTAGGCGAGTCGACCTGCTGTGGCAGCGCTTAGCTGTTTTTGGCCGTCAAGCAAGCGAACCCTTCGACAACCCAAACGACTCGGTGAGAAATTTTTGTTGAAAGACTCGGTACCAGTGGCATCCACGCCTTTTGCCGATAGGTCTACCATAGAGTCTTGCGTACCGTAGACAGCCGTCCCATTTATTCCTCAACGTTTCCTAGTCTACTTCAACCTCGCCGGTTGCTTCATCGATATCTCAACACGGCGCGCGTTGAATCTCCCAACTGTTAATGAACCGACAGTCTGTGGCACCCAGCTTTGTAAGCCGCCCCTATCGTTAGCGACCAATGCGCTCCGCATGCGAATTGGTCGCTATTTTTAGGGTGGCTCGAGTAAACTTTCGAAGTGTGCGACCCGAGGCGGGAAAGCCCACGCGGCGATTCAGCGATTCGGTTGCTCATGCAATCGCACCCATTCCATTCCGGGACGATCGACGCGAAAGGCTACCAGACGCCGATGATCCACTTCCGTAACGTAAGCTGTGCGGCCGTCGGGTCCACCGAAACAGATGTTTGAGGGGCGACTGCCAAGGACATCGATCTCTCGCAAGACGGTTCCATCCGGAGCCATTTTCACAACCGTTCCTTTGCCGTACCGCGTGATATAAAGATTCCCGTCCACGTCACATCGCATCCCATCGAATCCAAAATCGGGAAACTGGCGGATTAATCTTTTATCCGCGAGGCTGCCATCCGCCAGAATACGAAACGCCCAAACATTTCGCTGTACGGACTCGTTGACATACAGGATGCGCTCGTCGGGGCTCACGTCGATTCCGTTGGTGGTACCCATGCCGGTGGCGACACAGGTGGCCGTTCCGTTCGGATCAATCCGCCAGATTTGTCCGGTGCCTGCTGACCAGTTTGGATCCGACGCATAGAGTGTCCGGTTGCGCAATAATGTAAGATCGTTCGGTTGATTCATCTGCGGCTCGTGTACGAGGACTTCGATTTTGCGCGTAAGGAGGTCTACCAGCAGCACGTTGTGACCGGTGTAGTCCGCGACGAACATTCTCTCGCGCCGGTCGATGCGCAAACCGTTGCCTATGCTGCCCTGTGGCAAACGCACAAACAGCTCGGTCGACTTATCGGGACGCAGGCGACCGATGGTACCTTGTTCGGCAAAATTAACGGCATACACATTTCCCTGGCGGTCAACCGCCGGTCCTTCAATTCCTTCAGTGAAAAGGTTTTCCTGAGTAACAGGATGAGCGACGAAGAGATCTTCGCTGGACGGTTCCTGAGCCTCGCCCGCGAGCACCGTAACCGCAGCAACGATTAAAGCGACACAGGCCGACAGAATCTCTCCCGAAGATAGCCATCGATCAACGGCCGAGCGCATTGCGTTGTCTCCCGTACTGCGAGTAAACTCGTTTTATACTGAAACAACTCATGTTGTCTCGACTGATTGTACCCGGGCACGACGCTGCACGCACGGCGGTGGCCCCTTGCCACGTGGATCACACCGTTCCAGCCGCTTACATGAAGCACACATACTGAAGGGAGCAACGGTTTCAGGAGCGACCCCATGACCGCAGACAAGATTACTCGTACCCTCATCGGCGTAGCTCTGGCATTAGTAATCACGGACAAGGTTATGGCACCGCCTGCTTTCGGGCAGTGGATCTCTCTTTTCAACGGAAAGGATTTGTCCGGTTGGATCCCGAAGATTAAAGGCTATCCGGTGGGAGAAAATTTCGGCAATACATTCCGCGTGGAAAATGGGGTACTTAAGGTCAGTTATGATCAATACGACACGTTCGGCGGTCGCTTTGGACATTTATTTTACCACCAGCCATTTTCGCATTACCGGCTGCGCGTGGAATATCGATTTGTCGGAGAGCAATGCCCGGGTGGACCCAGTTGGGCTGTACGTAATAGCGGCGTGATGATCCATGGTCAAACGCCAGAGTCGATGCGCATTGACCAAGACTTTCCGGTTTCTGTCGAGGTACAACTTCTGGGCGGCCTGGGGCAGGGACAGCGTCCTACGGCGAATGTATGCACGCCAGGTACCCATATCGTAATGGACGGCCGGTTGATTGTGAGGCATTGCACGTCGTCGCGTTCAGAAACGTATCACGGGGACCAATGGGTCACTGTCGAAGTAGAGGTGCGAGGAAATCAACTGATACGCCATATCGTAAATGGGAATGTAGTACTCGAGTATACCGCACCGCAACTCGATGAATCCGACCCAGACGCACAGCGGCTATTGGAATCCCAACCCAAAGAACTTTCCGGCGGTACGATCTCGTTGCAATCGGAAAGCCATCCGGTCGAATTCCGCAAAGTCGAGTTGTTACCGCTTGAGCCCTCGAAGTGAATCATGTAACTGCAATCCTATGATGGGCCTATATGAATGAATGGATCGCCTCTGGGAAATAAGGAGAACGTCACGATGACCAATGGCGTGGCGCGACTGTCGAGTGTATGGGTCGGCTGCACGGTGGTTCTTAGCGCACTGAGCACCGTTTTCGCCGAGCGGCCCAATATCGTAGTTTTTTTGGCGGATGATGCGGGTTGGGGTGATTACGGGGTAACCGGCAATCAAACAGCACACACACCGCATATCGATTCGCTTGCTCGCGACGGAGCGATCTTCGAGCGTTTCTATGTTTGCCCGGTATGTTCGCCAACACGCGCCGAGTTTTTGACGGGCCGTTATCATCCGCGCGGCGGTGTGTACGGTGTGTCGACAGGCCAGGAGCGCCTTGACGTGCGCGAGCGCACGATCGCCGAAGCTTTTAAAACTGCTGGCTATGCGACCGGACTTTTTGGCAAATGGCACAACGGCAGTCAGGGACCGTATCATCCGAATGCTCGAGGTTTCGACGAATTTTTTGGTTATACGGCGGGACACTGGGCGCAGTATTTTGACCCAATGTTGGAACACAACGGCCAGTGGGTGCGCACGAAAGGCTATATCGTGGATGTCTGTACGGACCGCGCCTTGCAATTCATCGAACGGTACCGGGGGCAATGTTTTTTCTGCGTCATTAGCTTTACCACGCCTCACTCTCCGTGGGCAGTACCCGAAGCGTATTGGAACAAGTATCGCGATACGCCGATCCAACAGCGAGCGACCGAAGCGCACCGAGAAAATCTCGAGCAGACTCGTTGTGTACTGGCAATGCTCGACAACCAAGACTGGAATGTTGGGCGAGTGTTAAAGAAGCTCGATGATTTACAACTACGTGACAAAACGATCGTTTTCTATTTTTCCGACAACGGCCCCAACACTGCTCGTTGGAACGGAGGCATGCGGGGAATCAAAGGCAGCACGGACGAAGGTGGGCTTCGGTCGGTGGCTTTGATCCGTTGGCCGGGCAAAATACCTGCAGGCCGGCGTATCGCTGGCGTGGCTGGAGCAGTCGATCTTTTGCCGACCTTGACGGCGCTAGCGGGCGTGACTCCGGTTGGTCAGTTACCGCTGGACGGAATCGACTGGTCAGCCTGGCTGCTTGAGTCCCACCTTCCACCGCTACCCGAACGGCTTTTGTTTTCGACGTGGGGCAATCGAGTCACCGTTCGTACAGGCCGATTCCGATTGGACGATCAGGGACGACTTTACGATATCGAGGCAGATCCGGGGCAAACGCAACCTTTGAATGACCGTTACCCAGAAATAGCGGGACGCCTTTCCCAGGCTGTGCAAAAATGGCGCCTGGAGCTTCTGTCAGCCCCTCGGCCGCAACTGCTCCCCGGCAATGTGGACCCTCGTCCCATCCCTGTGGGCTATCCCAAGATGGCGCGCACGTGGCTGCCCGCCCGCGATGGCCAACCTTATGGCAACGTCCAACGGAGTTCTCGGGCCCCGAATAGTTCTTACTTTGTCAACTGGAGCAGCACAGAGGACCAGATCGTCTGGAACATCGATGTTCAGCGCGAAGGTACCTATCAGGTGGAGCTTTCCTATACCTGCCCCGAGGAAGATGTCGGCTCGGAAATCGAACTGGAGTTTCAAGGGCAAAGATTACGGGCCGTCGTTTCGGAGGCTTGGGATCCCCCGTTCTTGGCGAATCAGGATACGCTGCCGCGCCCGTCGGCAGAGAGCCCTGTAAAAGAATTTCGCACATGGAAATTGGGATCCATTTGGCTTCCGCGAGGTCAGGGATCGCTTAAGTTACGCGCTGTGCGCATCGCAGGTCGACAAGTATTAGAGCTGGCTGATCTTACTTTGACCCTGGAAAAATAATTCTGTTGCCTGTCTACTATAGCGATACACAGAAACGATTATCCGTGCTTAGTACCGCAGAGGAGGCAGACGATGAAAAAAATCTCCTTAACGCAACAATGTTCCACTATGATACTAATTTGGATGTCGGCTACTTCGCCGTGGCTGGTATTGGGATGCCGCGTTTATGCGGAAGAGCCGGAGCACTCTCGAGCCTGGATTGATGGTACCGAACTCGGATGGCGAAAACTGGGGCCGGAAGATTTTACTAACGTCAACTGCGATGAGGATACCTGGAAGTGGCAGGATGACATCTTACATTGCTCGGGGAAGCCGGTGGGAGTACTGCGGACGAAGGAAATCTATACGAACTTCGAGCTGATGCTCGATTGGCGTCATCTGCAATCGGGTGGAAATTCTGGCGTATTTTTATGGACGCCTCCTGAGGCGCTAGCGGATTTGGCTCCGGGTAAACTACCTAGCGGCATCGAGGTACAAGTTCTGGACCACGGCTACGCCGAGCAGTACCAGATGCGCACTGGCAAAAAGCCCGACTGGTTCACGACGCACGGTGACGTGTTTCCGGTGGGCAGTTCCAAGATGACGCCGTTTCCGCCAACATCTCCCAACGGCAGCCGGAGCTTCCCCCGCAAAGAACTGTCGTTAGGGGTCAACCAGTGGAACCATTACTACATCCGAGCGATCAACGGTGAAGTCCGATTATGGGTCAATGGGCAAGAAGTTTCCGGAGGTAACAACTGTCAGCCGAGCAGCGGATACATTTGCTTAGAATCGGAGGGGGCACCGTTAGAATTCCGCAATTTGCGTATCCGCCCGTTGCCTTGATCGAGCGCCCAAGGCGTCTTGGCAAGATTCGCCGCTAGCCGTCAACGCAAAGCCGCAGAGGCGCAACGAAGGTAAGAGGCACCTGTCAATTGCCTACTTGCGTTTTTGCGCCTCGGTGCCTTTTCGTGAAGTCCCCATGGGCCTTAGCGCCGTTGCGTTGCATTGAATGGAATTGGCCGCTTGCTTACGGTCGCGGCTCGGTTGAGCCGTAGCCCGGCGCAGCACCTTTGCCAAGAAGCACCCGCATCGGCTCACAATGGCGCGGGCCGAAAAAACACACCTAAGCCAGGCCCGGCGAATCACCGAACCATTTCATCTATCATTTAGAGGAGCACCTCGTTTCCCTTACTGTCGCGAAAGATGGGCAAACTTCGGCGACGGCCCGCTTTTTACAAGATAATTCCACCTACAATCTAGATGCACACACGCACAGACACACTGTCACACCGTCCAGTCGCCGAAAATTGATCTGCTCTGTTTTTAACGCTTCGGTATAGAATCGACGTCCGGAGCAATGCACTACCATCGTGGTTCGCTAAAAAAGTCTTTAGCCAGGAGGCATGTGGAGAACGATGACAAGTTCGTTACGAAAAAGGTAGCTCAAAAGGCACCGGTTGACAACGCTGGACGAGTCAACGGTCAACCATGACACCGCGCTATAACAGCGTACGCAAGAGCCATCATTGCGTCCTGAGAACGATAAGCTCATCTGCCGAATGATCGAGTTGGTAGCAGATTTCGGTGGTGATCTAAAGTTCATCACCGCCGTTATCGAAATTGGGCAACGACCGAACAGAGGCTTGCGTTACTTCAAGAACAGCACGTCGGGTTCTGCCATCTTCGTCAATGTGTTGATACTCAATCTGGTGAAGCACCTCCGAAGACCAGCCGTCATGCGCATAGCTTTCACGTACTCGCCCTATGCGAAGCTCTGTTACCACGCCGCGATAGTAACTGGAACACCACGATTATGATGAAATCCCCAAGCGAAACAATGTTGTACCATGCCGTAAGGTTTAACGGGGACGCGGTTTCGGCCAAGTACTCTGAGCCGGCCGCGAAAACCGGTCTACTCCTCAAAAGAGCGGCGATTTTGGGGGGCGTTCAATGCACCATAATCGCCCCGGTGGCCGGCGATTTGCGCCCCTGCGCCACTGCGTCTTTGCTACTCTGCATTGAAACTCTTCTAGCCCAATACCGGTTTAACTAAACGTAAGAGTCGACTTCAGCGAGCAGCTCCGCAGCAAGGGCACTCGAACGCTGAGCGCAATACCCATTCGATGAGCCTTGGCGAACTTCGCCTCGATAAGCAAGTCACCAAATCGTCCTTTTGAATACCGCACGGCGGAGTCGCTCGATCGTTCTGCGGTCCACCTCGAACGGTATAGGCGGCAACGACGGATAGGGAATTCGATGCGTGCTCGCGAAAGGAGTCTCGTTCAGCTTCGTATTGTAGGCATACACCATGAGCGTATGAAGAACTCGGGTATCACTTGCATTGTATGCAAGAAGAGTTTCTAAGGCCTTAAGGAACGTCTGATCAACTGGCGGTAAACGAGCGTATTGGCTCGATGGAT
>CAYRMD010000076.1:0-23967 GCA_964425225.1 uncultured Pirellulaceae bacterium | reverse complement strand
GAACTGCCACCGGCCGGGAGCGGATGGAATGATTTAACGCAGAGACGCAGAGATAGTAGGGAGACAACGGCTGCACTTCAATCAACTACCTGCGCCTTGGCGCCTTTGCCCTCTGCGTTTACCGTTCCGTGCGGTGTCCGTTGTAGGAGGGACGTATCGCGAATACAGCAGGCTGCCGCTTAGCTTTACAGAGCCGCGACCGTATGGGAGCGGCGAACACAATTCAACGCAAAGGGGCAACGAAGATAACATCCAGCGACCGTTGCCATGTGCGTCTTAGCGCTTTTTGCACCTTTGCGTTTCTCCTGTTCGTGCAACTCGTACCCATAACCAAAAGACGCCTCCTGAGTCTTACGGAACACTTAGCATGAAAGCGCAGAATGTTAAGCTGTGCAGGACATTCCTAAAGCCACGCTTGTTCAAAACGCAAATCGGGCATTCAGGGTGTTGCAGAAGAGGCTTGCCTCGCAACCTAGCGCTGTAAACGTAGACCGTGACATCCGGTTTCTTTATTCGTCCCTTTTCCAGCAAGGATATTGCCGAGTCCAGCACATCATCCACAAGGGCGGCTTTCGGACATTAAATGGAGTGTCGCTCCGACTGCAAGTACACTCGGCCATTGACAAGTTCTGAACAGCTCATAAGTACCGTCACTGATAAAATGCGTCATCTCCATGATACGTCAATCGAAACCGTGCTGTATCATTGCGTATAGACTTCTAAGAATCAGGCGCAGCGATGCTTCAATTTCCGAGTGACTTTTTGTTACATTGGTTCGTTCCGGACCACGGGCCGCAGGTCACCCTTAGGTCACGGGAGTAAATATGAAAACGCGTAACGTATTTTGCCAGGCGCTAACATGGTCGGCCGTTCTTTGCACGATCCTCGCTACGCAAACCGCAGTGGAGCAGAAAGCAGAGCGTTCGGGTAACGATCCTGCAAGCAGCCCGAGCGCATCGGCGCGCAGTGTTTTTCACGTACAACTTCCACCTCCAGCCTATCCGAACGAGTTGTTACCGGAATCACCCTTTGGCATCAACACCGCTTTTGGACCCGACACGCCCGACCTTGTTCGGCGACTGAAGCTGTTTCAACAGGCGGGCATAAAGTGGGGGCGGCAAGTGTTTCGCTGGCGGAATATCGAACAAGAAAATGGCGTGTACGATTTTAGCGCCTACGACCGCCTGGTAGAACTCTGTCACCAGCACGGGGTGTCGTTAGTTGGTGAGTTGAGCGGTCCTCCTGGATTTCACAACTACCGGACGCCTGAAGGTGTGGCAGCCTACGCCCGATTTGCAGGAGCGTGTGCCAAACATTTTCGAGACCGAGTCAACGATTGGCAAATCCTAAATGAGCCTAACAACGCTGGACAGTTCAAAGATAATCCGGAACAGTATGCGGCCTTGCTTGCCGCTGCCGGCAAGGCGATCCATGAAGCCAACCCCGACGCCCGCGTGCTCGCTATGAATACTGCCTTCATCGATGTGCTGTGGATCGAGAAGGTTTTGGCCCTGGTGCCGTATGACTGTTTCGATGTGGTTTGTGTGCATCCGTATCGCTCGATGTCCGCTCCCGAGGAAAAACTCGATTGGTGGCAAAAGGACCAGTACGTTGGAGCCTATTACCGCGGTGTGTTGGACGGTTCCTGGCCGATGATTCGGCAGAGTTTTTTAGAACAGATCGGCGAACTGGACAAATTAATGAGCCGTTTCGGACAACTTAAGCCGGTCTGGGTCACGGAAATCTGTTGGAATACGAACATCCATCCGTACGGAACACCCGAAATCCGACAGGCCGACATGCTGGTGCGATTCTACGTGTTGGCCATTGCCAGCCGCCGCGTTGACAAGGTCTTTTGGTGGACGTTTCGCGATACGGGCAATCGTCAGTACGATATGGCCGACATGGTGGGAATCGTGCGCAACAACTACGAACCGAAGTATGCATTTTACGCGTATAGCTTCATGACGCGGATGTTGGAAGGGAAGAAATGGGTACGTAACGAGCAACTGGGGCCAGATATTTACCTGGTGGTCTTAGAGGACCCCAAACTGGACCGCGAGATCATGGTCGCTTGGGCGACTCGACCGTACGCATACATCCGAGTGCGCAATACGCAAGCCGGGCTTACCTTGTACGACGTTTACGGGACGATGCGATTTGTTGAGTTCGACTCGGTGCGAACGGCCAGCGTACCGGTACCACTCGGCGAAAGCCCGATCTACATCGTGGGTCCGAAGAAATTACAGGCAAGCGTTCGGCCCGACCCGGGCTGGTAGCGAGCACGATGGATCCCGTGGCCGCAGATGCCCAGCTCGCAAGTGGCCAAGCGTTCCGCGCAGTGGATGGCCTTATGGTGTGCTCTGGCGAATCAGTGTTTTCCATGTTTCGGGCACTGTCGCCAGGGGACGCACCCATCCGATTTTCCCAGCAGCCGCCTCTTGCTCGACCGTTTCCGACGCCAAGCCCACCAATCGACCTTCTTCATCCAAAACCGGTCCGCCCGAACTGCCGGGATGAAAGTCGGCATCGGTTTTCCAAAGCACGATTTTCCCCCGACGCTCGCGACCAGACAGCACGCCGCTCGTCAATGTCACGGTCACCCGCCCCGACACGCCTCCGATCCAGGGATATCCAATTACGGTCAATTGCGTTCCGAGAGGCAAGGCGCTATCCCATCGCGCGGCAATCCACGGGAATTTAAAGTCGGGTCCAAGTGGCTGATGGTAAAAACCCCGCGTGATGCGCAAGAGAGCTAGATCGTTCGCTTCATCCAGGTACACCGGACTTGCGCGAAAAAGGTCGACAGGCGGCAGCTCCGGGTCAAGCGTCAATGCCACGAGCACTCCATGCTCGGGTGCCGGCCGGTCCTGTTGATCGATCACGACGTGAAAGTTCGTAAGCACAAGGCCATCCGGTGAAACGATGACACCGCTTCCGCCACCGGTGTTGCCTTCGACAATCAATTCCACGGTAGCCGCAACGGCGCGCGACCACGGATCTTCACTCACAGGAAGCTCCGGAATTGCCAAAAGTTGCTCAGGAACTTCGGCGGAATCCCGCACCGCAAGGGTTGCTTTCACGGGCGCGGGTGCCTGATACGGATCGACGACAGCAAGAACATATTTTCCAGCTTCCAGCGGAGGTTGACTGTTGGGTGTCAACACCACCCACTTGCGGCACTCCGCCCCGTCGTGGACCCATAGCGCATTGTCCGAGTGCACCACAGGACCAACGCGACCGAGGTACAGGTGCATCGAAGTGGTCGCATCGAATAGATCGATTCGCATCGTATGCAAACCGGCAGGACACTCGATAGTTCCCACGGCGGCATGGCCTCTCGCTTCGGAAAGCTCGAGCGAATAAACGCCGTTGATGGACCACTTGGCGGGCTGCCCCACTTGCACCAGTCGATAGTGAAGAGCAAATGGCACCTCGTCGTGCACGGGAAGATAGCCGACACGCGGCGGAGCACCCGGCCCCGGGCGCACCTCGACGACAAAGTTTCCCGGTTCTAGCGGCAAAGCGTCCCACGGCGTGATGCGCAGGGTCTCATTATACGCCTCAGTAGCGGAGGCGAACTCCGCTTCCCCCTGGGACTGCCATGTAAAAACGTGCATGCAATAAAGATCCAGGTTAATGGGGGCCTCCGTAAGGCGGAGCTCGACCAAGATGGCATCCTCTGGCACTTCGATTTGAAATCGGCAAACACTATCCAAGCTGGTTCCCACCCGAGCGCGAACGGTTTGCTGAGCTGCCAACGGAATGGGTTGGTCCTCGACTGCCTGAGAAAGACCCAATACACGAGGATCGTTTAGTTCCAAACGAGCCGGCGGCGCCCGGCGTTGAGCGGGAACCGTCGGCTGACCGATCCAAATCAGGGTCACTACCACCAGTAATAAGGCGACGGCGCCACCGATCCCCCAAGCCCATTTGACAAGTTTCATCGTCCGCTTACCCCCAGCCCCTCGAAGTTGCCCAACAAAAGGTACGCCGCCCAATACTGACTGTCTTAGCCGGATTTATTAGCCCGCTACCGGCAATCCTGACACGATCCAGACGCCCATTGGGTACGGCTGCCGTGCCCGGCTGCCAGGCCATCGCCTCGAATGCTTGCCCGGCCCGTATGCGCCCTGCACGAAATTTGATCAGGTCTCAGCTTCAAATCAACTCGTCAATCGCTGCTCCGGGGCGGACGAAATGCGGTCGTTCCTCCACGTCATGAACGACAGCGTCGTGGGCAACTCCCAGCAGGTGATACACCGTAGCCGCCAGTTGTGCCGGCGAAACAGGATTTTCTGCCGGATAAGCCGCGAACCGATCGGACTTACCGTACACTTGGCCCCCGCGCACACCTCCGCCAGCCAACACCGTCGAAAAGCAATTCGGCCATTGGTCACGGCCATCGCGACCCGCACCGGCATCACTATTCCGCTGCCCAACACGCGGCGTACGGCCGAATTCACCAGTCCAAATGACGAGTGTTTCTTCCAGCAAGCCACGCGCCTCCAAATCATCAAGCAACGTGGCAAACGCCTGATCGGCTACAGGCATCAATCGTTCCCGGTGATCGATGAAATTCCGACTGTGTGTGTCCCAATAGACGCTTACATTCTTGATACCATCGTTGGGCCAGAATACGGTCACCAAGGGCACTCCGTATTCCAAAAGCCGCCGAGCCAGCAGCACCGATTGCCCATGCGGGTTTAAGCCATATTGCTCGCGAAGCTTCTGAGGTTCCGCCTGAAGATCGAAAGCGTTGCGGCTTTCCACGGTGTTGGTCAATAGCTCGAGTGCCCGCCTCATGAACAGTTCGTGACTGGCAATGCGCATCCATTGTTCGTCGAGAGACTTACGCAAACGCCGCCGCAATCGATCCCGTTCTTCGAGCCGTTCAATACTAAGCTCAGCCTGCAAACGCAACGGCGCTACCTCGAAATCCGGCTGATCGGGTCGAGCATCCAGAGTCCAGGGATCGTAAGCTGGGCCGAGCCAGCCGGCTCCCTGCCCCTGACTTTCTTCGACAAATCGCGGCACGTCGTTATCTAACTTTGGACGCATCTGAATAAACGAGGGTAACACCCCTGTTTGACCCCGCAGTCGGGCCAACACTGCCCCAAAATGCGGCCACTGGCGGCGGCGATCCCCGTCCGATGGCGGAGCATGACCCGTCAACAAATAGTGTGTCGCCGATGTGTGGTTGACGTCCGTGTGAGTCATGGAACGAATAATGGCCAGGTGATGCACCCGTTGGGCCAAGCGTGGAAAATGTTCGGAAATGTGTATTCCGGGCACCGACGTTGCCGTTGGCCGAAACTCACCCCGCACCTCTTCCGGCGCATCGGGCTTCAAATCCCAGGTCTCCAACTGGCTCGGCCCACCCCACATGAACAACAGCAAACAGCGCTTGGCCTTCCCGAAGCTAACGCGCTCAGAGGATCGGGCTGCCGCCGACTGAAACCACTGCGCTAATCCGATGCCCAACCAACTGAGAGAACCGATTCGTAGTAACGTCCTGCGTGTAAGGCCTCGGAATTCCCGACACGCCGAACCCGCAATTGACTGAAGGTGCCTGCCTGTTGGCTCCATAGTCGCGATGCCCTCACCGAGATGGATTTTTCCATAGTGTATCTGGCGATTGGCCGTTGTCCAACTGAATTCTACGTGCTCCTGTACGAACGGCCTTTCGAGCGGCACATATAGTTCTCGGTAGCAGCAACGGGTGCGGTAAACCCTTCGATTGCAGGCGGGCAGAGAACATTGTATACACTCACGCAAAAATTCTATAGAAATTTGCTTGCACGCTCCTCGCCCAACGGATACACTATAGTTTGTAATGCGGCACTTCGGTCGAGCGCTTGCGGGCGACTCGATTGGCTGCCGCGGTGATTCCCATCTGGAGCGCGGCTCCCATGGCCCACCGATGAGCCGCTGCGTGGCGCGTGTGAAAATCAAGCAATCCTTCCAACTGAGGCTAAAGGAACTCGGCGTGACATCGCCAACCATCCAATATGATCGCGGGCAGCGCCGTCACCAAGTCATGGCGGCCGTGTTGTCGGAGGTGTTCGCTGGCCGACTTCGCCCCGGACAGCATCTGGTCACCCAACAATTGGCCGAACGTTTGGGGGTAAGCCACACGCCGATTCGTGAAGCACTTATCGCCTTGGCCGGAATGGGCATTTTGGAGTGGGTACCCAATCGTGGTGCCGTGGTGCGCTCCGTGGGCAGGCGCGAGGTAGAAGAGATATGCCAAGTGCGGCGCTTGTTAGAGTGTGCAGCCACGCGACGCGCCTGTGGACGTATCGGGTTGGCGGAGCTCGAAAGACTACGTGAAGAGTTCTTAGGATTACAGGGCGTGGATGTACATCGCTTGGCGCCGCGGCAGGCGCGGCGCTTTATCGATCGAGCCCGCGCGGCCGATAATTCGTTGCACGACCTGATCGCGGCTTCGTGCGGCAATGCTTTTTTGGCCCAAGAACTTGAGCGCCTAAAACTCCTGTTCCGTGTTTTTCGCGACATTGCCTGGCAACAAGAAGACGCGCGGCACGACTACCGCCGATTAGCGACGGAAGCAGGAGAACATCTAGCCATCGTCGAAGCGCTGCTGCGCAATGAGCCTCGGGCAGCCGCCCGGGCCATGTCAGCTCATGTTCGTTCCGGCGCCCGATACTGGGGACGCTCCTTGCTGGCCAACCGAGACGGCTATGCCATGCCGGTATCGCTGTCGGGCGGCCGATCCCCCACTCCGCATCGCGATTCGATGGGCAACGGCAAGAACGACAACCAGCCAACAAACTCGCCTCTAAGTACCAAACAGGAATCTGTCGAACGGCGCAACAGTGGTTCGACTCATACCAGGAGAACCAAGCATGCGCCATCCTCGGCATAAGGCATATGGAACCGGAAAGGATAGCACGATGTTTCGACCAGACTACATCCAGCAAGAACGCCGCGCCGGCGGGCCTCTGCAGGCGATGATTGCAAACGCAAGACGCCGATCACGGGAATTCCTACCATATGTCCCGTTTGCTTTAGGACGCATGCCGTTGGCATTTGCCTTAGCGTGTGCTTGGATCGTCGTGGCATCTAGGGCAAATGCTGCATGGGCAGAAATCTCGGCGGATCAATTGGGATACAATCGGCAGATTCGTCCGATATTGGCCGACAATTGTTTTCCTTGTCATGGTCCGGACAGCGCCGCGCGTAAGGCGGACTTGCGGCTCGATCAACGTGAGGCTGCGATCGACAGCGGCGCCCTGGTTCCGGGTGATGCGGACAACAGCGAACTCATGCGGCGGATTATGTCCGATGATCCGGATTACCGCATGCCGCCGCCGTCGACCAAGAAGGTCTTAACAGACGAGCAAAAGGCGCTGTTGCGCACTTGGATCGAGCAAGGAGCGCACTACGAGCCGCATTGGTCGCTCATTCCTCCTGTACGTCCCGAACCACCCCGTGTAAAGAATGAAGCGTGGGTTCGTAATCCGATCGATGCGTTCATCCTGGCCCGCTTAGAGGCTGTCGGTTTGGAGCCTGCGCCGGAAGCAGACCGTTACACCTTAGCGCGGAGAGTTAGTCTCGACCTAACTGGCTTACCGCCTGATCCGGAGCTGGTTGACGCGTTCGTTAACGACACCTCGCCCCGAGCATATGAGAGTCTGGTGGACCGACTCTTGAAGTCTCCCGCCTGGGGCGAACATCGCGCACGATACTGGCTCGACTATGCTCGCTATGCCGATACACACGGCATTCATTTTGACAATTATCGAGAAATCTGGGCTTATCGCGATTGGCTGATACGGGCTTTTAACCGCAACATGCCGTTCGACCAGTTTACGATTGAAAATTTAGCCGGGGATCTGCTTCCCAATCCAACGCTGGATCAATTAATCGCCTCCGGTTTTAACCGTTGCAACATCACAACCAACGAAGGCGGAGTCATCCCGGAAGAGTATCTCGTACTTTATACGCGTGATCGGACAGAAACTACCGCACAAGTCTGGCTCGGTTTGACAGCCGGATGTGCCGTGTGTCACAGTCACAAGTTCGATCCGTTGACCCAGCGTGAGTTTTATGAGATGGCGGCGTTCTTTAATAACACGACCCAGGGGGCGATGGATGGCAATATCAAGGACACTCCCCCAGTGGTCGTTGTGCCTATGGAGGAAGACCGCGCCCGATGGGATGCTTTGGCCCAGGAAATCCCGCGAGTTCAGGGCGCGTTAGCCGAACGCAAGGCCTCAGCGCGACAACCCTTCGAAGAATGGCTGGCTCAAGCTGGACCCGAGCAGGTGCTGGAACGACTCCCCCGAGAGCAGCTTTCGCTACATGCCCCGTTGAACGAGGGTGAGGGATTCTCGACCCAAGTCGTATTCGAAGGAAACGCTCTCCCGGTATCGCTCCATGAATCAGCCCGCTGGCAGGCTGGTCCAGCAGGGGGCGCGGCTCTGGAATTGCAGGGCGGCGCTTGCACATTGCCGGATGTGGGTGACTTCGAAGCCGATCAACCCTTTACGGTCGCGGCTTGGATTAAATTGCCCGCTAACGATTCGAGCGGGGCTTTTTGTGCCCGGATGGATGATACGCAGGACTATCGCGGTTGGGATTTTTGGGTTCAACGACGCCAAGTTGGCATGCACCTTATCCACCGTTGGCCCGGGAACGCTATTAAAGTGGTGACCAAAAGACAAGTCCCGGCCAACCGATGGGTGCACGTCCTGATTCGTTACGACGGGTCACGCAAGGCTTCGGGTATCAAGGTATACGTGGATGGACAACTCGAGCAAGTAAACGTGGAAGCCGACCGGCTCACGGAAAGCATCCGTACGACAGTACCCTTTAAATTAGGTCAGCGACACAGTGGGCAGGGTTTGAACGCAGCCGGTATTCAGGACCTTCGCATTTATCGGCGCGCCTTGAGCGAATCGGAAGCTGGCGCCTTAGCCAAGGGTACTCGCTTCGCTGCCATAATGTCCAAACCGGCTGACCAGCGAAAGGAAAGCGAACTTGAAGAGTTGATGGACTGGTGGTTGGCCACCTACGATGAACCGTATCGACGAATTCAACATCGTCTTGCGCTGCTCGAACAAGAACAAGCTGCGATTCGCGGCCGCGCAACGGTGGCTCATATCATGCAAGATAAACCCACACCGCCGGAAGCTTATGTCTTGTTCCGCGGTGAGTATGACAAACGGCGAGAACGGGTCGAACCGGACACCCCGGATATGTTACCGCCCATGCCACCGGACCTGCCTCGGAATCGGTTGGGGTTCGCCAAGTGGTTGTTATTGCCGGAACATCCCCTAACAGCTCGGGTAACGGTCAACCGATTCTGGCAAGAAATATTCGGAACGGGATTGGTACGCACAGCCGGCGATTTTGGGGTTGGGGGTGAGCTTCCATCGCACCCCGAGTTGCTGGATTGGTTAGCCGTCGAGTTTCGTGAGTCGGGCTGGAACGTCCAGCATATGTACCGCTTGATGGTCACTTCGGCTACCTATCGACAGGCCGCAACGGTGACGCCTGAAAAACTCGAAAAGGATCCGCAAAACCGGCTGCTTTCGCGTGGCCCACGTTTCCGAATGGATGCAGAGATGATCCGGGATTACGCTCTGGCAGCCAGTGGTTTACTGGTGCGCCGGATCGGTGGGCCGAGCGTCAAGCCATACCAGCCACCGGGTGTTTGGGAAGCCGTGGCCATGATCGGGAGCAACACACGAGACTATCGACGCGACTCGGGTGAAAACCTGTACCGTCGGAGCATGTATACCTTTTGGAAGCGTAGCGCGCCGCCGGCGTCGATGGAAATCTTCAATGCTCCTAGTCGAGAAGTCTGCACCGTGAAACGCGAGCGCACCAACACGCCGCTACAAGCGCTGGTTACGTTGAACGACGAGCAGTTTGTCGAAGCAGCCCGCTTCCTGGCGCAGCGCGCCCTGCGGGCTTCCACGGCGCTTGACGCTCGCCTCGAATTCGTGGCCCGACGCGTTTTGATTCGACCCTTACGCGATGAAGAACGCCCCGTGCTGCGCCAAACCCTCGAACAACTGGCGACCTATTACCAGCAGCATCCGGATGACGCTCGACAATTGATCCAAGTTGGTGAATCTCCCGCAGACCCAGCAATCGATCCGGCAGAGTTGGCTAGCTGGACGATGCTCGTGAACACGATGCTTAACCTGGATGAAGTCCTAAACAAGTAAGGCATCAACAGATGAGGGCACACCGAGCAACGGTATGTCCGATTCGGGAGCGACCAGAGCAAACAACCGGAATACAGCCAGCGAGGCAACCTGTGTCAAGGAGACATGCGATGAACTGGTTCGAAGAATTTAGGAAGAATATGACTCGGCGGTATTTCTTCGCCCAAGGTTCCCACGCCGTCGGATGGGCAGCCTTGACTACGTTGCTGGGCTCCCCGCTAGGTAAAGCGCTGGCCGGTGCCGTTCGAAATGACACCGCCTCACCGGGTCCACATTTCACACCGCGCGCTAAACACGTTATTTACATGCATATGGTGGGTGGACCACCGCAAATGGACCTTTTCGATTACAAGCCGGTCATGAACGACTGGTATGACAAAGACCTACCCGATTCGGTACGTATGGGCCAGCGCCTGACCACCATGACTTCGGGCCAGGCGCGATTCCCCATTGCGCCTTCGATGTTCAAATTCGAGCAATGTGGCGAATCGGGTATGTGGATTTGCGAGTTGCTGCCGTGGCTGAAGAAAGTCGTCGATGAAATCGCCTTTGTACGCAGCCTGCATACAGAAGCCATCAACCATGAACCGGCCATTACGTATATTCAGACGGGCAATCAAGTCACGGGCCGACCGTGCTTGGGAGCCTGGGCTTCTTACGGACTCGGCTCGTTGAACGACGATCTCCCCACGTTCGTCGTGCTCGTTGCTAAATCCACAAACACCGAACAAGTCCAGGCTATTTCCGCACGGCTCTGGTCATCGGGCTTTTTGCCGGGCGAACATGCGGGTGTGAGTTTCCGCACGTCGGGTGATCCAATTCTATTCATCCAGAATCCACCTGGAGTTCCGCGCTCGATCCGGCGTATGACACTCGATGGAGTAAAAACTCTCAACGAAATGAACTACCGCCTGGTAGGTGATCCGGAAATCCATACACGAATTGAACAATTCGAATTGGCCTATCGCATGCAAGCCAGTGTGCCGGATTTGGTAGATATCTCGGATGAAACCGAAGCTACCCTACGTCTCTACGGTGACGAAGTGACCAAACCGGGCAGCTTTGCGAACACGGCGCTGCTTGCGCGCCGTTTAGTTGAGCGTGGGGTTCGCTTCGTGCAGATCTACCACAATAACTGGGACACGCACTCGAATGTCGCCGGACGCTTACCCGACCAGTGCCGCGACATCGATCAACCGTGCTACGGCCTGATCAAGGACCTGAAACAACGCGGCTTGCTCGATTCTACGTTGTTGATCTGGGGCGGCGAATTCGGCAGGACTATCTATTCACAAGGTGGTTTGAGCAAAAGTAACTATGGCCGCGACCACCACCCGCGTTGCTTTACGATCTGGATGGCCGGCGGCGGTATTAAAGGCGGTACAATTTACGGAGAAACCGACGATTTCTCCTACAACATTGTGAAAGATCCGGTACATATCCGCGATTTCCATGCCACAATTCTCTACCTGTTGGGATTCGACCACGAGAGATTTACTTTCCGTTATCAAGGCGCCGAACAACGCTTGACGGGCGTCGATCCGGCGCGCGTGGTCCACGAACTCATTGCGTAGCGCTGCACCCGGCGTCGGAAAACCCGGCCCGAAACCGTCGCTCGCTTACATCGCTGAGCGTGGACAAAAGATTCGTAGCAGGCCCAATCGCACGCCTTGCGGGGGCATCCTGACCGTACGCAGGCGGCCAAAGTCTTTAAACGCACCGGCGCAAGAATAACACCAAGTAAGTGTTCATCGCCTCGTTACATCTTGGCGGCTTTGTGCGTGGTGGTTTTTCCAGTTCGTCCGCGCAGGTGAGTCCGTACCTTTTCTCGTCCTAGCCCAATGCCAGGGCATCTTTCGCCACTACTGCCGAACTATTTGTTTGTAAAGGTAAAATAGTGCCAACCGACATCGTACTCGTTACACAACGAGTGTCTTGCGTCGTGTAGATCGAGCCTCTCGGCATCCAAGGAACCAGCCGAATGCGCACCCCACTGTGTTGCCAACACGTACCACGTGCCGTTCTAGGGGCAGCAGTTTTCTTGTTCGGGACTCTGGGCTCGTGTCACTTGGTCTTTTCCAAGGATCCCGACCAACTGCAACCGCAAGTGGGCGGGGATGGTTCCGAAACCGAGGAGCTCGCGTCAAGACTCCGTCAGGGTGTGTTAGTAAGAATGGTAAGTCACCGTGCCGCGTCCAGCAGCACTTGGGCTATCTGGAAAAAACCCTCTTTTAGCCTTACCCACGGAAGTCTCGCACCGCAAATCCCTGTTGGGCGTTTCGAGTTACACTTCCGCGGACTATGGGCATGGCGTGAGTCGAGTCCCGTGCGCTTGTCCGCTTTTGTCCGCGGTAGTGTTGTGGTGCGCATCGGCGATGTAATTGCCTTACGAGTCGAGCAGGATACGGGAACAGCTCTGCGCACCGGGGACCAACATTTGGCAATGGAACCCGGTTTGGTTCCCGTCGAGATTCAATACCGTTCGGCCGACGACGGCACAGGACGCCTGCAGCTTTGGTGGGAGTCGAACAATTTCTCGTTGGAGCCAGTCCCGGCGTGGCAATTCTACTTGCCGGAAGATTTGCCAAACGCGTTGGAACAGGTTGAGCGCCAGGAGCAGGGGCGGCGGTTCGTGGAACAACTCGCCTGCGCACGTTGCCATCCCCAATGGGAAACCGGTATCGATGTGGCGTTTCGTCCGGCGCCCGCGTTGGTAAACACCGCCGGGCGTTTCAGCCGCGATTGGCTGCTGCGATGGTTGGAGCAGCCCCAAGCATTGCACCCGGGTAGCACCATGCCGCAGCTTTTCGACAGCTCGCGCCGGGCCTATATCGAGCGATGGATTGTAGCCACGTATCTCACCGGAAACTCCCCGAACCGGGATAGCTCGCCACAACGTGGAGATCATCGGATGGGACGGCGTCTTTTCATAAGCGTTGGCTGTGCGGCCTGCCATCTGCTGCCCGACCTGCCGGCCGAAGAACAACGGAACCTGGAACAACGGGCATTTCACAGCTTAGGCGATCGTTGGACAGAAGCAACGTTGGCACAGTTCTTAATGGATCCGCAGGCTCGATATCCGGACGGTCGTATGCCAAAATTCCCTCTGACTGATTCGGAAGCACGCGACATTGCGGCGTTTCTGTTATTCTGGTTCCCCGCTTCGCGGACGGGCAGTGAACCGGCACCGCCGAATAACGAGGAACTGAGGCGCGTACTTCACGATTACGAAAGCACAACTCTCGCCGATGCAGCACAACAGATTCTTTCTCGGCGGGGTTGTGGGGCATGTCACCTCACCGAGACGGCTCTTGCTTTTCCCAAAATCGACGTCACCCTCAGTCCAGAGCCGAAAGGCTGTGTAGCGGGGCAGGGGAAGGTGCGGTTTGTATTAAGCGCCGCGGATCAAAACACGATTTGGGAATTTCTGCGGCGACAAGCCAACGAGCACAACGATGCCCCTTTTTACTGGCGGCAGCGTCAGTTGGAGCGGCTCGGCTGCTGGCGTTGCCATCAACGCGACACAGACGAGCCACCGCCCGTTGAGCAGATCGGTGCCACCTTGGGAGGAGCCTGGCTCCAGCGCATTCCCTATCAACGTACACCGAAACTGAACTACATTTTCCAACGTTTAGAAGCATCGTATGTATCGACCACGTTGCGCGAAGGCGTAACGGCACCACTTCGCCCCCAGTTTACTTATCGTATGCCGATATTCGGCGACCGGGCCACCACGATACTGCAAGCCTTGGCCGAAGGCGACGGCGAGCATTGGGAAGATGGCCACGTGCGTGTCGCAAACGAAGCTCCGAATACCCCGCCGGAAGATCCTACCAGCGGTTCGCTGTATGGCCCGGAGTTAGTTGGTTTTCAGGGATACGCGTGCATTTCATGCCACGCCTGGAAAGGTCGGATGTTGGCGGATCCAGACCCTGGGGCCATCGGGCCCGATTTGACTCGGGTTGTTGGCCGCGTGCGGCGCTGGTGGTTTGACCACATGCTAGAATCACCGGCCAGGCTCGTGCCGCGCAACCCTATGCCCTCCATTTTTGCGCCGGGAAAGACTGCTCTTCTGGAACATCTATTGCAAGGCGATCCACAGCGTCAGAAGGATGCGCTTTGGAGCTACTTTGCCCTACGGCAGGAAGCTCCTGACCCACTGCCACCGCCTCCGTGGCTCATCGAGCCTCCGGCTGTGGGCGAACCGATCCGCGTGGCTCAGATCCCGTTGCATATCACCGATCGGCTGGCAATCGAGAGCATCGTGTTGCTCGACAACTCCGGAAGGCTCTATGTGTTTGATGTACAGCGCGGTGGGCTGATTGGTGTGTTTTCCGATCGTGGTATATACCGAAGCGTTGAAGGAAGACGCCGTCGCTTTCTTATGTTACCGCCGCTCGGCGACCGTTCGCTCGACCTGGAAACTCCCCTCTGGGCTCAACGAAAATCCAGCGGTGAGCTTGCGCGGCCCGAACGTCTCGAGTTTCATGGCTTTGACCGGCATACCGATGGAGCGACGCTTCGTTATTCGCTGCACTGGCCCGAGGGCTCGATTAAAGTGAACCACCGCATTCGCGTACCACAAGACTCCCATCAACGAGCGTTTTACCAGGACTGGCAGGTACAATCCGACGGCACGATGAGAGTGGCAATCCGAGCGTTGTCTACCTTTCAGCCGACGTCGCTTATTCACAACCAGAGCACTACTTCGCTAGATGAAGATCGCGTGGTTACGGACGTGTCGCCGGCGCGGCCGGCCCGCTGGACTGTGCGAAGCGATCTTCCTTCGTCTGAGCGTCCCGTACCAGCGATCCGTCAGCCCGTACAAGATTCGGGCCGTCCTTCGGGACCGCTTGTGCGTCCCGGCTATCGCGCTGTCGAATTGCCCGTCCCACGTTTGCGTTGGGGAGAAGATGCGGTGATGCCGTCAGCCGTGGCTGTGTTACCGAATTCGGGTCGAGTTTTCGTAGCATCGATGAAACTTGGCGAACTCTGGGAAATTGAAAATCCGCTAAATGCACCTGATCGTGTGCGATGGAAGGATTATGCTCACGGACTGTTTCAAGAAGCTTATAGCATGGCCTCTCAAGGCGATACCTTGTACGTGTTGCACCGGCGCAACCTGACTGCGATTCGCGACTCGGATAACGACGGACTTGCCGACCAGTTCGAACGTGTTGCTGCATTACCGCATGGAGTCGCCGACAGCTACGATTATGGTTACGGCTTGGTGTTAGAAGATAATGGCAGTTTCGTGTTTTCGTTCGCACCGTACGCCCACCAACATCTTCCCGGCTCGGGAGGAGCCGTGCGATACGATCCAGCTACCGGTCAGTTTATCGAATTGGCCTTTGGGATGCGCAACCCCGTCGGTTGGTGCAAAGACACTCAGGGCAATATCTATTTCTCCGATAATCAGGGGGAGTGGGTCGCAACCAACAAGCTGTGCCGAGTCGTGCCAGGGCACTTCTATGGCTTCCCCAATCCACAACAACCCGAACACACCAAAAAACCTTTTGGTAACACCGCCGTTTGGATTCCGTACGGGTGGGCCCATTCGATCAATGGCGTAGCGGTCGATACAACGGAGGGTAAGTTTGGTCCCTTTGCCGGGCAGTTCTTCTTGGCGGAACTAATGTTCGGCGGAGCGATCCTTCGAGCCGACATTGAGGAGATCAACGGTCAGGATCAGGGGGTATGTTTTCCTTTTTGGCAGCGTGGTCTGCTGGGCCCATTGTGCTTGGCTTTTCATCCGCAGGGACCGTTGTTTGTCGGAAGCATTACCGAACCGGGATGGATGGCGCAACCGGACCGCGGAGGCATGTTTCGCATTGAATATACTGGCGAGATTCCCTTCGAGATTCGGACGATACGCGTCACACCACACGGATTTCGTTTGTTCTTGACACGGCCTGCCGAACGGCTTTCGGCGGCGGCTCGCAGTAGCTACCGCGTCGAACATTTTCGTTACGAGTACACCGGCGCTTATGGGTCGCCAGAACTGGATCGCGTAGAAGACACAATTCAGGAAGTCCGCGTGATCCACGATGGTACAGAGATAGAAATCCGGTTACCGCGATTGATTGCGGAACGCGTTTACATGATCCATGCATCGGGAGTGCGGGCGACTAGCGGTGAAGCACTCGTGCATCCCGTAGGCGCCTACACGCTTAATGTGATTCCTGACCGCTGAGTATCCGGGACCGCATCCATCACGGCAAGCCAATGTCCCGCATTTATTTCTGTGGGGTGTGCTAGCGTCTACATCCCATCAACCACGGCAACTGGTGGCCTACGGTGGTCCGGTCGTGTTGTAGCAACTGCGGTTGCGATCGGTTGCGTGGGGCCGGCCAAGGAATTGCCCCGCCAAACTTGTGGCAGCCCCTGCAATCAACTCGCCATAGTTGCAGACGGCTGGGCCAAGAGCAACTTCACCTTTTCCAATAATGCTGCGGGAGTGAACGGCTTCGCCAAGAAGGCCACTCTTTGTTCTAGGAGCCCCTGATGGAAGGCTGCATCAGCAGTGTAGCCGCTAATGAACAAGAACCGGCAAATGGAGAATCGTCGTTGGAATTCTTCGGCTAGCTCGCGCCCGTTCATTCCCGGCATGACGAGATCCGTCACCACCAGCTCAGGAAGCTCTCCCGATTCGGCCATTTGAAGGGCTTCCGTGGCACTGCTGACGCTTTTGACGTGATAGCCCTGTGTTTGCAGGGTGAGCGTCAGGAATTTGCGTACGACCTGCTCGTCATCGACTACCAAGATAAAAGGTGCGGGTGGTTTTTCCGTGTCGGAAGTTTTCTTCCCTTCGCTGGACCGGTTCAACGGCAGGTAAATGCGAAACGTGGTGCCTTCCCCGGGCGTGCTCTCGAGATCGATGACGCCTGAATGCTGCTGCACGATGCCGTGCGCTACGGCCAACCCGAGACCCGTTCCCTTACCCACGCCCTTCGTAGTGAAAAATGGCTCGAAAACACGCTGTTGCAATTCCAGGGGAATACCACACCCCGTATCACTCACCGTCACGACGGCATACTCACCGCGACTAAGCAGCACTCGATGGTTGGTGCCTTTATCGGTAACGATCTCCCGTTCGATAGCGATTCTCAGTTTTCCGCCGTTGGGCATTGCCTCTACAGCATTGGAACACAGGTTCATCAACACTTGTAATAATTGGTGTTCATCGAAGGTGACGATCGCTGGTTCCGCCGCTAATGAGAACTCACAAACAATATGGTTGGGTATCAGTTTCTTGAGCAGCGGTAAAGCTGCTTTCAACCAATCGTTCAAGTCCAGCAATCTTGGTTCGACAAAAGACTGTCGACTGAACGCCAGGAGTTGGTTCGTCAAGTGCCGCGCACGTTCGGCAGCTTCCTGAATGGTCCGGAGTTGTTCGATTATCTCGGATGCACCTTCGATTCGTTGCAGGGGCCCGTAACCTTGTAGCAACTGGCTATAGCCCAGAATCACCGTAAGAAGGTTGTTGAAATCGTGGGCGATTCCCGCCGCCAGACGTCCGACACAGGACATTTTCTCATTATGAAGCAACCGCGATTCTAACTGCTTGCGTTCGGTCAAGTCGACACCCATACCCAAGAGCTGAATGCCATCGGACATGGTGACTCGTACACCGCGATAGAAGTACGGTATGCGTTTCCCCGATTTGGTTAACAAATGTGCTTCGGCATAGCCACTTCCGTTAACAAAGACATCCTGAATAGCAGCGATCACCCGAGGATGATCTTCCGGAGCGATAAATTCTAACGCCTTCATGCGGGAGATCTCTTCGGCAGAATATTCGCTGGCTTGCTCGACCAGTCGGTTCCACCGCAGCATTCGCTGTTCCTTATCGAAAAGAAACACGGTGCATGGAACACCGTTCATGATGGCTTGGATGAAAGACAACTCCCCTGCCAATTGCTTCTCGAGCTTCTTGCGGTCGGAGATGTCGAGAATACATCCACGGATCACTGTTCGCCCTTCCCACTCCATGCGTAACAATCGTACTTCCGCATGAAACTCTTCACCGGTGGTTCGGCGATGTATCCATTCGAAAACGGGTTGTTCGCCCGCAAGTGCCTTGTCGATCCATTGACGGCCAATTTCCTCGGAGCGCCTACCGTCAGGTTGGTATTCCGGACTGAGGTCGAACGGGCCCCACTGGAGCAGTTCTCGCGATGATAGGCCGAACAGCGATTCAGCGGCGGGGTTGGCGCGCACGAATTTGCCCGAGCCCACATCGAGCAGCACGATCGCTTCCGGAGCGTTATCGAATAGTGCGCGAAACGCGTCGCGCGCTTCCTGCAGTTTAATCCTCTGCTCCTCGCGTAAGATACCCAATCCGATTAAGCAACCCCACTCGCTCAGCAGAGTGATCTCGCGCTCGGACGGTTTGCGTGGGTCCTTGTAGTAAACGGCGAAAGTACCGATCACTTTGCCAGTCGGATATCGAATGGGTACGGACCAGCAGGATCGGAACTGGTACGGAGCCACGAGGTGGCGATAGCCCTCCCATTTGGGATCGGTGCTGATGTCTTCGGAAATAACAATGCGGTCTTCATATGCAGCCGTACCACACGATCCGACTTCTGGACCTATCCTGACTCTCGAAATTGAATCACGATAACTCGGGTGCAAACTGGGGCCGGCAGCCAAGACCAACTCGTCCCCCCGCAATAAATGAACCGAGCAGTAGCTGCCGGGAAAGTTGTGCTCATAAATGCGGCAAACGATTTCAAGTGATTTGTCTAACGAGCTTCCGGCTAGCCATTGCGTTAAGAGCTGTATTCTGCCCTGCCAACACTGTAAATCGACGCCGTTCTCGTCGAGAACTTCAAGGTCGGAGCTCCTCATCGCAAAAACTCCTAGCAACTGCGTAACGATGATTTGCCCGTTTTCGTAGGCGATTTACTTCGTTGGACTCCCGAACTAGTAGGTCTCAAGCTTTGGCTTGGCGGCAACAAACGCTGTCGCATACGCGAATGGCCTCCCGCGCGAACACCAGGTTCTGACCAAGTCAGTCATGTGCCCCTGAGAATCTCCCGGCATCCGGATCCTGAACGGTTGCACGAAGCAAGGCTTACGTCGCGTCGGGAGGTTCCCTAAAGGAGTATAGCTGCGCCGAAGTAATCGACCTGCTTTTCTTCGAGGGAAAGGTGACTGGACCGCAAAATCAACGTGTCTGCAACGAAGTTAGCCCCTCGGGCCCCCGCTACCGCCTCCGGAGCCTCTCTTGTCGAGCTGACTGAAACCGGAGATTCTGACTAATCCAAGTACCGTACTGGCACAAGGTAGCGCTGGAGCGATCGTACGGCACATGCCGAAGACGGAACACCCGGCCTGGTGGGGTTTGTAAGGGGGCGGCGTTATTATGGAAATCGGCCTAGGCGTGATCGGAGCCGGTAGCTTCGGTTTATATGCATTACAGCAGTTTTTACAAACGGATGGGGTGCGGCTGGTAGCTATGGCCGCCACGCATCGCGAAGCGGCACGCGCGGTGGCACGCCGCTTTGGTATAGAAACCGTCCTGGAAACCGACCAACTACTGTCGCGAGACGATGTGCATTTGGTGTACATCGCCACACCGCCGTTTCTGCACTTTGAGCAGGCCATGGCTGCTCTAGCCGCCGGCAAACACGTATTTTGCGAAAAGCCGCTGGCACTGAGCATTACGCAGGCGGACCATTTGGTGCACGAGGCGCGCAGCAGGGGGCTTCTCCTGGTAGCCAACCTCCTGCAGCGCTATAACCCATTAGCTGACATCGTCCGTCAATTGATCCAGCAACACGTGCTTGGAAATCTGTTGCACGGCTATTTTGAGAACTATGCTGCCGACGAAGGTCTGCCGCCTGACCATTGGTTCTGGGATCGAAAAAAAAGCGGTGGTATCTTCCTGGAACACGGTGTGCACTTTTTCGACTTGCTTTCCTATTGGCTAGGCCCAGGTACGGTGCTCGCTGCGCAGCGCACGCTTCGGCCTCCACACAACATCGAAGAGCAAGTACAGTGCACCGTTCGCTACGGGCACTCGATCTTGTTCAATTTCTATCACGGTTTTCATCAACCGAGCCGTATGGATCGTCAGGAACTGCGCCTGGTGTTTGAACAAGGCGACGTGACACTCTACCAGTGGGTTCCTACTTGCGCTCGCGTCTATGCCTTGGTCGACGAGGCCAAGACCCGAGAGCTGGCCGAGTTGTTTCGACCGGCCCGGTTGGGCGTCCTTCAAGTCTTTTCGCCGAAAGATCGCTGGTGTACTGGCCGGCATCGACCCATCGATGGTTTCCAGCTTATCGAGCTTAGCTACGGTCAAGACGTTCCCAAAGGGCGCCGGTACAGTGAGCTATTGCGCCAGGTTTTTGCGGACCAGCTTGCCTGGATCCGCGACCCTAGCCATGTCCGAAAGCTGACGGAACAAGAAAGCCGCGACTGCGTTGCCATGGCATGTGCTGCCGACCAATTGGCCTCGGACTCCGCAAACCCGTGAATATTATCTACGATTCTAACAAAACCGTTAGACACTAAGGAAAACCATCCGATGATGTCATCCATCACGGACCAACCTGAGCCTGGCCGCCCGCAAAGGCACTTGCTGGAACTTATTGAGTTATGGCATTCGGCCAGCGTGTCCGGTACGAGAACCCGTCGATAACACGGCGCGAACGCGGCCATCTTCGATCCGTACCCCTAGGAGCGAGCGATCGTATGCCGGCTGGCTCCTTTTAGTGCACAGCCCCGACTTGCGTTTTCGTTATGCACCATTACCATTTTCGGCAGGTATTTCTTTTGAGACTTCCGCACTCTTCGGGCGAACGACGACGCACGAATGCACCCACTCCGGTGCCGGAATCAAGAAAGGAAGTTTGTTATGCAGCAAGCTAAGAGGTTGCGAGACTTTTTACAAGATTCGGCGTATTCACCTGCACATATTCACGCCTGCCAACGTCACATCTATGAATCGGCACTTAACTCCGGGAATGGTATAGTCCTTGGCCCGGATTCCCTGCAAATTAGTGAACGGGACGTACGTCGAGTGTTTTCGCAGTACGACACACTGTTTTTTGATCGTCGATTGCAGGAAGCTTTAAATGGATCAACCCTTAGTTTCCGTTTTTCTCGACGGATGACGAATTCAGCAGGCTTGACCACTATGTTCGTAGTGCGAGCTCCGGTACAGTCCAGAAGATTCGAAATTGCCTTCTCGGTGGCACTGCTTTTTGATGCTTTCCGAGATGGACGGAAATTCGAATTCGTCAACGGTATGCCCTGCGAGGACCGACTTCAAGTGTTTCTGAGTGTTTTTGAACACGAATTGGTTCACTTGGCAGAATTGTTGGTTTGGGGCGACTCACAGTGCCGCAACCAACGATTTCAAGATATAGCATATCGTTTTTTCGGTCACACGGATTATCGGCATAGGTTGGCCCTTTCCACAGTTCGCCAGGCTAATGCACATGGTCTCACGGTGGGCGCAAAGGTCCGATTTCCTTTCCGTGGTACGTGGTATGTAGGATTTATCAACCGCATTCGAATTCGTGCGACTGTGTTAGTCGAGGATTCGGAAGGCCAACGCTACAGCGACGGTAAACGTTACCGCAAATTCTATGTCCCACTTCCGTATCTAGAGAAAGTCGAGCAACGTTAGGTAAGAGGGAACGTTACTAGTCGGCAGCTTGTCGTTGCATTCGGAATTTCACAGCCCTCGGGATGCCAACGAGCAACATCGACAGGCGACGGAGCGTCCCGTTTGAACGTGGATCGTTCTCGTGGTTTCTGGCTCGAGTGCAGCTTCGCCCATTTTTTCATGCCCAAAGTTGTCTTGGCGAACCGCGTGGATCTCGCTGCTCAGCGTACCCGAGGTGCCAACCCGACTCCACCATCCGCCGAAGGATCTCGCCAAGTCCGACCGCATTCGGCAGGGACACGGCATGCCGTGTCCCTACGTCCCTCCGGCGTGCTGAGTGGACAACGCCTGTACGATGGATCCACTCTGAGCAGCGGTTGCAGCCGCTGGTAGAGAACGTCGTGTGGCATCAGAGGAAGCACTGGTGGCCAGTCTCGCAGTCACTCCTGCTCCTCCGGGGCATTGCACGAATTGGAATGTCGCATAGACTGGCAAGACGTGTTGCCGTTGATAGCACTCGACGAGAGGACGATCCGATGAGAATTGTACGCATACAAGACGGCGATGGACACCAGCGTTGGGGCATCCACCACGGCGATGCTGTGGTCACAGCAGTCGAGGGTGACCTTTTCGGCAGCTGGAAGGACACAGGTCAACCAATAACGGTGACCCAATTTTTGGCACCGATCGAGCCAACCGACATTTTTTGTATTGGTTTGAACTACCGAAAGCACGCCGAGGAGAGCCGACAGCCGATTCCGGAGTATCCGGTGGTTTTCATGAAGGGCACCGGCGCGTTGCAGCACCCCGGTCGACCGATCGTTCTGCCGCGCAAGCTGCGAAGCGACGAAGTAGACTACGAATGTGAACTAGCCGTAGTTATCGGTAAACCGTGCCGTAATGCCACGCGGACGAACGCACTGGATTACGTGCTGGGCTATACATGTGCAAACGATGTCAGCGCACGCGATTGGCAGCTAAAGCGAGGTGGGAGCCAATGGTGCCGAGGGAAGACATTCGCCACCTTTTGCCCACTGGGGCCGTGCTTAGTGACGACCGATGAGATTTCCGACCCCAGTCAATTATCCCTCCGCACGATTTTGAACGGGGAAGTCATGCAAGACGGGCACACCAGTGACATGATCTTCGATGTGCCGAGTCTGATTGAGTTCTTGAGTGCCAGCACATGGTTGCCACCAGGCACGGTCATTTTGACGGGCACGCCCCAGGGTGTCGGGGCTGCTCGTCGGCCGCCACGTTTCCTGGCTCCTGGAGATTGCGTCTCTATCGAAATTGAAGGAATCGGGACGTTGACCAACCCGGTGGTCGAAGAGCAGGTGGATCAATAGGGCTGGCAAGCGAATCGAGGTAGGGGCGTTATGCGTGCCAGGGAAGCGACCTTCCGGGTTGACGCGCCACCGGCGATAGTTCTGCGCGACGTGGTTCGTATCTATCCGATGGCTGCCGCAGAAGTATACGCTCTGCGTGGCGTGAGCCTCGATATAGCCCCTGGCGAGTTTTTGGCTGTATTGGGAGTAAGTGGTTCCGGCAAGTCGACCTTGCTCCACTTGATCGGAGGCCTGGATCGGCCAACATCCGGGTCGATCCGCTGCGGTTCCATGGAGCTGGCCAACCTCGATAACTATCGCCGCTCCTTGTATCGCCGTCGCATGGTCGGTTTCGTCTTCCAAACGTTCTACTTGCTGCCGCATTTAACGGCCAGGCAGAATGTCGAAGCGGCGTTGCTATTCCGAGGTATTTACGGCCGGGAGGCCCGCGATCGAGCCACGGCCATTTTAGAGCAAGTCGGATTGACCCATCGTCTGGGCCACTACCCGAACCAACTGAGCGCAGGGGAACAACAACGGGTGGCCTTAGCGCGAGCGTTGGCTCATCGTCCTCCGCTGCTTTTAGCCGACGAACCGACGGCAAATTTGGATAGCACCAACGCCCTGCGGCTACTGGGACTGCTGAACGCACTTCGCGCCGAAATGCAAATGACCGTGATCATCGTGACGCACGACGAGCAGCTCATTCGGCCCTTTGCTGAGCGAACCGTTCGCATGCAGGACGGGCAGATCGTAACGGAGAATTAAGGAACGTCTGATCAACTGGCGGTAAACGAGCGTATTGGCTCGATGG
>CAYRMD010000075.1:0-24758 GCA_964425225.1 uncultured Pirellulaceae bacterium | reverse complement strand
ATCCATCGAGCCAATACGCTCGTTTACCGCCAGTTGATCAGACGTTCCTTAACGCTCGCCCCTTTTCGCAGTGGTACCCCACTTCGAACTTGTGTGAAGTCCCTCTTCGGCCTCTGAATGGCGACCGCATATTGGAAACAAGCCGCATGCGATCAAAGACGTGTTCTTAAGGGAGCTACGCAGATTGGCCTCCTATCCAGTTGCAACCACGTGAAACGGTCGCGTTTCCCATTGGATGTGGGCCAATCTTTTGTGCTCCTACAGCCTACTTTTTCCGCGACCGTCCTACGAGCCAGGTGCAGGGCGTGAAGTTGCTATATACCGCACCGTAGGTCTTAAAGCGCTCCACGACATTGTTACCTCTAGCGGTTCTCAGTCGCAGTTGTCCCCCAGCGATGGCTGTGCCAAAGCGTTCTTTTTCTGACCGATTAAACCGCGTCAAAGCGCAAAGCAGATCGAAGAACCTGAGAGAATAAAAAACCCGTGTAAGGCGGGGTAGTGACCTTACACGGGGCAAAGCGGGTAGGGGCAGCTGACCCACTTGCACTAGTGAATTTAGCCTTTCTGTCTAGAATGTCAAGTAACTTGTCAAAAAATCTTTGCTACGACCTTCGGCCACCTCCGGGGCGTGGGTGCCGACCTCACCACATTCGACGCATCCATCGCCACAGCAATAGGTTGCGACTCAAAAAGCGGTTCGTGACCCTAGTTGGAAAGGCATCGTTTAAGGTATCCTCGGCGTACGCACGTTAGTGGATCTCTGCGACCCAATGTCCGATCTGACGGCGACGCTCTACCACTCTTGAGCGGGTGTTGTCAACTTACTTATCGCTGCGCCTCTGCGTTAAAAATTCTTTCACCTATGACCGTGACGCACACACCTTGAGCGGAACGCCACGCCGAGCGCCACTGGCCGCCGGTACTTCGCCTCTGCTCATGCGACGCTCGTCCCCACCGGTCCGACGTGCGCTCCATGTTGCATTGCGTCAGTTTTTCAGACAAAGTAAACCCATGCGTCAATAAGCACCGTAGGAGAGGGCAAAAAACCGAATCGGAGATCGAAGCAGTTTTCGGTGTCAAAAACCGTTAGCGCTGCGGGGTGGGTATTGACAATCACTTCACAGTCCTGGGAGCTGCCGATATGAAGCGTCCGTGGCTGGTTGCACTTGTGTCTATCGGGATTGTTGGAACGTTTCAAGTTGCGGGTGCTCAGGCGCCCACGGAATCAACGGTAGTTTCCAGCGGCGAGCCGGTCCGATTTTATCGCGATCGTGTGCGTCCCATTCTTTCGCGTCGGTGTTTTACCTGCCACGGCGGGCAAGTCGAGGTTAAGGGCAGTTTGCGCTTGTCGAATCGCCAGGATCTTTTGAAGGGCGGCGAGAGCGGACCGGCAGTGAACTTGCAATCTCCCGATGAAAGCCTGTTGCTGAGCGCAATCCGCTATGAGGATTTGCAAATGCCTCCCTCGGGGCGTCTACCCGATGCGGAGATAGCCGTGCTTACAGCGTGGGTACGAATGGGGGTTCCGTTCGACCCGCAGGAGGAGATTTATGCTCCGAAAGAACAAGAGGCCGCCGGACATGAACCGGCGGTGAGCGAATCGGCAAAGCGCTTTTGGGCTTTTCGTCCGGTGCGACGCCCCGAAGTGCCTGCTGTTGCCAATGAGGCGTGGGTTCGCACCCCGATCGATGCGTTCATTTTGGCACGCTTGGAGGCTGAAGGGCTACGTCCAGCGCCACCGGCAAGCAAAGTCACCTTGATTCGACGCGTCTATTTCGATGTGTTGGGCTTGCCGCCCTCACCGGAGGAGATACGGGATTTCTTGGCGGACGATTCACCTCAGGCCTATGAACGGTTGGTAGATCGGCTTCTACAGTCACCGCACTATGGCGAGCGTTGGGCGCGCCATTGGCTTGATCTAGTGCGCTATGCGGAAACCAACAGTTTTGAACGTGATGGAGCTAAGCCTTTCGTATGGCAATATCGCGACTATGTGATAAATGCTCTGAATACCGACAAACCTTACGACCAATTTATCCTCGAACAGTTGGCAGGGGACGAATTGGATGAGGTGACCGCTGAGACAATCATTGCGACGGGTTTTTATCGATTGGGCCCTTGGGACGATGAACCGTCCGATGCCGAGCAGGCACTTTACGACGATTTAGATGATGTTCTGACTACCATTTCGCAAGTATTCCTTGGTCTGACGATCAATTGTGCTCGTTGTCACAATCACAAGTTGGATCCGATCCCACAGGCAGACTACTATCGGATGCTTGCTTTTATTCGCAATGTACGCCGCTACGGCGTGCGCGCTCACGAGACGGTGCTGGATGCATCGGTGCGTGTGGTGGCCACCGACGAAGAAAAGCGGCGCTTCGAAGCCGAATCGGCGCGGCATCGCCAGCAACTACGGCAGGTCACCGATGAACTCGAGGAACTGGAAAAGCTGGTGCTACCTACATTGACCGATGTGGAAAAACAGGAATTCCAGCATCGTCAACACCGAGTTGGTATTATCAAGAGCCGTGTTCCGGGGGTGCTTAGCGACCAGCAATTCGAGCGGTATGTGGAGCTGTTCCGAAAGCGCGAGCACCTGGAGGCTCATCCACCCAAGGGACTTCGCCAGGCGCTTTGCGTCAAAGAACACGGCCCGGAAGCTCCCGATACGTATGTCCTGGTACGGGGCAATCCGCATGCGCCCAGCGAGTTGGTCCAGCCGGGGTTTCCTTCGGTATTGGATCCACCAGCACCTAATATCGTTCCAGGGCGCGAAACGTGCGGTCGTCGACGGGCTTTAGCCGAATGGATCGCTTCGCCAGACAACCCGCTGACAGCTCGCGTCATCGTCAATCGTATCTGGCAATATCACTTCGGCCGCGGGTTAGTCCGATCGTCGAACAATTTCGGCTTTGCTGGAGATCGCCCCACGCATCCAGAACTGCTCGATTGGCTAGCCGACGAATTCGTTCAATCTGGCTGGCGATGGAAATACCTCCACCGACTTATCCTCTTATCCAGCACGTACCAGATGTCCTCGGAAGCTTATCCAGAAGCCTTAGTAAAGGACCCGAACAACGATTGGTTTTGGCGCTTTGACATGCGACGCTTGACGGCTGAGGAAATCCGCGATTCGATTCTTGCGGTCAATGGCACGCTCAATTTGAGTCGGATTGGTGGACCGAGTATTTTCCCCGTAATTCCGCCCGAGGTGTTGCACGGACAGTCTCGGCCCGGATCAGGTTGGGAGCAATCGCCTCCGGCCGAACAAGTACGTCGCAGTGTCTATATCCATGTCAAGCGATCGCTGATCCCGCCTTTAATCGCCCTATTCGATGGGCCGGATGTAGATTTTAGCTGCCCGGTCCGATTCACCACGACGCTTCCGACACAAGCTTTGGTGATGCTCAACAGTGAGTTCCTCAACGAGCAAGCCGGTCTGCTGGCTCAAGCTGCTGCTCAAAGTTTTCCCAGTGACAAAGGGGATCAGGTACGCTGGGTGTTGGAGCGTGTGGTACAGCGCCCGGTCTCGGCAGGGGAAATCGCGCGAGGAGTCCAGCTCATCGACCAACTCCAGTCACAGGATGGATTATCCGAATTCATGGCTCTTCAAGCCTTCTGCTTAATGGCGTTGAACCTCAACGAGTTTGTCTACCTGGATTAGCACTTACAAGCCGAATCCGGTGCGCGTTACGGCGGTACAGGGCTATACGAAGCCAAAGCGCTTTTTGGGATCTATAAGCTAGATTTAGGTGTCCTGTGCCCAGAGCTTACGGTTGTGTTTTGAGTGTCCGTGGAAGCAGACGATATCAGCTGTTATGACGGTGCGCGTTATGTCTCGAAATTCCTATTCCGCTTGGTTCCTACTTGCAATCGCTGTGTGGGGGCATTCAGTTACGGCTCGTTTTGGCCGAGCCGAACGGATGACTCCCGAAACGTTGTGGCAATTAGGGCGTCTGGAAGGAGGCTGGTTATCGCCAGATGGCGCGTGGGTAGCCTACGGTGTGCGCCGTTATGATGTCGCGGAGAATCGCGGGTGGTCGGAGTTACACGTTCTGCGACTCGCAGATCGCCAAGACCGCCTGGTACAGGATCGTCTGGAATCGCTCAGTTCGGTGCAGTGGGTCGAAAGAGATCGTCGGTTGCAACTCTTGTTTCTTGCGCGTCGGGCGGACGACGACGCGCCGGCACAACTCTGGTTGCTCGATCCGGCCACCAGTGAACTCAGGCAAATCAGCCGCTTTACGGAGGCGGTATCCCATGTTCGAGCCAGTCCCACAGGGGAACACCTAGCGTTTGTACGCCGCGTGAAACTGGACAAGACCATACAAGAAATCTACCCGGATTTGCCGAAGGCGGATGCTCGGCTTATCGATTCGCTCCTCTTTCGCCATTGGGACAAATGGCACGATTATTCGTATAACCACGTGCATCTTAGTGCGTGGGAGTCAGACGGAAGCGTAGCGGATCCGATCGATCTCATGCGTGCGCTTCGAGCCGATTGCCCGATGCTGCCTTTCGGAGGAGCCGAACAGTTCGATTGGTCACCGGATGGCAGTGAGTTGGCTTTGACGATGAAGCTTGTCAACAACCCAGCGGAATCAACGGATAGTGACATCTATTTGATACACATCGACCGTCCAGAAAACCGGCGTTGCATTACTCACGGGATGGACGGCTACGATATGGACCCACGTTATTCGCCGGACGGGACGAGCATTGCATTTCACTCGATGGCTACCCCCGGCTACGAATCGGACCGCAATCGGATCATGCTGTTTGACCGGGCAACCGGGCTGATACGTGAAGTGACGTCGGGGTTGGATCAAACCACGCATCGAGCACAATGGACATACGACAGCAGCTCGCTCCTGTTCGAATCCGAGGTGCTGGGCACGCGCCAAATTTTTCAGATACAAGTCGATCGATCGACGGTTCAGCCGGTAACGAAAGGGTGGCACGATTGGCGGCTTTGCAACACCAGTCGCGACGGACAATGGATTCTAGCTGCGCGACAGGATATGATTAGCCCCGAAGAGCTCTACTTGATTCGTCCTGCTGATGGTCATAGCGAGTTACTGACGCAGGTGAACGGCACGATCTATGCCCAACTGGACGTACCACGTGTGGAACAAAGGTGGGTACGCGCAAGTGACGGTAAAGCAATTCATTGTTGGCTCATCTTTCCGCCGGACTTTGACCCACAACGCACCTGGCCGATGATTACGTACTGCCAGGGCGGACCCCAAAGTCAAGTCAGTCAGTTCTTCTCGTATCGGTGGAATTTTCATTTGATGGCTGCGCAAGGTTATGTGGTGTTGGCACCGAATCGCCGCGGTCTACCGGGTTTTGGCCAGCAATGGAACGACCAGATCTCCCGAGACTGGGGTGGTCAGGCGATGCAGGATATCCTCGCTGCGACGGACGAGATGATGGCCCAATCCTATATCGATCGCCGTCGAGTAGCCGCCGTAGGAGCCAGTTTTGGGGGCTACACGGTCTACTGGCTTATGGGCAACCACCAAGACCGGTTCTGTTGCATGATAGCCCATTGTGGAGTATTCAATCTCGAATCGGCATATGGTTCCACCGAAGAGCTCTTCTTCGTCAACCATGATTTAGGCGGACCTTACTGGTCAAGTGAAACGGTTCGGCAACTCTATGAAAAGTTTTCTCCACATCGGTATGTGAGCCAATGGAAAACGCCGTTATTAGTGATTCACGGCGAGAAGGATTTTCGAGTCCCCGTAACCCAGGGAATCGAAGGGTTCACGGCGGCGCAAGTTCGCGGCGTGCCCTCACGGTTTCTTTACTTTCCCAACGAAGGTCACTGGGTTCTTACTCCGCAAAACAGTATCCTGTGGCAGCGTGTGTTCTTCGATTGGCTTGAACGCTATTGTAAACGTGACGGTTTGCCGTAATGGTCGCTCTTGCCGCTGCCGGATTCAGGACAGGGCATGTAGCTTCTGTTGTCAGAAGTGCCGATCTTTTGAAAAGTATCGTGTGCAACACGCGATTTTCGCGTCCGCATCGTAAAATAGGCCGCACGGGCCACGGCTGGCGTGCGTCACATTTGTAGGTAAATAGTTAACGTAAAGGCGCCGAGCCGCAACAAACGCAAGAGATACATGTCAATGGCCTACTTCCGCCTTTGCGTTGAATCTGCTTGCGCCTTGGCATGGATTTGAATAGGCCGCTTTCTTACGGTCGTGGCTCTGTTGCGTCCTCGCCCCACGAAAAGCCTTTGCCAAAAAGCCCCCGCATCGACTCTCATTGGGTCGGGTCGAAAAAGGGATACCTACGCTAGGCTTGGCAAATAACCGAGATTTCATTTACCATCAATGCAGATACCTGGCGTCCATTCCCCTCGCGGAAAATAGGCAGACTCCTGTCGTGGCCAGCCTTGTAGACCAAAATCCCACCGACAACCACGAGGTACACGCCGGACGGATTCTTACCTCAAGTCGATCTTGACTCGTCACGTCGCGGGCTGATACCTTGACCGGCACAGTAAAGGCAGGACCTTCGGGCAACGTAGCGAGATATGTGGGCTCACAAGCGAAGTAATTGTACGTTCTTACAAGTTTGGTTTATTGTATCGATGTGCGTCGCACGCATGATGTATTCCAGTACTGTTCAAGAATGAGGCGGCCGTTAATCGCACGCCATCTGCTTCGAGTGCTGGGGTGAACGGGCAGGGCAATCGACGTGTTGTCCACCGGGGCGCATCCTGCAAGACGCCATGAACTCCGGGTGACTCGGCGCAACTACCTTGTTTCGTTCCATGACGTTGTCACTATTGCAACCAAGGAGCGGGCAACTGGCAAATGAAGCCGTTTTATCGAGCCGTTCGACTCTCAGGTAAATATCCAGGGACATTGGTGGCAACTTTGGTGTGTTCCTTAGTGGTAGCCCTTCTTTGGGGTGCTAACATTGGGGCTCTTTATCCAGTTTTTCAGGTAGTGCTTTACAACAAGTCCTTGCCGGAATGGATCGACGCGACTATCGCTAGCCACGTCGAAACCCTGAAGAAATTAGACTCGAGCATTGCCAGCTTGCCTCCGGGTTCCGAAAGAGCACTTGCAGTTGCTCAGCGCAAGGTCGAGTTCGATAGCCTGGAACGCCTCAAGCGAGTGGAACCGTGGGTGGATCGCTTTATGCCGCGCGATCCTTTTCAAACGCTCGTTTTAGTAACAGCCGTTATACTGCTTGCCACCGCCGTAAAGGACACTTGTTTGGTGGGAAGTATTGTGTTGTCCGCGCGGCTGAACCAATTGATCACACGTCACCTACAGCAGCGGCTTTTTGATCAAGTATTGCGATTAGATCCTGCGGTATACGCTGAGCGGGGTACGGCTGGAATGATGTCACACATGTATCAGGACATCACGGCTATCGCCAACGGCTTGAGTCATCTATTAGGAAGTGCGGTACGAGAACCCTTGAAGATGATTGTCTGCCTTGGTGGGGCTGCCTATATTTGTTGGCAATTGCTTGTATTGTCGCTCGTCTTGGCTCCAGCGGCAGCCTTCTTACTACGGTGGCTAGGCGGTTCGATTCGAAGGGTGACGCACCGGCTGTTACGGGAGAATATGCGTCTGCAGGAAGTTGTACTCGAAACGTTTCAAGGGCTTTCTGTTGTACAGTCCTTTTGCATGGAAGAACATGAACGCCAGCGATTCGAGCGCAAGAGTTGGGATTGTTACCGACGAGCGATGCGCATCGCCTTTTATGGCTCGCTAGCCAAACCGATCACGGAACTCCTTGGTTTGGGTATTGTAACCGTGGCGCTCTTGGCTGGGGCGTATCTCGTATTAAACCGTCAGACCACGCTGTTCGGTATCCCATTTACAAGCCGGCCACTAGAGCTAGCCGACTTGTTGGTTTTTTATGGATTACTTGTCGGCGCTGCTGATCCAGCTCGCCGTTTGTCCGACATTTTCGGATCGGTGCACAGTGGGATCGCCGCCGCCGATCGCTTTTTTCCGGCTCTGGATATGCAACCGCGTGTGGCCGATCCACCTCGACCCCGTAGTCTGCCACGGCCGCATCGAAAGCTTTTTTTTGATCACGTCCACTTTTCTTACACACCCAATCTACCCGTGCTGAGAGACTTATGTTTGGAGATTCCTTTTGGTCAAACGGTAGCGATCGTCGGCCCAAATGGTTCGGGGAAAACAACTCTGATCAAACTTCTCTTGCGTTTTTACGATCCTGACCGGGGAGCAGTTCGGCTCGATGATGTGGATCTCCGTGAAATGGCATTGTCCGACCTTAGATCTCGCATCAGCATTGTTTCGCAACAGTTCTCCCTGTTCAATGACACGGTGTTGGCAAACATCCGATACGGATCTCCGGAGGCCGAATTTCAGCAAGTGGTGGAAGTGGCGCGTCGAGCGCATTGCCATCGTTTCATCGAGGAACAACTCGAACACGGCTACCATACGGTCATCGGTGAAAATGGCAATCGGCTTTCCGGAGGACAACGTCAGCGTGTGGCCTTAGCCCGCGCGATGCTGCGTAATCCGGATATCTTGTTACTGGACGAAGCTACAAGCCAGATCGACTTAGAAAGTGAACAAGCCATTCACGAAGCGTTGGCACACTTCAAGCATGGTCGCACCATGATCCTTGTGACGCACCGCTGGTCGACTTTGGCACTGGCCGATCGAATTGTGGTCATGGAAAGCGGGCAGATTGTCGGAGACGGCACGCACGAGCAGCTTCTAGCCACGTGTCCTACGTATAGCCGCTTACGGGATCTAGCGTTGCTCCGGTCAGCGTAAGGGTGTCTTACAAGCGAATTCCGCATATCTACCCGGCCACTTGTCCGGTAGGGAGTGCGCCAACCGATCGCTACTCTTTGGCAACGGTGCGTGAAAAGTTTTGATCCGCCGGAGCGGAGCGTTTTCAACCTCTGGTTCGTGAACTACGACGGCAACATAATACGCAGCGGCTGCGCGTGAATATTGCCGCCACCCGCAGGAGCACTGGATGTTGTCGTTGCGTCAGGGATCCCGGCTTGCGCCAATTGTCGCTCGATGTAAGAAACGGTAAAGGAACCTCTGCATAAGTTAGCGGTGTTACACTGGAACCTTGTGGGAAGCCCCGCATCTATTAAGCAGAGACTGCGAAGTGGTTGTCGCCGAGGGCAACACGCTTCTCGTTTTCAATGTTGTGTTCGTTGGAATTGAAACCATCGAGAGATAAAGGACACGGCGGGCCACAAAAGATAGGCCCGGACGTTTCGGACGGCGAATGATTCGGCAAAAGTTACCACTATGTTTCCGAAGGATCTCTACAGCAGCTCAAGGGTTGCAGCTCAGAATAACTGTCGAGAACTGACTCCGGCTGGACTCCCAACACAGCAACGGCTTCAGTTTGCTCGGCCGTCGGACGCGATTGCACCCAGAACCGCGTTCCATCGGCATGCCCAGTAAGGCGCGTGTCGTTCACATTCACGCTAGAGTGGTACGAGCCTTTTAGCCACCGAAACGAGAATCGCCATGCATGTCCGGCCTGAAGGGCCGTTTCCGCGAGCCGAGGCAAGGGCCTGGGTTCGAACAGGTGCAAAGCGCAACACCTGGGTATGCGATGCCGAATCATCCCACGGCCCTGAAAGGGCAGTTCGCCATCATTTTCCGCGTCGTCTTTCGCGTTCCTCCGTTACCGTCCGACAGGTACTGTTCGTCCCGTGCGATCGGCTAACGTAGCATCCCTTTTCTCGGCCGAGTTCATCGGCGTGGGCTGATTGACTCGAGCGCCAACAGTGGCCTAAGGCGCACGTTTAGAATGCGCCCTGCGGGTCGTTCGCGGCAGTCGAGCCATAATCTTTGCTAACTCCACGGCGGATCGGCCTTCGATCCGCAAGCCATGCCAGGCCCAACTGCCAGGCCATCCCCAACAAGCCTGCCACGTGTTCCAGGAAAAGGCTCCAAAGGATCACGAACGCTTCGTTGGCTGCAACGCGCTTCTAGCCCTTGAGCACGCTTCGAATCAGGTCGATCTACTCGATGGGCAACTTGGTAGAGTTCGGCACGGAGCAGTTCTTCACCTTACGGCCCTCGCGATAACTTTAGCGGAGTAGGTAGGCGCCCAGTTGCATCGGGGAATTAGTGGGACGGACATGCCGACATTGCACTACGCACCGCGGGGCAATCCAGAAACATTTACACGATTATCAAGCTCGCCAAAACTTCTCGTAACCCTTATCACCTCAAAACGTCAGTGCAATTCGCAGCGAAGGACCTTGGTCTCCAGCACTTATTTAACGCTAGCCGGCACTGGCGCATGATCGGGACAATCCACTCGAAGTTCCACCAGCCGCAAGGGCTGGTTGAGAAGTCGGCAGTGATGCGGTGCTGCAGGGTCAGCGTGACGGTTGCGCTCAAAGTAGTGACAGGTAGTGCATGTTCGGACAACGCTAATAAGGCCTACTTGTTGCAACCGCGCGATGAGGTCCAGCAGAGTGGAAAGAAACGCGGCCTTGTCCATACCATGCATCTCGCTAAGCTGTTGCCGCACGCTTTCTACCCAGCGTGCAAGTTCCTGAGCGGTGCGTTTGCCACGGGAGGTGAGAATCAATTCCGTTGTTCGGCGATCGTCTTTTCGCGACGCACGTTTCACAAGCCCCTTGGACTCTAATGCCGTTACGGCGTCGCTGACGGTTGAATGGCGCAACACGAATCGCTCAGCGAGTTGATTAATGCTGACTCGTTCTTGCCCATGAAAGAACAGATATATTAGGAACTGTGCCTGGGTTGAACTAAGCCGTTCCGCCCAGGCAGCGTTCCATAATCCCCTGTGCAGCGCTTGAGAAATTCGTTCTAAGGCAGCAACGATCCGCGCATCAATATCGGCCCACTCTCCGGCCGGGTCCAATCGGGACTTGCTCAAGTTCCCCTCGCCACGTCAATAATCCCCTTCCCGAGCATAAGGCTGGCTCCACAACGCTACCTGGAGAACCACCGCCTTGAACCATGCATGGTACATTTTATCTACTTCGGCCGGCGAATGTCCTTTCTTAGCCAGAAAATCACGGATCGTGATTGTGATTGGCACAATCAACGCGATCAGGTATCGCAAGGGAACCACCTGTGAGGCAGCCGGCGCATGGTCTGTCTGGTTTTTCTTTGCGCGATGATGCCGCAGCCCAATCTCGTACTGGTAATTGAGCCAGTGCTGATCATGCGGCCGTCGGCAGGTGTCGAGGATCCATTGACCGAATCGTTTTCGGACCCGGGCAAGATAGTCACTGAGAGGTTGACCGGAGCTATCCAAAAAGTGCTCTACCAGGAACGAGTGACTACCCACGAAACCATACCAGAGATCGAGGATTTGCTCGACTTGATCCGCCAGTATATCACCTGCCTGACGCAGGTAGCGTTCGTCTTCTTCAGTAAAGAGCACCGCCTGATGCAGGCGCGTCAGGTCTTCTAAAGTTACTGGAGAAGGAGACAGGGCACTGGAGCCATAGTGGTAACCTGGAATTGTTGTTGCAGTGTCGGTCATGCTGAACCTCCTTTTTTGTTGCCGCCGATTCATGTAGGACTCCGACGAATTTAGTACCGGAGTTCATTCTTGTCAAGCATTCAGAGGCAACTATCTATTGCGTGCAGCGTGAATGAGGCGATGTGGCGAAAGGCAAGCTAGTTTTCTACTTTCTTTTTTCGTAGGGACGCGATTCACCGGGTCTAGAAGGGTTAAGCCAAGCAAGAAGACCACATGAATGCGGTCACTACGAACGCGGCTCCGTTTTCGCCCAGCACAAATTTGGTATAGCCTCTCAGCAATTCCGTAATGACGTGGACCTATTTAGATCAAGGCCGTGTATGATGAAGGCATCGCACAGGCCTTTTAAGCATGAAGCCACCGAGGCTAGATGGCCGTGTCATCAGCGTCGTGGCTCATAAGCATCCAGACGTATGGGATTCTTTGGGGTCTGCGATGATTCGTACAGGATTCGTCATGGAAGGTAGTCGGCCGATTCGAACGGAGATCGGCGACCGGACGCGCACCGACCGAGGCTGCGGTAGCCTTCACCGTGCGACTTGTCTGTCAGAAGCGATGTGAAACAGCGCTGCCCGGTTGCGACAGAAAACGTTCTCGAAAAGATGCGAGCTCATATCGCCCGGCGCTTTTGCGACCTCTGGGGCGCGGGCACCGCAACACTACCTTCGTGTAGGCAGCAACAGAGCCGGCGCTCGATCTTTACAGCAAGCATCCAGTAGTGAAGAAGGCCGACGAATCGGGACAGATCCCGACTGTGTCCGAGTTCCTGTCCCATGTTCGGCGTACGGTCGTCGACTTCGTGATCAGCCGCGTGCTGGGCAGTGACGGAGCCGTGGAGGCGACGGTGGATCGGCTCGCTGAGCCGACGGCGTACTATCTTTTCCATCGCAATCACTACGGCGTGGAAGACTCCCCGATCGGCGCTTGCATACTTTGGGGCACAGCATGCGGGCTTTCGGACCCGGAGCGTATCCGCGACCGGGATCTGCTGGTGACCAGCGGCGAAATTGCTCCCGACCAAGACGACGATGAGAAAACGAACGCCGACGAGCCGCTGGAAGAATCTGGCTCTGGCAGCAAAGTGAAAAGCAAGCCGTAGAACCAGGGGCGCGGGCGCTTGATGGGCTACGAGGCTCGCGTTGGCGAGCCCTTACTGTTCATCGACCGTAATCACCGGTTAATGCACCTGGGGAAGGGAGGCGACGTTTACAAGGTAAACGAGTATCTCGACGAGCACGGCCTGCGCCCAGATGAACTGTTCCGTCGCGTGTTTCGTTGCTTGAGCTGGCCAAGCCCGGCAGCCACGAGCGCTCGCCCTTGGAAAGCCTAAGGAGGAGGGTAAAAAAACGACCCCCAGCTAAGGTTAAACTATTCAGGCGAGGAAAGCGAAGACAAATGAAAGCGCTCGCTTACGTTAATGGCTTCAACTTTCATTTCGGCCTCAAATCAAGGGGTTGGCGCAAGTACTGCTGGCTCGATTTGTAGGCGCTCGCCGAGCGGTTCTTGCGGCCGGGCCAGACGCTGGTGGAAGTCGTATACTGCACTTCGAAAGTCAAAAACGATCCTGCCGCGATTCAGCGGCAGTCGACGTTCTCGGCAGCATTGCAGGCCTATCGGCCGGGCATCAAGCTAGTGTTCGGCCATTCTTGATCAAGAACGACAAGTGCCGCCACGGTGGTAACACGGTCGTCCGGCATGAGGAGAATACGACGGGCGTGAACATCGCCTGCCATCTGCTGTCCGACGCCATGGATTGCCGGTTCGATGTGGCCTTACTGATCTCGGCGGACAGCGACTTGTTCCACCGGTTGAGATCGTGCGGCGGCGTTGGCCTGAGACGAAAGTGATTGCTGTGTTTCCACGAGGATGCAACAGCGACGCGCTCAAAGGGGCATGTAGCGGCCAGACATGGATCGGGGAGGACAAACTACGAACGTCGCCATTGCCGACGCGGGACACGCTGGCCAACGGAAAAGTCGCAAATCGGCCGGGACAGTCGACTCAAAAAGTTAGATACCTGCTTTCGCAGGCGTCGAGCCAGTCCTCTCGGACTGGCGGGGTTACTACGTTGCGCAAGAATAATGGGATCCACTTTAACGAAAGTCAGGCGCGAAAGGAAAACGTCGTCAGCGTCAGTATGTGCGTCTTGGTTGTAGGTGGAATTTTCGTGTAAATTGGGGGCCATGGCAGAAGTTTGGCTATTTTTCGGGGCAGGAATCGAAACGAGATATGTGTCCTGATGATAGATAGATAGATGAAATGGTTCGGTCATTTGCCGTGTCTGGCATAGGTATGCCTTATTTCGACCCGATCCAATGTGGGCCAATGCGGGTGCTTCTTGACAAAGGCGCTGCGTCGAGCGAGGGCTCAACACAGACGCAACCGGAAGGGAGCGGCCAATTCAATGTAAGGCAGAGGCGCAAGGAGATTTAACGCAGAGATGCAGACACGCAAAGATTGTAGATTTGGAAAATCCATTGTCGACCGAGGTTTCGGCGACTTAGCGTTTCCTGCCAGATCCAAGGGCCGCTCCCTTCCGGTCGCGGCTCTGTTGGGGGGCGATCCCTGACCGCACGAGTCTGTAGGGGCGTTCCGACGTACAACATCGTCATTGGCTTGGCCTGCTAACTGGAATGTTTCTCACTTCCATCAGAAACACAACCACTTTACGGCCAAGCCCTTTTTGTGCACGGAACAGTCGTACTCTTGCTACAGGAATTCTGCGGGGTTATTTAGCTCTTACTTTTCTTCCGGTTCAGGCGGTTGCTCCCAATTCCAGTCGCTCCGATAACAGATGTGAAGATGTGGCGTTTCGAGCGGGCGGCCTCCAGCAAGCTTCGACTGTAAAAGAGCATCGAGCACTCCGCTCGTAAGCAGCGTGCGCTCGACAGGCCAGGCGGGGCGCCCGGTTTGCATCATTTTTTCGATTCCACGTACCAAGTAAGTAAAGTGCATGAACGGTCGCCGTTCCTGCGTGTGAAAAAGTGTCGATTTCACCTCGCCATTATCGGCATACCGCCATGCGACAGCCCACTGGGATACTGCCGGATTGAGTGTCAGGACACTGGCCCGCAATCCGTCCTGGTATTCGATGAGGAAAAGTACCGGCTCTCTCACAAGTTCTTGCAATCGCTCATCGCTCGGCAGTGGCTTTTGCAATCGTTGCAGCGCTTGTCGCAAGAGCTCCGAATCGAACCTTCCGCTCTGTTGTGCTTGCCAAACTTCAGCCCCTGTCAGGCATTGAACGGACCGTACACCCGTCTCGCCACCGGCTCGACGTTCCGCCAGGCATTGCACCATTTCCAGGGCATGAAATCCGTAAGCATCCAGTCGATGATAGGAAACGGCGACGATCTCTTTTAAAGGTCGCCCCCGAACCACATCCACGGGCGGATAGCGCCATAACACAGGCAGGGACGAGCCGGCCATCAAGGGGACATGGCGCCGTTGCGCTTCGCGATAAATCCATTCGATGTCCTCCCAATTATCAGCCAGATGTTTATCAATGAAGACGGGAACGACTCGACCGCTGCGATCGAATTCCTCCAAAATTTCGGAAAACATGCGCCGCTTCGGATACTGAAACTGTCCGACCGGTGACTCGGGATAGTCTCCGTGTTCGGCCACCAGCAGGACACCATCAACGGCCAGGGAACCTGTATCGAGCGTCAGGGCCTGCCGAATCGAATTACAAACCGGTATGCCATAGCGCGCCCCTAACGGCCGGCTCCAGTCATTGGGCGGAACTTGATCGGTAAACAAAGAGGCCAATTGCATATTCGAGCGTCGCCCCTGGTCATCTAACGTCTCGGACTGGATCAATCGTCCAAGAATCACGTCGGCATGCGAGTTCTCGCGATAAATCGTAGTAATCCCGGCCACTCGCGGAAAACGAATTTCATGAAGCGTAAACGGAGCCAGGGTCGTCAGGTAAACGCGTCCGTTGCGCGCTGCACAAATAGCCATGATCACGAACCGAGGAACTAACGTGCCATCGGCTAGCTTTTCCACTCCATGATGCCACGGCCGTGGATTTCCTTGGTCATCGGTAAACCGTGCATAATCAGGATTCGAGATGGCCAACTGCCCGTGGTCCCAAAAACGTCGTTCCTGGGGGTGGTAGCTCACTAAATGCAACCGCTGCGTGCCATCCTGCCAGGTGCCTGCAACTCCAACCCACACCGTTCCATCCGGACCCACGCACATGGCACGACAGTCGGTCGCTCGCGCTCCGATCAACAGTTCCCCCAAGGCCTCGCCATCCAACACCTTATCGTCGCCAGTCAATGGAAAACGAAACAACTGATTGCAACTCATGGGCACCACGTATAACCATTTTCGATCCGGACTTACTTCCCAGTTCAACGGATGGGTTTCCGGATGAGCCAAGAGGGTCTCGGCTGCTGGTTTCTCTCCGTTGACGCGCACCTCCAAAAGGTCAAGCGTGTCCGACCTTGGGTCATACCGTGCCACTTTTCCGCCTATAACCGGATGATAAGCACGTCCTAAGTGATCTAACACTATAAACGCATACATATGTCGAGTGTCTAACAGGTCTCTGTATTTGCCTGTTTCCAAATCCAATATCATAAAATGAGAACTCTCAACTGGTCTTTCATCAGAACATGTAGAAATATATGCAATATTTCTAGACTCGTCGGGCATGATGCTGATAATGCCTTGGTGCGGTATGGGAATCGGATAGACACGAGTCTTACCGGTGGACGGATCGTAAACCATTGGATAGCCACCGGGGTAATCGGTAACTTTTTCGCCGGCTTTCGGATAACCCTGTTTTGTCCCGAAGTAGATTCGGCCACTAGGCCCGACGTTATTGCGGGTATGGATTTTCGCTTGGGCAGCAAAACCCTTGGCCGTAGTTCCGATCTCCTTTTGTGCATCCACAACCACGCGCATCGTACCATCAGCCGGATCGAACTCGACCAAATAAGCGTTCTCGCCATACTTGGCTGTGCCGAGGTATAGTTTGCCGTTGTTTCCTTCGATCAGGGAAAAGTAGCCGCTTTGTTCGCTGGTTGTATGTTCCGGGACGAGGTGAGCAATGGTCCAAACCATCGGCCGATCCACGTCGGCGGCCTCAAGTTTTAATACCGTTCCGTGTAGTGCGAAGATACATGATACGACGACGCTAGAACCGATGGTGAATCTCCAATTGGGCCGCGCATTCATGATTGTCTCCCTATACGTTTAACCTCGGTTAAAACTAGCGACGATACTTGTCACTTGCTCGATTCGCTTCAGCTCAGGGGAACCAGCCGGAACTTCTCTGTTACTGGTTGCAGCAATCCGCTCGGCTCAACTTGCTAGCGCGACTGCGCGTTCAATCCTGGAAAAAAACCACAACCGCGCTTCCAGCAGAGCCCGATCCTACGGTACCAGTGCCTCGCTTAGTACACGTCCATCGGCACCAGGTAGTTGTAGACCGAGCAAAGCTGCGATTGTGGGCGCCACATCGAGGTTGCTGACCTTTCCGAGACGGACGCCGGAACGTATACCGTTTCCCCAGAGGACCAGAGTGCCCCACATATCCGGATGATCAGGCAAGTAGCCATGGGTGCCGGCGCGGCTGGCGCGCGGCACCACCAATTCCTCCCCTGCCTCGGAATCGGAAAAGCTGTACCCCGATTCGGCGGACAGCCACAAATCCGGGGCACGCGGATCCTCTTGTGGCGTCGGCTGGCCTACCCGGCGAAACTCGTCGGGCCGCAACACAGCTTGTATTCCGTGTGTGGCATGGAAAATCTCGACGAGCTGGTCGGTGATTTGCTGCCGCCTGTCCTGGTCCATAATGTAAACAGCACACGCGCCTCCTTGTGAAACAACAGCCGCTTTTGATTCTGATCCCGACCGCAAGCCAAGCTTCCGCAATGCCACCGCCGGACGAATCTCAAAATCAATGGGAAAGAAACCATGATCGCTAGTGACAATGACCGTGGTTTTGTCGCGTCGTGCCGAACGCGCGACTGCATCCAATAAATCCCGCAAACAATTGTCGGCGTAATTCACCGACCAGTAGGCGTCTGGGCTGCGAGGTCCATCGCGATGCTGAATATGGTCCACTTCTATCAAGTGGATAAGCAGCAAATTGGGAGCATGCTTTTCCAGCAGTTGGGTGGCCATGCGCACGTAAAGCCAATCTCGCTGAGCGCCCGCGGACTGTTCAACCCACGTTGCGTGCCGGTCGACCGGTATCCCTGCTTGACGAAGTTCTTCAAGCCAAGAACGCGTTCCATATCGCAGCCACGATTCGTTTCCTTTCATGTCTGGTACCGTAAAATGCAGTGTCTGAGCGTTCCGGGTGGCTGGCCAAACAATCGCCGCTGTGACAAGTCCCGCCTTATGCGCCACATCATAGACGGTGGGGACGCGAACGATCTCACTCTTGTCGAACACCGGATCGACAATCAAGGGAACATTCCGCCGCGTGGTACGATCCCAATAATTGTTCCCTATCACCCCGTGCCGTGCCGGGTGGACACCCGTTACTAGAGTCGTATGATTGGGCCAGGTCACCGTAGGAAACGAGCAGAGCATTCCCTCTGCGCGAGCTCCTTCGGCGGCTAAGCGTCGCAAAGTGGGCAGGTGCGCCACCGGATCATCCAAGTAAAAACCCGCCAAACCATCCACGCTAACTAAAATGACACACCGATCACGCTGAAGTTCATCAGCCGAGAGGCTCAAAGCCGCAACGAACACCAGAGCAAGACCCAACCCGCTCGCCCCCTGACCTTTCATGTGATAGCTCTCCCATGTTGCTACATTCACGACTTTCCATCCGTTACGCCCTAAAGCGGTTAGGGGCGCAACAAATCGCACGGGTCCGTGGAACAGTTGCCCAGTGGCGTGCGGAGCAGCCAGCAAGATGACGGGCTACCGTCCGCCGAACATTTTACCCAGGAAACACGTGCACCGGGAAGCTTTCCAGCAAATTACCGTGCAACCTACGTTGTATCGATCCGTTCCCGTGATTAGCTATGCCAATGTCGATTTCTGGAGAAAATGTCGAGTCCATTCGTGCTGGGGGTGCTGGAAAACCTGTTCCGCCGGTCCCGATTCGATGATTCTGCCAGCGTGCATCACATGAACTTGATGGGCTACTTGCTTAGCGAATTGCATAGCGTGCGTGACGATAAGCATCGTTTGGCCGCTGCTAGCCAGATCCGAAATGACCTGCACGACTTCCCAGGTCATCTGGGGATCCAGCGCACTAGTCGGTTCATCAAACAGCAGAACATCCGGGCTCATGGCCAGGGCCCGCGCGATGGCGGCGCGCTGTTGCTGGCCACCGGAGAGTGTGGTTGGGAAGGCGTACGCTTTGTCGCGCAACCCCACGCGATCCAACAATTGCCAGGCTCGCTCTTCGGCTTCCGACCTGCGTTGGCGGAGCACTTGAGTAGGCGCTTCCATAATATTCTGGAGTACGGTCAGATGGGGAAACAAATGGAACTGCTGAAACACCATCCCGACGCGCCGGCGTATTTGGGAAACGACCTGGTCACGCCGTGCTGAGGGAGCGGCTTCCAACACCAAACCGTCCACGGAAACCGAGCCGCGATCGAAAGATTCCAAGCCGTTGATGGTTCGCAAAAGCGTGCTCTTACCGCAACCGGATGGCCCCAACAATACGCTAACTTCACCCTTGGCCACTTCTAGGTTAATTCCGCACAGCACAGGCTGATCACCAAATCGCTTATGTACGTCGACCAAGCGAATCATCGCCTCCCTCCTCAGGAAACCTCACTTCCTCACCGGCACGGTACGAGCCACTTTTTATCCTTGTCGTTCCGGATGCAATCGTTTTTCCAGCCATCGCGTCAACAGTGCCAAAGGATAACTCATCGCCAAGTATAACAATGCGGTCAATATTCCCAATTCCAATACTGCTCCGGTACTACGCGCATGGATGTAATACTCTTTGCTCAACTCGACGACAGTAATAACCGAGCAGACGGCTGTGTCTTTAAAGAGGGCGATGAAATCGTTGGTCATCGGAGGGATAACGATGCGAGTTGCTTGGGGGATAATAATTCGTCGCAGCGCCATCCAGCGGGTCATGCCCAGCGACAATGCGGCTTCTAACTGACCGCGCGGAATCGCCTGGATTCCTGCACGATAAATCTCGGCTTCGTAAGCCGAGTAATTGATCGCCAACCCCAGAATAGCTGCCCAAAAGGCGCTGACATGAATTCCCAATTCGGGTAGTACAAAGAAAATAACATACAATTGGAGCACAAGCGGGGTACCTCGGATGATTTCCACATAACCGATAGCCCACCAGCGCAAGTAGCGCGGCATAAACAGGCGAACAAGGGCTACGATTAAGCCCATAATAATCGCCAGGGGCATGGCCAGCACCGAGAGAACAACCGTGATTCCGGCCGCTCGAAGCAACAGCCCACCGCGTTCGACGAGCACGCGCTGACCGCGAACCGCCGTAAAGCTTTCCGATGCCGGCTCGTCCGTGGCAGCCTGGCCGCCGGTAGGCCGAAAGTTACCCTCCCGGTCAATTTCCAAGGCCCGCAACTGCTGGTTCTCGTCCCATAGACCATAGCGTTCCAGAATGGCGCGAAGACTGCCATCGCGGAGCACGTCGATAATGGCTTGGTTCAGTTGGTCGAGTAACTGCCGCTCTCCTTTCCTTACCAGGATCGTGTAGAATCCCCTTCCCACCGGTTGGCCGATTCGCTGGAGCCCTGGGAAGCCACGATCCAAATAAAAAGTAACGATTGGCCCGTCTTGCAGGGTGGCGTCGAGGCCATCGGTGCCCAGTTCCACGGCGCGCATGGCATCGGTCACGCCGTCATACAGTACCAGTTCCACCTGACCTGGAAAATGTCGTTCCAAGTAAGCTTGAGCCGCCGAGCCTCCAAGAACCGCAATCCGTTTCGGCGGGCCGCGGCGCAAGTCATCCCACGAGCGAAGTGACGGATCGGACCGCCGTGCCAAGAGTTGCAAATCGTAAACGTAATACGGAATCGTCGTGCCGAATTGTTCCGCCCACACCGGTCTCCATTCATACCCGTTCAATACGATGTCGATATCGCCTCGCCGCAATAAATCGGGCAGGCGGTCCCATTGGCCTTGGCAAAACTCGGCGCGCACACCCAGCCGTTGTGCCAACAATTCCGCCAGTTCGACTTCGAAACCGACACGCCGCGTGGGGTTCTCTGGATCCGGGTAGACGTAGGGTCCCCCGCCTTCTTCGTCGCCTCCCCAGCGCAACACTCCCCGCGCTTGAATCTCTTGCCACTGATCAGCCTGTCCAACTTCAGAGGTCGCTGCCAACACACATGCCACCCACCACCAGGATCGTCTCACGACTCCAGCAATCCTCCTTCCACAAGACACGCCGGTCGGCGAGCCCCTGGAACGGACCTCGAGGACGCGGTTCCTGGTGGCTCGGCCACGTGACACCGGCTAAGGTTCTGCCTCGGTTAGGATTCCCACGTCGATATATTGACCGCCTCGCGTTTGACGGCAATGGACGGCCAGCACATTGCGGCCGACGCGCAAGGCGAGACGCGCTTCGCCTGGCAATTCGACCTCCTGATACTCAGTCGTGTAGCCCGAGAGCCTCAGTACCCTCTTTCCGTTTACATACACATCGGCATCTTCGTCATGATGTACCCGCAGATAGAGCCTTCCTTGAGGAATGTGGTCCAGGATGAACTCGCGGCGCAAATAAATCTGGTCGGTTTTCCACCGCGTCCGAACGACGCTACCGGGTGTAGTTGGTTCGCCAAAGCCTCCTACGCCTTCGGCCCAATCATGATCGTCATATTCGACAGCGGTCCAGTCACCGACAGGGGCTTGCCATCGATAGCGAAAAAGCTGGCCGTCGTGTTCCGAGGTGGGCACGACAGCAATGAGCCTCACCGGCTGCATCGCCTCGTACAGCGCCGCATGTAACGGTACCGTACGCTCAGGGTCCAACTTGACGACAGCCCGGTCGTAAGTCATCACCCCGTTGACTTCGATCTCGACGTCCGTCGTTTGGGTATAGACGGCGGCGGCTAACCCACGAGCCACCAGCGGGCGCAGCCGCCGCAACAAAGTCTCATAGCTCTCTTGTAATTCTTCCCGTGTCGCATAGCTTCGGTAACCCCAGTTTCCCTGTTGGACCCACAGATGCCCCTGGATCGGCAAACCCAACCCACCGAACTCACCCAATACGACAGCTCGGTTCGCTTCCGGTTGGGGCATGGCCGGCCCTGGATACCGGTGCATGTCCAAAAGGTCCCCCTCCCCCCGATCCGCCCAACCGCTGGGTCCGTTGACCAACCGCGTCGGATCCAATTGCTTCGTCCAGCGAATAATCTCGTTCGTCTTGAACTGCCCCCAGCCTTCATTAAAGGGCACCCATACGACAATGCACGGATGATGCCGTCGCGCGGCAATAATAGCCGACCACTCTCGCCGATACGTTTCCTCGGATTCCGCCGACCGCTCGATATCCGGATCCTGGGGCCGAATCATTCGATCGCCATTCGGCATATCCTGCCACACCAACAAACCCAAACGATCACAGTGATAGTACCAGCGCTCCGGCTCGACCTTCACATGCTTGCGAATCATGTTGTAGCCGAGTTTCTTGGTTACCTCTAAGTCATAGCGCAGAGCCTCATCCGTCGGCGCTGTGTATAGCCCATCGGGCCACCATCCTTGATCCAAAAGCCCAAATTGGAAAAGCGGTTCATTGTTCAAATACAGTCGAATATAGCCTGCTTGGTCCTCGCCAAGAGAGATCTTGCGAAAAGCCGCATAACTTTCCACCGTATCGACGGTATGTCCGGCTGCTAGCAACTGAACCCGTAGATCGTAAAGAAACGGAGATTGAGGCGACCACTTCTTCGGTTCGGCAACGGCTAATTCCAAGGGGCTTTCAGCAGGGCCCTCCGCCCGGCTAACAAGCCGTCCTTCGTCGAATAACTGAGCCTGTAACCTGATCCCATCCGGAACCGTACCTCGCAACACGACTCGAACCACCAAACGATTCCGGTCCACGTCCGGCATAACGTCCAACTGGTCAATCCACACCGGGGGAACATATTCCAACCATACGGTCTGCCAAATCCCCGTGACCGCCGTGTACCAGATGCCATGGGGGCTAAGAACCTGTTTACCTCGCGGTTGAAAACCGGTATCGGTCGGATCCCAGACCCTCACCACCAGTTGATGCTGCTCCTCTTTGCTCAGGGCCGTTGTAATGTCGAAAGTGAAGGGATCATAACCACCTGAATGGGAACCGACTCCCTGGCCGTCGACCCACACACGACATTGCCAGTCAACCGCTCCAAAGTGAAGCAACCATCGCCCATTCGGAGCTGCATGGGGTGGCAACTCCAGGACAAAACTCCTGCGGTACCAAAGCACCTGATCCGGACCGACCGAACGCGCTACTCCGGAAAGAGACGATTCGACCGCAAACGGCACAAGAATATGCCCGTCAAATTGTGAAGGCTCGGATGCCTCCTGAGGAGCAATGGCGTATTGCCACAAACCATTCAAGTTGATCCAGTGTACACGCTGTAGGTGAGGACGGGGATACTCGGGTAATACGCGGTCGGGCCGGACCTCCGCAGCCCACCGCGTCAGCAACCTCGGCTGCGCCGGCCGCCACTGATCCTGGCCTACCAAGCCCGAGGAACTCCAGCAAATTGCCATGACAGCACCAAGAACCCACCACAACCATCGTCGAATAGGGTCAAACGGAAAACACGAGCGACGCCCCGATTCTCGATGCGCGCTCACTGTACCGCATCGTATAAGCTGCACGCCGCTTACCCGAACGTTGCTCGTTGTAGCACTCATTTCTACACTCCCCGCTTCGTCTACAGGCCGAATACATTTGCCCAGTCTTCCAACCATACCCCAATCACCGTTCAAAAAGAGTCTGTTGATTCCAACCGCAGTAGCCCACGGATCCGGCCCTTATGCTTGCCTCGTTGTATAACAAGCCTCCGCGGAAAGAAAGAGGCAATCATCCCTTCAAAGCTACGATTAGGGCTTCGTAAAGAGGAATGTAAAGTTGGAGCCAATCTATTCTGGCTACCCAGTGTGACTAAGAAACCTCTGCATCAGTCAGCGATATTGCATGTGAGTTTTTTGGGAAGACGATAGGTATCTAGCACAGGCTGACAAATGGATATCGCCTAGCTCGATGTTAGTCTCACGGCCTGTATATGGGGAAGATAACACCGCAGAGAGACAGTGAACACGGTGGATTGGAAACCACCAAAGCGGACGTTTAAAAAGAGAGCCGATGATTAAGTAACCTCTGAAATATTTCAGCCGTAGTGTACCGCAACTATTTCGATCTGTGACTCATCTTGGGTGCAGGATTTTGGAGTCTCGATTTTGGCAACGAAAGGCGCTAGGCGAGACGATACTCGTGCGGTTTCGGCACCCGATTGAGCCCCCCGAGGGCGACATATGGGATGGGATCTGATGTTACGCTCGAAGTTTGCCACGTCTAGGTGCTAGGGTCCGAGTCGATCAAGCCATTGCTGTACGATGCGACAAGCAGCGGGAAAGCCGGTGGTGAATTTTTCGCCCAACAGCTCATCGGAGCCGGCTCCGAGTCCAACGGCAAATGCTTCGGCAAAAACTTCCTGTCGCCCTCGCACGCCGTCCTGTAGGTAATAGCCCCAGGTTTCCTCGCCGCGCGCTTGCTTTAAGGTTATCACATCATTATGCCATGCACGGGAAAACTCTGGGGCATCGGCATGACACTCGCTCGTGAGAGAGGGCATTTGTTTGGCTCGCTCGCGCACATACACATCCCAGGCATGTCCCAGCTCATGCCAAACAGCGCCCGGAACGCGGTGGCTGGCGACGCGCTGGCCATGAGCGTTCTGGCGCCATTGCGCCACAACGACTTTTTTCTCCTCGGGAAGGTGCACGGCATCGACCTGTGCCCAAGTGACGCCGGGCGGCCATCCGCGCGGCCGTAGCCCGGCTAATTGCGGTGCATAGGACACGAGATCCGGTGTCACGATGCACCGCCAACCGGCACCATGTAATCGCCCGATGATCGCCCCCGGAACGACCGCGATCGCCTGTCGTACGCGTTCTGCAAATTGCGGATCTACCCCTGGCAACACAACAACGAAGCGTTCCACCAGCGGGTGTTCGTCCTCAGAGCATGTTGGCCGGACCGGTTCCGCCTGAGCGTCATCGAAGGCCAGCCCCAACAGCGCAACGGCCACCCAACACAGATTTAA
>CAYRMD010000074.1:0-24951 GCA_964425225.1 uncultured Pirellulaceae bacterium | reverse complement strand
ATCCATCGAGCCAATACGCTCGTTTACCGCCAGTTGATCAGACGTTCCTTAGTAATGGCAGATCTCGAGCTGCACTCCGTACCCGATCCGTGCCTGGGAACAGCCGGGGCGACGCCCAATAACCGCACACGGTGGGGATGGTCAGCTTGATACTAATAGAGCGCTTGGACGCGCTGAGTCTTACTGGAACGTGTTTCTGCCGTGCCATGCAATGCTTAGCTAGAGCGTTGTCCATCGTCGCCGCCGGGGCTCGGTGTAAGCAAAGCGTACCCCGCAAGACAACGAGCAAACTCGCGCAGGGCGAAAGCATTTGTCTGGCTTGTAAGAAGCTCGTAGGATACACTAAAGGGGTAAGGGCGTGCGGCACAGTTTTAGGCAAGGCGTATAGGGGAGTCGCTCAGCATGGCGACCTTTACGGCCGAGCGTTTTGCTCAACGGTTGTTCGAATTAGGGTTGGCTGACAATCGCCAGATTAATGCCGTTTGGGCGGAGCTTGGCTCGCGGAACGTGAGTGTCGAGGATTTCATAGCGGCGGCAGTACGCAAGGAACTGATTACAAATTTTCAGGCGGAGCGCGTTTTGAAGGGCGAGCGTACGGGCTTTTTTTATGGCAAGTATAAAGTGCTCTATTTAGTCGGTACCGGTTCATTTGCCCGCGTCTATCGGGCCGTGCATACGGAAACAGGCCGTGTCGCGGCGGTTAAGGTGTTGCGTAAGCGCTATCGGGATAATCCGGTCGAACTGGAACAATTTCTCCGCGAAGGGCATGTGGGGGAAAAACTACGCCATCCGAACATTGTGCCGGTCTATGAAGTCAACTCAGACCCACGCGAACCCTACTTGGCGATGGAATTTGTCGAGGGGCAGACGCTTAAGGAGATGGTACGCCTGCGAGGTAAGCTCGATCCGCTGCTTTCCTTGAGAATCATTTCGGATGTACTCAACGCTTTACAGTATGGAATCGAACATGGTGTGACGCATCGTGATTTGAAAATGTCGAACGTTTTAGTCTCTTCTTCGGGCCGTTCGAAGTTGGTGGATTTCGGATTAGCGGCCCGCCATTTTGAAGACAAAGATTTAGCCGAATGTCCCAACGCCCGAGCGATCGATTATGCTGCTTTGGAGCGTGGTACAGGAGTACGCAAGGACGATCTACGTAGCGATATTTATTTTGCCGGTTGCATTTTGTACCACATGCTAAGCGGTAAAGCGCCCTTGTTGGAAGTCAAGGATCGCTTGTATCGACTGAATGTGACGCGATTTCGTGAAATAACACCGCTTTCGCAATTAGAACCGTCACTTCCCCACTACATATTAGCGATTGTTAACAAGGCAATGGAATTAGATCCGCAAAAACGATATCAGACACCGGCGGAAATGCTTAAGGATGTGCAGCAGGCTATCAAGCGTTGGGAAGCTGGCGATCGCGGTGGTAGCTCTGTCCAAGAACAATCCGCGGTGCAGGCTCAAACAAGGACGCCGGTCAATAAACCTGAGTCGGTCATGATCAGCAGCGACGAGCCGGAGGTGGCTGAAGGAGATTCGCGGCGGTTGATGGTGATCGAGTCCCATGTGGGCATGCAAGATCTTTTGCGGGAGCGGTTGAAAAAACGCGGCTATCGGGTGCTTATCTATAGCGATCCGCAACGTGCCTTGCAGCGTTTTGTGGACAGTACTGAAGGCCCTCCGGCCGACTGTGTGTTGTTTTTCACAACAGAACTCAAACAAGAGGCCGTAGAGGCCTTTAACCAGTTTGGCGACCACGAGGCAACTCGGCGTGTACCGGCCATTTTGGTGTTGCATCAGCGCAACCCGGCGTGGGCCGCTGCTGCACGTGCGTCCGAGGAGCGGATTGTATTGACAACTCCCAAGATGGGCGAGTTGCGTGCGACGCTCTTGCGGCTGCTGAAGCTACCGACGCCCGCTCCATCCGCCTCATGAGCCCGAAAGGCTCCGGGTAGCTTGACGCACGGTGGCCAGCAACTCGACATAACAATTAGGAGGAAGGCGATGACGCAAGTGCTGCCCGGTGAGGTCGACAGTGTGAACGCTGTGGCGCGTCCGGCTCCGTTATCCATCGGTAGCTATCTAATTAAGCGCCTGTTGGATTACGGCATCAAGCATGTTTTTGGTATTCCGGGCGATTATGTCTTGTCGTTTTATGGAATGCTGGAGAATAGTCCGCTGCGAGTCATCAATTGTACGCGTGAAGACTGTGCCGGATTTGCCGCCGATGCCTATGCACGCGTGCATGGTTTAGGCGCCGTGTGTGTAACCTATTGTGTAGGTGGTCTGAGCGTCTGTAACTCGATAGCCGGCGCTTATGCGGAAAAATCCCCTGTTATTGTCATCAGTGGAGCTCCGGGGGTAGGAGAACGGGTGAACAACCCATTGCTGCATCACAAAGTACGCGACTTCCGTACACAACTTGAGGTTTTCGAGAAAATCTGTGCCGTAGCCGTCGACTTGAATGACCCAGTAGACGCATTCCGCGATATTGACCGCGCACTGGATGCAGCCGTTCGCTTTAAACGACCCGTATATATCGAGTTGCCGCGCGACATGGTGCATGTCGTTCCCCACGTGACCCATACCTATCACGGTTGGGAACATGCTACGGACCCACAAGCTTTGAACGAAGCGGTCGAAGAAACACTGGCGTGGCTCCGTAGTACGCAAAAGCCGGTGATTATCGCCGGTGTGGAAATCCACCGTTTCGGTTGGCAGGAAAAACTGCTCGCACTCGCCGAACATTTACAGGTTCCCATCGCTGCGACGATGCTCGGCAAGAGTGTCATCCGCGAGACGCACCCACTTTATATCGGCCTTTATGAAGGAGCGATGGGACGCCCTGAGATCACGCGCTTCGTCGAAGAAAGCGATTGTGTCCTGCTACTGGGTGCGTTCATGACCGATCTGAACTTAGGCATCTACACGGCAAATTTGGATCCTAGCAAGTGTATTTATGCGACCAGCGAACAATTGCGAATTCGGCACCACCACTACCGCGGCGTTGTACTGGGTGATTTCTTGGACGAACTTTTGCGGCGTCGCCCCCCTCCTTGCCCCAGGCCAATCCCCGATGAAGTTCGCCCGCGGGTGGATCGCGAACCATTTGAAATTAGCCCCAATGCCCCCATTCGGCTGAGTCGCTTGATCGAACGCTTGAATCGGCAACTCGATGACGACACCATCGTGATTGCTGACATTGGCGACTCACTGTTTGCTGCCACGGAATTGGTGACCCATGAGCGCACCGAGTTCATCAGCCCGGCTTATTACACCTCGATGGGCTTCGCCGTCCCGGCTTGCATCGGAGCTTTGACAGCTCGTCCCGGCGCGCGCGTTGTCGCGCTTTGCGGTGACGGGGCCTTCCAGATGACCGGTATGGAACTGTCGACCGCCGTGCGGTATGCTCTCAGCCCTATCGTCATTGTGTTGGACAACGGCGGCTATGGTACGGAACGAGTGCTGCATCCCGGGCACTGGGAGTTTAACGACATTTGCCGATGGGACTATGCACGCATACCGGAGGTTCTCGGCGGCGGAAAAGGTTATCGAGTGCAAACCGAAGGTGATTTCGAGCGGGCCCTACTCGCCGCGTGGGAAGAGCGCAGCCAGTTTAGCCTATTGCACGTCCTGATCGACCCCCAAGACTACAGTCCTACGCTTCAGCGATTGGCCGAACGCCTCTCCAAACGCATTTAGCCACACGTCGTCTAACGGTGTCGGCGTGGAGTTTTGCGGCGCCGGCTAAGCCATAAGCCAAGTACCAGCAACAAGAGACCCGTGGAAACACGGATTGATGCCTGACTTACTTCCCGCCGAACAGCACGGGCTGTAATCTCGACTCGCCCTCGCTCACCACGCAAATAGAAAACCCTCCCATGCCGAGGAATGTCCAGCAAGAGGCTGGCCGTTCCTGCTCGAGTCGGCAAAGCCGTCGGAGCCGCTGGTTCCGCTCCCGGGGTCAAGTCCTCAACGCGTTCTTCCATCGCCTCTCGGCCACTGGGATCCGGCGCTCCGGCTAAACGACCTTCCCCGCCCTGCCTACTGAGGATAGCTTTCAATCGATCCGTAGGGGCAGCATCGGCTTGAGCGACGGTTGGCTTCCGGTCCAGCTTCTGTTGGAGAGCCACATTAAGCTCACGAACAACCTGCTCCTCGGGCTGCGTCTGTGTTAGCGACTGCTGTACAGGGGACACACCGGTGGTCGCTGTTGCAGCGGCGTCCAATTGGTTGGCGGCAAGCCACCGCTCATTGATCGTTGCCCCTTTATCCATAGCTTGCGGACTCCGCGCCTGCCCGGTGGCTAGCTTCAGCTCATCGACCGCTGCGGTATTCTTGGCTCGAAACCCCTGCTGCTCGAAATACAACTGCTCAATAACACGACGGTTCTCTACTTGCAGCGACGATGTTTCTCCTTCGGGTTCCAATTGTTGGACAAGCTGCTGTTGTGCTTGTTGCACCGAACTCAACGCTCCCTGTCCGTGCACAGCTTGCTTTTTGACAGCATCCTCTTCTGCCAACAGTTCCTGTTCGATCTTTTGAAGGCTTTTCCAAACGCGCATTTTCTTCTTGTAGGATTTTGTGTACAGTGCGTCGGTCAATCGAGCTACCTGGTCCTGAACGTAGCTTGCATAAGCGAATGAATACTCGTCAGCGCTTTGTAGGGGTGCAGCACCCCGGAAATCGACCCAATAGTGCGACTCGGGCAAATAGAGCGTTACCTGATGGACTTCGGTGTGAATGTTGACCGTTCGCGGCAAGGGAAACGTAAGGGTACCCCCGTTCGGCGGCAGTACCAATCGCCCTGCGTAGACGATCACCACCGGATAATCTGCTTCCCCTTCTTCGGTCTTAATAAGTGGAATCCAAACCTGACCTGTAGGTTTGCTCCCCTCGGTTGCGGATGGTTTGGCCGGTTGACGAGCTACCTCGACCGACCACAGTTGGGCCCGGGCGGGGAGTTCGACTTTTAAAAATTGTTCCGTACCGTTTTCCACTCGCCATTCGTGCCGCGCTCGATAGTCGCCGGAAGCATCGACAACCAGAATCGTTTCCCCGTATCCGATTCGGGCAGCGGCAGTCTGGACAACACTTCGGGATTCGGCGCGAAGAACCACACGAGGCATTTGTGCTTGAGGTTGTACAAGGAAACCGTAGGTGACATCCAAGGCAGCCAATTCACGCCAAGGAGTTTGACCCCAGGCCAGTGAGTCGACTCCGGTTTGCTCGACAACCACCAACTCGTCGCGTCCCGTGTTCTGGACGGTGACGTACTGTCGAGCTACTTGTCCGGTGAGAACGTGGGGAATGGGAACTGCGTGCGGCTCAGGGCTAAGTGGATTGTCGAGCTTGGCCACCACGCGGATCGTACCCATAAGGTCGTCTTGGAATGCGACGGTAAACTCCACTTGCGCATCTCCATTAGGGCCCTCGACCGCTTGCAGCGATCGGTTTCGCAGGGCCGGAGCTTGTAAACGACATTGGGCAAACCGCGCGGGCAACCGAAACTGGACTTGGCCGATACCGGCCTCCAGCACTTGCCATTCCAGCAAGACCGTTTCCTCGATCGCTTGGGGTGTGAAACTAACATTGCTAAGGGTCATGCAGTGGACCACGGCCGGCCGGCGCTCGACCGATAACGCGGCGGCGTAATCAGGAACTGAGAATCGCAACGCCAATTGACTGCGGCTCGGATCAGAAGGGCGGCTGCCCATTTGCTGATACAGAAATTGCAGTGGAACGATCTCGCCTCCGCGCAACTCTTGAACTTGCAAACGGAACACGGGATCGACTTCCACGAGCCAATGGCTTTCTCCACCGGCGGCGTCGAGTAACTCGATTCGGGGAACAACAACGGGATCGTTGGCATCACGAGGTAATGCTCGTGCCACGATCTCTAGATCGACCTGTCTGCTACGCCCCGAACCAAAATAAACGGTCAACAATCGGTAGCTATCCTGCGACGTTACGACCCATTCAGCTTCAGAGACCTGTTCGATGTCCCATTCCGGCGGCAGGCGCACCTGGAGTAAGTACAGCGGTGTACCTTGATGCTCGACACGCAGCCGTGTCTGCCACTTGAGCTGTCGTTCACTGACGCGCAGGATTCCCAGTTGTTCGTAACGGTATTGCGACTTTCGCCAGCCGACGCGGCCCTGCACATGGAATGGCAGTCGAGAAAATTGGAACCCTTGGAATGCTTGAACGGCGACCACGCGCTCTTCGTTACCGGTCCGCTGCACAAGTGCTTCGGCAGCGACGGCATCCACGTCCGTGCGTGTTACACCCACCGTTTCGAGTAATTGCGCATCGAGCAATACACTACGCCGGATCCATAGGGTTCCTTGTTCGAGCGAAGCTCCTTCGACGCGTATGGCCGGTACCGTGAAAGTTTCCGGTTCGGTTTCGTCCAACAACCACCGCTTCGAAAGGTAAAACAGTATTTCCTCATTTTCCGTTGCCGTACGAAGCAGCTCGACATGCAGGCGCACCTGGTCAGCCAGCACCTCTTGAGTCCAAGTGCGCACGTTTTCGCCAGCGATGCGTTCCACAAGATAGCCGTTCGGTACGAGGAACGTAAAATGGTTTCGACGCCCTTGCCGAAATTCCAGCCGGCTTTGCCATGCTAGGCGAACACCGTCCTCTAACAAGTCAAACACGGCATGCGATGTGGTCGTCAATGCGGCATCCACGACGCTGGTTTCGGTTTTGGGCCGCCATTGAAGGCGAAACATCGAGCCTGGCATTAGCGCCGTTTCGATGGCTTGGCCAGATGTCGTGATCTCCCAGACCGAACGATCGGCGACTCCGTCTATCCGCACTTCGCTGGGCGCCTGGTACACACGGGCCACCATACCAGAGACGAGCGGAGTGGGCAGCATGGCCGATACGACGCGCCACCCACCCTCACGCTGAACCGGCAGCGCAATACGTAACCCGATTCGATGCCGCCCCGCACCTGGCAAATGGATCAGAATGTGACTAGAGTTTTGCGGTGGTTTATCGCTGCTGGCCGTGCCGGCAAGTTCCCACGTCGCATTGCCCGACATCGCGGAACCGCTTGCCAGCACACCCCCAGCAAACGGTAACGCCACCGACGCCGGTTTGTCGACCAGTACACGGAATTCAAGATCGGCGTCCACTTGGACTACAGGCCCATCCTGCACGTCCACCTGGAAAATAGCCGGCCCAAGCGCCACATCGGTTGGCACAGGATTAAGTTCTAAGGGCCGGTCCGGATATGCACGATTCCAAAGCTTCACGTACGTAGCGTACGGCACTAGGATGCGATTTGCGCGTGCCAAGTCGGGTAACTCGCTACCATCGTACGGGATGATCACGGCGTCGGAAGGCAATTTCATGGGTGGTCGCAAGAGCCGCTCGAACTGGTCAAGCCAAGCCCGGTCCTGGGCACATATCGGGCGAGGGAGTAACTGCCCAATCGTTACCACCGATACGAGCAGAGGCCAAAACACGCGAGCCTCTAGACGCGCGCGGAAAAAGCTCCTTGCCCCGATAAAGTCCAGTATGTCGGCGAAAATGCGCAGGATACGCTTGAGGCACACCACTACCATATCGCACAAGGCTACTGCGATGGAAACGGCGATGATCGTCACCACGGCGCGATGCAACTCGAACGAACGCCCTACCAAAGGCGGAATGATCAAGGCCAACGCAATTGCCCATACCATCAATTGCCACCGCTGCCGCCGGGACACTAGCAGGCTAGCCACCACGAGCAGCGTGCCCAGTACGCCAGCGGCGACGTTCCCGTACCGCTCGTTCCAGGTGGTAATCCGGGCAACTGGCGCCGTACCCACTCCCGAAAGATGAACCAACCGTTCTTTGGGTGCAGCCCGAACGGCGGCCTCGATGTCAATTACCAAACTACGAACACCTTGCAAACGATCTCGCTTCCCAGCAGCCGGAATGGCTTCGAATTCCGAGGCTCCCGGTTGCACCGGCTGATCGCTCACTGCTGACAATAGCGAGCGCGACGGGGCTCGCTCATCGCGTGCCACCGTTTGATGAGCCGTCTGCCCTGCGGGTGGTAAAGCGGGCAATGCCTCTTGACCCATTGGAGCTTCGCCCACAGGCGCGGCCGCCGCCGGCATCGGGACTTGCATCGTTTCCGTAGAAAACGTTGCATCATGCGACTCGAGTTGGGCGGGCGCAGCAACGGGAGAAACCGCAGCCGGCACCGCTATTCCGAGCTCGGGCCAACGCACACGCGCTCTCCAGGTGAATCCCCCATCGACCCGCGTCACCACAAACCCCGAGGGGCTCACCAAATTCCACTCGACCTCCGTACCCGGAATCAAACGGGCTTCCGATTGCGGACCATTACTCGTCGAGTCAGCCGGCATCCAGAGTGTCGGGACACCCAGGACGAATTGCCCTTGGCGAAGCGGTGGTATTTTGGATTGGTAAACGACCGCGATGACGCGAGGCGGATCGCTGCCCGACACTGCCGGAACGCTCAGCAACACCGATTGGCCTTTACGATACGGGGTCATCGGTTGCTGGTCGATGGTTACCCCCCATAGTTCTCTTGCATCCTCGGGCAGCCTGAGTTCCAAAGTGCTTAGTTTGGTTCTAAGCTGGAACTTGGCCAGCGTCTGGACCGTGCCGGCGGCCGAGAGCAAACTGTTCAATTCCAATCGCTGTACGACGGCAGCCGGCAGTGCAAACGGCTCGTACTGGCGAATACGCAAATGGGTTTCCGGTGCGAGACCTTGGTAAGCAAATACTCCTGCCAATCGACCACCGGGCTGCGTTTCCGTGTCACTCAGTTCATCCAACTCAGCCGGGCGCGCGGTCGTTTCCACGGTTAACTCGCGCTCAAGATCGCCAGCCACGACAAAATAGCCTGATTGAATCGTTACTCCCTCGAATCGAACAAGCGGCAGCGCAAACCGCTCCATTTTTTCGGGCAGTAGCATTTGCCATTCCACAACCAGATGTGCCACTCCTGTCGCATCAGTTTCGCTCAGGGGTATGTCCTCGGCTAGGGTTACATCCCAGATCCGCTCCTCATCGGTTTCGCGAGCGCTGAATTCACGTACGGTAATTGGTGGCCTACCCCGAATCGTTAGTTCCGCTGGTGTGGACCGCGGCAAGGCGAACGAAAGATGGCGGGTGGTCGCCTGCCGCACCGTGTACAGCAGTTCTTGCTGCGCAGCGAGCCGTCCGGTACTCACCTGGAAAAACGAAAAACATCTGCCTACCAGTTCCGGCCGCCGATGCTCAACCTCCAATACCGCTCGATACTTGGCGGCATCGAAACGAAATGCTAATGGCGCCTCTGTCAAAATCCCAAACTCTTCGCGTTCACGACGGTCCAACGGCGACAGTTGCTCAATGACCTGGGGACGCACATCCAACGAGGGATCGGTCAAAATGGCTATCGCACCACGGTGCTCAAGAGCGTTTTCTACATTAATCACCGGTACGGACAGTTCCCGACGATCCCACTGCTCCAGCCAACCAGGCACTTGCCCCACTGCCGAGATGGTAACGGTGTATGGCTGGTTCGGCGCTACAACCTTCGACGTTTTCACAACAACTCGGGTGCTCCCATCTGGCAAAGCAAAAGCATCGTATGCCAGCCGATTTCCTTCCGCGTCGGCCATCTCGGTGATTGACCAATGGCGAGGAACTAGCAGGGAAAAGCTAAAGAGTCGATCGTTCCTTTGACGTACAGAAAGGACCTTAGCCAACTGGAGTGCGTGGCGATCGACACGCAGCGTCATACCGCTCCATGCCAACAGGGAAGGGCGCGGACTGCGCACTTGGCCGCTTAGGTCGAACTCGTTCGATGCCGCATAGAACGCCGCTAACGAGCGCAGAGCAAACAGGGTAGTTCCTCCTTCCGGGAACGCTCCCAGTCGCTGAAGTACCGACGCGTCAATCGACCGTACGGCGCGCTGCTGTAGTTCGGCAAGCTCCATCGGCCACTCGATGAGCACCCCCAAAACATATCCCGATCCAGCGACATCCTGTGCTAGAATTCTGGGAAATTGCCATGGTTGACCTTCAATAAGCGGTCGTTCACCCAGAAGCCGGACGGTTACCGCTTCGGTAGAGGTAGAGCGCAAGAAAATGGTCAACCGTCGAGTAGCACCTTCGGTAGCCCCGAGTTCCCACCGCGCTAGTTGTTCACAATTTACCTCATGCAGTTCCAAATCGGCTGGAATGAGCCATGTCAAGCGATCTACGGCACCGCGCAACACGGTACAACGACTGGTCATCCGGACCACTTCTCGGCCTCGCAACAACTGATCGACGATCGCACTGCGGGCCACGACCAACCGATCCCGCTGCAGGATCCGGTTATTGACCGAAAACACCAGTTTCCATTCACCTTCGGGAGCTAAGAGGTCGAACTGCGTTAAATCGCTGGCCGGATCATACCGGCGCGCTACCACGTGGGCCCCGGAGCGAAGCTCCACATTGCCAGGGGCACGGACTAGAACGCGCGTCGAAGCAGCCGTGGGCAACTGGATGTCAAGCGTCTGTTGGGCAGCGCCGGTCAAGACCGAAGCGGTTGCCTCGATGCGCAAGACGTGAGTTCCCTCTCCATTGACGATTACCATCGGCTGCCCCTGTTCGTCCCGCGCAAAAACAGCCCCCGTGTCGTCCCATTGTGCGCGTCGTAAGCCCACACCGCGGAAACCCACCGGCAAGGCATGCCAACCTGATTGAAGAACGTCAACGACCAACGCGCCGAAAATAGTGGCCCGGCTTTCCTGCACGTCAATCTCGTATTGAGCATCGCACAGTGTTACCGGCAGGGGTGCTGGTGCTTCCCGTTGCGCTGAAGCTTTCTTGAGAAGCTCGTGGTATTCGTCGCGCGACAGAAAAACGTGCTCCGGTGCATTTTCCAGAAGTCGACTTATCGTCTCGGCAGGAACAAAGATCTCCCGTACGATAACTTGATCAGGATCACCTTTTTCTGGAGCTAGCGCCCCGGCCTCAGCGCTACGAGGCGTTTGGCCAAACGTAGCTCCAGCGGCAAACACCGCTATTGCCCAGCATCCGATCCAGGCTCGAATCAAATACAGTCTGCGGATCACGGAGTCGGTCCTCCTTCAGTAGTGTTGGACTGCGGCACCGCCTGCGGCGGGGAGTCGCTCGTTGCCGCCGCGGAAGGAACAGTCGCCGCGGGCTCGGCACCAGCACCTCGTTCCCCAGGTTCGGTTTGCCATGCATCCAGCACGCGTTCGATGCGCTCTTGGAGTTCCGCCTGTGCTGCGGACGCGGTCGATGGTTCACCTTCTTGTTGTCTTGATGCCGAGTTACTAACCCGCCAGCGCCGTACCAGCGACCGACCAGCAGAGCCGGCCTTGATACCTTCGGCAACAAGCCAAACTCCCAGAACGGCAGAGGCCGTCAACTGTAGCCGGGGATCGAGAAGTTGTCGGGAAGCCGTGGGAGCAAATATTGCGGTCGCGATAACAAGAACCCAGCCCAGGGCCAGAACAGCCAGCTTGTGCCGTAGCGGTTGCGCAAGGAAAACGAGCGCAACCAGAATAGCAGTCGCAAAAACGCCGCCCCAATAAAGCCGTTCATCCATCGACTGCCACCTCAAACTCCCCTTCGGTGAACCTTCCGGCTGGAGCGTCGAGTAGAGGTGCCGCCGACCCTGGACGCTAAAGCGTGTAAGCGCAGAAGCTACGATATTCAAGTCGCCCGCGATGATATCCCGAAAAATCTCTTCATCCGACGGTGTGCGTGGACTCAGCAGCCAAAGTGACTCCCATACATCCGGTTGCTCGTCCGTCCACGGACCTTCTACGGCCCACAACACCTGATCCTCCGGCAGATAGACGCTCAGATACACCTTGCCGATCGCAGGTTCCTCGGGAAATGAAGGCAGCTCCACAGTACGGCTTGCTTGATGAATCGAATAGCGGACTTCCAGAAGGAACGGCGTTCCTGGAGGAACAGAAACCAAGGGGATCTGGAATTGATTGTTGGCAACCTGTTCGAGCGGTACGGCCCGATCATTGATGCGCACGGGTTCGGCGTCGAACGAGCGTTTGGGATCGACGCTTGGGGGAAACGTAATTCCCAATCGTTGGCGCACACTCTGGATTCGAAAGAGGGCCTGGACATCTAGTTGGCCGCTGCGCGTGGCCACAGCGCGCACGAGGGCTGCTTGGATCTCCGTGCGTTTCAAGTCCAACGGTTCGAAGCGTGTGGCTGCCAGCGAAAGCTCATACGGCTCATGGAATTCAAAGGCATGCGAAACCCCGGCGCCCTCAGCACCGGGCATCAGGTCATGTCTTGGATCGATTTCGCGTAGCGTCGACGAAGCCCGCGCGGGTTCGACATCGATCGTCTCGTTGCGAGACAACAAGACCTGTCCCCAGGATCGGTCTACGCCAACAGGTTTGAGAAACGGAACATTGAGGGTTACAGTCTGACCGATCTCCAGAGCCGCTAATGGCTCCTCCCAAACTAAGGTTATCAAAACGTGGGCGAAGAATTCGCGGTCCCCAGTAAATTGCCAGGCTACGTAGTTGGCCGCGACGTCACTCGGTTGGGGATCGATCACCTCATCCCGCACACCTGAAGTAACATTTCGTGCTTTGGCGGCAACTCGCGAGGGCAAATCGATGCGCAGGGTTTTCACAGGGCTATAGCGCACTTCGAAAAAGAACTTAGCCTCATGCCGCACCAATCCTGGCTGCACTTGCACGTTCAGCAACTGGCGCACATCCACTTGAGGCTTGCGGCGCTCGGCCAGCAACTCCACGCGTGCCGGTTCGGCTCCATGGGCAAAAGCAATACCCTCGCCCAGAACCGGCTCGGACATAGGGCGGAATACGGAAGCATCCGGCGGAGCGGCTTCGGACAACGAGGTAACGTGTAGTCCGCTCATTGCGGTGGGAACCACCCGCAAACTTACAGGTGCTCGAATTATCAGAAACCCATTCAAGCGGTGCAGACCGGCAGTTTCGATACGCGGCACGACGAGTTCCAAGCGAGTCGGTTGTCCGGTAGGCGACACCAGATTCGGTTCCTCTATCGTTCGTTGCCATTCCACACGCAGTCCCACCTGTCCGATCGCCTTGCGTCCCAATTGAACCACCCACACATCGGGCTGGTCGCTCGCCGGCTGAACACTTTCGACCTGCACGGCTTCAATTCCTGGCGCCGATTGGCCTTCGACGCGAAGCGGTTGCCACCCCGGTGGAGCCGTGATTTGGATTTGGAATAGTCCGCTTTGTTGGATGTCGAACACAGCGAAGAGCGTTAGTACCAGTTGTCGCGGATCGATATACGCCTGAGCATACTGCCGCGCGGTGACTTCGGGACTTACTTTTTCTAAACCCAATGACAACTGGTAGGGCAAGGTCACATAGCGGAAGGCAAAGTGCCAGTTTTGTGATTTAAGCCGATCTGGTAGCTCGCTGGAATCCACCTGGACAAGACCGTTGCGTAAGCGTGTGGCCCCGCGAAGTGCTTCCCCTAACTGCACAGCCACGATTCCCTGTTGACGCCCTGCGTCGAGGGCTTCGACCATAGGAGCGGCAAATTCTTCAGCCGTCGGGTCAACCCCGAACCGTTCCAGTTCAACAATCAACGTCTGGCGACTGCGTGCCGGCTCGAACAGCTCGACACTCACGTGCTGGACAGGCCCATCGGTACTCGTTTGCCACTGTTTAACATTGGCATCGAAAATACCTACCACGCGATACGTTGCTGGCAGTCGCAGTTGCAGGCGAGGCAATTCTCCCCCGCTAACCATGTACTCAAGATATGTGCGGCAGCGGATGGCAGCTTCGGAAATGAACAGCTCCTGTTGAGCTTCTGCCGTGGCCAATGTAGTGACGCCAGCAGCCCTTTCTGCTTGAGGATTCCACTCGATGCGCACCTCGTCCGCCGGACCAACAAAAGCATGCAGCACCGTCCGGTCGGCCGCTCCTGAAGAGTCCATAGGCGATTCGGTAGTGGCGGCTAACGAAGGATGAATGGCGATGGTTACCGCCGACTCCGGAACCGTAACTCGCCACTCATTGATTGGCGCTCGAGGTGGATGCAACGCAACGGTGTTGCGCCCCGGTATTTTCTCCACAGCTTTGGCGTATTCAATCTCCAGCCGGACTGTGAACGGTTCGCGTTGTGCAGGAGCCTCATACAACAACACCACGCCATTCTGTGGATCGGGTACGATGCGGGCAGTTTGGTTTTCGATGCGTGCAGAGCGAACGGCGGCGTCATGCAAGCCCAACGGGACACGATGCCAGCCATTCTTCAGTAGATCAATTTCCAATTCGGCCCGCGCCACCAAGACATCCTGTTCAACCCAAGCCTCGGTTCGAGCACGGCGGATTACGGCATCGGTCGGCGGCAAAATCACTCGCGGCGGGCGCGTAGCTGCTTGAGCCGCTCGCCACAGTTCTTGGAACTTCTCGTACGGTAAGAATACTCCCCTCCCGGGCCGCTCGAAGACGTGTTCCAACCGATCAAACGGAATGTAGATTGTCTGCTCGCGCAGAGCTTCACTGTGAGGTTGCTCATCGAGCGTCGTTTGGTCGCCAGTCGGTTGTTGAGCGGTTGACGAGAGACCTCCGGCAGCCACCAGCGTCAGGACGGTCCAAACCCACATCACTCGACACGTTATCCCGCGCATCATCACGACAATCTCCTTGCGACCGAAGACCGCGAATTTCGCTCGACGCCCCCCTTATGCCCGCTTGGCGAGGGCAGCCTCGAGTCAATTCCGTTCTGGAACGCCTCTCCCCTCTCGACCAACCTAACGCAAGCTATCACCATGAAATGAGAATTGCTGCTAAAGTAAGACGGTTGAGCCGATGGGTTCGTTTTCGTAACCAGTCCGTATCTACCCTGCCAGGGAAATGTAGCTCCGCGTCGTTTTCCGCACTTCGTGATACTGCTTCGGGGAACAACAAGTGGAAATCGTACATTTGGCCATTATACGGTTTTTATCGATTATTATCTCGGCGTGGTGTGCGATACGGCTCGCTTTCCTCCCCGGTGTGGCGGGCGCACAAACCAGTGGTGTTGGGTTGCGAGCCCCAGAAGGGTTTGCGGTGACATGGTATGCTGATGACGACCTGGCCCATGATATTTTCTCGATGACCACTGATGCTCAAGGACACGTATGGGTGTCCGGTGCCGGTTACCTTCGGGTATTGATGGACCGCGATGGCGATGGACGAGCTGATCATTCCCAGTTGTTTGCCGACGCACCGCGCAGTGGTGCCCAGGGCCTGTGGTGTGAGGGCTCAGAAATCTACTGCGTAGGAGATGGAGGACTGTTGCGTTTTACGGACCGAGATCAGGATTTGCAGGCCGACGGGCCTCCCGAAAAGCTGGTGCCTCTTCGTACCAGTTCGGAACATCACGCCCATGCAGTACGCCGCGGTCCGGATGGATTTCTGTACGTGATTGCTGGCAACGACACAGGGATCGATAGCCGGTATGCTGGTTCAGGTTCTCCCGTTGATCGGCCAAAAGCGGGGGTACTGCTGCGCATCGATCCGGAGAAGTTTACCACCACGATTGTTTGCGACGGATTCCGCAACGCCTACGATTTTGATTTCGACACCAACGGCCGCATTTACGTTTACGATAGTGATGATGAACGCGACGTGTCGTTCCCCTGGTACCGGCCGACCCGCGTCATTCAGGTTTTGAGCGGTGGTACAGCCGGTTGGTTCACTCGCACCTGGAAACCTCCCGATTCAGCACTGGACCTGATGCCCGTGGTAGCTAGGCTGGGCCGAGGCTCACCGACCGGCGTCGTTTGGTACAACCATCGGATGTTCCCTCGTGCGTATCGCCAGACCCTTTTTGTCGCCGATTGGACGTTCGGACGAGTCGTCGTGGTTCGTCCTCGGTACGATCCGAGCACAGGAACATGGACCAGCACACTGGAATTGTTCCTGCAAAGCGATGGCTCGATCGGATTTGCTCCCACAGACTTAGCTGTCGGTGTCGACGGAGCGCTTTATGTTAGTGTAGGGGGGCGCGGCACGCGCGGCAGCGTCTATCGAATCAGTTGGCCAGCCGATCTAGCCACCGGGAAGGCCAGTCCTCCCGAATCAGTCCGTGCAGAAATTAACCCGTCCGTCGAGTCATCCCGCACTGCTGCTGCGTCCGAAACGGAACTGCCGAAGGCAGCGGGGAAGACCGAGTCGAAATCTCTCGAGGTCAACACGTGGGCCTCACTTTTGGATGCTCCCGATTTTTTCTCGCCAGCCGGTCGCCGACGTTGGGAAGATCAGGCGCGGGCTTTGGGCAGCGCGGCGCTTTGTGATGCGATGCTGGATCCGACCCTGCCCGAGTTGTGGCGTGTTCGGGCCGTGCAAATCCACGCCTCGCTCTTCGGCGGACTGCCGACTGCCATCCATCGATCCCTCCAACAAGCTCCCGTTCCGCTGCGCATCAGCGCCGCCTGGTGCTGGGGCCGGTGGCCAGAGCGCACGGCACCCGAACATGTTGACATCACAATGGGCTATTTGAGCGATGTGGATCCGTGTGTCGTTCGCGCGCTATTCGATGGGCTGTGTGGCCAGGACTACCTCGACTCGCTGGCAGACAACCGCGAGTTATGCCGCGCTCTAGCCCGTGCCCTGTCCGGACCGGCCCGCGATGTTCGCCAGCAGGCAGTTTACACGTTAAGCCGCAGCAGCAGGAAGCTGCGCGAGAACGTGGCCGACCAGATGAAGACCCTTTCGTTCGCTGGGCTGATTACTCTAGCTGCCGCAGCGGCCAAGGCCGGCGACCCGCCCACGCATTGGATTGGCGCAATATGTGAGCAATTACACCCGAACGTGACAACCGGGCTCCTGCTCGACGCCGTCCGCACTCTGCAACTGCTGGCCGGAGATGCTCGCACATTTACAGGCAAAGAATCCGTTTTGGATGGATACTCGCTGGACAAGCCCGAATGGGTATTGGAACTCGACCGAGCCCGAATGCATCAGTTGCTCAGAAATCTCTACCCCACCGGCAGCGCAGAGGTCGATCGTGAACTGGAACGACTAGCGGCCATGATCCAGTCCGAAGAATCGATGCTAAGGCAAGCGATTCTTCAACACTGCGATGCAACAAGTTCACCGACCGACGATATTCACCGTTTGGTGGTACTTTCACGCCTGACAGGCACTCCCGACCCGACGCAGTTGAAGCAGATCGCTGAGGTCTGGGCCCTTATTGAACATAAGATTCATGCTCGGGGTTGGCACACCGATCGGCATTGGCCGGTCCGTTGGCAAGAGCTCTTAAAGATTTACCTCGATCGTGACGCTCGCTTTGCTCAGGCACTTGTGGAAGCCGAATCGTTTGGGCACCCGGGACATTGTTGTCTTTTGCCGCTGTTACCGGAGGCATGCTTGGCTAAAGCCCTGGATCGGATTTGGCAGTGGTTGGATAAGTACCCGGAAGAAGAATGGCCAGCAGAACTGGCGCGGGCTGCTGTGCGCACGGGTCGTGTCTCAGACCGACAACGGCTGGTAGCTCGCATGGCAGGCGGTGCTGATCAAGCGACAATCATCGAAGCTTTAGCCGAAAATCCTCATCCCAGCGAACGTCCCTGGTATCGGGAAGCTCTTTACAGCCATTCGCCTTCGACGGTGCGCGCCGCCGTTGCGGCTTTGGCACTGCTTCCCCCTTCGGATTCGATCGAGGAAACAGCCGCACTCATCAGCGCTCTACGGAAGTTGGGAGGCGATCCGATTAACTGGGAGGCCCGTCAGACCGTATCCCGTCTCTTAGAAAGGGTGGTTCCGGAAAACTTCGGTTTCATTTATGGGACGGAAGGGCACCGAGCACAACCCTGGGTTGTCGAGGGTTGGCGACACTGGTTGCAGCATAACGCTCCGCATCTTGTGGAAAAAGTGTTTGGCCATGCCGCCGATAGCCGACAGCTCGACGAACTACTCGCACAAGTTAACTGGCAACAAGGCGACGCATTGCGTGGCCAAAAGATCGCACAACGCAAAGGTTGCAGCCAGTGCCACAGCAGCCGCTATGCGCTCGGACCGGACTTGTCCGGGATTACCCGTCGCTTCAGTCGATACGATCTATTCCGGGTGATCGCTTTTCCCAACTTGGACGTCTCGCCCCGCTATCAGACCCGCCTTGTCGAAACGGTCGATGGCCGCATTGTACAGGGAGCGGTGATTTACGAATCGGTAGACGGTATTACCTTAGTAACACCTGAGCAAAGAACAGTTCGCATAGAACAAGGTCAAATCGCTCGTCAGGAGAATTCTCCGCTGTCCTTAATGCCTGCTGGTCTACTAGAGGATCTTACGCTACAAGACTTAGCGGATTTATATGCCTGGCTGGCTACCTTGTAAGCGATTACCAATATCCGGAAAAGGCAAACGTAGCAAGGCAATAGCGAAGGGGCCTTCATGGAGTGTATTCAAGAGATTCGTGTTCATCGGCTGGTCGGCGCTACGGTCGATGGCGGATGGCCATCTGGTCACCGGCCCGAGGATGACTTGCATGCTTTGGTGGAAGTTATCACCGACCAAGGACGCTCAGGATTCGGAAGCGTTTTTACCAATTATCAACTGGTCGTGGCTGGCGTTCAGACGTTGCGGCCCTACTGGAAAGACGAATCTGCCATAGAGCCGGAGCGGGTATCGGAAAAATTGCGGCAGAGCGCGTTTTGGCAGGGGCGCGGAGGAACCCTGGAACATGTGATCTCGGGAATCGATATCGCTCTATGGGACCTATTCGGACAGGTCTGTTCGCAACCGGTGGCACGGCTGTTGGGAGGCTGCTATCGGTACAGAATTCGGCCGTATGCATCCTTGCTGTTTGACGAGCCGGACGTGCTTACGGATCGCTTACGCTGGGCGGTTCAGCGCGGCTTTCGTGCGATCAAACTGGGTTGGCGTCCCTTCGGAAGACGGAGCACAAAGTTTGACGAGCTGTTGGTGCGTACGGCGCGCGACACTGTTGGGCCGGAAGTCGAACTGTTGGTCGATGCCGGAGGGAGCGAACAGTTCTGGCCTCACGGATATAAATGGGCGCTGCGTACCGCGCAGATGCTGGCCGCTTGGGATGTCGGCTGGTTCGAAGAGCCGTTACCGCCGGATGATCTAGAGGGCTATTGTCTGCTGCGACGCCAGTCGCCTGTTCCGATCGCGGGAGGTGAGGTCTTCACGCGGCGTCAGTCGTTCCAACTGTGGATCGAACGGGGCGCCTGGGATATTGTGCAACCGGATGCTACAAAATGCGGTGGGTTGAGCGAGGCGCGGCGCATTGCTTGGATGGCCTACGATCACAACGTGCAGTTTGTCAGTCACGGATGGAATACGGCTGTCGGCTTGGCAGCAGATCTCCAGTTGGCCGCTGCTCTACCGGTGGCTCGTTTTGTGGAATTCTTAACACCGGCGCCGTATATCGAGGAATTGACGATAGAACGATTCACGTTGGATGAAAAAGGATACCTGGAAATTCCAGCGCGACCCGGTCTGGGAATTACCATCGACCGGGACGCATTGCGACGCTTCAGTGGCCAGTAGCGCAAGCCGGAGACATGATGGCGTGAGTGCACCGCTGTCCGGCAGTCGATCCGAAGCACTATTGGCAGGGGTGGAAAGATTGCCCGGCACGGGCACGCAATAGCAAGCCCAGCTTCTGGACCAAGGAAACCAATGGATGGTCGACGAATCATTTTTACAGCCGATCGCGTGTGCGTTGGGCCAATCCATGGTGGGAAATCCTACGCAATTCATGATGGAACGAGCGCTTGCAGCGGCCGGCCTCGAATGGCGCTTCCTCACGGTCGAAGTGTCAGCCGACGCGTTGATCGATGCCCTGCGCGGTATTCGGGCTATGGGATTCCGGGGGGCCAGCATATTTTCTCCCCACACGCGAGCCGCTGCTACTTGGGTCGATGAACGGAGTCCGTTGGCAAGCCGATCTGAGCTTGTCACTTGCCTGGTGCGCAAGCAAGGCGCGTGGTACGGTGACGATACCAATGCGGTGGCTTTCCTCCGTACTATGGAAGCATTGGGCGGCACGCGAGGTAAAGGTGTCTGGATGCTCGGTGCCGGCTCGGTAGCGCAATCCGTAGGCGCGGTACTGGCTGTTCTGGGTGCTGAGCGGTTAACACTCGTGAATCGCAATACGGCTCGCGCAACACAATTGGCAGAAAAACTCGGAGCTGCCGGAGCTTTCTCCGTGACGGTCGCCCCCTGGAATATCCCGCTTACCATTCCCGACGATGCGCATGTGCTCATCAACGCCACCCCACTCGGTGAACACGAGCATAGCTCTGTACCGGTGATAACCTCTGCGCTGCGATCCGATATGGTCGTCGTCGATTTTGTTTGGTCACCGTGGCGCACCGAGTGGGTGCGGCGGGCTCAAGAGCAACGTTGCCGGGTGGTCGACGGCTTGACGTTATTCGTGTACCAAATAGCGGCAGCCTTCGAGTTATGGACTGGACAACAACCCGATGTACGGCTGCTGCGAGAATCCGCGGAAGAATACTTGGATATTTGACCCATTGGTCAAAACTCGACCTTCACCACTCGCCAATTATCAAAGCCCCTGACGGACCTTATGAATCACAAAGTCCTAAAGTCTCATGCGCGTGTGCGTCTGGTTTGTAGCTACGGCGCGGCTGTAACGGAGCCGGCTATCACCGGGGGTTCGCTCTATCGCTTCCGGAGATGGACAGCTCTACAGAGCCGCAACCGTTAGAAAGCGGCATCATAATTCAACGCAAAGGCGCAATGAAGACAAAAGGTATGTGTCATTTGTTTACTTGCGCCTTTGCGTTAAAATTGCTTGCGCCTTGACGTTAAATTATCTCTGATCAACACCAAGAATGCAGCTACGAGCAGCCGGTGAGCAGAGGAGCGCTAGTTAGTCGGCGTTGGCTTGCGTTAGACGTTGGTTCCAAAAACGGCGTGCGTCCTCGACAACTTCCAGCAAGGTGCGGCGATCTTCGCCGGAAAGCATCGGGAGCGATTCAATCGCGCTTTGTCGCTCCTGTAACCAATCCAAGAAAAACTTTACCGATCGTCGACTGATCCGCGGACTATTGCCAATCTGGACGTAATACGGACCGGTGGCAGCGAAACGATAAGTCGCTGGATGGTTTGTGATGGCTCGAACCATGAACCATCCGCTCTCGTCAAACTGTACTGACGGCAATCGTCCGGAGGCAGCCACCAACGCGTCCAGCCGCACTTGATGGAGCACGTTCCCATTTTGGACGATCTCCAGGTATTCGATTTTTTCGCGAGTATGCAAAACCAGTTCGATTGGGATCGTGACGCGTTGACCCTCATCGGCACGAAATACATGGCCAGGCAACTTTCCATTGGCTCGCGGGATCATCAATGGTCCGTTCGTAACCACAACACGGCCGTTGCGTAAACCTTCGAACCATGTTTGCCACTCCAGCGGCTTATCCAAGTGAACATAGACACGGTTGTACCCTACCGGATTGGGAACAACTCCCGAGGCGCTACCGGCAGAGGGAGCGATCCTGAACCCGCAATTCAATACGTGGTAATAAATCTCTTGCGTCCACTGCCCGTTACCGTGTGGATCCGGATAGCGGAGTCGATCGCGAGGTCGCCCCCAAGCTTCGTTCGCCAATACACCGTCGCGCTGCATGTGGTTGTGTGCTATGCCAATCGAATCGATTCCGCCGCTGGCTAGCCAGATGGGCAAATCCCACCAAAAGGGCTTTTCTGCATCTATGTGGACTTGCGGCGTGAGCGACTTGGCCATTTTCAAAAAATGAACAGTCGGCGGGAATTCTCGGTCAGCCTGTGTGATGAGCAAGGGCTGGGAAAGGCCAATGTAAAGCATCGCTCCTCCGCCCCGCTCATCCTCTCCAGCCATAAGATCGTACAGTGACCGCCGCCCATTGCACCATACGATTCTATCGGCGGGCAGCTTGTGACCTTGCCACGGATTTTGCCGATTCCACCAGGTGATTACCGGTAAAACGTGGAGGTCCTCGGCGGCCGCCAACAACGGTATATCTTCCGGGCGGCGATGGATATGCAAGTCTCCGGAATACCATCCGTGGCTGGTCATGTCGACGAATCGCTTCATCGTCAAGGTATGCACATCATTGGCTCCACGCTGGATCGAGAAGCGTCCGGTGCGCATGAGATACTCCGGACCGCGTTCAAGCTGAAACGTGTACTCTCCCGGGGGTAGCTCAAGCTCAGCCTTTCCGTCAAACACAAAATGGTCATGCCACGAAACGAAGCCTCGGGGCACGACGGGACGATTTCGAGAGTCGCGCAAATGCATGCGTACGGCGATGGGCTGACCGGAAGACTCGTCCACCACGCGCAACTGGAGCTTGCCAGATCGTTGAGCAAAGATCAGACGAGGCACGGACACAAGCCCACAGCCAATAACTACGAACCACACGGTACCCCTGCCCAGCAACGTGGATCGATGCCACATAAGCTGCTCCCCTGCTCTATCGGTACGTTAACGCTTCGTACCTCTTTAGCATAGCATTCGCGCTTGCACCTTGTCCGGCGCGGTTCGCTGGGCGTACAATGAGTTTTTTGAGCTGATTGCGAGAAAAAGTCCGACTGGATACCGTGGATGAACCTGTTGACCGATGGAAGAAGACTACTACCAAATTCTCGGCGTTTCTCGAACGGCGGATAAGGCCGAAATCGAACGGGCATACCGGCGGCTTGCGCGCAAGTACCATCCGGATCTCAATCCGGACGACAAGGATGCCAAGCGCAAATTTCAACAGGTCCAGCGCGCCTACGAGGTACTGAGTAACCCCGAAAAGCGAAAGATGTACGATCGGTACGGAGCCGCATTCGAGACCATGGGAGCGCACACGGCGGCTGGAGCAGGTACGCGAGGCACCTGGCAATGGAGCGGCCCGGATGTGCAATTCTTCCAGGGAGATCTAGAAGATTTTCTGCGAGGGTTCGGCGGTTTGGATTTGGATGCGCTTTTCGGTCTGGGCGGAACACGGCGCACACGTGCCCAAACGCGACGCCCTGCCCAGCCAGGTATGGACCGGCAGATCGAGATCCAAATCCCGTTTCAGGTAGCGATCACCGGAGGACAACACAGCATTTATCTTCCAGATCAGCAGGAAACAATTAGCGTAAAGATCCCTCCGGGTATCGAAGACGGGCAAAAACTTCGGGTCCGGGGCAAAGGCGAACCCGGATTCAATGGAGGTGAACCAGGCGACCTACTGGTAGCCGTGCGCATCTTACCGCATCGGTTCTACCGCCGGAAAGGGTTAGATTTGGAAGTGGATCTTCCGCTTACCCTTCCCGAAGCGGCCCTGGGAGGAAAGGTGGAAGTCCCGACGCCCTGGGGTACTGCGGAGGTAAGTATCCCGCCGGGTACCTCCAGTGGTCAGCGACTCCGACTTCGGGGCCAAGGAGTACGCACCACCGACGGCCGGCAAGGCGATTTGTATGTGGTGGTCCAAATACGGCTCCCGCCCACGCTCGACAACGCAACCAAGGCGCAGTTACGTGAGTGGCAAAAACTGTACAGTTCGTCACCTCGTGCAGAACTTCGTTGGTAACCGCAACCGCTGGGCCCTGGCAGCGGGGCTCGTATGGCTGTGTGCCGGTGGGTTAAGCGGGTCGGCCGTAGCACAAACAAGTAGCGACCACGCGACGCAACCGCTCCTTTTCCGGCTGGATCCCATAACCCGCTGGAAGATCCTGGGCTTACTAGGCCTTATCGTGGTGCTCGGAATGGTCGCGATCGTCCTAATCCGCCTGACAGGCAAAGTCGTGCGGCGCTATGTACAAGGGCCGGCACGACCTAGCCCTTGGACAACGCCGCCCGCTGCGGCCGATGATTGGGCGGCCACACCGATCGTGCCTCAGAATACCCGATGGCTACCCGGTGGTGGTGCCTCCGATCATCCGGAGGATTCGAACGGTCCAGACCGTGGTTCGATCGCAACTTGAGTCCCAGCGGCTGGCAGTCCAGCCAGCTACTCGGCTGCATTACCTACGACAGTTCGTGACCGAGTCACATCAATCGGGCTGGTACCCGGAGCATCCCGATAAACATCCGGTCACTGGGGATTGTCGCCCAATCGGTTGTGATGAGATACGATTTGACAATCGCTAGGATTCCTAATGGAAGCAGCCCGACCAGAAAAGCGGGAATCCAGAATAAGCGTGCCACAAAAAGTGAGCGAGCGGTTCCGACCACACCAACGATTGAAAAAACAGCGAGATTTTGACCGGGTTTTCGCTGAGGGCCAGGTTGTGTCGGACACGACCTTGGTAGTTAACGGCTGCCCGAATGGGCTGGTTTGGTCGCGACTGGGCATTGTTATTCCTCGTCAGATTCGCTCGGCCGTCGAACGCAACCGCTGGAAACGCTGGATACGCGAAGCCTTCCGGCGCCAACAATCCGAATTGCCCGCTGGGCTGGATCTCGTGGTGCGTCCACGTAAAGGTGCAACGGGAAACTATCATGCCATTGTCTTTTCCCTTCGGATGCTCACCTGGAAACTGGCTCGTCGCTTGAAACGCTCAGCCGCGGCGCCAACTACGCTCAATGACGCGCAGCGGTCCCAGATACACCATTCTGAGCGTGAAAAATCCGCGACTGAGAAATTCAATGAGGACACACAAGAATGACTTATCGTAGCTTTATCAGGCGGTGCATGCGATTGTTCAATGCGGCGGTGGCATTCCTGCTCATTGGGGCAGTCCGTTTGTATCAAATGACATTCGGACTGATATTAGGCGGGCACTGCCGTTTTACTCCGACGTGTAGCGTTTACTACATCGAAGCAGTTCGCAAGTACGGACCGTGGCGCGGTAGTCTCAAAGGGTTTTGGAGACTACTACGCTGCCACCCCTGGCAACCCGGTGGTTTCGACCCACCTTGAGAGTCCAAGAAACTATAGGAACGTCTGATCAACTGGCGGTAAACGAGCGTATTGGCTCGATGGAT
>CAYRMD010000073.1:0-25486 GCA_964425225.1 uncultured Pirellulaceae bacterium | reverse complement strand
ATCCATCGAGCCAATACGCTCGTTTACCGCCAGTTGATCAGACGTTCCTAAATACAGGCATCGCGACACCATGTGCACACGGCTGCGGCCAACTGCTCGCCTGGAACGAAGTACTTGCCCGTACCGTTTCTCGACCAAGGTAAATCGACGTGTGCGAACCGGTCGCCGATGCGCACGGGGGATACGGTGCGCAGGATGCCGGTTATTTGCCAGACAGAAAACAAAGGAATGTTCACGCGCTACCCCTATGTGAGTGCCAGAATCTCGTGCGATGACCGCCGGTGTGCGCGAAGACTAGTCTCCAAGAGCGTTCGAACGGCGAATGCCAAGAGCTGCGATTGAAGAATCTTGCGATCTTTCTCCCGCAGTAATGGCCATTGACGGCTTTCGAGCCAGTTCCAAATAATCGTGGGCTGGCTCAATAGAAGGATGAGCTGCTCGATGGCACCGATCGGCCACTGGACATGTCGCCGCGCGTCCTGACGCACATTATTAAGCCATTCGAGCACCCAAGTGCGCCGTTCGCTGCAGGTGAGCATAGCAAGCCGCTCCGAAAGCGCGTCGCTTTGCGCACGGTTCGGCAGATCCCTCTGCCATCGCAATTGCTCAGCGCGAAAACCATTATCATACCCCAAGCGACTCGCCACCTGACAGACACGCATGCGCCAGTACTCCCGTTGGACATTCAACACAAATTCCGCGTCATCCCGTGCCAACGCAGCATTCGAGCCAACAGCGGGTAGCTCGTCCGCCTCGCCTTGAGTAATGGTTGAAGTCAGCGGTATCCACGGCGGTGGTTCTGGCATCCGTTCTAACACATCGCGTGCTCGATTGACGTTGACCCCTGGCAGCTCGAGGCGGCAGCGGCCCCGCGCACTTAGTTCATCGGTTTCAATACTGTCGACCAACGGTGCGGATGCCGTCAACAGCGCCGACGCAACTTGACGCACGGTTTCCGTCGTGGTGAAAAATAGGCATTGAGCTTCTAGTCTGGCTCCGGCGCGGGCCAACTCTCGAGCCCGTTGCGACGCTCGAGTGCAGCCACGGCGTGTACAACTCGGTGCGCCTAATCTCTCGATAAACGTAATGGCATCCATAAAGGCGGGATCTGCTTCTACGAACAAGCAACGCACTGCCCAGCGCATGAATGCTGGTCCAACGCGAAAAGCAGGCAGATACGCTTCCGATGAGAACCGATCCGATGGTTCACAAGAAACGCCCGTCGATTGGTACCTTCGTCCAAATAGATGATCGACCCATTCGACCCATCTCCCAGGTTGGCCATTATCCAGAGCCCAGCATAGTTGAAAACAGGCTTGACGCCACACAGACCACAAAATCTCAGAAGGTATGAAAGGTAATCCGTCGCTATCTCGTGTTAACCGGTCGATCAGAATCTCCTGCTGTTCGGATTTGGCACGGACGTGCCAGTCCGACAGCATCGCTAAACGAATGCGGAACACGCGCGGTAGCGGCCAGACCTTACTCACGAGCCGACTCCCTCGAAAACAACCTCTTGTTGTGGTTCGCGGTGCTGGAACGAGCACCCTGCCTAGGTTCCCCCGAGGGATGGGTATAGGATTCGTGCCTTGCGGCGTGCCACTCCTTTGACCATAGGTCAGGGCGTTGCTTAACTACCCAAACGACCGTTCCGTGTCCCGGCACGAACGTATTTTCCCCGCCGCGTAGAGGGGGATTGGCAATGCTATCAGGCACCGGATCATTCGCCGGCCGTCTAGGCCCGTATAGGCTACTGCGGTCAATCGGCGTTATCCGTAAAGAATCAGGAATTCGATCGTACTTATCCGTGCCCAACTTGCGGATACCGTATATGGCTGCTTCCAACACGAAGTTGTTCACCGTATCGGCTTCCTAAGCACAATCGACGGATATGGAAAACGCAGGATCCTGACCACAAGTGGGGTAGTTCGCCACTCGGGTTCGACCGCACTAAGAAAGTGCAGCCTTGTATGCTACACCCCGGCAAATGCGTTCGCAACCAAATCGCAACCCGGTTTAATAGCCGTCTTCGCGCGTGGTATGGAGGCTCCAACACCGCGATTCTTATGTAGTCCGTTTCTGAGCAGAAGCCCGTGCTGCGAGATTGCGACGCAGGAAGCGTGGTTACTTTTGCGAGTGAGGCCATACAATGTTCTACAAAGTGTGTGCTCGTTGATTGTAGGTACGTTGCGTCATCAAAGCAGCGATGTAACCCGGATCGTGACTTTTTAAGAATGGCTACGGCATCAGCTAATGTCCGTCCCTTGCCGAACGTGTCGCGAACTGGATTCACTTGGGTGACGCGGGATCAGTAGGGGCGGGTTGTCAACCGGACCCGATTAAAGGACGTGGCTCAATTCGCCGGGTGCGGCTGCCTGCCGGGCGTGTTCTGTTGTGGCGGCTGTGCGATGCTGCTCGCGGACGCTCGTGGCTTCGCTCGGCTGCTGCTCGCTTACAGTCGTGGCTCGGTTAAGCTAGGCATCTTTGGAAGCGATAGAGCGAACCTGCGTGATCGCGAGCTGCTTTAGAGCTCCGTTGCACGTACGATCGAGGCGCGCACGCTTCTTTTGGCTATTGGCCCGGACGAGTGCCAAGCGGTGAAGGGAGTGATTGATGCAGCGGGCCGCCTATCGCAGCGATTGTTCGATTGCCCGACGAACTATCGGGTCTTGTTCTTCGTCGCGCATACGCACCAAGCGTTCACGAATAGTCCGGGTGGGTTGGCTGCCGAGGATGGCGACAACTCGCTGTCGCACAGCCGGATGGGGATCGGCCAACATTGCCACCAGCCATGTTTCGACCGACAGTTCGACTAATGAGGGCAATTCCTCGACGGCGGCCATGCGTTCGCTCGGGTCGGGATCCACCAGACGCTCCAACAGGGCAATGGCTCGGCCGCTGTACCCCCGCTGTCGTAACTGTTCGACTGCTGCCAAGGATTCGTCGGCCGACGCGGATCCTAGCTTACGAGCTAACTCCCAGTCCGAGGGTGCACTCGATCGTGTGCTGGGAACGACAGGCGCTATATTCTCAGCACGGCTTTGGGATTGTGGTGCCAGAGGTGCGGCTCGAATCGGTTCCAACGGAGCGGCGAAGGGTACTGTTCCCGCGGACAGCGAACGGTTCGCAAGAAAAGGCCGCTGTTCGGAGGTGTGAGTATTTCGTGTCACTGACCCGTGGGCGCCAGCCGGGCTTTCTCTTACCGAATTGGTAAAAGACATTTCCAATCGCGGATCGTCGGTTAATGATGCGCGGGCACTTACCAATGCACGAGCGTCGTCCTGGGCCGGCGAGCTCGGCTCTGGCGATCGATCAGGCGGTAGCCCGCCGCTGGGAGGCTGCTGGTCGAGTGCAGCAGTAGCGCGAGCAATGCGCTGTTCCAGCGCCGACGGTCGGGCCTGGCGCTTCAGTCGGCTAAGCTTGGACAAGAGCTGTTCACAGCCATCAAGAATCGTCAGGGAATCTACCACCTTTGGGTCCAGAGGCCAGCCAAGGCATTCCACCACCCAGGATTCCACTAGATTGTACTGATCGGGGGAAAGTCGATCGGCGGTGCGGCTCAGTTCATCGATGATCCATTCAACGCGCTTCGCGGCATCTTCTAACGGCAGCCGTTTCCAACGATCCACCTCGTTTGCTAACAGTGTTTGAGCCGCAAGGCGCACCTCAAGCCGCAAGTCCACCATCGCGTTTACTAGAAAACGAATTCCCGGTTCGCCTAAGGATAAAGCAGCCGCCAATCGTTGCTTAGCAACATCTGAGTCCACGACGGAAAAATCTGCTTGCCAGCGAGCCACGATCCAGCGAGGTGGCAGGTAGTAAGAGAATCGCCAAGCCACGAGCCAGACACTAGTTAGCCAGGCAATCAAAAGTAGCCAGAACCATTTTTCTTTACGCGACTTCGTTCCCGGATGGCCTGAGAGTAGATAAGTGCTTTGTGGAGTGACTCGACCCGACCCACGGCTACTCATCATCCTCTCCTATGCGCACGAAAGAGTGTAACGCCTCTTAAACTCATTCCGTACGATGCGGACCAATAATCGCTCGGACTAGGATTAGCAAGATGGAAAAACTTTTTGTCGAGGACTCCTGTGGGCGTTGTCGGTGCTCGATATACCTTGGGCATCGGTTGCCGGTGCCGTAAAGTTGATAAGGGTCACCGTCCTGAAAAAACGGGTGGCGGACACAGCGCCGGAAATTTGCGGTAAGTGGGGTAAGCTTGTGTGACGCATTATGCCGCTGACGTGATAAGACAGTCGGAGAATTCGCTGTTTTGGCGGTTCTGTGGGTGTGGATCCGGATAGAAAAATCGTTCGAGTTGCTTTGTCGTCGATGCCGAAGTAACAGCAGAGTGCTTGGACGCACACCGGGGAAAGTGCAAGACAAGGGGGGAGCATGCTGTTCGACAGGATTCACCATCTGCCTGAGCCCCGCGGCCGCGGCAAACCAGATGTTCTCGAACAGCCACAACCTTGGTGCCGACGGGCGTTCTTGCGTTGGTTTGCAATGGCTTTGGCAGGGGTGCCCATTGGTACATCGAAGCTATTGCCTCAAGATTCAGCCCGTTCCCTGTCGCTTCGCGAGAGCTACGCTGAGGCACGGGCCGGCCTACCGCTGGCAGAACTGAATGACGCGGCTCGTGTCAAAATCCTCAACGTCGTCGAACATCCAACCATTTACCGGCGTCTTCCTTTGGAAGTAATCGACTGTGACCCGGAACTTTACTTGTTCTTGGTCCGGTATCCGGAAGTCGTGGTCAATATGTGGCAACTAATGGGTGTTACCCGTGTTACCGTAAAAAGAACAGCTCCTTATGTGTTCGACGCCAACGACGGTGCCGGAACGCAAAGCACGGTCGAATTAGTTTACGGAAGCCGTCAAAAACATCTCTGGTATGCCACGGGCTACTACGAGGGCCCGCTTTTCAAGCGTCGGGTGAATGGCAAATGTGTTGTGTTACTTCAATCCGAGTATCGGCAATCAAGTGCGGGGCGACAGTTGATCTCGACTCGTCTCGATATGTTTGTCGCCTTGGACAATGTTGGAGCAGAAGTCGTCGCTAAAACCCTACATCCACTTGTCGGTCGAACAGCAGACCATAATTTCAGTGAAACGGCGCGCTTTTTAGAACAAGTGTCGCAGCAAGCCGAAATCAATCGTCATGGAATGCAACGGCTCGCTGAACGGCTAACGAACGTAGATCCGTTGGTGCAGCGACAGTTTGTTCACGTGATGGCCTCCGTAAGTGAAATAGCTGCACTACGGGTTGCTGCCGCTGAAAACGAAACGCGATCCGGCGGCATGTAACGAACTTGGCATAATGCACCGAATCACCAGTGAACTCGAACGCGGGCCGAATCGATTAGCGCGTACGAAAATTATTGCTCGATCCGATGTTTCCCGACACAGATAAGGTTCGTCCACGATAGTTCTACGACACGGGCAGCATGTTCTCCTCAAATGCATACTGCGTCACCGTGTCACCGGGCACCAGGGCAAACGCAATCTGGGCCTTGCCGGGCCTAGTTCCATTGAGTTCTTGCCTAATGAGAACTGGTTACGCAGCGACTCATGGTGCGGGCGATGACACCACCGCGCTCGGTTTTCAGGAACGAACACTAGTTAGTTTGGGTTGGTTAACCCGACGCGTGCGCCCTTTCCCTCTCTGGCTGTTGTCGCAAAGAATTAGGTAATGCCGTTGCGCTGACACGCACTGTTGGGCTGAGCTGCCGGCGCCGTTGCGTGTGCTCGCGACGGGCGCTCAGAAGGTGTGGCTCTTAGGGCGGACGCGTCGCCACCGTGGACGTGTGGTAGCGGAATGAACGTGCCTGCGGCAAATGTATCTTTCGCGCAATAGGTAATGCGTTCGCGATGTTAGATTAAGCTTCCGGAAAAGGTGCGGGTTCTCATGCAGGATGATCACCGCGGTACTGGTCAGAAATCGACTGAACCGTTTGACGAGAAAATGATTGCTTTTCTTTTGTCGTTGGTCGTGCCTGGTGCCGGGCAAATTTGGAAGGGTCACAGCTCTGCTGTTTGGTGGTTATTGGGAGCGGCATTGACGATGGCTATTTGCCAATTAGCGGCCGCCAATATAGAGACATTTCCTCGATGGGCAGAATATGTCGTGTATGCGATCTATTGCCTCGCGGCTGGATGGCATGCAGTGCAGTGCCGAGCAGTCTGGTAGTAAGCTCGGAAAGGAACGTCGGGTTAGCATCGGGATACTTTGGTCTACGTCTTTCGGCGCAGCAGCGTTCGAAAGGTGTTAAACGCGAGCTTTGGTGGTGCTGTGTTTGCAAGAAAAAGGCGTTTCTACGGCCTTGTGGGGATCGTGGAGCAGGCAAATCCCCATGCGGCGAAAAGCGCATGCCTATGGCTGCACTTGAAGAGTGGAACCACTTAGCTAACACTCCCACTTAGGTTGAGTAACGGGCTGGACGGAATGTGAGGGTAGTTCCAAGATCGAATGTTTGTGCACGGCGACGTCGGGTGCAGCCATTGAAAGACAGGGCAAGAAACCAGCGGGTTTTCTGTTCCATTAAGCAAGGTGCGTTCTTCAACGGTTGCGAAATGGCGCGAGTCGAGTTGAGCGCAACGGCAAAGCGTACAAGCCAGATGTGGTAGCCAAAATCGATGTAACCGTTAGATTGCAGCTTCCGCGATTCGAGTAGCTCGGTAAGGTGAGCTTTTTGCCAACGTTGTTCAAGAAAGTAGAATGCACCGATCTTAGGGGGTGTGGCGAACTTTTCCATCCACTACCGTCATTCAAGGTTGAGCGGCTCGAAGCGTGGGGTTGCTAAGCGCGGGACCCTTTGCTCAAGGAGCCCTAACGCGTATGTTAAAGGGCTATTGTGGGACAAACGTCGAGTACGTAGTGTGCAGAGCTACATGGAAGGCTACGGTGGCTCGGTTCTTCGGGAGCGAGCTGCCGATCGAGTGGTTGTCACTGAGGCGGTTAATGGTTTCCCGGGCCTGAGACAGCGCTAGTACAGTGGGGTTATGGTCAAGCTGGCTGGTGCGGCCACGAAGTACCCAGCGAGAATCTCGTTCCTGTGGTATTTGTGTGTCATCCTTGTGGGAAGCGTCTTCTTAAAGCACCCGGCATCGGTCGAGAAAGGCCAAAAACCGATGACGTGGGTGGATGCCGTTTTTACGGCTACCAGCGCTACGTGCGTAACCGGTCTGGTCACGCGTAAGACCGGTAGTGAACTGTCCTGGCTGGGCGAAGGTGTGGTGTTGATACTGATACAGCTGGGTGGCATTGGCATTTTGACCTTTACGACACTGGTCACGTTGCGCGTCAGAAAGCGCGCGGGAGTGCGCGAGCGGTTGATTCTTGTCGAGACTTTGGGGGCCCGCGATAACAGCGACCTACTTCAGATATTGCGCCGCGTCTTGATCGTAGCGCTTGGTATTGAACTGGTCGGTTTTCTCCTTTTAGCGCTGCATCATGTAACGCTAAAGCTCGCGGGCGGTCAACTAACCGACCAACCGTGGGTTGGTCTGTTGTGGGACGCCTTGTTTCACAGTGTTTCGGCTTTTTGCAACGCGGGATTTGCTCTGTACGATGATAGTCTGACGCGTTACCGCGGGGACATCTGGATTAACCTCGTCATTATGGGTTTAATTATCGTCGGCGGCCTTGGATTTCCTGTTTTACTGGAGTTAGGCCGGTCGCTTTCTTTGCGCGAAGGGCGCTTGTGGGATCGGTTGTCTCTGCACACGAAATTGATGCTGCTCGGCACCGCCGGGATGTTGCTTTTTGGATTCTTGGCGACGCTGGTTTTAGAATGGGACGGCGTGTTGGCGACGTGCCCGTGGCAAGAACGGCTCGTGGCAGCTGCCTTTCACAGTGTTACCTGTCGCACCGCGGGATTCAACACGCTGGATTTAGCGGCGATGACCAATGCGACGCTCTTCATCACCATTCTGTTGATGATGATCGGCGCGGGCCCATGTTCGACCGGCGGTGGCTTTAAAGTATCCACATTCATGGTGCTTCTTTTCCGCGCGTGGAATACATTTCGAGGACGCGAAAAAATGAATCTGTTTCGCCGCACAATCCCAAGCCAGGTAGCGGATAAAGCTACCGTCACTGCCCTGCTATTTGCTGTCGTTACTGCCGTCGCACTGACGCTCCTGCTGGTGGCGGAACAATCCAGTGTCCCCCATGGAGAAGCCGGCGCCCTTTTTCTCGAGGCACTTTTCGAGGTCGTATCGGCGCTGGGCACTGTCGGTCTGTCGGTTGGTCTAACCGAAAAACTTACTACTGTTGGTAAATGCATTCTCATTGCCTTGATGTTGCTCGGGCGACTTGGTCCCATCACTGTATTCGAAGCATTATCGAGGTTGGAAAGCCATGCCGAAATAGAGCATCCGGCCGAAGAACCCCTAATCGGTTAAGGTACTAACCATGCCAGAAACAAAACACTTTATCGTCATCGGGCTTGGAACTTTCGGTGCGGCACTGGCCCAAAGACTCACCGATCTTGGGTGCCGTGTTACGGGAGTCGACAGTGTTGAGGAACATGTCGAAGCGTTAAAAAATAAACTTTATGAAGCGATCATCGGCGATGCAACCGATCGAGACACACTGCAACATGCTCCCATCAGGGATGCAGAAGCCGTTTTTATCGGTTTGGGAGAAGACATAGCCCGCTCGTTGCTCGCTACTTTACATGTAAAGGAGCTTGGAGCCAAACGCATTGTGGTCAAAGGGGTCACGTTGGAACACGGTCGGATCCTGAAGGCACTAGGTGTCGAGCGCGTGGTATATCCAGAAATCGAAATAGCTCGAGCCATCGCCGAGCAGTTCGCCCTACCTAACTTGGTCGGCTCTGTCATTAATCTTGGGCCAGATTATGCCATGGTCGAGGTCAGTGTCCCGGAGGGTTTACGAGGCAAGACGCTTCAGGAAGCGGATTTGCGACGGCGCTGCCGCATCAACGTGGTGGCCGTTCGCAATATCATCGAACAAACGTTTGTGCTGCCGGAAGCTGACTTTCGATTTGGCCCCGATCAAGCCATGTTGGTAGTTGGAAGGTTGGATGATATCCAGCGGCTGAAGCGGCTAGAGTGAAAGCCAAGAGCGACTCTGTCGTTATTCCGATAGGCGCTTGTGGATCGGGCTTTTGTAAACTGCCCAGAATTATCTGCACAGCAAGGGGTTTTTCCACCGCGGTGAAATGGCGGCCGTTCGGGCAATTCGTAAGACTACTCGGCCTATTGCCGCAACGGGTATAGCCATCGTTCAGCCGTGATCGACCTTGGGCAGGCTACTGCCCTCCGACCCCCATGGCGAGCCAATGCGACAGAAACTAATGCGCCCTCGTACGCAATGTTTCGGTGCTTTGGTCCAAGCCGGATTGTGCAAGAAGTCTGGTCCGCAAAGTGGCAGCGGATCTTGCTGGCTCGTCTATATTGCGCCTCTGCGACTTTGCCCCTTCGCGTTAAACCATTACTTATTATCTGCAAAAATGACGCATGCACCCTTTAACCACTATCGTCCGGTCCTGGATGGATTTCGTGCCCGGAAAGCTGTTTATGAAAGCGATCCAACCACTTGGCCCAAGGGGCTTGGGCCACATCTGGTCGATAGCAGGCGATGACGACACGCATTGTGTAGTGCTGCGGTTCGTGTCGCCGTCCCGAATCATAGTGCGGTCGCAAGGCTCCAAGAACGATCACCACACCGGCCCGTGGTAAGATGCCTACCTCGCAACCCGGAGACCAGCTTAGAAACGGACTTTCCGTGGCATCGCAAATCAACCACGAGAGCTCTTGAAGCTCCTTGTTTCGACCACGTTGTTCGTGAAGATCGTCGTTCGCGGTCACAGCGCGTACAGCATGGCGAGGGGACGAGAAGACGTATTGAGTGAGCCGTTCCGGGCGCCATCGGACCAAACAGCCCGCTGTGAAACTGTTTCCCATCGTCAGCAGGGCGATGAGGGCCGCGCGAACAACAGCCAAAGGCGCCGAAACCTCCGGCGGCATGGTCCAATGCAGTTCTGCTTCGAAGAGTTCCCGAACATGTGCTTCCCTCGGTGCAAGGCTTGCTGCACCGAGTTTTCGTACATCGCGTTCTCGTAAGGGTGTCGTGCGCAGCCCAACCAGTTGCTCAGGCTCAATTCCCGATTGCAGCGCGTACCGGCGTGCTCGTGGCGAGACTGCTGGCCGCTTACCCGCGCCAGCAGCGGCAATCGCGAGTAATTTCTCCGACCGACGGGCCACAGTCTCGAGGGCCGGTACAGCGGCTGGCCACGGCGGTTGCTCTGGGTCTTCGATCGACTCACCCGGACCGACGATCCAACCCAACAGCTCACCCCGCGTTACACGACTTCCAGCCGGTCGAAACACTTTTTCAGGGACGCAAAGGAAACCTGAGTCTAAGGCGCGTATCGTAACGGCAAAGGGACGGTGAACGAGTGTGCAGATTTTGGCACCCGCAACGACCCAATCCCCGTCCTCTGCCCACCAGCGTTCAACAACAGAAACGGCCGATCCGTGGACAGCCGGAACGGTCAATCGCGTGGCCATAATGAGCTGCTCCCGGATTAAAGTCGCTCCCATTAAGATTCCAGCCAATGCTGCATCGCTTGAGATACGGCCTCAGCCGTCGGTTGCCAGAAGCGTTCCAGTGCCGGGCTGTACGCGGCTGGATCTGCAGGCGTGTGAATCCTCAGTGGCGGTATGTCCAACCACTCCAATGTGTACTGGATCGCATCGAGCACGATCGCGTCAAGGAAGGAGCCCCAGCGTGGCATATCTTCTAGCACGGCAAGACGGCCGGTTTTGGCTAGCGAGGCCATCAACGTTTGCCGATCCCATGGCAATAGGCCCCGCAAATGAATCGTTTCGACTGACACTCCCTGTTGGCCAAGCAACATGGCTGCCTCGAGGGCAACAGTCGAGAGGAAACCGTACGAAATTAACGTGACATCATGGCCTTGTGATAACACGGGGGCGGCGGACCAGGGATCCTCATCTGTTGCCGAAACCAGTTCGTCGCGGTCCAGCGGCTCGGACAATTCCAAAAGTCGCCGATGTTCCAGCAAGAGCGTGGGCTCGTCGTGCCGTAGAGCCCAATCCAATAGAGCGCAACCTTCCTTTACCGACATCGGCGCGGCGATTCGCCAGCCGGCAACGCGCCCCAGGGCTGCGCTGGAATGCCCCGACAAGAACGGGCCGCTTGATAAATAAGCCCCGGTAATGGCACGTACTACGGGAGCCAAATTCAAGCGGCCGTTCGATAAAGCTCGAATTGGGGTGACCTGATGCATGAGATCGCCGAGGCTATAGAGCAACAGGTCGGCTGGAATCAGATCCACTACCGGGCGAGCACCCGCAATGCAGGCACCGATGCATAATCCCATCACACCACGTTCGCAAAACGGTATGGCTTGCACCCGCTGCGGAAAGCGCTGCCGAATCGCGGCCAAAGCGTTCTCGACGCGGCGACCCGCTGCCGGTTCGAAGCCAACGACGCACAATCGCGAATCTGTTTGCATCCGCGCCATGAGCACTGACACTGTAGCTTCCATGTACGAAAATACGTTCACGGATATCTCTCCTCGGCTTTCGGGGTGGGCCAAGGTGCATCCAGTGCCTGACGGTGTGCTCTTTGGACTTCCTCGAGCACTTCGTGTTCGATTCGGCTCAACGGATCTGCCAAGCTCGGGTCAAGCTCGACAATAACCGCCTTTAGTTGGCTCAATGGATCCTTCGGTGCGCGATCCGACACAGGGCGCGCGTCTCGGTCCGTGATGTGTGACGACTCTTCGACCGGCGAACGCAAATACTGGACATTGCAGTCGATTAGTACAGGTCCTTTGCCCTCACGAGCGCGTCGAATAGCGTCGAAGGCGGCGGAGTAAATGAGCACAAAATCATGAGCATCGACCTCGTAGCCGATTAACTCGTAAGCTTTCGCGTAAGCAGCGACATGGGGGAAGCGGTGGGTTTGGGGTTCATCGGTTGTGCCATGTTCGCAAATTAACACTACCGGCAGGTGTTGGATGGCGGCTAAATACAGCCCTTCGTGGAAGGCTCCGCAAGCAGCACCTTCCGCGTCGAATACGGCTACGGCCACGCGCGGCTGATCGGTCATACGAAAAGCCCAAGCCGCGCCGACTGCTTCCATGATGGACGATCCCGGCACATTTCCCATACAGAAAAAACCTTTGGCCGCCTCGCACAAAAACGCGTTTCCCGTGCGACCTTCCGTAAAGCCGCTCTGCCGCCCATAAAACTCAGCAAACAAGGGTTCTAAAGACAGGCCGCGTGCAACGGCATAGGCCTGGCTGGCGGGCGGTGCAAACAAAAGATCCTGCTCCGCCAAATGAAAACAAACGGCCGCTGCCAGCCCCTCGGCACCCATGCGGCTCGTAAATGCCCCGGGGATCCAACCTTCCAGGCACGATTTCGCCAAACGCTCTTCGACACGGCGCACTCGTACCATGCGACGATAGAGCTCCATGAGCGTATCAGCCAACACGACCATGCGTGCCGGTTTCATCGCCGAAGCTCCTGTTGGGAGTTGTCCCGTTTGGCGTCAAAAAGGTCCCGTGAGCATAGCCCGCACTGCCACAAAGCCCGGCTTGCGGTTTCACCCGGAATCCTTTGCTGTATGCGGCCGTACCGTACTACCTTGTCATTGTAACTTGCCGCGAGCCACCAGCGGCCAGACCTCGACCATCCCTTCCGACGTTCCCACCAGAAAGCGATCGTGCAAAACGGTGGTGAAGTCACCATAACCAGGTAACAGTCGCATCCGACTACCCAAAGCCGGAGGATCGGCTTGCGCATCGACCTCCACGATCCCGTGTTCGGCCGATAGACTCCGCAGACGACATCCTGGCGGAGTAAGGACACGGGGCCAGGCCAAATCCAAACTCAGTGTTTTCCGCCCCGCGTCAATCAACACTCGGTCCGGCGCAGGACGACTGACGACGGTCGCTTCTATCCAGAGAGCTTGCCGCAAGGGTAAGGTGCGGCAGTGGTGCCGATAAAACTCGTCCATGAATATCCCGCCACCGGCTTGTATTTCCGTCGGCGCCGGATGTTCCAAACAATAGGGCAACGAACCGGTTCCTCCGCACGAAATAATGGGACATGGCCAACCACGCCTTGCACAATGATCTTTAAGCTCGCTAAGCATGTCCAAGGCCTGAAATATGCGATGGCGTTTTTCCTGGGGGTCGGCAATACACAAGAGATGTCCCTCGTAGCCCATCCATCCACTGAATTCCAGTGATGGCAATCGCATGATCTTCTCGGCCAGCTCCACCGCCGGTTTGCCGGGAGCGACCCCGGCGCGATGCATCCCAATATCTACCTCGATCAACACGCGCATGCGGAGTTGGTGTGCCGTAAGTACCGCGTTCAGGGCGGACGCCTGCTCAATGTGGTCCATGCATACAATTGGATCGCTGAGCTGGCAGAGGGTGGCAAGCCGATCTAGCTTATGCTTGCCCATCACCAGATTAGCGATCAACAGATCCCGGATTCCATGTTCGGCAAATACGAGCGCTTCGCTAGTCTTAGCGCACGTCAAACCAGACGCTCCTGCGTTTAAAAGACGTTGCGCCAACTGCGGGGACTTATGGGATTTCACATGGGGCCGCCACTGTTTGCCGTAACGGCGGCACCACGAGGCAATAACCGCGATGTTGTAATCCAGCGCGTCGATGTCAATTGCCAAAAACGGCGTATCCATCTCGTCCCAAGGAATGCTTGACCGTGGGTGAGTGTCGATCGATGATTGCATATGACTAACCTCAGATCCAAATTGCCCGGCGCCACCGTACGTGTATTGCTAGCAATCCCCACGTCGCCCCGTTTTACGCGCGAGCGTACCGCTCACTCCTTCCTCTGCCACGACGTCGGATTGAAGCCGCTAGTGGAAACGGTTTTCTCTATAACTCCCTCACCCCACGGCGCAGCTCAAAAGTTGGCAAGGTCCTAAATGAGTTCGTAAACAACCGACTTTCCGAACTGCTCCGATTTAGTCTGGACCCGCGGATTCCACTCGAAGTACTGTTTCCAAACGTCGGCCACTGGCAGCATCGAATAGGTGAAGGCGGTCGACGGACAATGTTATCCAGCCGCAGCGATTGGACGACTCGTCGGCTTCGGGTGCAAGCCTTACATGCAGAATCTGTTGCAAGTTGTCACACCAGACTTCTCCCCAAAGATTCGTTCCTTGCCGCCACGACCGGCGCAGCGTAGCGGTGAGGCTAATGGATTCGGGCCGCGAAACTGCAGTGGTTGGTCCAAACCACGAACAATATTCCGGACGGATGCCAACGTCTACCGCTATCGGTACGTCCGGTCTGGGGTGCGACGGGCTCGGCTCGCTGTTCGCATGAGCAACGAGCTTTCCCTCCAAGGCCCACGCCGCGTTGCGGCACTCTAAGTACCACTTACCAGCATCAAAGCGCAAACGTGCCGGGAAGAGATTCATGGGCGGATCACCCAAGAACTGAGCAACCTGACGCGAGCACGGCTGTTCGTAGAGCTGGTGGGGAGGGCCAATCTGAACCAGGCGGCCGTGGATCATGATCGCTGCTGTTTGAGCCAAGCTCATCACTTCCGATTGGTCGTGGGTTACATAAATGGTAGTAGTTGGTTTTAATTGCTGATTCGCACGCAGCAAATGACGCAATCGCGTTCTTAAAGGTAAATCCAATTGGCTGAACGGTTCGTCAAATAAGAATACGGTTGGATTCCTCACCAGTGTGCGTCCCAGTGCTGCCCGCTGATACTCGCCTCCGGAAAGCTCTCGCGGATAGCGATCCAACAAGCCGAACATTTCCAACTCATACGCCACGGATTCGATCCGTTTCTTGCATTCGACGTTGGGTAATCGCTCTGCGGACAATGCGAATTGCCAGTTGGCGCGCACCGTCTTATGCGGAATTAACACTGGTTGTTGGAAGGCCATCGCGACGCGCCGCTTGAAAGGTGGCCATCGGGTTACTTCTTGGTTGTCGAACCGAATGGATCCTGCTGTCGGTGTTTCTAAGCCTGCGATCAGCCGCAACAAGGTTGTTTTCCCGCAACCAGACGGTCCGGCCAAGACAAGCCATTCCTTATCCGGAATAGAAAAGGACACGCGGTCGACAACCGCGCCTGTTGCGTAGCACTTCGTCAAGTGCTCGACTCGCAACTCGGCCATCGTAGTTTCTCAGAAGATCGATAGCAAAGGGAAAAACCTTGGGCCGGCAAACACTTGCCCCTTTGGTTCACCGTCCCTCTTACTGGGATCATCACTCTAGCGGCCGTTGGGTTCTTTCAGTATATCTGTCCGGTCGCCGAGCAAAATCTACAAACTACGGTAGCCCGGGTACGCCAGTGTACACCGGCTTAATTAGGCGCAACTGCTTTATAGACAAAGAGCTGTTTGCCGTGGCTGACCAGAACGTTTGGGTTTGGCACGATCTGGCACGACGGTTGCTAGAGCGTCGCCGAGCGTTTAGCCGGCATGGAAGGGCTCGGCTTCTTCTTGGGCTGCAAACAGGAGGCAACCCACATGCAAGCACGGAAGCTCAGGTGGATGGGGGCGATTACGAGTTTGCTTTTCGCAGGTGCCAATTACCGTACGGAGAATTTTCTGGTATCGGCCAGCACGCCCCAGGAAGCACGTGTCATTGCTGAATCTGCTGAACAGTACCGAACGCAATTGGCTATCGAATGGCTTGGCCAACTTTTGTCGCGGTGGGACGAGCTATGTGTCATTCGAGCCGCCATTGATCCTCGATTGGCACCAGGGGGCCAGACGAGTTTTTACTTCGTAGGTCGCCAGCCGCGGGGGTGGGAAATGTTCGTTCAGGGCTCAGCCGAACGGGTACTCGATAGCGTATTACCGCACGAAATCACTCATACGATTTTGGCGACACACTTCGGACGGCCACTTCCTCGCTGGGCGGACGAAGGGGCTTGCACAACGGTCGAACACGCGTCGGAACGGGCAAAGCAGCAGAAATGGTTGGTGGAATTTCTAACCAGCCGTCCCTCGCGGGGCATTCCCTTTAATGTGCTTTTCCATATGAAAGAGTATCCACCGGATATTTTGCCTCTTTATTCGCAGGGTTATGCCTTAGCCGAATTTCTTATCGCACAGGGGGGCAAACGGCATTTCGTGGACTATCTGGCCGCTGGTATGGCAACGAATAACTGGAATGAAGCAACGCGGAAGTTTTATGGATATCCCGATCTGTCGGCCTTGCAGACAGCTTGGGTTGCGTGGGTTGCACGAGGAAGGCCAGAGCCGATTCCCGATGACTTGAGGGCGCGACCCGTACCGTGGACCCCAGTGCTTGCCGCGGCCGAAGTTTCCGATCCTTCCTCTCGGGCAGCGACAGTGCAAGCGACTTGGACCGGAGCGTCGGAAAGTTATTACGATCGCAGGACCCTGACCAAAACCGTATCGGCTCCTTCGGAGCACTCAGCATCTCAACGCTTGACGACCGCGGGCCAGACTCGGTTGCTTCACGCATCACGTCCGACACCAACTCAACGCGTCGAATTGCTCGTATTGGAGCCGGTTGGGATGGCTGGCCTGGACCGGAGATGAGTTGTTTGGTTGGGAACCACGCGAACTGGGGGCCGCCGAGGGCACGAAAAAACCTTGTCCGGCGATTACCCAGACAAGGTTTCTTCGGTCAACCGGATTTCGTCGGAGAACGGCGCGGTTAGGTTGCCGATTCGGGAGTGGGCATAGGCGGCATATCGGGAGCCATCTCGACGCCACATGCCGGTTCATAACCGCACTTCGGCCGGCAATGATCGAACAACCGATGGCAACGGGCGCGGCAACGGCAAGCGCGTTCGATGCCACAGGAAGGCTCGACGGCGCACTTCGGCTCGACACCACAAGCCGGTTCGCATCCGCAACGATGCAACACGTTGTGGAGCCAACCGCCAAAGTGGCAGCAGCGCTCGCGACCGCATTTTCTTTCGACACCGCACGTGACTTCTACACCACATTTCGGCTCGCAGCGCCGATGCCAGTGCAGACGGGCCCCGTGGCATTTCGGCTCGGGCGCACAACACTTTGGAGCCACTTCACAGCCACATCCACCGGCATACAGAATGCGATCCAGTAGTTCGAAGGCTTGCACGTTGGAAGTCGAGACCAACGTCCACAGGCCGACGGCCAAAATCGCTGGCAAGACGGCTCGATACGTCATAGTTTTGCTCCTGAAAAACATACGCCACCGTGGTATTGCTCCCCAAGCAGGTGTGCCCCACCACAGATGTTCGCCGTGCTTTGGCAGCCAACCTGCTGGAGCGACCAGCACCTCGCTGATGTCACCATGCGGTATCGACTAGCGCGGCTTGGTCTCTTGACCAGCCTTGCTCGTTTCTGGCCACTAAGGGGCTAGCCGCATGACGGTTTTGCCAGCAGTGCCGAAAATTCGGAGCTCCCTCTGAGCCGTAATACCTCCGGGATAAATTCAAGCTTGGCGGCCGATCGAATTCTGCTTTCGACGAGCCAGTTCTTTGAGCCGATCTAAAGAGGCCACGGCGTCCCATGTTAAGTCCATATAGGCCAACCGCGAAAGTCGCTCGGCAACGGTCGGTTTTTTACTCCGCCCGCGGGCGGACTATGGTTCTTTGCGCCTTGGTTCGAATTTTGCCGTTTGGGAGGGAGATGATTTCACAGAAAGGCGCAAAGACGCGAAGAAGTAGGTAGGCGATGGACACTGGATGTTGTCTTCGTTGTGCCGTTGCACCATAGCGCCGTTGCGTTACATCACTCCGGGCGGTTTTCTGTTCCATTCGGTTCGCGAAGATCTGTGACAGTTAGAAAACGGAAAAAAGGTGATATCCGCGCCTTTACGTTGCATTATTTTGCCTTGTTGAAATCACCTATACCGGCACGCGTTAAGCTCAGTCGCGTGGCCAACCTCCTGCTGTGATTCGTTCTAAATCCGTTATAAGCTCATCGAGACGCTTGTGCATAAGCTGGCGTGGCCCACTGCGGTGCTCGACGTAGATCCACCACATCCAATTCAGCACCGATAGCGTTACGCCGCTGGTGTAGAGCCAGGCCAGCCACGAATACGGGGCTGCGATCGCTGAGCCAACCTGTTTGTAGTAAGTCTCCAGGCCCAGATACCAATCGGATTCGTCGCCGGCCAGCGAGCCGAGCAACCGTGCAAGGTCGGCTTCGGGAATGTCGACTCGCATCGCGCCGAAATCGATAAACGAACAACTACCTGCCGCAAATAAGACATTGGCACGCCATAAATCGCCTGCAATCAATTGGCAGTGGAGCTGCCGATGCGCAAAAACGGAGACTCGATCCAACAGCCGGCTGATCAAACATCGACATTCCTCAAGCGCCTCCAAATGCCGCGACGACACTTCTGACTGATGGCGTTCCATGATGCGTTTCAACCAAGCCCATCGTTGTTCTTTCCACGAGCGTAATGCTCCCGAGCGTTCGGACAATGCGGATGCCTCGGAATGTGAACCGATCTTTTGGCAAAACTGATACGTACTCGGCTGACTGGCACAATGAAACGTAGCTAACTGGTTGGCCGCAAGCTCGATGTGTTCTTTGCGCACCTCGTGGCGCTCCAAGGGTCGGCCGGGCATCCATGGGGTCATCTCCCAGCAGTTGCCGGTCGGGGCGATAACAAGCGTACACCCATGTCGCGAAACAAGCGGGACCGACAATTGACGAAAACCGCGGTGAGCAATTTCCAGCAACGCACAATGAATCGCTTCCAAACGCTGGACGCTACTTCGAATGGCCCATCGCTTTAAGGCCCATTGTCCTTCCGGTAGCTCGACGCGCCAAACCAAGGAACCGCTCAAGCCGGCAACAGTACGATGCCACCGCACCGAGGCGGTGTCGAAAAACCAGTGTTCCAATATGGGCCTTATACCACGCGATTCCCCACCGAACATGACTCTGCTCGTCGATCGGTTAGCCCGCTGTCAATCCGTCGACATGTCATCGCTGCGCTACGCAAAGCACTGTCAGTACCTACGAGGGCTACTAAGGGTTCGTGTCCGAACCACTTCCTTGCAAACAGCTCTCGGCTACCCATAGGACGGTGTTCGTGATGACCCGGCTAACACTTGTTTCCCAAGTTGGTGATGGTGTACCGCAGGCCCCGAAGAAGCAGCGCATGCTCCATATTAAGTACGTTACAACAACCCATCGCAGTCAGCAGTTGCTACCCAAGCTACACGTCCGCGTCGCGTAGCGCGCAGTAATCAGGCCGCGGGGGGTAAACCGGGACCAATTGTTGATTACATGCTCCTACGTTGCTGAGTAAAGGTCGACTGAGTGTAGAGTCCGAGGAACTTCGATTGTTAAGTGGACTCGCACGGTATGAATCCTGCCCCACGTAAACCGCTCGCCGCCACGCCGCAAAGGCCGACAACATGTGGCTCGATGTTGGGTACGGCGAGTCTGTGCTGAAAAAAGCCTAAACGGCTTCCTTACCTCGCCGACCATTGTCAATCTGGATGGCGTCGTCGACCGGCAACACGAAGATCTTGCCGTCCCCAATATTACCGGTCGGGCCGGTGACTGCCACATTGAGAATGGTGTCAATCGTACGTTCCAAAAAGTCGTCGTTTACCACGATCTCAAGCACGGTCTTACGTAAGAGTTTAGATTTGTATTCCACGCCGCGGTAGACAGCCGTCTGGCCCCGCTGCCGCGCGTAGCCTTGGGCATCGCAGATCGTCATGCGTTCGACCTCGATCTTTGCCAGCGCCTCGCGCACCGCTTGGAGCTTATGCGGCTGAATAATGGCAATGACCATTTTCATGTATTTGAGCCCTTGCCAAAAGCCCTGACTCGAAACTACCCCTTTTTTTGATTAGTGTCGCATGAACCGGTCGCTGAAAGCAAGTCTATGGAAACATGGGATCATAAGACAAATTGTTGATGATAGTCATGGAAAGCACATCGGTTATTTTGGTTTTCGAGCCAGAGACACAACGGCGCAACTACCAACGGCCCTGCATCATGACAACAGTTCGTCGATCACCTCGCCTTCCACCAAGGGTAATGCGCGTCCTTGGGCGTCGGGTATCGTCATGTGGTGGTCGATCCCTAGCAAGTGGTACATGGTTGCCAAAAGATCCTTCGGCGAAACTGGGCGGTCGGCCACTTCAGCTCCCAGCCGATCGGAGGCGCCAAGCACAAAACCGCGTTTGACTCCGGCGCCCGCTACCAAAGTGGTATAAACTCGGGACCAGTGATCGCGGCCACCACCTTCGGCCTTGTTCAAATAAGGTGTACGGCCATGCTCGCTACCGCAAACGACCAATACGTCGTCGAGCAAGCCCCGCTGGTCCAAGTCGGAAAGTAAACCATACCAGGCTCGGTCAAATCCCGGACACAATTCGAGCCGCATGCGTGGATAGTGGTTCCAATGGGTATCCCAACCGCTGCCGGCTAGACCATATTCGTCCCAAAAGACCGTCACTACTCGACTGCCTGCTTCAACCAATCGCCGCGCCGCCAAGCACGCCTTGCCGAATAGCGACTCACCATATAGCTCGCGCACCGCCGGATCTTCGCGTCGCAGATCCAGTGCCGCAGCTAATTTCTCTGACGCCAGTAGCGACAATGCCTGTTGTTGATACCGATCCCAATTCTGGGCTGCGGCCAACCGATCCAGCTCACGGCGCAATTGATTGAACTGTTCGACGAGCGATCGGCGGTGGTCAAGACGGTCCAGACTCAAGCCGGGCAACAATTCCGTAGCGCCGGGTACGGTAAAATAAGTGTCCGCCGATGTACCGAGGAACGGATCGTTACCGGTGAACACTTTGTCCTGAAGTGTCTTGCGAATTCCCTTCGTTGGTGTGCCGACGTATTCGGTCCAGACCGGATCGTATTGCGATCCAAGAAACGCTGCATACGGGCCAGCCCGTGGTACCTCTCCTTCCCGCCGGCTGCTAAACCGAAACGGCAAAGCGATGTTGGATGGTACGGGTGGCATCCGGCCCGGCGGTTGACGCTGTTCATAAACGTATTGCACAACGGATCCGAAGAAGGGCCAGTGCCGCGGATCGCGAGGTCGCAGTTCCATCGCCACGTCAATCGCCGGATTGCCCGTCCACGCATAGGCCACTCCATGAATCGGATAGGGGTGGGTCATCGAGCGAATGACCGATGTTCGATCCATCACGCGGGCCATGTTGGGAAACAGTTCGCAGACAGCCAGCCCCGGAACGTTCGACGAAATGGCCCCCAACTCTCCTCGCACTTCTACCGGAGCATCGGGCTTCATGTCGGCCCACTCCAGTTGGCTCGGCGAGCCGTACAGGTGTAGCAAGATCACCGCCTTGGCTTTACCGAAGTTGGGTTTCTTATCAGCCGCGCAGGACTCAGCCTGAAGCCGTAACAACTGCGTTAGGGATAGGCCGGCAAGACCCAATCCACCAATGCGTAAAAAATCCCGCCGCGAAACGCCGTCACAACAGCGTCGCGCTGAGCCCAAAACGCGTAACATAAACCGGTGCCTCCCTCCTGTGGGAGTAACATAAACATCGCATCAAACTTCATTTAAGTTATCGGCTCGGCAAGGCTTTTGCAACGGTTATTAGTCGCTATCCAGTGTGTACGCCTCGATTGTAGAGGGGACGCGTCTCAAACGCCGAGGGGGATCGCCCGGGCGTGCCGTATCGTTCATCACGATGAGCAACGGTACGTGGCCAACATCTTGAATCGCGCAAAACGGCAGATCCGGCTACCGGTTTACACAGCCGTGACCAGGAAAGAGCGACACCCCACCAGAGCGGCGACCGTAAGGGAGCGGGCAGTGAATCGAGCCACATTCTTCGGTTGGGCGGGTTGCAAATCCTCCCCCGACATGGGAGTGCTTTGGCTTCTTAAGCGTCGCCCCGATGGGCCAAATGCAGACAGCCTTCCACAGCACGGCGCTCCCCGTATGCCGGGGGCTCTGGAAAAACTCACGAGCTGGCGCACGTTGCTAATACGACGACCGAACGCACCTGCCATCAAGACGTACGCCCCCCGTCCAGTAGCTCCCGAGCCTACCTTCCTCGGTCCCGAGGTGGGACCGCCCTTGCAACATATACGTTTCCTCCGCCGCCTGACTGAATACCTGCTTGGTCGAACACAAGGTGCAATCCTTCGAACTGTACGGCTGAAACCCTTTGAACGGTGCCTGAGTAACGCCGAGGCCGGCTGAGACTCAAATTGACCGACTACGTAAAACGTCCGATACGCGATACTCAGACGATGCACGAGATATTTCTGACCCTTCATGCCATTAAGCTTTTGCGAGCGCTTCTTCTACGATTTTCTTAAAAGTATCCTTGGCAACGTAACCACGACATTCACCGAGTTTCTTGCCGTCCGGTTGGACGAAGATAACGTGGGGGTAACCCCGTACGCCAAACTTGGCAGTTGTGGATTGCTCCGTGTCGCCGTCCACAATAACGCAGACAAAATGTTTCGATAACATTTCGCGAATTTCGTTATCATGGAAACTTTCCGCAGCCAACTTCTTGCACCAACCACACCATGTGGTGGTCACAAATAGCATGGCGGGTTTCCCTTGGGCTTTGGCTTGGGCCATACCTGCTTCATACCCGATCACAAACGGCAGTCCCTGAGTGTGATGCTCCCAATCCGCGGTTCCTGCCTTACCAGACGACCTCTGCGAAGACACGGGCGTGCGTGAACAGCACGCCAAAACAGCTAACCATGCACCGAGCAGTACTATGCACCAATGCAAGCGAAAAGTCATAAACGCTCTCCTCGCGTGTTGGGCGATGTAGGTACCCAATGGTAGAGCTCAATATAGCAGTTTACGTTTGGATCCGCCATCGAGAAATCAAGAGTGTGTACGTCGTGATTGTGGGTGGAATTTTGGTGCAACAGAAAGGTCGTCTCGCGGTAGCTTGCCTATTTTCCGCGGCACGAGTGGAAAGGATGTGTCGGTCTTGAAGGTACGAGAAAGAAATCGTCCCTCGACTTGCCGGACCTGGCGTAGGTCTGCCTTTTTACGGTGCAGGAGACCAGCCCCGATGCGCGGACTTCTTAGCAAAGGGGTACCGTCGAGCCGACGGTAACAGCTCAACGGAGCCGCAACCATTTGGGAGCGGCCAACTGAAGGCAACGCAAAGGCGCTAAGGCGCAAAGAGGGAAAAAGATCTAACACAAAGGTGCAAAGGTACAGAGGCGCACGGAGATTAACGGAAGCTCGGATCAACCGGTTGCCCTGCGCAATGTTCGCTCGATGGCGTCTGTTGCTGGCGACACGTTCGAAGCGGCGTCTTTCGTTACTCCGTGCTCCCTGTCTCTCTGTGGTTCAAAACTCCAGCGGATACACCATCGGCCACGAGAGGAACTGTGAGCTCCGCGAAACGATTTCGGAATGTGTGCTTGATACCTGCCAACTTTTGAAAGGGTTCCAGTGCAATAACGCTGACTTATGCTGAGGTTCCGTGAATTATTCTACCGCTCCCTTACGGTCGCGACTCTCTTGAGGATGCCGCTCCCTAACGGTCGCGGCTCTGTAAAGCGATCCATCTTTCGAAGCGGTAGGGCGAACTCGGGTGATAGTCAGCTCCGTTACAACCACGTCCTACCTACAAATGAGATGCACAACGATAGCGGGTTATGTGCGTCTTGATTGTAGGCAAGTTGTTCGCTCTGAGTACTCCGCTGTGATGCGTGATCGCTATTTGCATTTGATGGGCGTGAGGATTTGACGGTAAGCGAGCAAAGGTGCAGTAAAACAGACACTTGGCAAGATCAGGTAGCGGCCTGGTCACGAATTTCTCGCAAAACCCTGGTGATTTTGGAGGAACGAGCTCACCCGAGCCGTGGCATTACCGAAACTGGGGGCCCATGTAGAGGCCTTGCGGAAAAATGGTTCTTTCCTAACCGGCAGCGGGTGTTGCTAGCTCAATGGTTCTTGCCTCTGCGTCTCTGCGTTAAAAAATTTTTCACATACAAACGTGACGTACACACTTAATGAGCGTTCGTGCTTTGCGCGGCTTCGATCTGTGTCGAGACAGCGGATTCTCGTGTGGCGAACCGCTCGGCTTGTGCGCGGATATCCAATCCGACGAGTTGGTTCCAAGCCGACAGAAGCCGGTGGAAGATTCTACCGGGCCGTCCTTCGCCTAGAGGTTTACCATTGCACGATGTGATTGGTATTAAGCAGGGTGAAGTGCTGGTCAAAAACGCTTCGTCAGCCTGCTCGAGCTCCTTCGGATGAACCGGTCGGAAGACAAACGGGATTTCGAGTGACCGAGCAAGCTCTTCAAGCACGTGAATGCTTATTCCAGGTAAAATGGATTCGCGTGGCGGAGAAATCAGCCCTTCGTGCTCTTTCCACAAGACGATATTGGCGGTTGAGGCTTCACACACATATCCGTCTTGGTCTAAGAGTATGGCACGTGCTCCGGGCTGCCGCAGTTGGGCTTCGCGATCTGCAAGATAGTAATGCATGCGGCTTCGGCACTTTAATTCTGCCGGCCAACAATTCGACGGAACCTGTCGTACGGACGTGATCCACACACTTTGTCCGGTGGTATACAGTTTTGCCCAGTTCCGGAAGGGCAAAGGATAGGTGTGCATAGCGACAACCGGCGGGCCCCCTTCCGGTACGTATGTTCGATAGAGTCCGGGTGTTGCGAAAATCGTCAAACCCTGATCGTCGTCTACGTGCAAGGTGCAACGATTGCGCTGCACCAGCTCCGTGCATGCCAGGGCCAGCTCGTCCCATGAGACGGGTAATGCGATTCCGGCAATCTCCAAGGATCGTGCCAGCCGTGCTAGATGCTCCTTTAAGCGAAAAAGCTGACCGCGAAACGTCCGCAGTTGTTCTGAGACCGTCGCTCCTAATACAAATCCTGCGTCCCAGGGTGAGATGGTTAGCTCAGGGGCCAAGATCCATTGCCCATTGCGCCAGGCCCAATGAGTTGGTTGTTCTCCCATAGTCTGGTCATTCTCAATCGGATGGTCACGCGTGCGACGAGTGACTGGGTGTGGCTGGCTGAAATGGTCTTACTCGGTCGATTCACCGACTATTTTAAAACCGACGAACAAACCGCGAAAGATGACGTCTCGCGCCCACCGTTTTCAATGCCATAATGCAGGAAGCGCTACCACGCATTGATAAGAAGTCAGTCACAAATGACACAGGCACCGAAAAGAGCAACCGAGGCGTCCATGCGGCTATACCTGCGGCATTTGAATACACATTCGATGTAGCGTGTCAACGGTTCTGGACCGTGCTGGCCAGGGCAGTAAGAGCCTAACCCAAAATACTTGTTTAGTGAAAGCGGAGCCGCGTTCGTAGTGACCGCATTCATGCGGTCCTCTTGCCTGTTTTACCCATCTAAACCCGATGAATCGGCTTACTACAAACAAACTAAGGAACCTCGGATCAACTGGCGGTAAACGAGCGTATTAGCTCGATGGATAGTGTCATTTGATCCGAACAAGAGATAGAGTGTTCTCTATCTT
>CAYRMD010000072.1:0-25939 GCA_964425225.1 uncultured Pirellulaceae bacterium | reverse complement strand
CACGACTTGTTAAAAGGTTCCGTACAATACGGGCGAATTATGCAGAGGTTCCTTGCTTTTTAACGGTGACATCCGCGGTCCGATGAACCAACCCAAAGCCGTTAAGGCACAGATGCGCCACGCGTGTTGGAGCCGTTGAACGGGATATTACACCCGATGGAAAAGAAAACGACAAGTTGACTTGATTGTCATCTACAGAGCATCCGTGGTGGCGGTATGAGTCGACGTTATTGGAAACGTCGGTACTTACTGCGAGAAACGTTTGTTACTTACAAGCGCGAGCCTATGAGGTGCAGCGTCTCTAGGGAAAATTGCGATCAGTTCTCGGAAGGGGTCTTATATACGAGTCGATCCGATGCCGATCAATCACGGATGGGTTTCCATACAAAATAAGCAGTAAGAATTGCCCAGAGAGTAACCAGCACTAAAGCGAGTGCGAATAGATACCACGGGAAGGTACCCGATGGCGCCGCGGATGGTCGCGGATCACGTGACGGGCCTTGGGGTAGCGGCGTCGCTTGGCTCGTCTGCGCCGTACTTCCTCTGTCGGTAGATCTATCTTCAAAAAGCGGTTTTGTCGATGTCGAGCCTCCCGGTTTAGTTTCCGAACCGAGGTGGTCGGTAGCTACCTCACGAGCCGTGGGCCCGATCAGGGCCGTTATCTCGGGAACGTGAATCTGATCGGGACCCAACCATTGAACGGGGAGTCTCTCGGCTCGTACGATCAACGGAGCTGCATCTGTCCGTAGGACAAGCTCGCTGGGTTTGCCAAGTATCGCGACTCGATAATAACCAGGCCAATTTCTATAGCCTTCATCGCGAATCTGTAAGCGTACGGGTACGAGCAAAGCAAAGCGGCAGATGAAGATGCATCGGAATTGGAGGTGATGTTGGTAGATGACTTCGCACCGCAGGAACTCCGGCTTCAAGCGTTGTTGTTGTACGTAGACTGCCAAGTGGTCGGCTATTCGGGGGCCCTGCCATTCAACGAATCGCCGAGCTTGTTCCACTTCATCCTGGGCCGGTTGGTAGCCTGCCTCCTGCCAAATTTCTGAGACCGTCTTCGGATGGAACCCAAAGTCGTAAACAATTTCGATCCGGTCCGGGAATACGGTGGCCTGAATAGCGCGTTCGATTGTGCGTTCCGGTAGATCGTGGCCCTTGGCCAGAGCCCCAAGGAGAAATGCAAATATCAGCGCGTTGATCGTTCCGCGTGGTAGTGCCGTGCCCCATCGGGGATTTGTGTATTCCGAGTGCCCTGACCAACGGCGATTTGCGTATTTCGAAGCGGCGCAAGCACGCACACCGCATGGTTGCCGAGACGTAGTGAAAGGCATGAGTTTCTCGTGTGACGCAGCAAACAAAGCATCATGACCCCTTATGAAAGCCCATTTTACATAGTTTCACTCGGCTCCGGATACGTGCAGTAATCGCAACACCGACGGGCAAAGCAACTTTCAGAAGAGAGATTGCTGGAGGCTCTTGGGCTTGTTTGATTTAGTTGGGTGTGGCCGTACGCAGCGGGTAACATCGCATATCCCTTGAACAACATGCGCATCGACCACGCAAGAAAACGCTCCGTTGGACGACGTTCATCGGGCGGCCCTCGGACCCGTTGTTTCTCGATCGCTTACCGGGGTAGTTGCTAGAAAGGCACTTGAGAGACATCATGACATAAAGGGAGGTGCAGAATACTGTGGCGGCGAAATTGGTGATCATGCGACGCATTGACTTTTGTGCCGGACATCGCTTGTTACGGCATGGGGGTAAGTGCGAATTCTTTCACGGGCATAACTATAAAGCAGACTTTTACCTCACCGGTGAATTGGTGGATTCGGTAGGACGACTTATCGATTTTGCCCGGCTCAAAGAGCTGTTCAAAGGTTGGCTAGACGAGCACTGGGATCATGGATTCTTGTTGAGTGCAGAAGACGAAAACGGCTTGGCCGCGATTCGAATGGTTTCGCCAACCAAGTATTTTGTGCTGCCGTACAATCCAACGGCCGAGAATATGGCTCGTTTTCTTTTAGAAGAAGTTTGCCCAAAACTGTTGGAAGGCACCGGGCTAACCGCGGTCCGTGTAGTGATTTGGGAGACGGACGAAACGTGCTGCGAGGCACATGCCGTAATGGAAACGAAGGTTACATAGCAGCATTCCCTAACGAAGCGATATTAGTTCACGGGAGTTTTTCGATAAACGAGAGATACTGGGATTCTAGCACAAGCAAATTGGGTCCGAAAACGTCGAGAAAAAGTTGGAAACTGGTTCTTTTATTGCGTGTTTGTGCGCTGTGGGCCAATTGCTTGAGGAATGCCCCGTACTGTTGAGGACGGGTTTCTGACAGAAAGAACGAGAGGGCCCAGGCTTCGGCGTATGCTGCGTCTGGGTCATTGTAAAATAGCTGTTCGGACGATAGGAATTCTTGCAATGCCGCTTTCGGTCTACGCGGCTGATAACGGCGAAAGCGCTCTAACCGATGCCGATTAACGCGGTTGATAAGTGTCGATGGCAGGTTTGGGTCCCACATTGCTGGAGCCTCGAATAACATCCCCACTCCTTCCAGAACCCACCGTGGAGGAGGCGCGTAACGGTCGTGGACCCCGGTGTTGAAAGCAATTTGATGCGCAGCCTCGTGGAAGACGGTTTGGCTGTTTACTTGCTGACCCTCCGGCTGTCGCGCACTTAAGTCAAACATAAGCACGCGATTACTCTGGAGCGAGTAATAACCGACGACTTCAGAAGAGAGTTTAATGCCCGATAGGCTTGCGTAGCGCAGGTACGTATCTTGATCTGGGAAAACGACAGCTACGAGCGGAAACTGCGGTTCTTGGAGCTGCCAACCTCGCACGCGAAAATAGGTGATAAACTGCCGATAGAATCGCTCGAATCGTTCTGCCCACAGGCGTCGATCTTGGGCCGGGTGCACCACCAGGTAATGAGTAGTGGTTGTGACGTCAAAGGCCGGACCAAACTCGGAGCGCAATAATGCCCGCAACTCGGATGCGCGGTACGGTTCGAACGTATCGTCAAGCTTGCGGAAGGACGTAATCTGCTTGGGTTCAATCAGCCAAAACTGCCCGTCACGTCCCAGAAGTGCTATGTGGCGTGTTGACCAACGGATCGGCAGCCCCTCGAGCCGCTGTTGTCCAAGGTGCAATTCGAACGTCCATTGCTCCGCCTGGGTTGTCCAACCTATGAGACTTACCAATCCCGCAAGTAGACACTTAAACGGAAGCTTCATAAGGTCTCGAGCAGCGATGTTGGTTACCGGACGTCGTGCGGTTGAGTAAAGTTTGCAGCAGCTTGTGATCACGGTACCATGGAAAGAAGACAGGATACGGATGGACAGTTCGAGGAAGCGCGCTGGCTCTTCCTCCTTCTACATAAACGTAGCTTATTGACGTTAGCGGCGTGTCGAAATGAAGCGGGCAAATAGGCGTCGAGCGCAAATCGGCGGTCGGGTCATAGGGGTGGTGATGGGTCGTGTGCCCAGTCGCGTGGTGTAGGCTAGGTGACCCACAGCTATAGAGCGTATGTCTTCGGTGTTCGGCGAACCTAGGCGCAGGGGCCACTCGGAGCTACCGCCCCAGGAACGTGCTCAGTAGACGAACGATCGGACGCGATGTGGAAAGGATTTGGTGGAATGATTCACCGAGTGTGGCGCAAGGTAATTAGTGCGAATGATAGTCGAAAAGAACTTCCTATTTATCCCTTATTTTACCTCCTGTTGACGGCCGGTTTTGTCCTGTCCGCGTCCAGAGCGAGCCGTTTGGCACAAGCCCAGCAAGAAGCGATGGACTTGGTGACGCGCGTCCGGCAACTGGTGGTGGATCTGGATCATCGGCAACTGGAGCGTCGCGAGGCGGCTGAAGAGCAATTATTGGCATTGGGTCCGAGCGTCTTGCCGTTGTTACCGCCACCGGATCGGCGTATGCCTGCCGAGATGCGCCAGAGGCTTTTGCGTATCCGGCAGGTGCTTCAGGTACAGACCGCCGCACAAAGTGTCCAAGCCTCGCTGGTGAATTTCGAAGGCCGCTCGACACTTGCTCAACTGTTCCAGACTATTAGCGAGCAGACCGGTAATGCCATAGCCGACATACCACCGGCGGTAGCGGACGAGCTGTGCGAGGTGTCGTGGAAAAACGTCGAGTTTTGGAGGGCAGTTGACGATTTGCTGGATCGCGGCAGGCTCGATATCGATCATCAGTCGGGAAGACCTCACGTTCTGGTGCTCCGTAATCTGCCGGACGATTGGAATTCGCTGGTTTCTCGAACTGTATACTTGGGGCCCTTCCGGATACAGCCGGTTAGAATCGTGGCGAATCGTGATCTTAGGACAAGTCGCTTGAACAGCCTTCGTGTAATGGCAACTATTGTTTGGGAGCCACGGTTGTCTCCGCTGGCTATTAGTTATCCACGGGAGCAACTGGAAGCCATTGATGACCAAGGTGAATCGCTGGTCGAGCCAGAACAACAGGGCCAGCCAGAAATACCGATTCATTTAGGTATGACCGGCGTGGAAATCGAAATCCCCTTGCGCCTGCCCGAATCGAACCGGCGTTTCATCAAGAAGCTAACTGGGAAGTTCCATGTGTTGCTCCCTTCGCAGCGGGATAAGTTTGTGTTCGACGGCAATTGGTATAGGAGTAGGAATCTCTCTGAGCGCAAAGCGGCCGTTTCGGTCATCTTGGACGAGGTTCGACGAAGCGGTGATCTCTATCAGGTAAGATTGCGAGTACGATTCGATGATGCAGCCGGTGCGCTGGAATCCCACCGGGGTTGGATATTCCAGAACGAAGCCTATCTGCTCGATGCCCAATCGCAGCGCGTAAATCACATAGGGATGGAGACCATGCGGCAGGCCCAAGACGAAGTGGGGGTTGCGTATTTGTTCGATCGTCCTGAGGGTTTAGAGGGGTGTAAGTTCGTATATGAGACTCCGGTATTATTGATGCAGCATGAAGTGAAATTCGAATTAAGCGAGTTGCCACTTCCATGAAGCAGTCCATCATGCGCGTAACCTTATGGCTGATTTGGATGGCTCTGCCGGGAAATACTTGTTTCTTGAGTGAAGAACTCATAGGCAACGACGATCCGGTGGTTGCCTCCGTGGAAGGACGGTTAATCCGACGAAACGATGTCGATCGTCTCATGGAGGAGCTTCGATCCCGACGCCCTTGGCCCGAAGCATGGGAAAATCAGGTACGGAGCCTTGTGTTAGCGCAATTGGTGGACCGAGGGATCGTTCTGGACTTTTTAAAACGCCACTCCTATGCGGCCAGCGATGAAGACGTGGAGTACGCGCTTCGGGGATTGGAGGCCGAGCTTCAAGCCCGGGGCAGGACGCTAGTGGATTATCTTGCTCAATTGAAAATGACGGCCGATCAGTGGCGGGACGAGCTTTATTGGTCAATGAGTTGGCGCCGCTATTTGGATCGGTTCATGACCGAGGAAAACGTACACAAGTTTTTCGAGCGATACCGGCGGCATTTCGACGGAACCCGCAGGCGCGTTGCTCACATCGTTTGGCAAGTTCGGACTCCCGAAGAGCTCAATGAGCGTCTCGAAGAGGCCCACCGTGTACGGCAGCAGATCGTATCCGGCGAGCTCTCTTTCGGACAAGCGGCTGCTCGTTATTCGCAATCACCCACAGCGTCTGCCGGGGGAGAATTGGGATGGATCGAACGGTATCGACCTATGCCTGAGTCGTTTAGTCGTGTAGCATTCGAGCTTCCCGTCGGGCAGGTAAGTGAACCAGTGGTGACGCGTATCGGCATTCATCTAATCCAATGTGTTGAGGAGCAGCCGGGCCAGCTAACCTACGAAGATGTGCGCGATAAGGTCCAAGCCGCTATGGCGGCTTATTTATTCCGTTGGGCTGCTGACCGCCATCGTTCTCAAGTGAAGATCTTTTGGGACGAGCAACTCGTGCAGAAGCCGGATGCGCGAATCCGGGAGTGGCTTGAGCGAGCAATTCCGTAAGGGCCTTTCAAAAGCCGAGTAAAAACTTCGCATACATGCTCGCTAAAAACTCAGCGCGCAGCGCGGTCAACGCGTCAACACAACCGCAGCACTAGAGGCGGACGGTCTACAGCACAAGGAAAATCCGAGGCGCGATGCTGTTAGTAAGTACCTCCGTCTTTAGTCTGGGAAACCTGAAGTGGCGCCAAACCAAGCTGTTTTCTTAGCGCATCGAGGATATCCGCGGTGCGGCTGGCTCCAATTCGGTTTACCCCCAACTGGCGAAAACGTAACACGCTTTCTAAATCGCGAATTCCTCCTGCGGCCTTTATCTGTACATGGGGTGGGCTGTATTGGCGCATCAAGCGGACGTCATCAAATGTGGCGCCAGAACTACCAAATCCAGTAGAAGTCTTCACCCAGTCGACGCCTAGTTCCCCGCAAATTTTGCAAAGTTCGATCTTGTGTGAATCGTCAAGATAACAATTTTCGAAAATAACCTTAAGTTTCGCACCTGCGGTGTGGACAATTTCTAAAATACTGGCTATTTCGCTCTCGACATACTTCCAGTCATCGCTCACCACCTTCGAAATGTTAACTACCATATCCAATTCTTTGGCACCGTCATCCAGTGCGCGAAGCGCCTCGGCTAGCTTCATGGAAGAGCGATGAACGCCGTGAGGGAAACCGACCGTTGTCGTCGGCAACACGGTGGTTCCCATCAGCAAGCGGCTGCAGCGTTGGACGAAATACGGCATGGTGCACACCGTGGCAACTTGATAGCTAATCGCGAGGCGGCAGCCAGCTTCCAATTGCTGCTCGCCAAGATTGGGTGCCAAAAGCGAGTGGTCAATCATCTGAGCAATTTCAGCATATTGCACCATTGGGCCTCCTATTGGCACGCCAGCGCCCCAAGCGCCGACAGCATAACGTGTCCTCCCGCGTGACCGAAGCTGCGATTCTAATCTAAGGGTATAATGTCCTCGATGTATTCGCCACTGCGATAGTACGAGTTGCGGGCGAGGAGAACGGAGGCGAGCCCACCGGTAGGGAAACACCCATGAATCGTAGCTTCCCATCGTCCTATTGCCGGATACAAGCTGTGTCAGCAATCGGTACTCGGCGAGTGTTGCGTGGTTCCTTCATGGGAATCGGTATATGAGTCAAGAGGAAGTGTGCCCTTCGAAGCCCGCTAAAGTTGTTCGGACCGACAAGCAATGGCGCCGGTTGCTTACGCCTGAGCAGTATCACATTACACGCCTCGGGGGCACAGAACCGGCGTTTACCGGTGCATTCTGGAATCATCATGAACCTGGAGTTTATCACTGCGCGTGTTGCGGCCTGGCATTATTTGATAGTGGATCGAAATTTGATTCCGGTACTGGTTGGCCCAGTTTCGTACAACCGATAGCGCCGAATCATATTGCGACACGGGAGGATCGCAGTTGGTGGATGGTGCGCACAGAGGTGTTGTGCGCTGCATGCGACGCGCATTTGGGGCATGTCTTCCCGGATGGCCCTCCCCCCACGGGGCTCCGCTATTGTATCAATTCGGCTGCCCTCCGGTTCCAGCCGCGTCAGGGGACGTAACGGCGTGTTCGAGAATCGAGAGACGAACCAACCAGTGATCTTCGCTCACCACCAGCGGAGCTCGAACGCAGGGCCGCGGCACTGAGCAATTTTGCCTATGATAGTGGAATCTCTTATTACGCTAAGTCGCGTTTAAGAACGAACAGAAAGGGTAGCCAGTACTTGGCTGGTACGTAAGTGTAATTGCCCTCCGGAGTGACCGATGGATCTTGGGATTTTTTAGCCAATTTCTGGCGGATGCCGGGTTACTGGACATAGAGTCTTATTTTTCCAGAGACCTACCGATGTACGTCGGAAGGTCGATCCTCGAGGTCCTTCGTATTCTTATGTTGTGTGCCCAGATTTCGTGCAATGCCACACGCCAATTGCGCCACATGCCACGGCGAGTGATCCAACGAGTGCGGTACCTCGGTCACCGAGGAGCCACGCGCCGGTGGAGAATAACAGGCCATACAGGAGGCACATACCGAATACGGTAGCCATGAGGGCGCTTCGGAGTGTGTCGGGTGCATGGACATCAGGAGCAAGTTTTTGCAGCGGCTGCCATCCCCATCCGGGAGGCCGTACCTTGCGATAAAACGCCAGCAGTATCTGATTGGATACCGGCGGCGTGAGCCACATGACGGCAAGCCACACGAGGCATGTTACGAGTGCGTTGAGGGCCAGCACGTGTTCCTCGCGCCACGGGGTTTTAGCCGTCAGGAGCTGAATGGCAGCAAAACAGACCAGTGAAGCGCCCATAGCCGCGATTTCGCTCCATGCGTTGATGCGCCACCACAACCATCGCGCCATATAGACGGCCCCCGTACCCGCTCCTAAAGCAGCCAGATACTTCCAAGCGACATCTACGGAAACGTGCCGCATCAACCAGGCCGCCAGCGCTCCGAAGATGAGTGTCAGGATTGAGAAGAGGCGCGATGCGCGAACCAATTGTCGTTCCGTGGCCTCTGGACGCCAGAAGCGCTGATACAAGTCGCGGACAAGATAAGAAGCTGCCCAGTTGATCAGAGTGCTGATGGTCGACATATAGGCAGCGAAAAACGTAACGAGCAACAGTCCGCGCAAACCGGGCGGGGCCAGTTGTCGCATCAGCACGACATATCCGGCGTCCGGATCGGAAGATTGCCGTATGTCCGGTATGAGAACCAACGCGGCGAGAGCCACAAGTAACCAAGGCCAAGGCCGCAAGCAATAGTGAGCAAGCTGAAACCAAAGAGTGGCCAAGCGGGCATGGCGTTCGTCACAGCAACCTGCCATGCGCTGCACCACGAATCCGCCCCCGCCCGGTTCGGCTCCAGGATACCAAGACGCCCACCATTGCACGCCCACCATGATGGCGAAGCTGCTAAGCGGTAGCCATGGATCGGTGCTGGAGAAATCGGGTAGAAACCGAAGGGGTGCATCGCTGCCGAAGCGATCGATGATTTGTTCCCTCATTCGAACAATTCCACCTACGCGATCAACCGCCAACACGGCCAATGCGATGCAGCCGCTCATGGCTAAAACGAACTGAACGAAATCGGTGATCACTACTCCCCATAGTCCTGAGGCTACACTATATAATCCAACCGCTATCAGTAGCCCTGCGATTACACAGCCGTCCATCCAACCGCCGGGTGCGGTTGAACCGAGTTCGGTATCCAAAAGCCCGTACCGGAGTACTTTGAGCATAGCGGAGGTTACCCAGCCCATAATGATGGGATTCACGAGCAGCACCAAATAGACGGCGCGGAAGGCCCGTAGGATAGCCGCAGGCCGGCCACCATAGCGCAATTCGATCAATTCGACGTCCGTGATCACTTCGGCACGACGCCACAAAGGAGCAAAAACGAACACCGTGAACATGCCGCCAATCGCCAGAGACCACCAAAACCAGTTTCCGGCGATACCATGCCGGACGACTAATCCGGTGACGGCTAGCGGTGTGTCGGCTGCAAATGTCGTGGCCACCATGGATGTACCGGCTAGCCACCATGGCATGCTGCGTCCCGATAAGAAATACTCGGTTAGGCTCCTTCCGGCGCGCTGCCTCCAACCGCATCCGACAACGAGCATCAATAGGAAATAACTGGCAATGATCGCATAGTCTAAAAAAGTTAACGTCATCCGGTATTCCTACGCAGCGCCGATCGCTTTGCGTTCTTCCTGCTACCCTTATCTGTTGGCGGGTTCGTCGTACCGCATTGATACTCCAAATGTTGGATTAAGGCACTATCAGGAATTTACAGTAGGTTGTTTCTCATAGCGCGGTCGCTCCGTCATTCGACAGACCGTACGCCTGCCCTGTGCGCTGGTACCGGGACTGGCTACAATGGCAGCGCCCACAAGCGACGCGTTGGTTTTATTATAACGGTGGTGTAGGAGTTCGTTCGTTTATGAGATATCGCAAGTGGTTACTACGATCCCTCATCTTATATGTCATGGGAGTGACCGTAACTTACGGACAACTAAGTGAGCCAATAGTTCAACTCGAGGATACGCAGAAAGTGGATCCCGCGCACCCATTGTCTGATCCGGAAGCGACTATTCAAACATTTCGGTTGCCCGAGGGGTTTCATGCCCAGCTGTTCGCAGCCGAACCGCTTGTCCAACAGCCTATCGCCTTTACATTCGACCGACGAGGTCGGCTGTGGGTTGCGGAGAATCTCACCTATGCTGAGCAACCGACGAATTACGATTTGCGGTATCGCGACCGCATCATCATTTTAGAGGACAGCGATCGTGACGGACAGGCTGATCACCGCACGGTGTTTTGGGCCGACGGGCAACGCTTAACGAGCATTGCGCTTGGGCCCGATGGCGTCTATGCGCTGTGCGCACCGTATTTGGTGTTTCTGCCAGACCGTAACCATGACGATGTAGCTGACGGTCCGCCGGAAGTTCTGTTAGATGGTTGGAACGGAGAAGCAGTGCGGCACAATGTCGTTAACGGATTGGCTTGGGGCCCCGATGGTTGGCTATATGGCCGGCATGGGATTCAGGCCACGTCCTGGGTGGGTGCACCGGGAACAAGCCCCGATCAGCGGGTGCCAATCAATTGTGGCATATGGCGCTATGAGCCGGAGAGAAAGATTTTTCAAGTTGTCTGCCATGGTACTACCAACCCCTGGGGCATGGATTGGTCGGCGGAAGGAGAATTATTCTTTTCTAACACCGTGATTGGTCACTTATGGCACGTTTTTCCCGGCGCTCATTTCCAGCGAATGTACGGCGAGGATCTCGTACCGCATCTGTATCATCTGATTGCCCAAACGGCTGACCATTATCACTGGCACACATCCGAAAACTGGAGCGATATACGAAAAGGTATGACGGCAGCTACCGATGAAGCAGGAGGTGGACATGCCCACTGCGGATTGTTGATCTATCAAGCGGACAACTGGCCTGAGCGCTACCGCGGTAGAGCTTTAATGATCAATTTGCACGGGCGGCGGATCAATTGCGATCGTCTTGAACCGTACGGATCGTCTTTTGTGGCACGGCACGAACCGGATGTGTTGCGAATAGACGATCCGTGGTTCCGAGGGATTGATTTACAAGTTGGACCGGATGGAGCGGTATGGATCGCTGATTGGTGCGATATCGGGGAATGCCACGAAAACGACGGCGTGCATCGCACTTCAGGTCGCATATATCGCATTTGGCATGGTTCGCCTCCAAGGCCGCACATCCCGCAGTGGGATACGTTATCGAGCAATCAGCTCTTCGAAGTGCTGGAAGACGCAAATATTTGGTACGTACGGCAAACGTTGGGTGAATTCCGACGCCGGCGCTTGAAGGAAATAGAGGTGCCCTCTCCTGAGGTCTTTGCTCGAGTGTTTCACACGGCGAACGACCCGGGTTTTCAACTACGGGTTTTGTGGGCCTGGCATGCTGCGGGGCAACTCACAGAGGAACACGGCATTGAATTGACGAAGCACCGGCAGCCTACGATACGGTGCTGGGCATGGCGATTGTTAGTGGACCGCTTGGCACCAGATGCTCTCGAGCAGTTAGTTCGAGAACGACTCGAGCAGGAACAGCATCCGCAGGTCGCGGTTACTATGATCGAGGTCTTGAGACGTTTGAAAGGAGAAGCTTTTTGGCGAGTCGTCTCGTGTTTTGCTCGACAGGCTCGGTGGGCAGATGATAAGTTCTATGTACCGTTGCTGTGGTATCATGTGGTGGTTCACATACCGGACGACCCGACTTCAGCTGTCGCGCTCATGGAGCAGAGTTCCTTGCGATCGTTACGCCGATGGATTGCCCGCCGCCTGGCTGAGGAGTGGAATCTTTATTTGTCCGCCATCGAGCCATTAGCTGAGAGGATTGCCAACCGCATCGACATCGACTGGGTACAGGATGTGTTGACCGGTTGGGAGGAGGGATTGACGGGGCGGCGTCGGGTCCCACCGCCGCACGCTTGGCCTCAAGTAGTGACCCGTTGGAGCAATGATCCCCATGAGCCGATTGCCACCTTGGTAAAGGAATTGTCGGTATTGTTTGGCGACGGTCAGGCAGTAACATCTTTATTGAAATTAGCGGCGGACTCGGCTGCACCGATTGACAAGCGGCGTCGAGCCATTGCGACGTTGGTCGCCACTCGCCAGTCCGAAGTTCGCCCTGTGTTGCTGGCATTGCTGGAGCATCGTGAACTCGGCGTAGATGCGGTGCGTGGTTTAGCAGTGTGGGAGGATGTTGAATGGATCGAGCCCGTCCTCCAACGCTATAAACGCCTGCCACCGGAAGTGCAAACGGCCTTACTCGACGCTTGCGTCGTTCGGCCTCGAGCTGCCGAAGCATTGCTAGACGCTATCGAGCGCGGCGTTGTCAGGCGGGAGCAGCTTAATGCCATTCACCTCCAACAGCTTCGACACCTGCGCAACGAGCACGTTGCTACTTTGGTCGAACAACTATGGCCCAGTGTCTCACAGCAATTGGACCGCGAACAACGCATAACTTTCTATGAACAACAGTTGTCGCCTAGTCGATTGAGGGAAGCTGATCCTAGGAAGGGCCTTGAAATATTCAGGCGCGCGTGCGGTTCGTGCCACAAGCTATTTGGAGAAGGCGGCAGCGTGGGGCCTGATCTGACCGGCGCCCAACGTCACAACCTCCGTTACTGGTTGGAGAATCTCCTGGAGCCGTCCGCACAAGTGGCGGAAAATTTCCGAGCCTCCACCCTCCTACTGGCTGATGGTCGCGTGTTGGTCGGGATTGTCGTCGAGCAATCTCGCGAAACGGTTACCATTCAAACAGCTACGGAACGCCTCCGCCTACCGGTAGAGGAGGTCGAGCAAGTTGTCCCTTCAAATCTGTCGCTCATGCCAGAACGACTGCTCGAACCGTTTTCGATCGAAGAGGTTCAGGCCCTCTTCGCCTATTTGATGCAGGATTCGCCCTCGGTAGGTACGTCCGGGCAGGACTGATGCATTACGGGTCGCGTCACAGCTGTTTCCGATAATGGGCAGAAAAAAATAGTCAGATATGCGCGCTCTGTGACGTCGGGAGACAGTTACGTAAGATAGTTTAACGCAAAACGCGGTGGCAAGAATGATGATGAGGACCTCCTGTAATAATCCAATCATATCTTGCCCTGGTCGGTGTCCGCGCGTATAAAGCTGGGTTGTTCTTGGAAGCGTGACCGAGTAGCCCACAAGTAGACCTAATTGGTTTGTGAGTGGGCAATTTGTAAGTATCGAGCGATCGCGCAAGTGCTATAGGTGGGTGAAGTTGTTCCGCGGCGGACGTTGTATTGTTCAAGCGTCGTAGCATTCCGCCTGGTTGTTACATTTTGGTAGAATGATATGAATATGAAACATTTCTTGCTTCCGTGCGCGTTGGCCAGCCTTAGTTGTGCCGTCTCCCTGGTATCCGTCGCGGCTGAGAATCATCCGCCGGGTCTATTCCTCCATTGGGAAAACCGGATGCTCACGATTCGCGGCCCGGCGATGCCGGCTGAAGTTGCGATTCATTATTTGGAGGCATATTGCCGCCCTGGGTCGACAGACCGTGACTGGTCTGAGACGGTGATTCCTCATAGGAGTCGATTACTGGAGCAATCGTCGGATGGAAAACGCATTGTGCTGCTGGACGAGTTAGCCGACGGAGTTGTTGTTCGGCATGTCCTAGAAGCTGGCATGGATGAGGTTGTTTTTCGCATTGCGGCGCACAACCCGACGGACCGTCCTTCTGCCGTGCATTGGGCGCAGCCCTGTATGCGAGTGGACCGTTTCACCGGTTGCGGGAAAGACGATGCTCGTGAAAGGATCCCTCGCTACGTGCACAAGTGTTTCTTATACATTGATGACCGATTGACGCGATTGCCAACGGAGCCCTGGGTGGATAAGGCACGTTACGTGTATGGCCAAGTTTACGGTGCGAAGGGCGTAGATCGCAACGACCTCAACCCGCGACCACTGAGTCCGCTGGTGCCCTCATGTGGTCTTACGGGGTGCTTTTCGGCTGACGAAAAAATGATATTAGCGATTGCGTTCGAACCATACCAAGAAATTTTTCAGGGAGTCATCGCTTGTTTGCACTGCGACTTTCGCATCGGAGGTCTCGAACCAGGCCAAACCAAAGAAATCCGCGGGAAGCTGTATGTGGTCGAGGCAAATCCGGCTAAGTTATGGGAGCGCTTCGAGCGTGATTTCCCGGAACAGGTCGCGCGATAGGCGGTCCGTTTTGCGACAGTCTTGATGCTGCCATGCTGTTAGCGGCGCTCTTGTGATTTCGGAGATCCTCGCCGACATTCTTATCGATCGAGAATATAACAAGCCGCTTTTAAAAGCTTCGTGTTCTGCTGCTGGTGGTCATAGCAGGAGGCAATTCGCTAACAACAGGGATGTGCATTTTGATACCAGGTGCGTAGCACGGGTCTATCAGTGACGTGCTCGAGATCGTGAGTTTTGCCAAAGCGCACGGCAGGACCGAGGTCCGTGCCTTGGCGCACGCGCGGCGAACCAGACCAACGTGGGCCATGCACCACCTGGAGTGGCGGGCTCCCGACCCACCTGGACAAAGTGAGATGGCTCGATTCACGGAAAGCCGCTCTCTTACGGGTCACGGCTCTTTAGGGCTGTAGCGAGATCTTCCCTCGTTCAAAGTCCATACGGTGACCATGTACCATTGCGGATCTTGGAATGAAGATATGGCTAACCTGGGTGGCAGCCTACCGCCCAAAGTAGCGTTCCGCCTACAATCACGACGCAGGCTCATGACACTCAAAAACATGTTATTGCTTGACAACAAGCTTGAACCGTGACGCCTTGTTGTTGTACCGTACGGCTGTGGCGATGGGGGGCCCAAGGTTGACAGAGTGTCGGAGGTGTATGGTCCGATGAACCCAGTAGAAATGATTGCGCGTAAGCGCGACGGGGGTGTTTGGAGTGAAGAGGAAATACGATGGTTCATCGAGCGCTATGTGCAGGATGAAGTACCTGATTATCAAGTGGCGGCTTGGGCAATGGCCGTCTATTTTCAAGGCCTATCGAACGAGGAACTTACCGCACTCACATTAGCCATGACGCATAGTGGTCAGGTTCTGGAATGGCCCCAAGAATTTCATCCCCTCGTGGATAAACATTCGACGGGCGGTGTTGGAGATAAGGTTTCTTTACTGTTGGCTCCATGGCTTGCTTGCTGCGGGGTGCGGGTACCGATGATTTCTGGGCGGGCGTTGGGGCCGACCGGGGGCACGCTCGACAAGCTCGAAGGAATTCCCGGTGTGCGCACCGAGCTGAGTTTGGAGCAGTTTAGGCGTGTTGTTTCTGAGGTTGGTTGCGCCATCGTGGGAGCTACCCACGAGCTTGTGCCCGCTGACAAGAAGCTGTATGCCCTTCGCGACGTAACGGCCACCATTCCGTCCATACCCCTTATCACGGCCAGCATCCTCAGCAAGAAGCTTGCTGAAGGGATCGATGCTCTGGTGTTGGATGTCAAGTACGGGCGGGGCGCGTTTATGAAAACTCTCGAGCAGGCTCAACAGCTTGCCGATTCGCTCTCTAAAACCGGGATGCAGTTGGGATTGCCCACGGCTGCCCTTCTACATGCTATGGACATACCGCTAGGCCGTCGCGTAGGCAACGCCCTCGAGGTTCAGGAAGTAATGGATGTGTTACAGGGTCAGTCGGTACCGGACTTGCTGGAAGTTACTCGCCGGTTGGCGGTTGCGGCCCTGCAATTAGTTGGATTCGATGATGAGGAAAAAATTACGCGGCAATTGAATGATGTCCTAGCTAGTGGAGCAGTGTGGGAGCGGTTTTGTGCGATGGTTCGAGCACAAGGGGGCAATCCACTCGCACCCTTGCCGCGCGTTGATCCGACACCCTGGTGTGCCCCACGCTCGGGGACCCTGGCCACAATCGATGCTGAGCAAATCGGATACGCCTTAGTGGAAATGGGCGGAGGACGCATGCGCCAGGGTGAGCCAATCGATCCGCGCGTAGGCTTCGAGTTTCTTGTCCCTGTTGGACAGACGGTTCGTGCGAATCAAGAGCTAATATTGGTTTATGCAGCAGATGAAAACGGTTTTCAGAAGGCTACCCTACGACTTGAACGGGCTATATTGATCCAGTAACCGGGCAGTCTGAATCGTGATACGGGGTACCGAAACCAAGTGCCTCGCCTTCGCTCGCTCACCAATTTGCATCGTGTACCTACTCTACCCAGGTTTCTAGCCTATTCTTTTCAGGTATCGTCGTTGCTCCTGCTTGCCGTTCTGTTGATGCATCCCTATCTCTCGGCACTTTAGAGAGCAGCCATGTCTCGGGCGGTCGATCTGGCCACATGAACAACGTGTGCGTTTGGATCTCGGTAGGGATACGCATTTGCCAAGTAGCGGCAAATGCGCGGACGGATTAGAATGAGCGACTGTTCTTACCGCACGTACCTCGAGAACGTGGCAAGGATTTCAGGTGCGGGCGTGTAAGACATCCGTAAAAATGTTTGCACTGCAAAGGAGAAAACTATGCGCTGGTGGTTAGCCGTTTTTGCCGCATTGGTCTGTTATGGAACGCTTCGGGGCCAGACAGGGCAACCGGAGCAGCCCGAGAAGCAAGGTACGGCGTTTTCTACGCTACAAGATAAGGCGAGTTACGGCATCGGTTACCAGATCGGCCGGCAATTGCGCGGTAACGGAATGCTCGTTGCGATTCCGGCGCTGATTCGTGGTTTGCAGGATGCAATGGGCGGCAAACCGTCCGCTCTTCCTCAGCAAGATCTCCGTGAATCGATCAGCGCGTTTCAAAGAGAGTCGTTGACGCGTTTGGCGAAGGAAAACAAAGAAAAAGGCGAAGCGTTTCTTAAAGCCAACGCACAAAAACCTGGTGTTGTCCAATTACCCAGCGGGTTGCAATATCAGGTGCTCAAGAGCGGCACCGGGCCGAGCCCTAAACTGACCGATCACGTTAAGACACATTACCACGGCACCCTCATTGACGGAACGGTGTTTGATAGTTCGGTGGAAGCTGGAGAGCCCGTGACATTTGCGGTCAATGAAGTTATTCCCGGCTGGACCGAGGCACTTCAAAAGATGAAGGTTGGTGACAAGTGGCGTATTTTCGTTCCCTCAGAACTGGCATACGGTGTTCAGGGGGCTCCGCCTGATATCGCTCCGAACAGCGTGTTGATTTTTGAAGTAGAGTTGTTGGCTATCGAATAAACTGGCTAAAGCTGTCTGCTGCGACGCAGTAAGGTTCTATACACACGGGCTATTCCACGAGCCGTAGGAGCTTAGCTGGTAGGCGAGTTCTTGCGGCCAGGTTTTCGATATCTGGAGCCGAACGCGGGATGTTCGCGGGAATTCAAGGCTGTTTAAGCTCACGAAGTAAACGCGAGGTGTTTCATCATACGATGTCACCCTTCAGGCCGTTTCGCCTCCGCCGAGAATTGGTGGGCGTTGTGGAAACGCTGTCGATAGGATACCCGTCGGACGCGGCAAGGCGGCATCAGCGCAAGTAGCTCGGTGAGCTTTCGGACTGTTATTACGAGTATTGGCAAAAAACCTGTAAATATGTCCCGATCGGGCAGCAGCTACCAACCGATGAAATGCTGTTACATTGGAATCCAATCTCTAGCTTGGTCGATTTATGCGGATACCTTTGTCTGCCAAGCCTAGTGGGAATTTGCCGAATCCGATGGGGTGATCCTAAGATTCTGTGTGTCGGTAATGGCTCGACAATTTTGCCTTTCTCGCTAACAGTCCTTATCAATTGAGAGAAATAATCACCGAGGAGCTGTACATCTTAGTGAGGACGGTATGTGGTTAACGAGCGAGCTGTTCGGGTGCTGGGGTGGACGTTAGCAGCGATGATCGTGGGCGGCGTCGAAGGGCTATTTGCCCAAGCAGAGCCTGGAATCGATCAATCGCCGCTTGGCATCGGCATTCGCAAGGCGTATCCAAATTTGCGTTTAAGGCGGCCGATTGTTTTTACAACGGCCCCTGATAACACGGACCGAATTTTCGTAGCTTCGCAGCATGGCGTTATCTACTTGCTAGGCAGCGATCGGCAAGTCACAGAGGCACCAGTATTCTTCGACATTGAAGATCGAGTTACTTACAAAGACTATGAGAATGAAGAAGGGTTCTTGGGATTGGCCTTTCATCCGCGGTTCCGAGAGAACGGCTACTTTTTTGTCTACTACACTACAAACGATCAGCCACACACTTCGGTAATATCTCGTTTCTCGGTTCTCCCGAGCGATCCGCAAAAAGGAGATCCCACAAGTGAGCGGGAGTTATTGCGAATACGGCAGCCATTCTGGAACCATAACGGCGGCAACTTGGTCTTTGGACCCGATGGATATTTATATATTTCGCTCGGTGATGGGGGAGCAGCCAACGACCCGTTTGGCAACGGACAAAACCTTGGCACACTCTTCGGCTCGATTCTTCGTATCGACGTAGACCGGGAAGATCCTGGAAAAAACTATGCCATTCCCCGAGATAATCCGTTCGTCAATCGCCCAGGAGCTTGCCCAGAGATTTACGCCTACGGCTTGCGGAACGTGTGGGGCATGGCCTTTGATCCAGCTACCGGAGCGCTTTGGGCTGCCGACGTTGGTCAGGATTTGTGGGAAGAGATCAATCTGATCACCCAGGGCGGCAACTATGGTTGGAATCTACGTGAGGGCAAGCACCGCTTCGGTCGGCAAGGCGCCGAGGCGCGTCCTGACCTCATCGACCCGATTTGGGAGTATCATCACAGCGTGGGCAAGTCGATTACTGGCGGGGTCGTCTACCGCGGGCGGCGGTTTCCCGAATTGATTGGCTGCTACCTATATGCGGACTACATCACTGGGAAGTTTTGGGCACTTCGCTACGATTACGAAAAACGGCGTGTCGTGGCCAATCATCCGTTGCAGGACACCGGTATGCCCATCATCTCCTTCGGCGTAGACCGTCACGGTGAAGTCTATTTGACCGACACGTTCGGTTATATTTACGAATTGGAACGACAATAGACGCGTTGGTATGTCCGAACAATCGCATGGCACGAACGTAATCCCACTCGCGGTCGCTCGATCCCAATTACGAATCATCCGTGGAAGAACTGTCGAGTGACCGACGTCCGGTCACGACAGGTCACAAGGGGAAGATGGTCGCTGGGTTGTGGCCAACTGACGCCAGCCTCACTGTATTGCTATATGAAGCCTTACTCTGCCTTGGGCCTCTGCACATTGCGCCTAAGCGCTGAATCATTGTCAAACCCGGCGTCGCGAAATGGCGAAATTCAGCTTACGGCGAATGCATCCGGTGCGGGACCGTTACCATACAGACGAGTGTTGGACGCACGTTGCGCCGACAGCGTCGAAGCGACGGTAACGATGGTATCGGACTGGCAAGCTGTATCGGTTAGTAAAGCAGGAGATATTCTACTAGACCGCGGCGCGTCGACTGGTCGAAAACTCCCACTGGATGCAGGGGATGCCCGAGCGGCGGACGGATCTGTCAGACTTCCGATTCGTCAGTGGACGCGCAGGGCCCAACGGTGAAGAGCCTAAATTGGTTGGGACTAGCAGCCAGTATATTACTCCTGCTGCTTGTGTGGCGATGGTGTGTGTGGAAAAAGTCGGGCGAATCACACGACGATCGACGTCCGAGCTTAGCGATCGAGTTTCGAGCCGCCGACGCTCGACGTTGGCTACGTAACGGCACAGATCGATTGCCGGAGATTATCTTGGATCCGGAAAGAAACCCTTAGTTTGAACTGTTTGAGTGTTGACGGATCAGTTCGGTAATTAACCCTCGCCACCGATATCCTGATTAAAGGCGCGTTGGATGAGGTCAGCCTCTGCCTCTTCATGAGCCTTGAATCTATCGTCGAATGCAATATAGTCCGATTGAATGGCTACCCACATTGGTAAAGATGCCGGACAGCTTAAAAGCGCATCGGCGTGTTCCAAGATTGCCAAGAGCTCTAAATAAAGCGAAGCATGTTCACGGCGAAGCTGTTCACAGCGGCTGGCCAAATGAGGCGCTACGTCTACGGGATTCTCGAAATATCCACATGTCTCTTCGACTGTGAAGTGCCGATCCAGCGTATCGAGTAGATCCGCGAGCATCTGACGAAACATTTGTGCTTCCTGATCGTTCGCCAGTGGCTCCGATGCACGGCAACGGCACTGCTGCACTTTCTGCCACAGTTCCTCGTGAAGCTCTTTCACCTCCTGTAAGAATGCTGGATTGATCGTCACTGTACCGGTGCGGATTACTAAAGTCATAGTCGGACTCCTGTTCCGGAGCTCTCGCATAGTGCCAACGTCGGCATCCGTTTGCTGCTTTAAAAAAGGTACGAATAATTGCCACGGTAGCCGGGTTGGTTGACGAGGGAGCACTGCACCGCACCCTGCACCTCAAATCTCTTTATAGCCGATTGGCGGTCACATGCAATGTAAAATCCGGAGAAATCTTGCCACACCACGTTATGGTAAATAAGAAATCACCACAATGGTGGTCCCCAGGCGAATCCCTCTGGCGAGCCCTGCGAAGGTCTAATTATCCACCAGGGTTTTTCTTTACTGCGCCCCTGCGCCTTTGCGCCTTTACGTTAGATCATGCTTTACGTGTAAAGGTGACGTACGTAGCGATGGAGTAATGTTCCCGACTGAGCCCGAAAGTTGCTGCGCATGGCGCACCCAGGAAAATTAGGGACAATCCGGTGTCTTCCAAGGTGTGGGTCCGTTTTGATGCGCGGCCTGGCTGTAAACCGCCAAAGGGGAAGACGATGGCGGAAGGACGGAAGCGATATTCGTGGCGGCCGTATCGCGTCGGCAAAGAGATTGATGAGTGTCCAGAAACGCAAGGTGCACCTGAGGCAGCTAAACCACAACTCGAAGGTCGGCCGTGTTCGAAGAAATTCCACTGTGATCCACGGTCGACTATGCCGTGCAATTTATGAGGTACCCAATTGCGTGGCAACGATGGGAGGAGCTGGGCAGTCGATCGCTTCAGCGATGGCACGCAACAGTTCCGCTTCGTATGTCGTGATCCGTTGATCAGCGGTGGCGATAGTGAACATGCCAATGAGTAGCTTTTTCTTGACGGTGGGAGTAGCAGAGCGCAGTTTGTGCATGGCCTGCTCGATCTTTGCCAAAGTGCACTCCTGCAGTGGGAGCAAGGGCACCGTCGGCTCGATTCCTACAGCAGCACAACCGGTGCGGAACACGTCTTCGGCTCGCTCCGGCGGTACACGACTTATATGAGTTACAAGCGACAACAGCAGATGGACTTGCGACGGAATTGCCTTGACCGATCGGTAGCGAATGCGAGGGGGGATCGGGTTAATGAAATGTCGATCTAGGTGCGTCAACAAGATGTGTTGCAGTACAAACTCTCGCAATGTGATTTTGCGATCGGCCTGTACTAAAGCGGCCACAGTGCCCCGGAACTGATGGTATTGAGACTGCGACATCTGGCGGAGCGTGGTCTGGGCGCACTGCAACAGCGGTAAGCGGACCGCATCGGGACATTGCGCTAGTAAACTGCGCAGGGCTAAGGTTCGCGTCAGCGTCGGTTCGCCCTCACGTTCCAGCACGATTCGTTCTTGCAACGCCGCGACCGACTCGTCTTTTTCCCACAACATGGCGAACACAAGGCAGCGTGCCTCGAATGGTTCCTGTTTTGCTTTTTGCAGATCGGCCGGTAATTGCTCAAGTAACTTCGTTAAGTAATCCGCTGCGGCCTGCGAAAACTGTCCGAAGGAAGCCAATACCGAGTCGACATCTATTTGGACTTGATCCTGTTGGAGATTCGAAACAACCATCGTTTGTAATTTGGATGTGCGAACCCGTTGAGCGGCTCCAGCAATTTCTTCCGGCAACGGCAGTTGGTCTAGGGGGACTACCCTGGGAAAAACACCATTGAATTTTGGATCAATCCGGCGGATGCGGGATACCAGCGGCGGGTGTGTAGCAAACAGTGGTGCGAAAAAGGTGCGGAAACCCATGCTGAAAAACATGTGGCTCGCCTCTTCTGCAGCGGGATGGTTCATACGAGAACCAATAGCCAAACCGCCGATTTTCTTTAATGCTCCGGCAATACCATCCGGATACCGGGTAAATTGAACAGCCGCAGCATCAGCTAAGTATTCCCGCTGCCGTGAAATAGCGGCTTTAATCAATCGACCGAAAAAGACGCCGATCGATCCGATCAAATAGAGCACCAATCCCACTAGGAACACATAGACCGACATATCGTTCCGACTACGGCGGTGGCGGCTCCGCCCGATTAATTTCATCATGTAGTAACCGATTAGGGCAATTACGAGTATACCGTGGACCAGTCCGATGAGTCGCAGGTTAAGTCGCATGTCGCCGTTCAGAATGTGGCTGAACTCGTGGGCGATCACTCCCTGCAATTCGTCGCGGTTCAAGTACATTAATGTACCGCGATTAACACCAATCACTGCATCGGCAGGTGAATAGCCCGCGGCGAACGCATTGATGCTCATTTCCTCGTCCAGGATGTATACCGGTGGAGGGGGGATTCCGGTGGCAAGAGCCATTTCTTCGACCACATTAAGCAGCCTCCGTTCCTGGATATCCGGCGTGTTAGCAAGCACGGGTCTGCCGCCCAATTGCCGCGCGATGCATTCGCCGCCAACCCGCAACTGCCAAGTTTTGTAAAGACTACCGCAGAACACGACGAACAACGTGAAGAGCGAGACGGCTAACAGAATGTCCGGGCGCCACGGCGGGACATTCGCCGATCGATCGTTGGCGGCCGCCAGAGTGGCCAATCCCCACAGGGCGACAACTAGCCCGACTATAGCGAGCGCAGAATAGAAAAGTAGCAACCATGTGTTTCGGCGAGCCCGATCTTGGCTGGCAAAGAAATCCATAGGACGCCTCCCGGGGACCAATGATTCGAGAGGCTAGAACACGCCCTGCAAGTAGACCATAGTCCGACCCGATTAAAACTTTACTTGAGGCGCTTGGCGTTCCTTGTCCGATTCGATTTCAAACAACGACGCTTCAGCGAAACCGAACATATTCGCGAAAATCACCGCCGGAAAGCGTTCGCGTGCCGTATTGTATGCCGTGACGGCATCGTTGAAACCTTGCCGAGCAAAGGCGACTTTGTTCTCGGTTGACGTCAACTCCTCCTGCAAGGCCATCATATTCTGGTTTGCTTTCAGGTCCGGATATGCTTCCATCACTGCCAACAGTCTACCCAAAGCACTCCCTAAAGCCCCTTCGGCAGCCGCTAAGGAACGCATAGCCGATGGCTCTCCGATGTGGCCAGCCACGGCTTGAACTGCCTGTAGGGCCGTATTGCGAGCGGCAATGACAGCCTCTAACGTCTCCCGCTCATGTTTCATGTAGCCTTTGGCCGTTTCAACCAGGTTCGGGACAAGATCGTATCGGCGCTTGAGTTGTACGTCGATTTGCGAAAAGGCATTCTTGTAGCGATTGCGTAACGTTACAAGACCGTTGTAAACGGCTACGGCATACAAAATGAGGAGAACAATCAATGCCAGAGGAAAAACAAGAGCAAAGGACGTCATAGGTAATACCTCCCGTGCCCATGGCCCGTACCGGTGCGCCGCGCGATAGCTACATTCTATCCCCATGCCGTATTCGCTGTAAGCCGTCGAATCTTGGAACTTAGCAAAAAGACAGAATCTCTAAGAATCTATTGCATGGGGGGCGTGGCGGCCGATTCCGGGGGCATCGGAGCCTGAGTCCCGCGAGCCATTTCGATCAACTGATTGGCCTTTTCGGCCTGTCCGAGCCTTCGGTACATGAACGCCAAGTTTTGGCGAGCCACCTCGGCTGCTTCTGGAGGACATCGCCCGGCTTGGATAGCTTGGCGGAGTATTTGCCATCCGGTTTCCGTGTACCGAACGGCCGCAGTTTGATCTCCTGTTTCCCAGTAGGAGATTGCCAAGCTAACCCACTGATTGCCTAACCAACGCGCGCCCAATAAACGGTCCGCCGGTTCGCGAAGCAAAGGCAAAGCCCGATCGTACCAGCGAACAGCCGTCCGATGATCACGCCGTGCAATCGCATGGACTGCACCCAAAAGATAGTAGGCTTGGCCCAGCCAAACTTCTCCGTACGGATACGGCGGCGGAGTTTGTGTTGTCTCGGACAGCAGAGTGGCGGCCAACTCGACTGCCCGCAATGCTGCGTCCGCCTGACCTTTGGCAAGTGCCGCTTCGGCAAGTTGCAGCCACAGGCGGCCTGCCCACGTTTTGGCACACCGTTCGCCGTAGGGATCGACCTCTGCCAATAGCATATCCGTCCACTGTTGTAGTTGTGTTTCGGACGGATGCGGAATCGAGGGATCTTTGAGCACAACGAAACACGCCAGTTGCGCCGCCCAGACTCGGCCCCGCCCCAATGGCCACGTAGCACCGGCTTGTTCGACATGCTGAACAATCTGTTCGGCCTGAGCTAGCCAACGTTTCGCAGACTCGACGCGGTTGCTAAAGGGGCCGTTGGCAATGGCACGCGCGGCACCCGTGTGGGCTTCGAGCAGAATTTCGCGAGCCAAATCGCGTTCCAGTGACTGACCTTTCACCAAGCTCGCTTGGGCAGCCTGTATCGCAGCGACATATTCAGCAAGCGCTTCCTGTGGCTTTGAGACAAAGTGGTCAGCCGTCAATGCGTCAGCCCGTACCAAGGAGCGCATACTCGCCACCAGCGGCGGTGGTTCCTCAGGTAGCGTAACTCGCCCCAAGGCCAATAAGGCTTTGTCCGCTCGCCCGTCGGCCACGAACAACCTTGCTAACTCCAATTGAACAAGCTCCGATTTTACGTTGCTCGCTGCCAACCGTGCGTACGCACGATCTGCATAGCCAATTCTCTCCCACTGGCGAGCTATCCCAAGCAATGCCCACTCATCGGCAGGATTCACGCTCACCGCGTACTCCAGATCTGCCAAAATCTCACCAATCCGCAGAGATTCGTTGCGCCATGCCCGCAGTCGTAAGTCTTCGGCGTGTGGCTCAAACAACTCGATGCGAGTCACGAGCAACGGCTCGGATGCTTTTCGTAGCCATAATCGTAATCCCCGTTCGGGAACCACCCAGGCTACTTCCTCCGCCTGCAACGTTTCGTCGGCTACGAGCGCAAAACGCCCAAGGCGCAGTTGCTCGCGAACTTCTTCGAACGGTTTTCCTTCGTTGAATTCCACCGTGACGCGTTCTACGAGATCGGAGCGAAAAACGATCTCTACACTCTTGAACGGCTCTACGGACACCGTCCAACGATCCGCTTTTAGGTTGGGCGTCGAAGCGGATCGCGCGATGACCCGATTGTGGAGTTCATCACGGCGTGTGCGGCCCGGGGTAATGTCCAAAAACGATGCAGCCGCCACCGTGCGACGGGGCACCGACCGCAACCATGCATCGATTGATGGAGTATGAGGCTCTGCTAGTGTAGACTGCTGTTCCTTTTTGCTCTGGCCGGTTGGCGTATCGGACGTCTGGCCAAGAATCCTATGCGCAAGGGCAAGTCCCAGCAGTGTCACGAGTGCCCCTGCCAGCAGTTCCCAAAACGCTTTGCGCTGCAAACGCCTGATTCCCACGCCGCATACCTCCTTGTCCGAACGTACATCCTGACTGCACGAGACCGTTCGCTTGATCTGGTGATGGCGTTGGGTTCAATGAGTTGCCCCGCCAAAAGTCGCAGTACGCCAACGGAAGTCTAACAACAGCCGATTTTAGGTCCAGAGCAGTTTTTTGAGCACCTGCAAGCGAAGCTCGGTCGCAAGAGCCACCCCGCTCTGCACTCTTATCTTGGCAAGTTGCGTGTCTTGGGAAGGTGCCACAACTTACGAAATTCAGGAGCCTTGGCGCAACTTATTCCGTTTGCGGAGGCATCTAGAAAGGAAAAAGGTTCAACGCAAAGGCGCTAAGGCACAAAGGCACAAGCAAAACAACATGCAGCGTCAATTAA
>CAYRMD010000071.1:0-26447 GCA_964425225.1 uncultured Pirellulaceae bacterium | reverse complement strand
CGACTTGCTAAAAGGTTCCGTACAATACGGGTGACTTATGCAGAGGTTCCTTAATTGTCTCTCGCAGCGCTTGCTCTGCAATATTTACCGGATTACGTGGGCCGACACAGCGCTATAAAATGCTTCCAACGCCCAAACCGCAGCTTGGCCATATGTCGTAGAATTTGATTTGCGTTCTCTAGAGTGGGTTCCAACAAGCAAGACCCCAAAAAAACGCGAACAAGGCATTCAGTAGGCTCTCCGTCAACGTTTGCCAGACGGAGTATGGTGCCATCGACGGAAGGATGATCGGATACAGCGATTCACGCCGCTAGGCACTTGCCGGATTGTCGATACAATTTCCTAGAGGCAAATAGGAAGCTCACGAGCCGTGAAGGCTTTTCCCTATGCGCTTGTTCCTCGGAAAACTGTTCACCACGAACATCAGGCAACCATACCTTATTTGGCTGAAAGGGATCCTATTTTTCATCTTGGGAGTCCTGTCGGCTAGTCTACTTTGGCTGCAGGCTCGCTCGTGGATTGTTGCGCGGCTTCTCATAATCTGTGTTTGGGCCTTTTGCCGAAGCTATTATTTCGCATTTTATGTGATTGAGCATTATGTGGATTCGGGATTTCGATACGCGGAGTTAGGACATTTCTTAAGATATCTCCTACGCCGAAAACAACGCGCACCAGGAAAATAACAACCGGTCAAACGAACGGAGGACTAGTGCCTGTATCTCGGCCGACCTCATGTTCGAAAAAAGGATCATAACCGCCCAGAGAAGTAATGAGCCGATTCCGTTGTGCCAACACGCACACATCGACCCCGTATCAGGACGCACTTCTTGGAGCGCAACAAAGCCGGATCCACATCGGATCCGCCCCGTCGGTGGCAAGACCCACCCACAATCAAGACGCACGCTAGACCATTCTTTGCGCACGGCGGATGGTGCCAATAGTAAAGCGCGTTAATGGTCGCCAGCCATATTCCGCTTGAAAAAACTCTTGACAGCGGGACCTCGGGCAATCGCAATGAAGGAAGGGGAGGACTTCGGGTGGTGAAAACGAGTTGATGGCTAACAAGAATGCCGTTCCTAGCTTCATTAAGCAAATCGGCTATGCTCTGTGCGACAAAATACATATCGCGGTGCGGAGTTCACCGTGTGACTTACCGTTGGGCATGGTATCTGGGGGTATTTACGTCCGTGTCGTGGATTTCACCGGTAGTGATTGGCGGCGAGTGGGTCGCCTCCCGCTCGACCTATTCGCATCATCCCCAGACCGGCCAAAGGATTGGCCAGTATTCGCCGATTGGGCCAGTAATCGCCACCCCGGATCCCCACGTGGCGCAAAACGGATATCGCCATATCCAGAATGTGATTCGGCCGCGTAGTGGCGGCGATTCGGCCGACTACCTTCACGTCGTGGAACAATGGGGACCCGTTCCGGTACGGCCCTACGGCGAGTGGCAATTCCCCTACCGACCCTATTCCGTCCCCTATCCCTGGTGGGGACCTCCTCCGCCGGTTGTGATTATTACTCCGTTTGGTTTTGGCGTTGGTGGTGTCGCGCCAGCACCCGGTCCATAACCAGAACAAGGTGAAATGTTCGCAGAGCGGCTGTAAAGAAGTCACGGACGGTAGCGTACGTTTTAGGAAAATACGTACGGCAGTTGGACCGGCGATAGATGTGGCTCTAAAAGTTACTGCTTTGATGACGGCGTTTCTACTCTTGCTGCGGAGTCGAACCGTTTATTTATCGTGTATCGGCATGTCAAGAAAGGTTGGCTGTGCAGACCCGGGTTCACGCCGAAAAGCCTCGAACGGCGGGTAATGCTCATAAGCGAAGATTTTCCAGTGCTTGTCGTATCGGCGAAGATGGACAACGACATAGCGCATAGCTGTGTCGTCAACCTCGTCGCCGCGAAAACCACCTCGTACAATTACGCTTATCTTGGCGACACCTTCCGGGGGAGAATGATCGTTTTTCACGTCTACTTCCCAAACTTTTGTGATCCGGACTTCGCGCACTTGATAGCGATGATATTCGAACTCAGCTAGGCGGCGAATTCCCGTAGCTTCGGGAGCTATGTAAGCAAGCAGTTTGGGCAAGTTGTCTTGTTTAATATCACGTGCAATTTGATAGAGCGTAAGTACGATCGACTCACGGTCCGTGACCCACAAGCGTTCCACACTAATCAACGCACCGGTTATAAGAAGAACAACAGCAATAGCGTATAAGAGCACGGGACGATACAGTTGCGTCCAAACGAAAAAAAGCAAGGCAGCGAGGAATAACCCTCCTAACAAGAGCGTCCAGGGCTGTTCACTCAAGACGAGAATCATGCCCAGTGTGCTCCTTGAAACACGCATACAGCTCGATGGCCGAGTTTGCCTTGCCCGTAGATGTCTCGTTGGCCGAGCTGCGCGTGACTTTTAAGGAATTCCAGCGGCTACGCACAAGACCTATCCAGCCGGTCAGAACCAGAACCGCAAGCAGCACATACAGTGGCACTAGGGATATTTGAGGTGCGTTTTCTTCTGACAGCGGTGCAGTGGGTTTTTGGCCCGCGACCACTTGCGCAGCGCGTTGCCGGGCCTGAAGATTGCGTTCCAATTGCACTTGTCGCGAAACAATCTTAGGCCGGTTCACCAACAACACGATCAGCGCCACCGTGGCAAATAGATAAAGCCAAAACCACGGTGATTCGCCAAGGGACGATCGACGCGAATGCTCGGAATTCGTGTGACTCATCTCTGCATTGTATGGTCATGCTGACTCGTTCGCCAACTCGTTTGTTATTCGAGACAGAACCTGCCACTTACGTCAGCAGTGTCATACGCGGTATTATGTGCACCAGTCGAGTATTCTGGGGTTGCACGTCGATCGCGTTCGGTAACCAGCTTGGTTGACTCGTTTTGATGGTGTGCAAAGGGTTGAATAGCTTTCCGGACTGGGGCTGAAGCCCAGGTCCAACTTGTTTGTGGCTGGGACTCCCCTGCGTCCACCTCGCCGCTGACGGTCGTACATCGTGACGATCAACCGGCAGAAGCTGTATTGTCTCTCCGCGGCAAAGAGTAGGCTCATCTGTTATCGATATTCAACATGAGCGTTCGGTGCGAAATCCTACCGGAGTTCGTGAACATTGTGGAAATGCACCCTTGAAGTTCTGTCGCTGACTCGTTTGCCCCGACTGCGGATAGTTTTAAGATCCGGGGGTTATCCGTTACGTCTTTTGGAAATTCGTTCCTTTAGATATTTGCCTCCATATTGCGCGGCGCTTCCAAGTTCCTCTTCGATACGAAGCAATTGATTGTACTTGGCCATTCGGTCGGTTCGCGACGCAGATCCGGTCTTGATCTGGCCCGTACCTAGAGCTACAGCTAGATCGGCAATGGTAGTGTCTTCTGTCTCTCCACTACGGTGACTGACAATACTGGTGTAACCCGCACGCGTAGCAAGTTTGACTGCCTCGATGGTTTCGCTGAGCGTACCGATTTGATTGACTTTGATCAAAATGCTGTTGGCAACTCCTTTGTCGATACCTTCCTGGAGTCGATTCGTGTTGGTCACAAAGAGATCATCTCCCACCAATTGCACGGCAGGCCCGAGCGTATCCGTCAACTGCTTCCAGCCGTCCCAATCTTCTTCGCTACAACCATCTTCGATAGAAAGGATCGGATACTTTTCAACCCATGTAGCAAGCACGTCAATCATGCGGCTGGAAGGCAAGGCTTGCCTTTCGAACTGATAGGTGCCGCTCGATGAGTCATAGAATTCGCTGGCTGCTACATCGAGGGCCAAATAAATGTGTCGGCCGGGTTCGTATTTGGCTCGCGTGATCGCCTCGACGATGAGATCCAAAGCTTCCGCATGACTGGTCAATCGAGGCGCAAAGCCACCTTCGTCGCCAACGGCTACGCTGAGCTTTCTTTGTTTGAGTACTTCTTTCAGGTGGTGGAATACTTCTACACCGGCTCGAAGTGCTTCGCTAAAGGACGGAAAGTCGAGGGGCACAATCATAAACTCTTGCACTTCTAAATCATTGTCGGCATGCTTACCACCGTTGATAATGTTCATCAAGGGAACGGGGAGGATATTGGCAGTTACGCCGCCTAAATATCTGTAGAGCGGTTGATTTGTGAACTGAGCGGCTGCCTTGGCGACTGCTAAGGAGACTCCGAGTATTGCATTAGCTCCCAGATTTTTCTTGTTATCATTTCCATCCAAAAGGCGCATTTTCTGATCGATCTCACCTTGCTCCAGTGCGTCCAGACCCACCAGTGCTTCAGCGATCCGCGTGTTGACATTCTCGACTGCTTTTCGAACGCCTTTCCCCAGATACCGATGTGCGTCGTCATCGCGGAGCTCCAAGGCTTCGTGCTTGCCGGTGCTAGCACCACTGGGCACGGCTGCTCGCCCAAACGAGCCGTCACTCAAGTAAACGTCCACCTCGACTGTCGGATTCCCACGGCTGTCGAGGATTTCGCGTGCATGGATCGACGTGATTAGACTCATCGGGAGCCCTCCTCTAGGAGCGTGCAAAGGTTTCCGTACTGTGCCTGGCTTTTGAAAGGGGTGTTGTCGTGTATTGTTATTGATGACCGAAAGGCTGACCAGTGGGGGCAGAATCCCATTGGCCCTCTTCGAAGCGCTGTTTTTTACCGTCACTTGCCGCAAATTCTCCTGGAATGCCTCCGGCCGCGAAGTACAGGGGTTAAGCACAGCGAGCTCCCAAAGGGCCAAACGCTACATCGTTCTTTGACCCCTTGCGGTATTCCTGTGTCCCGTGCTGATACTGGGTTTCTTTTGGCGTCCTTGCGGATCCATGGCCGCCGATCGTTCAGGTAGACTGCGCCATAGCTCTACCCCGAAAGGAACGAGGTTGCGCGTCGACTTCCCCGGATGGGGTACGACCTGTCATCGGTTATGGGCTCATCGCATGTTTGAATTGTAGGTCCCGGGCTGTGGAAGCGTGGCAACGGGCAATTCGTTATTCGGCAAGCGTTGATCCAAAGGATCGCATCTTTTCGGATAACTGCAACAACTGTTGCCAGCTAAGTTGCTCGGCACGTACGTCGGTTGGCCAACCCAAGGACCGCAGTAGCTCGTCGATTGCCTCCTTGGTAAGCGATTTGTACATGTGAGATAGGACCCCGCGTAGCAACTTGCGACGATGCAGGAAGACAGTGCGCACGAATGTGTGAAAATAGGCAGCATCCGGAATTGCTTGGCGCATCGGCAAGCTCGGGGTAATTTGTACGATTGCCGAACTGACCTTGGGACGAGGCCAGAACACATCCGGGGGCAGTTCTCGGAGCATGCGTACGGTGCATTGACATTGGACCCAGACGCTCAATGCTCCGTAGTCTTTACTGGAAGGTTTAGCGATGAGTCGATCGGCGAGTTCGCGTTGAATGGTCACCACGAACCGTTCGGGAACACGTGGTGTTTCCAATAGATTCGTGATAAGAGGTGTGGCGATGTGATAGGGCAAGTTGGCGACCAGTTTGAAGCGTGCATCGGCAATGGCGGCCATTTTCGTGGAAACTTCTTCCAACAGGTTGGGAGCTACGACGTGTTTACTGCGCAGAGCATCCTGGTGCAAAAAGGTGACATTGGTCACTCCCGCCAGGTGTTCGCGCGCCAACTGATGCAAATGCCGATCGATCTCGACGGTGATCACCCATCCGGCTTGGGCTGCTAATCGACTGGTAAGTGATCCGGTACCTGTTCCCACCTCTAAGACAACATCGCGCGGCTCCAATTCCGCTGCCCGCACTAAGATGTCTAGTAGGTTTAGGTCAATAAGAAAATTCTGCCCCTGTCGCGTATCCGGCCGGATACCTACTTCCTCGAACCGCTGCCGTAAGAAAGATAAAGTTTGTCGGACTGACATCCGCCGTACCAGACCTCCTGTTTAAAACGTTGAGCCGTAGTCGACCATCTACGATTGTAGTGCGGTACGGTAGGATGAAACATGCCGGAAAGCCTTGGCAATAGCTCCCAACATGAGCTGTGTCGGTTGGCTTCCGGGGAAGTTCATCCTGCCTGTGGGAAAGGTTGGGACCATGTTCACTGGGATCGTCGAGACGACCGGGCGAATCGCTCGGATTGACGTATTGGGAGAGGGCCTGGAATGGGTCATACAAGTCGAGTCGGCGGATTACTTGGCTCGTGTTTCGATCGGCGACAGCCTTTGCGTGTCAGGATGCTGTTTGACGGCGGTACGTGTCCAGACCCAACAGTTTTGTTGCCAGTTAGCGCCTGAGACATTGAACCGAACTACCTTTGCGTCAAAGCGGGTCGGAGATTGCGTGAATTTGGAACGTTCGCTACGGGTAGGCGATCCGCTAGGAGGGCACTTTGTCACAGGGCATGTCGATGGCATTGGGGAGCTTTTAGAGCGACACGATCAAGGCCAATGGGTTGATTGCTGGTTTCGTGCGCCGGCGGAGTTAATACCGTTGATGGCCGAGAAAGGCTCGATCGCCGTCGACGGAGTCAGTTTGACGTTGTGCGAAATCGCTGCGGACCGCTTCCGAGTAGCGCTCATCCCGCACACGCTGCAAGTGACCACGCTGGGAAGACTGGCTGTAGGCCATCAAGTCAATCTGGAAACCGATTTACTTGCGAAGTACGTTGCGAGCCAGTTGAAGGCGTGGTATGGCACGGAAGGCAAACTGAGCGGTAGGGGCACGACGTAAGAACGTGCATGGAAACCCAGGCGTCAGTAAGAGGTGTGGCTTTTACGGTCTGGACATGGCGCGCTTCAACTCGAGTCAGCTAGTATTAGGTGATTGGAGATTGGCATCGACCCGTAAACAATTCGCTTGTTCGAAGTGCGTTCTATCGCGCTACGGCAGCGCCGAATACGGCAAACTGCTTTGTCGAAGGCTGATCGAAAAGCGTAGTTTGCGGAAATTGGCCGTGACTTTTCACGGCTAGAAGACTTCTCAGCCCAAGTACAAGGCGCTTCACAAATCTGGAGTGCACGTGGTCCTACCAGTCGCGATCATTCACAAGAAACTTTCGCCGGTCCCGATTGTTTATGGCATACGACCAGGCTGTTTTTGGGTGGTAAACTGCAGCTAAGGTATTGGCCTGCCGCATACGAATGCTCAATCCCATGGAAGTTTTCCGGTTGCTGTGGATGTACCTCAGAGCAAAAGTCATGCGGTGCTTTGTCGGTTTTCTGCCAGACCAGTTAGCTGTGGATCGGCGGTGGTATGTGGCTTAAACGTGTCACCAGATCCTTGCGTTCCTGTGGAAAAACAAAGGCGGCGCGAGCCGCATTTGCTTGAAGTTGTAGCACGTCAATACGCCGAAGCCCAGGGTTTAGACGGGCACACAATAGCAGGTTGTCGCTAAGCGTGGCCGCCGATATTCCAAGATTATCGGTGTTTACTGTAACCAGCACACCGCTTTCTAGGTAACGCTGAAGCGGATACGTCGGTAAGTAGTCGTTGTCAGTCTTTTGGTTGTCAGAATGTATGCGGTAGCCGCGAACTTGGTAATTGGCATAAGGGCACATTTCTACTGCGATCCCGCGATCGACCACTGCTCGCAGTAGATCAGCAGAGTCCTCTAATCGTAAGGCATGGCCAAGACGGCGAGCGCACAGTTTGAAAACCGCTTGCCAAATACCTTCGACGTCGTCGTTCTCGCCTGCGTGGATCGTTACCCCCAATCCAATGCGATGAGCCGGTTCAAAGTCGGTAGCGAACAATTCAGCCCGGGTAGCAGGGTTTTCGAACCCTGCTAGATCGACTCCCACAACTCGACATCCAGACTGCCAATGATCAGCCGCGGCGACAGCTAAAGCAAGGTGGCGCGCAATGAGAGATCGATTCGCCTTCGGTCGGGCGCGTTGCGATGAGAATCAAATTCACGTGGCAGCGAGTCTCAGGCGGCGTCTCTTGCATAGCTTTTTGGAAACTATCGCGTATCTCACAGAGTACCTGCCACGGCGAGCGACCAGAATCGGGGTTTGCGTAGTTTGCTGGTGAGCAGCGTATTTCAGCGTAAATCACGCCGTCGCGTACTAAGGCATCGTACAGCAATTCGCATTGTCGGCGTAGGCATCCCGGGTCGCGCAATAATGTGCGACCATTTGCGTCGCCGAGCTTCATGTATTCGGATAGCCCGATGGGCTTGTCCGGCAGCGGCCATCCACTGGGCAAGGGCGGTTCCTGCAGCGGAGGGATCACTTCGGGAAATTCTGCGGCAGCCCGCACTTGGGACAGCAGTGGACCGTGGGTCGCGAAACCACCCAAATGACAATGCAGCTCAATTTTCGGCAATCTGCGAACCCAAGCAGCATCCCTCTCTGGGTCCAGTTTTTCATGCAACCAACCTAAGTCTGTCTTGGACCAGGCTGCCAAGGTGACAAACGGTAAACCCTCCAACAAACTCCAATTCGCGGAAACACGCCGACTGTTTTCAAGCACCTCCTGCACGCGCTGCGATAACCGCTGCTCAGTTTGCGGAAGTGTAATCCAAAAAACGGGTCCGCTGCCCTCGCACAGCAAAGGATAATCCTCCGGACCAATTTGCACCAACTGCGGCCAACCAGGCTCCGAACCTAAGCGGATGTAGTAAAGAGCGTCGTTTGCGATCGCAAATTCGATCTCCTCTATCGTTACGGCTTCTCGGTTGCCATCTTTTCCGAAGATCGGTGGGCACAGCACGTGGAAAACCTCAGCAGCTCCAAAGAGCCAAGCTGCGCGCTGAATTGCAGCAGCGACGGTCTTATAGCCACCGGTTAAACAGATGTAGCGTTGTCGGCGATCCGGGCATTTATTAAGTAACCAACGAAAGAGTAATTCTTCAAAATGCCAATGATCGTGTTCGTCACGCAGTTCACTGAAATCGCGAGTCCTAGAAATGGAAAACTCACGTAGTTTCTGCCTGGAAAGATATTTCGTGATCTCATCGATCCCGGTGTTGAGCCTGCTGCTGGCACTAGTCAGTACGTGAACCGCGTCGAATGTGCCGTTGCGCAGCACATGCATGGCTTCTGGAAGAATCTGCCACGCACTTCCCACGAAGCATAACAGCGTGGGCATGCTACCACTCCTTGATTCGATCCGGCGGCCGTTTTTTACAAGTTACCGCTCCCAGACCCCCTAGGATGGCTAACCATATTCCGGTGTATCAAGGTTGCGACGCTCTTGAAAGTCCCGAAAAGCATTCTATTTGCGGCCGATGGTAGGTGCAGGCTTTGACCCTGTCTACGACGGGCATTTTAGGATTTGTGAATTCACAATGTTCGACCTTCGAGGGCATTGGTTGGAGGTGTGTTTAGTCCAACAATGAGGTGCTGACGGCGCGAAGGCTCTAATATGTCCAACTGAAAAACCACCCATTGACGGCAACATGCGCACCTTGCTTGCGCAGTATTCGTTGGCGATAAAACACGTGTGCGTTAGCCCTTCGCCTACTATTGCGAATTGCCCTCGTGCGGGCATTATCTGCCTCGTGCGGGGTTGTACCTATAACGCAGAGCAACTATCCGACGAGCACCAGGGTATGTAGCTACTGTTACAGAAAATCGATGTCAATCGATTATAGCTTAGTCCTTTGTTGCAAAGTTGGCCCGATGTAAGTTTACAAGAGGTGGCCGAGAGCGGGGCGTTTTGATTTAGTGAGGTGCGTATGCCGTCGGTGTATGAGTGGTTCCACTGTGTGAGGACTGAGGAGATCGACGGATTGGGGCACGCCAACAACGTAGCCTATCTTGCCTGGATGCAAGCGGCGGCTGTCGCGCATTCCGAAGCACAGGGATGGCCCATGCATCGCTATTTAGAACTGGGATGCGGCTGGGTCGTTCGCGAACATCACGTGTGGTATTTGCGACCTGCTACCGAAGGACAAGCCATTGTGGTGCAAACGTGGGTGGCTGACTTTCGCCGTATCAGCTCCACTCGCAAATATCGCATTGTGGATGCAAAGAACCAGACGCTTCTGGCACAAGCCGATACTCTGTGGGCGTTTGTCGACCTGAAGAGCTTTCAACCGCGGCGCATTCCAGCCGAGTTAGCTGCGTGCTTTCCCGTGGTGGCGAATGGGTCTTGCTAGGTTTAAGTCCTTTGTCGCAACGAATCGGCGCAGGATCGTTCGGACACACAGCATGCGATCCTCGAGCGGAAGCGCATGGGAATCGAACCCACCCACCGCACGTTGCACGCACGGTGCGACGGTTTTGAAGACCGCGGCCACCACCAGGTGAGCAGGCGCTTCCGGGAAAATGGCTCGTTCCGCCAAAACTCGAATGGCCACCACCAGACTGTCAATCGTTACGATCATACCGATTCTATGCTACCTGTCGAGGCGCGCAAAGCTTCCAGAGAAACGTGGAGCTCTTGGAAGGGCTGCTTTGTATTGGTAACTTCGGTAAGTTAAGGGTTCATGGTTCAGAGGCGACCAAGTGGGTATGGAGGGAGCAGCTCTGGCCGTTTGTTCACTACTGCCGCGTTGTCGGCGAACAAGGGTGGGTTAAGAAGCCGCGATTTTGGGAGAGAAGCATCGGTGGACATCGAACCTTTTTTCCGCCCCTATCCTGCACCGTCGGGAAGGCATCTTCTGGAATGTTTGGAGCGATGGGCGTCGGAGCGGACGGATTGGGTGGCCTATTATGCGACGGACGGTGAGTCGCAGGACGAGTCGATTACGTATGGTGCATTGTTCGAGCGAGCTCGAGCTATTGCAGCACATTTACAGCAGCAGCGTTTAGCTGGCGAGCGCGTGCTGCTGCTTTACCCGGCTGAACGGCCGTTGGAGTTTGTGGCGGGTTTTTTTGGTTGCTTATTGGCGCGTGCTGTAGCGGTACCTGCCTTCCCGCCGCGGCGCAACCGCAACATGCAACGCATTTTGGCAATTTCAGACGATGCGCAAGCCAAGGCGGCGCTTACGGTGTTTGACACCTGGCAACGAGCTGATGCATTCATGGACGAGGCTCCCGGTTTGCGGCAACTACAGTGGATTGCTACCGACCGCATCGATCAGCAATGCGCAACGGCCTACCAGCCCGTGGCGATCGACTCTGAGGATCTTGCCTTGCTGCAGTATACGTCGGGTTCTACCGGCTCGCCCAAGGGAGTCATGCTGACCCATCGTAATTTGGTACATAACGTTGCACTGATTGCGTATGGATTTGGTATCGAGCAGCGAGGTGTCGGTTTAACCTGGTTACCAACATATCACGACATGGGGTTGGTCGGCGGGGTGTTGATGCCGATGTTCGTCGGTCGGCCCAACGTATTGATGTCTCCCTTTACGTTTTTGGCGAAACCTGTGCGATGGCTGCGCGCCTTAAGCAAGTATCGGGCGATTGTAAGTGGCGGTCCGAATTTCGCCTACGATCTGTGCGTGCATAAGATCCCGGACAGCGAGTTGCACGGATTGGACTTAAGCTGCTGGGAAGTTGCCTTTAACGGAGCCGAGCCGGTACGGCGAGACACGATTCAGAACTTTTGCCAGCGTTTCGCCCCCTATGGTTTTCAGCTCACGGCCATGTATCCCTGTTACGGTATGGCCGAGACGACGTTGATTGTTACCGGGAAGGTCAAAACGCGCCCGCCGACAATTCTGGCCGTCGACGGACCCAAGCTTGATTCGCATGTGGTCGAGTTTGTCGATTGTAGCTCACCGTCAGCTCGCGAATTGGTCGGAGCAGGTCGCGTTCTTCCAGAAGAAACGGTGCTTATTGTCGATCCGCAAACCGGTGAGCCATTGCCGCCGAATCGCGTCGGAGAGATTTGGGTACAAAGCCCCAGTGTTGGACAAGGCTATTGGAACAAGCCGGAAGCAACTCGCGAAATATTCCAAGCACGCTTAGCCAACGGTGGCGGGCCCTTTTTGAGAACCGGCGATCTTGGGTTTATGCATGATGGCGAGCTTTTCGTCACGGGGCGATTGAAAGATCTGATCATTGTACGCGGCGTCAACCGCTATCCTCAGGATATCGAACTTACGGTCGAGAAGGCCAGTTCCCAAGTGCAGCCCGGCGGTGTGGCTGCTTTCGCGGTAGAAATGCATGGCCAAGAACGACTGGTCATCGTGGCTGAAGTAGAACGGCGGCGCAGTGACAATTGGACCGAGGTTATTCAAGCTATTCGTCGCGAAGTCACTCGCCACCATGACTTGCCACCGGATGCGGTGGTTTTGGTGCGCTTTGGATCGATTCCTACGACTTCCAGCGGCAAGATCCAGCGCCACGCCTGCCGCCAAGAGTTCTTGGGAGGGCGGTTGAAAATCGTCGCGCAGTGGACCATTTGGGATCAAGAGTCGGCACCGACGGTTGCTCTGCCACAAGAGACGCTCACCTCTACGACAAAGGAACCGACGCCGCATGTGGCAAAGATCGTAATGGATCAGGTGCGAGCCGTGGCTAAGGAGCGAGCCCGACATCTGTCGCTCGATACGAACATCGTGACCGATTTAGGACTCGACTCGCTGGAACGACTTCAGATCGCCAGCGCTTTGGAAGAGATCTTCGGCGGGCGGTTTCCCGAAGAAGTATTGGCACAAGTTGAGACCTGTCGTGAGGTTGCCCTGGCGATCGAAGAACACATGGGTTCGGTGCCGCGCGGACACCGCAGTGGAGAGTTGCCGGATCACCAGATCCCTCCGCGACCGGCAGACTATCGGCCCGCACCCGAGGACTGCCGATTCGATCGACTCGGCGAATACCGGCGTCTGCGCTTGCAGATGCAACAATTGGAAGCAGCAGGAGGGGTCAACCCATATTTTCGTGCTCACGAGGGGATCACGCGCGACACGACGTGGATCGCGGGACGCGAATTGCTGAGTTTTGCAAGTTACAACTATTTAGGAATGTCCGGTGACCCTGAAGTGGCCGCGGCTGCCAAAGCAGCTATCGATCGATTCGGTACCAGTTGTTCCGCCAGCCGGTTGGTGAGCGGGGAGAAGACGATCCATCGTGAACTGGAGCGAGCCATCGCCGAATGGGTCGGAGCCGAGGACGCTGTGGTCTTCGTAGGCGGGCATGCTACCAATGAAACAACCATCGGCCATCTTTTCCGTAATGGTGACTTAGTTCTCCACGATGCGTTGGCTCACAACAGCATCATCCAAGGAGCTATGCTTTCAGGCGCTCGACGGCGTGCCTTCCCGCATAACGATTGGCGGGCCTTAGATCGGGTCCTGCAGGAAGTGCGCCACGCGTATCATCGGGTGCTGGTGGCGGTGGAGGGAGTCTATAGCATGGACGGCGATTTCCCCGACTTGCCGCGCTTCATCGAGGTGTGTAAACGCCATCAGGTGTTTCTGATGGTCGATGAGGCACATTCCATTGGGACGATGGGGCCAACCGGACGCGGTATCGGGGAGCATTTTGGCGTCGATCCTCGCCAGGTCGATATCTGGATGGGCACCTTGAGCAAGGCGATGGGAAGCTGCGGTGGCTATATTGCCGGATGCTGCGAACTGATCGAATACCTAAAGTACACTGCTCCCGGATTTGTATTTAGCGTTGGTATGCCGCCGGCTAATGCCGCGGCGGCCCTAGCGTCGCTGCGTGTGCTACAAAAAGAACCGCAGCGGGTTGCCCGCCTGCAAGAAGCCGCAGCACGGTTCGTCCATCGAGCCAAAGCACGTGGTTTGAATACCGGCTTGAGTGGCGGCACTCCGGTCGTTCCCATTATCGTCGGGAGCTCGTTGTGTGCACTGCAACTTTCACAACGATTGTTCGAACGCGGTATCAATGTCCAACCCATTCTGTATCCAGCCGTCGAGGAAAAAGCAGCGCGACTGCGCTTCTTTATCACAGCATGCCACCGCGATGAGCAGATCGACGCCGCCGTTGACATCACTGCCGAAGAATTGGCAGCTCTTCGGCCTGAAGCCCTACAGGTAGAGTCCCAACCCGCTAACTGGGAGGCCGCGTCGCTTCGAACGTCCCCAGCGCATCGGGCCCGGTAAACAGGACTTCTTCTTGGGTAAGAAGCCTTGCTCATCTAGAGTCCGTTCGTAAAATAATGGTTTGAGGCCGCCAAGTGTCGGTAGCTCAAAGGACGAAAGTGTTTACGCAAAGGTGGCGGGCGGTTTTCGTGCGATTGCGGAGGAGGTAGACGTGTTAACCGAGGCTGAGGTGGAACGGAGCTTTCGAAAAATGCTCCGTAAGCGAAGTGAGGATCCAGATACAGATCGAAAGATCGAAGAACTGCTTGAAAAGCATTTGCGGCCCGAAAGCCCCCTGCGAAGACGGCTCTTTGAAGAGCTCCGCCGAGTGCAAGCTTGGGAAAAGAAGCTCCAAGCCTCGAAGAGCTAGGAGGTTGTGTTTGCCGTTAGTCGTTTGTTCGCGGTGCCGGAATTCCTTTATTCGTTTGTTCGTTCGCGATTGGTGTCGACGCGGCGCACCCAGAAGGCTTGCCGCTTTGTTGTCGGTTCCCATGAAGAAGATTGTACTCCGGATACAGCGGGCGGCGCAACGCGCCTACAGGCACCAGCCGCGTCGCTGTTTGCGGCGATCTACTTGGGCCGCTTCTCTATGGCTCCGACCCACTGGCTCCGTAGAGAGACCTCACTATCGGTTCAGGTTCAACCCAATCGTACCCCCGACCATCGTGAGGTCTTCCTCGTTTTGACTGACGTTGTTGCCTCGAGCGATCCCTTGGGCAAAATGCATGACTTGCACGCCGAAGGACAGCGATAGATCCCGTGTCAGCTCGAAGGCAGCCTCCGCCCGTACGTCGACTCCGTATACGAATTCCGAGTCATGTCCGGCGCTTCCGGTTCGAGTAATTTTTTCGGTCGTTACATCGGAGTCCGTTCCGACGTCTCCATAAAGGACTTGCAGCACGTCCGTAGTGTTGTTGAAGGTTTGGAAGTTCTGTAGCGCGAAGACGCGAAGATCGCTAGACAGTAACCAACGGCTCTTTTGCTCGCTCCAACGAATTCCTAGCTGACCACCCACCATGTGGTTATCCCAGCGGGAAAGCGATGAGGTGATTTCTTCCAGTGTGTCGGTGTCGTTCGGAAACGGGCTGCTCGGAAATCCGGTGGTGGGATCCAATCGACGATATGATTCGCGCCGAGTGAAATCCTGAAACTTGTTGTAACGGAATCCTACGAACGGTTCCAATATGCCGCCGTAATGCAATGGATCTAGTCGCCACACCCTGTTGAATTCAAATCCACTTAGGTCCGCAACGTTCAGGCTGTTATGCTGACGAAAATCGCGCGACCCGGTGATCACGTCGTTGCGGTCCTGCGGTGGGAAAATCGGCGGGTTCGGCTGTTGGGCGCCCGGATCGTCCCGATCGTCCGGTTCGTCTCGGTTAATGCGCGGAATCACCAAAACATCGTGTGCATTAGGGCCATCGATATGGCTGGCCGACAGCCACCATCCCCGATTCTCTTCGGTCATGTATCCAATGTCGAAACGGTTGCCCCACGTAAAATCGCCCTCCGTAAAGGATGCCTCGCTTTGTGGTCGCGTCACGTAGATATACATGCGGTTGTACTGGGCAAACCAGCCAGTTTGGGGATGATCCGGTACACCAAAGTTGCCCAATTCGGCTGGTGCAAAGAACCGAAAATCGGGGTCAAAAGCCATCGGATCAATAAAAGGAGTCCATTCGTGAGGCCGCTGCCCCCAAGCAGCGAGTGCCCACCCTGCGATCATAGCAAGGCTTGTTAGCCACCGTGCAACTTTCAGGCGTAGCGACATAGCGGTTGACCTCTGATTGTTGACAGGCACGAGCCTTCCAATCCGACGCCCTTCCGTCCGTCGGATGGTCCTCTTGCGACGGTAGTATCGGTTATACTTCGTGCAGAAGTTGAGTAAGAAAGGAAAGGATTAGCGAAAATTCTGGGCTTAATGCTGTGCGCCACAAAGCGACCAAAGTTAGGTCAATGGGGCAACAAAGATTCCGCAGTGGCCACGCCCGGATGACGCCGTCGAGTCGGCGCGGAGATCCAAGCGACGTTGAGGTTGCGGTCCAGCCCCGAATCGCCGAAGCTTCGCCAGAATTTTGCCGTTGTAGTGAAGAAACGATTTAGCGCGAGGGCGCAAAGATGCAAAAATAAGCAAAATAAAGAGCTGAAGGAAGTGGGTACACTCGTAGGCCGCTCCGCGCGATGGCTTTTCCGTAAAGTGACGTGTACGCCGTTCTTCGCCTTTTTTGGGTGGGCACATGTCGTTGCTGGACGATCGTCGCCCCGCACTTCGGTGTTAAACCGCTACGTGATAGCTAAGCCTACGTTAGTAATGTGGGAAACAAGAAGTGATGGCACTTTTGTGTCCGCCAGACTAACGACCGGTAGGTTGCCTTTTGGGAGAAGCGGAATGACCCTCTTCGTGCTGGCTCAGCGCTGTATCGAAAAAACGATGATTACCCCAAGCACACGAAAAAGCACATAAAAAAGCACGTTACGCCAATGCAACATTGTACGGGGGCTCACTGACTTGGGCTCTGTGCTATGCTTCTTCATGATCCTTTGCGTCTTTGCGTCAAAGCAATTCCCTGTTGAACGGTAAAAGCCGAGCTTAGCGCCTGTGCGTCCAATGATGTTCCGTGCTCTCGCCATCGGGGAACGGCACGTATCGAGTCGGCTTTGCACGTGACACGAGAACAATGCTGCCAGACCAAACGATACTGTGAGCTCGTGTGATAACAAGCTTGCCGGTTTTGTTGCCCATCGCCGCACGGCGCTTTATACTTTGAGGCGTCCATAACAAATCTGCATCTGACTGGTTTTTGGTATTCGAAACGTGTATAGCGGAATGAGAAAGCCTATGCGTCAGAAAACGGTCATGGCTTCAGTGAGAGTGCTGTTATCCGGTTGGCTAGTGTGTTCCTGGGCCGCCTTGTTGTGGCTGGCTGATAGCCCGGTTGGTGGCCAACAGCCGGCCGACGTCGTGACGGTGGCGCAGCAGAGTGAACCGACCGAGCACAATTCGGAAAACAAGAAATCGCGTAGTTCGGTTGGCGATTTTAATAGGATCCGGCGCAATGAACGGGGGCGCGCGCTTGCCTTGGAGACCGCCATCGTACGCTACCAATGTGCGGCTCCCAATGGCGATCTTGTTCACGTGGATCTGGTAGCAGCCATTCACGTAGGGGAGCGCAGTTATTACGAGGAGCTCAATCGGCGGTTTAAAAGCTATGACGCTGTACTATTTGAGCTCGTGGCTCCGGAAGATTTTCGTGTGCCGGAAGGTGCCCGCTTGGATTCGCAAAGTGGCATCGGTTTCCTGCAAAAAGCTCTTCAGAATGTTTTGGGATTGGAATATCAACTCTACGGTGTGGATTACTCCCAGAAAAATTTCGTTCATGCTGATCTTTCGCCCGAACAAATCGCCCAGTTAATGCAAGAGCGGGGTGAAAGTTTTCTGTTGATCCTCTGGCGATTGTTGCAACACGCTATGGAGAAGGAGGCTAAAGAACGGGAGTCCAAACAGCGGTCTCGGAGTAAACGGTTGTCCGATTGGGAGCTGCTGTTGGCTTTGTTGCGGCAGGACCGAGTTGTTCTGAAACGTGCTTTGGCCGAAGAGATGACGGGATTCGACGATGCGTTGGCGGCCATCAGCTCCAAGGACGGTTCATCCACAATCATCACCGAACGCAATAAGAAGGCAATCGAAGTCCTGCGTCGGCAAATTCAGCAAGGCAAACGCAAATTCGCCATATTCTATGGGGCAGCCCACATGCCGGATCTAGAAGCACGTTTGTTCGAAGAATTTCGTGCCGAACGACTTAGTCAAGAATGGCTACTGGCGTGGGATCTTACGGCCGATCATAGCCGAGCTCCCAACGGGAAACGGTAGTTGGTAACGGGCGATCTGCGTTCTTGGTGCGAAGCGTCCATTGCTTGTGCGTTCGTCGGTTGGCATACTAGGGATCGAGTTTACAGCACCGCAGCGAGTAATGCCGGTCGCGGAAGCGCGATAGAGAACCGCGAAGAGCGCATACCCGGTTTCGGATGACATGACTCGGGTAACCGTGCAACGGTTGCCGCGTGAACGGAGTGCGAAGTATGGTACCGATCTCAATTAACGAGTTAACTACCTACCGCTGGACATTCGACGAAGACGTGCGGAATTATCTTGAATTGGGAATTCCGGCGATCGGTGTGTGGCGCGAAAAACTGGCAGATTTTGGGGAAGATCGTGGCATCGAAATGTTACGCGACCATAAGCTGTCCGTTTCTTCCCTATTGTGGGCGGGTGGTTTTACGGGGGCCGACGGCCGTTCATACAAGGAGAGCGTCCAGGATGCACGCGAAGCAATTCGTTTGGCTGGAGCCTTGGGAGCCAAGTGCTTGGTGGTCTACAGCGGGGGACGCGGTATCCACACTCACAATCACGCCAGGCGGTTACTGCGCAGTGCTTTGACGGAGCTATTGCCGCTAGCCGACGAATTTGGCGTCGATCTGGCGATCGAGCCGATGCATGCTGGTTGCGCAGGAAATTGGACTTTCTTAACGAACTTGGAGGAGGCTCTGGATTTCATTTGTTCCTTCGGTTCGCCGCGGATTAAATTGACGTTCGACACCTACCACCTGGCCCACGATCCGCGAGTCCTCGACCGAATCCCCGAGATAGTTCCCTGGACGGCAATCGTGCAGTTGGGCGATGGCCGGCAGGCTCCCAATGGAGAACAAAACCGGTGTCCGTTGGGCGAAGGTTGTTTGCCGTTGAGGCGATTGGTCGTCGAGTTTATAAGGAACGGGTATCAGGGCTTTTTTGACGTCGAACTGATGGGAGAGGACGTCGAGGCGGCAGATTACCGGGATTTGCTCCAGCGCTCCTGTAAATTCCTCAACGATATTCAACCCTAGGCTTAGATCCATCCTGCCGCAGACGGTGGTCCTAATGGTAAATGTGGACGGCTCGAGGGCCCCCCATGAAGCCCGCATTGGGTCGCTTGAAAAATGAAATGCAAAAACTCAGTGGCATTTGTTTAGCGATCGCGTACTTGGTGTTGGAAGCTGGCCACGTGCCGAATGCCTGCGCCATCGAAAGCCTTTGGACACGGTCCAAAGGAGAAGACTGGCCGCAGTTCTTAGGTCCACGTCGCAATAGCACGTCGCAAGAAACGGGTATCCTTACCGATTGGACGGAAGACAAGCTAAAGGTTGTTTGGCAAGTATCAGTTGGCGATGGGTATGCGATTGGTTCGGTGGCGTATGGGCGCTATTATCATTTTGACCGGATAGGTAACGAAGCGCGAGTCCGATGTTTGCACGCGGAAACAGGCGAACCCATTTGGGAGTACCGTTATCCGACGAACTACGTCGACATGTACGGCTATGATGGCGGGCCGCGCACGTCCCCTTTGATTGACGGAGACCGAGTTTACGCTTTCGGAGTGGAAGGTAACTTGCTCTGTCTGGATGCCGGTTCCGGACGCCTGATTTGGCAAGTGGACACCAATCGTCGATTCGGCGTAGTGCAAAATTTTTTTGGCGTTGGTAGCAATCCGATCGTGGATGGCCCGTTGTTATGGGCTATGGTCGGGGGAAGCCCTCCGGAGAATCAGCAGGTTCCGCTCGGGCAGCTAGACCGAGTCAGCAGTAACGGTTCGGCGTTGGTGGCGTTCGATAAGCACACCGGCGAAGTACGTCATGTGGTCGGTGAAGAATTGGCAAGCTATGCGTCGTTGCAGTTGGTCGAGCTGTTTGGTCGTCGCTGGTTATTGGCTTTTGCCCGTGGTGGGCTGTTGTCAATCAACCCGGCAAGCGCCACGGTCGATTTTCACTTTCCGTGGCGCGCTAAGATCTTGGAGAGTGTCAACGCTAGTACGCCGGTGATCATCGGTAATGAGGTATTTATCAGTGAAACATATGGACCGGGTAGTGCGTTATTAAGAATTGAACCGACGGGCTATCATGTGGTTTGGAAGGACGATCCCCAGAGTCGCTCGCGGGTATTTCAAGCCCATTGGAACACGCCGATCTATCATGAAGGCCACCTGTATGGGTGCAGCGGTCGCCATACGTATGACGCGGTCTTGCGCTGCATCGAATGGGAAACCGGAAAAATCCGTTGGAGCGAGCCTGGGTTGACGCGTACGTCACTGCTTTACGTGGACGGTCATTTCATTTGTTTGGGAGAGGATGGGGTCTTACGCTTAATCCGTGCTCGGCCCGATCGTTTTGATTTGGTAAGCCAGATCGTGTTGCGCGATCCGGCCACGGGTCGCCCCTTGCTTCGATATCCGTGCTGGGCAGCTCCCATTTTGTCGCATGGGCTGTTGTTTGTCCGGGGTGAGGGACGGGTGGTGTGTGTCGAATTGATCCGCCCCGCAAACTCCAACTAGACATAATTGGTGGAAATCACACAGGCGAACGGTATCGGTACTGGTTTTAGCGGCCACCGCGGCGGCGATCGAGTTTGGCCAATTCGTCGCGAATCGCCGCGGCACGTTCGTATTCCTCCGCCGCAATCGCTTCTTCCAACTGTCGTTTCAGAGCATATTGCGGATCGAATTGTTCGCGTAGTGTATCCCGAAAATCCCGCAATCGAGCTACGATGTCGTCTTCTTCGTATTCTTGTAAAGTTGCATATCGTTCGTAAAAATCGCGTAGTTCCTCGAGCCCTTGGTCGATTGCAACGATCGCCGCACTAGGCTGCCCGGCTTCCAGTTCCGCCAGGGCCTGAGCCTGCACGCGATGCATCAAGACATAGGGGCGATATTGCTCGTGCGACATCAACCACTCCAGGTCGTCGCTGTGTGTACGACAAAAATCCATGAGCCCCAGAGTATGCGCAGCATCCGCGGCAGCACGCCGGTACTCCTGCAATCGCAGCCAGCACAACCGCCGGTGATAAAACTGCACGAATTCTCGATCAATTTCTCGACAATCCTCCTCGGTCAACACCAAGGGCTCGGCCGACTGTGCTGACCGTGCCAGCAAATAGTCGTAATACGTTTGATAGCCGCCCGGCCGAGTGCCGTCCGGGCGCCCGTCGGTTTCCAATTGCAAAAGACCCAAATCGACACGCATCTGCAGAACCATCCGGCCCTGAGATGCTGTGACCATGCGCACCGAGAGAGATTCCGGATCGTATGGCCAATTACGAAGAATCGAGTCAATGTGCTCCGGCATGCTTTGCTCCGTTTAGGCGGCCAGCGTTGCTGACCGCTCGGCCACAGACACCCCTGGCCAAAACCATTTAACGGCGCCACACTGTGTTCATTATATCAAAGCACGGTGGGGAGCAATGCTGCGTGGTACGGCAGTTTTCACACATATCGGTGGAGAATCCTATTCATGGCGCAACATCGAAAAGCCGATCAACAAATCGAACAAGCCGAAGAGATTCTGGGTGAACGGTTGGAGCGAATCAGTTTTGCTAAGGGACTTTTCCAAGGCCGATTCCTCACTGATCGCCTCCCCCCCTACCCTTTGGAAATTGACGAAGCGACGTTGCACCGGATGGAACAACTTCGAACGTTTTGCCGAGATTCTATCGATCCGGTGACGATTGACCGACAGGCAGAAATCCCTGAAAAGGTTATACGTGGCCTGGGAGAACTCGGCGTGCTCGGTGCCTGTTTGCCGACGTCGTGTGGTGGGCTTGGCTTGTCGCAAAGCTCCTACTGCCGACTCCTGGAAGTTTTAGGTGGGCATTGCGCCAGCACGGCTCTGTTTGTCAACGCACACCATTCGATCGGTCCACGAGCGATCGTGTTATTCGGTACTGCCGAGCAGCAGAAACGCTGGTTGCCGAAATTGGCAACGGGCGAGTGGATCAGCGCTTTTGCGTTGACCGAGCCGGAAGCAGGCAGTGATGCTGCCAATGTGCAAACGCGTGCCGTGGCCACCTCCGACGGAGGTGGGTTTGTTTTGAACGGCGAAAAACGCTGGATTACCAACGGCAGCATCGCCCAGGTCCTAACGGTTATGGCTCGTACGGCGGACGATGCCGGCAAAGCATCGATCACGGCCTTCTTGGTGACGCCCGAAATGCCCGGTTTTCACGTGACGGAGGCTCGAATGGAAAAATGCGGCGTGCGGGGTACGGTCACCAGCCGCCTGAGTTTTCGCGACATGTTCGTACCACGCGATCATGTGCTGGGCCCTATTGGCAAAGGTCTGAAAGTTGCCCTGACAGTGCTCGATTACGGTCGCACAACCTTTGGGGCAAGCTGCACGGGGGCTGCCAAGACTTGTTTGGCTTTAGCTCAACAGCACGTGCAGCGGCGCATTCAATTTGGTCGGCCATTGGCGGCATTCGAATTAGTACAAGACAAGATCGCTCGCATGCACGCTGCCATCTTCGCGATGGAAGCCTGTACCTATCAAACCGCAGCACTTATCGACTCGGGCCAGGCAGACTTTATGGTAGAAACGGCTATGCTAAAGGTGTTCACCACCGAGCAGCTATGGCAGATTATTTACGATACTTTTCAACTACATGGTGGAATGGCGTATTTTACCGATCAACCATTCGAGCGGATGATGCGCGATGCTCGTATCAACAGTATTGGCGAGGGTGCCAATGATGTGCTCCGGGTTTTTTCGGCGCTCGTAGGTATGCGCGATGTGGGCAAGGAGCTGGAAGATCTATTAAACGCCGTGCGACACCCATTGACTCATTTAACGGATCTGGCGTCATTCGTGGCGCGACGCTTGTCACGCTGGCTGGTCGGGCCCGAGATGCCTTTGTATGCTTCGGTCTTAGAGCCATGGGCAACACGGATTGCCGTCAACCTAAGCAATTTGGCAACCTGTGTCGAACATCTGCTCGTCCAGCATCAACTGCAAATTGTCGAACGCCAGTGCCAAGTAGCTCGAGTAGCCGATGCGGCCACGGAATTATATGTCAGCGCTTGCGTCCTCCAACGCTTGGAAGCCATGCTACGGCGACTAGCGGGACACGTCGAATCCGATGCGGATTTCCACGCGGGTGTTCTGTATTTGCGATACGCCGATCGACGTGTCCGAAACTGTCTTCGAGCCATTCGTGACAATGACGATTCGGCCACACTGGACCATGCGCGGCGCCTGCTGCGGTTATCGTCAGAGCGTCGGTCATAGTCATCGGGTTTTTTTCCTTAGACGAGGACATTGGCTCGCTGCCGCCTTGTTGCAAAAATGCGGTACATTCCGGTGCATTTTGCAAGAGAATGGCCCTAAGAGGCGCTGCCGCTTTGTAACGTAACTGCTTAACTTTCTTTCTGTTGCAAAACGCTTCTTGGTTAGTCGCGACGAACGCCTCCTAGTATTGGCACGAAAAGTGCACTCGAAATGGAGTGTGCTTCTTGGGGCTCTTTGCTGGCGGATCGCAACTGCCGCACAGCGTGCCGGGGCGATGGCAACGGTTCACGGAAGGAGGACGCAGCATGCTTGTCTTATCTCGGAAAACAGAGCAACAGATTTGCATTGGCGATTCGATACGGATCACGGTGCTCCGCATTCAGGGACGTACGGTGCGACTGGGAATTGAAGCCCCACGGGGAATTCGAATTGTGCGAGCCGAACTGCAACCGTTGCCCGACTCATCCGGCTCTGAGCCGGTGGAGCCTGCAAATGCCGATCACTCCAAAGCGGAGGCGACAACAGGGCCAGCACGGCGAGGTGAGGAAGGTACGGAAGAAGAGCGACATGATCTCGGACCGCTTGCGTGGCACGTGCGCCGCCGTTGTCGGACGCTCTGGGCTGTTGCCCAATGATTGTGGCTCGATAGGTACCGAGCGTACTACCAAGCCCCCGTCGCAGAGGGGCGCACTTCCATCAGCTCAAACGACGGCATCCGGTTTTGAGGTACAAGCGGAGCTGGGGTCTGGAAACTCGACGGTCCTTGACCTAAGAAGTTGACTCCGTCTCCGGGATGGCGCAAGGACTCCTGAGAATCGATGGTCTCCGGCCAGATGGTATCCGCTCCAGGGCGCGTATCCGTAGCTGGGTTTTGAGCCGCAACGACCTCGTGCTGAAACTGGCTCAGATGTTCACGTAGTATCCTCCGTACCTCGAGAATAGCCCGCGGATGTTGATGTACAACCAGATGGTGCGCCGATACCGTGATTTCCGAATCGGCATCCGGCAAGTGAGCGCTGGCGAAGTTTACCACCCCATCACTCTCCGATGTAAAACGGGCTAGAAGTCCGTCCTCCGGTACTAATCCGACGATATTGTGATACTTAACCCAGGGTGCTTTTGGCGCTTGAAGGATCGCCGTAAGTACCGGCGAGTTAGGGGCGAGCGAATCGATGCTGGTGGTAATCGTCAACAAGTCGGTATTGTAGAAGAATCCAGGATTGCGAAGTATCAATAGCTCGTTGCGGTTGATGAGCAACTGTGGTAAGCGTATCACACGCCTGGCAAACCAGCGCACGTAGGGGCGAGCTGCGTTGCTCCCACGATAGGGAGTACCAATGGTTATAATGCGGCGGATCGAAGCGTTGGGTTCAAAAAAAAGCAGTTTTTCCAGCTCTTGCCGCTCCTGTTCCTCTGCGTTCAGCTCCTGAATCGGTCGGTGACTTACCAGACGCCAAAACCGATCCTCGCTGCAAATCGTCTGTAATCGAGCTACCAGACCTCCCATGCTGTGGCCGATCAACACCATGTGATCTAAAGCTCGAGCTCGCCGCTGTGGGTCCAATGTGGCGCGGACGCGGCTTAAATCCTCTCGGAATTGGGCCGCGCTAACCCAAAACGGTTGTCCGGTCGGATATTGATAAAACCAAAACTGAAAATGCTCGCGAATCTCAGGGAAGCTGCGCAGGTCGTTGAACATCTCCATCCAGGTCGCCGGACTGGACCAAAGACCATGAATAAAAACTACCGGAATCTTCTGCGGTTGATACGGCTCGACCATAAACAACCCTGTCCAGCGGCTGGTGCGCTGCGGATTAAGCAGACCGAGCGTTGCTAAATGGAAACGTTCGTTGAAGTCCGGCGTATCCAAGAAATAAGCCAAGGGGGTGCTAAGGTCCGTTTCCAACGGTACGATCTTGTGGCCGATCTGGGTAAATCGAGAGACTAGTGGATCGTGCAGTTCCAAAACGCAATGCGTGGGAACGTTCCCGTCGAATGTTTGTACTCTTACGAACGCCGTAGCTGCATAACTTAAGCCCGGTGGGTAATAGGCTTCGGCCGGATCGTTGCGGTAGTTGCGCCGGCGCACCACGATCAAGGGGACGCCGAGGCCATACGTGTGATGACGGCTGCTCAGCCCCTGAATTTCATAGTCCGAGACGAATTCAATATAGTCGACTTCTTCTACCGGCCAGGCTGTCTTGGGGACGAACTCCATGACCATGGTGCGTTCGCCGAATTGTACAAGATTCTGGCTTCCGAATGGCATGCGTCCTTCGGGACAGTAAAGACGCAAGGCTGCTTCCAATGCGGCGTTGTATACATCCGAAGCCTGACGAAATAGCGGATCAAAGGGATTGCGCGTAACGTCAAACTGCGGGTCGAAAAGATAGAGGTATGCGTAGGCAACAGCGGCGGCGTATTGATTGAGTGCCAAAGCGGTTTCATGTCGCTGCTGTGCAGCAACACCGTTCAAATAAGCGAGTTCCGCCAGAGCATAGCATTTTTCTAAGGTTGGTTCGCGGGCGTATTCCTCCTGTAATAGCGCCAGCATGTCCGTAGCGTTCACCCGCCGCGATTCCAGGAGGCCGTGACGCCGAAGCGTCTCAGTAACACGTTCAGAAGGCAAAAACTGCGTCCCACCTAAGACCTGCACCACACGAGCGAAAGGTCTAACCGGTTCGATCCGAGGACGTAAGTACTGGCGATGAGCGCAGCCAAGCGTCGCTACAGCAAGCAGTAGGCCTATCCAAATTCGGAGCCTGCCGTACCACAACGCCTTGCCGCGCAACGTAGCTAATAGCCGACGGGTAGTACTCCAACGTAAAGAAGCCATTCGTGTTTCTGTGGCCTCCTTGCCCGTTCAGAACCACGTGTCGGCACTGGTTCCCAATGATCGGCGTCTGCCGCGTGCTCCGACGCGTCATACAGTCCAAAAACCAATGGCCTCCGCCCAAAGCCAACTGCTCATCCGGCTCATGAGGCGAAAGATTAGGCAAAACAGCAGACACTGTCAATGGAAAACGGCAAGCCGTGCGTGCCTCGTGTGTGGGGCTTCGGTGTAAGTGGAATCTTGCTCTAAAGGGCCGGCCATGGCGGAAGTTTGCCTCTTTTCCGCGGCACGATTGGAAACGAGGTGTTTATCGTAATGGTGGATAAAATGGTTCCGTCCTTTGCTGGGCCTGGCGCAGGTATGCCATTTTTGGCCCGGCCCAATATGAGTCGGCGCGGGTACTGCTTGGCAACGGCGCTGCGTCAAGCGAAGGCTCCACAGGGCCGCGACTGTAAGGAAGCGTCCAATTCAACCCAAAGGTACAGTGACCTTTACGGCAGAGGCTCAAAGGCGCAAGTAGGCAATTGACATCTAACGCTTGTCTTCATTGCGCCTCTGCGCCTTTGAGTTAAGGAACGTCTGATCAACTGGCGGTAAACGAGCGTATTGGCTCGATGGA
>CAYRMD010000070.1:0-26886 GCA_964425225.1 uncultured Pirellulaceae bacterium | reverse complement strand
CACTATCCATCGAGCCAATACGCTCGTTTACCGCCAGTTGATCAGAGGTTCCTTACTTTTTTTCTAATGCGGCTGGCCATGCCTAGTTTTTTGCAATAACAATTTCCCGTCACTCCGCGATTCCAAGAGCGTGTGGATCTATTTAGCTCTCATCCGGGCAGGCAGGTGCGGAAGCAGCGCTTCATTGGACGAGGCGATGCATATCCAAGACGCTTTCGAATTGCGCCAGGGATGGGTAGTCGTGCGTAGCCACGATTAATGTAGCGGGACCGGTGCGCACATGCTCCCACAGTAGTTCCATGACCCGCTGCTTGGACTCGGGGTCGAGGTTACCTGTTGGTTCATCTGCCAGAATGAGGTGGGGTTTCAGCAACAGTGCTCTGCCCACGGCTACACGCTGACGTTCACCTTGCGACAAGGCACGAGGATGTCGGGACAACTTATCCCCCAAACCAAGCCGCTCAGCGAGCTGCCGCGCCCGGAGGCGCTCGTCGCGCCCTAGACATAGCGCCGAGTGGAGCCGGTACGGCAACAGCAGGTTTTCTTCCAGAGACAAATGTTCTATGAGTTCGAACTCCTGAAATACCAATCCCAGCGAAATCAGTCTCAAACGGCGTCTTTCCGATTCGGAAAGCTTAGTTAACTCCACATCCCCTAAGCGAATCTTGCCTCGGGCAGGAACCAGTATGCCTGCCAGCAAATGCAGTAGCGTTGTTTTTCCTGAGCCGCTTGGGCCTATTAGAGCAACACTTTGGCCTGCCGGTACGGACCAGGACGGCACTTGCACGCTGAAATTCCCTCGGGCATAGGAAAAGAAAAGATCCTCGACTTGGATCGACAGCGCCAAAGCCGTTTATCCCCGATCAATATGGAATTTAGTTTACCGATAACTCATCGCGACAGTGACGAACGATCGTGCGTGTTGACCTGCGCGCTATCGTCCCAAGGACTTTTAAGTGCTTTTCGCCGTGCGTCGAAACTGTGCCGACGCACGTGCGCCCCACCTAACGGTGGGGACCGGTAACGTCAAAGGCCATCTGCCCAGCCGCCGCTAGGTCGGTTGACGATTCTCGTAAGCCTACAGGACCGAGCCGCGCCATACAGTGTTTAAAACTGTGGCGGATTGTCCCGAGCGGGCCCCCAGGTGTTTAAAGGGCCACCATTTTGGCGGGAAGATAGTTGAAGAAAACCGTTCGGCTCCTTCGAGCGACGGCAGGATCCCGCCAGGTGGCGCGCCGAGCGCCGCGGCAAGAGCAACCTGTCGCGGCGCTCGCCCCTTTGCAATCCTCGTTTGTTCCACTACGTCTCGGGTTTCCTCCCGACTGTGTACAAAGTAAACGGAGTACAAAGTGATATTATTCAATTCAAGCAGGAGGACAACCCAGTATCCGTCAATCGAGTTCCTTGATCGCGATGTTTCGGAATTCGACGGGATCCGAATGTCCGGCAAAGCCGAAATAACCTCGAGTTCGGTCCTTGCCGGGATGGGGGCGATTGCCGAGAAACTCGGTTACTTTGGACAAGTCGGTATCTAGAATCACGTATCCGTTCAATTCCACGCGTACCGTGGAACCCTTCACCGTTACTTCTTGATAATTCCATTCCCCCGTTGGCCGTAGGAACCCGCGGTGGGCTGCCACCATGCCATAGGCGGACCCATGGTATTGGCGAGGATCCAGCCGCGCATAGCGTGGCGACTCATTGTCCAACACCTGCAACTCGCACATGCCCTCATACGCTGGATCGCCGCTGCCGGAATATCGAATGGCCAATCCATTATTGCCGCCCGGAGGCAGCCGGAACTCTAACCGCACAATAAAATCACCGTATTCCTTCGCGGTATACAGCGTCCCTCCCTTACCCGGTTTGCAGACGATTGCTCCATCGTTGACGTCGTAGCTATCGACCGCCCCTTGCCAGCCATCCAGCGATTTGCCGTCGAAAATAGGAGTAAAACCGGCTTTGCTGTCATCGCCCCGTAGAATACGGTTCGCTTCTTCCGAGCCGATTTGCCGAACGAAAATATTGCGCCACCGAATTTCTCCACCGTGCGTCTGTAGCTGGATGGGGCCAGTTGGGAATAACGGTCGGGTGCGGTCCCAATAGTTTTCCATGATGGCTCCATCGACCACCAGTTGGTCGTTGAGCCAGACCCAAGTACGCGATCCAACCTGAATGATATGAAAACGGTTCCATTCACCAAACGGTTTATCGGCTTTGACCAGAGGATCTTTGCCTGGGGCACCCGGGCTATTATTCCAGAGACCGCCGGATCCTTTGTCGGCACCTAATCGAAATTTTGCCTCTTCGGTTGGATCCCAAATCTGGACCTGGGGGGTGCCACGCAAGTAAATGCCGCTATCGGCTCGAGGTACTGTCTTGTAATCGATCCATAGCTCGATATCTCCAAACTCTTGTTCGGTTGTCAGATAGGGCCCTTGGCCGTCATTTACGAGTTCGCCGTGTTCTACCTTCCAGTGTTGAACGGCTTGGCTCCACTCGGCCTGCTTTCGTTGTTGGCGTTCTTCTTCGGATAGCTCTTTCCACTTGCGAGGATCAAAATGCGGCAACGCATACCAACCCGACAGGTCTTGGCCGTTGAATAGAGCGTGGAAGCCAGGCGGCGGTTGATTGTTCTCTTGACCAAACACAGAAGCACTGGCAAGACTCACCAAGGCAATGACCAGACAGTAGAACCCGTGATGATGGATCGACTTCACGGCTGGTAACTCCTCGCTTACGAATTCTCCCAAGGTACACTACTACTGCGGAAGGTAGCACCGCTTTCCCATCAAGCGCCTCTTATGTTAGCCATCGCTCTGCATGCTTGCCAGTGCCGAAAAGGCATCGTGTGTAGCGGTTTTCCGGTGCGCCGGGGTAATGTGCATGAGGCACAAAATACGGTCCGGCGTCGGAAAAAACAGGGTTGCCGTTCGCTTTGCCGCAAGTTTGCATCGACAGCTGATCCGCGCTATAGTGAACCTAAGGCGTATTGATCATTCAAACCTTAAACAATGCAGCGAGTTCCGTACGCACCGGCATTCGGTGTTTCACACAAAGGAATTTCGTTATGCCACAGGCGATCGTCGATCCAGAAGAGTTGCGGCAATTCGCTCGAGCTTTAAAAAGGTTCAATGAGCACCTGCGCGAACAGACGGCCACATTGGCCAATCGGCTATCTGCGCTAAGTACCACGTGGCGGGATCAAGAGCACCAGAAGTTTGTCGAGTCATTCGACAGGCAGATGATCGCTCTTGCCCAATTCCAAGCGGCAATTGATGAGTATGTGCCGTACCTGTTGCGTAAGGCGACGCATATCGATGAATATTTGCAGTCGTGAGAAGTTCGAAAGTGAGTTCATGAATGCCCCAATGGCCGATGTAAGATCCGTTCACACATTAGAGCAATTTCGCCAAGCTCTTGTGCGGTTCGGCCGAGAGGTGGAAGACGCCCTGAGTTTATTGGAGTTGGAGTTGCGTCGTGTACAAGAGTGGATCGAAGTGGAACGTCCCGATTATTGGGCAGAGGCTTACCGACAGGCAAGCCAAAGGTTAGCCGAGGCCCGAATCGATTTGGAGCGGTGTGACACCGCCCTGGGGGCCGATGAGCGACCTGGTTGCCAGGTGCAGCGCAAGGCATATGAGCGAGCTCGACGCCGCTTGGCGTACTGTGAAGAGCAGCAGCGGGTGGTGCGCCAATGGAGGGCAAAGCTCGACCGCGCGCGACATACGCTCGATGGGCGGATCGGCAAACTCCGCGAAGTAGTCGAACTAGGTGTGGCTCGAGCGGTGGCAACACTCGAACAAAAAATGGACGCCATTCGCGCGTATCTGAACGTTCGGCAACCGGTACCGGATGTGGGTGCCTCCACGGCACATGTAGGGAGTGTTAACGAGCAACCCGGAGTTCATTCGCCAGACGGTGCGCCAGTCGATGGTGGACCGAAGCACGAAATGCTGCCGACCGGCCAGCAAGGGGAGAGCCATACCGATGACTCGGCATGATTTCTATTCACCGGCCGGCATGCTGAGAAAAGCCGTAGCTCGACTCAAAGAAAGTTGGGAAAACACGGCTGCCGATTGGCAGGATGAGTCGCGCAATCGCTTCGCTCGGGATCGGCTCGATCCTTTACTCCCAGAAATCCAACTGGCATTGGTCGAGGTCCAGCAATTTGCCGAACTTCTGCGGGAAGCTGAGCGAGCCTGTGCCGACGAACAGTACTCCGACGACGGTGAATTGCTTTAACATGCTGAATCACGGCTGCGGCCGGCAATAAGAGAAAAAAATAATGCCCCAGCAAGATTACGAACTCACACGAGAATACCCAAACCGCGGAGCGAGGGACAAGGCGAAACAATCCGATCGATATCAAACGAGCCTCTCTAACGAGCTATCGCGACTTTTGATCGGTCGTAACGGACAAGTATAACCATGAACGCCACTGATAACCTCTGTCAGAGGTTTGTCGAAAATCCGATAGGCCGAATGTGGGCGAGCTTAGTTAGTTGCTTCATGCCACGTCGCAAGTTAGTTGGGCGGATCCTTACGCTGGCAAACAGAAAGGGCCAGCCGGTTAGGTTAGGTGTCACGACCTGCGAACATGGGAGGAGTAATTTTTGATATCCATCACATTCGAGCGGCGGTGATGGGGTAAGAATCGAGACAAGGTGAATCGAATCATGGGCTGTGAGGTCGCACAAGACACGGGAGTTTCCGCGAGCCAAATGTTAGAGAAGTGGCAGCGGTACCCAAATGCCTGGTGGGAGGAGCTTCAGAGGTTGCGCACCTTACATTGTCAACTGTGCCTCGAATGCCGACAGGCTACCGCTGCTCGACAGACTCGCATCTTACAGGCAGTGGCGGACTACCAAACAAATTTGCAGCGAATCGAACAGGAGCTAGAAGGGCGTATCGCGCGATTGGAAACCGAGGAGCAGCAGGCTATCGCCGAGGCCCATCGAACCTTCGATACGGCCGATCGTGAGGCGACGGTCGAGCACCAACGGGTTGTTCAGCAGGCTACGAATGTACGTCAATCGCGCATCACAGCATTAGAAGAAGACGTACGATTTCGTTATAAGCAATTGCGCGAAAGTTTGGCGCAAAAGCAGCGCGAAGCCTCTGCTGCCCACGGCGCTTGGCTCGAGCAGTGGCAGCGGAGACTCGACGCATTAGCGGCTTTGCATCAGCAGATTGTTCGACAGCTAAGTAAATGGTCGGTCAACGCCGACGCCGTCGATTATCGGCATACGATTGTTCAACAGGCCGGACAAGTTAGTTGGGAAGAATTCGAGCGGTGCGTCGCCGCGGCTCGGAACATCTTCGCGCTTTTACGGCAGCACCCGGCAGCGCGTTTTTTGCACGAGGGCTGGGCAGTGTTGGTCGGGCTAGGCGCCAGTGTGTCGAGTGTTTACCCGGCAGCACAAGCCCTGGGATGGGATAACCCATGGTGGTTAGCTGCATGTGTTACCTCTGGAGGAATTGGCGGATGGCTGAGCCGTTGGTTGGGGCAGCGGTGGGTAGCTTGTCGTGCTCGGCCTTGCCTACCGGAAATCCGAGCACACTTGGCACGTGCTCACTGGCAGCTAGACCAACTGCGTGAAAAAGCCGAGAAGCTTCAGACAGAACGCGGACGTGAAATCGACGAGTGGTTCCAGCGAGAACAGCGGCGGATTGAAGAATCGCGATGTGCGGTGCTTCATGAGATCGACAGCCGGTACGAGCAGGAAATTCATGAGGCGGAAGAGCGCTTGCGCACGAGTCGGCAGATGGCTGCCCAACAGCTTGAACAACGCTTGAATCAAATACGAGTCCGTTATGCCCCCGAACAAACCGAATGCCGAAACCGCCTGGAATCGGCCCGTACGACCTTTGCAGAAGAGCACTCGCAGCGTTTGGCACAAATTAACGAGCGGTATGCCTCCCAATTGGAAGACGTGAAACGTCAGTGGCAAACAGCATGGCGCGCGTTTCTGGAGAAGCAACACGAGGCTATCCGCCTTTTTGAAACCCATCATGCACCTTGGGAAAAACTAGCCGATCCCCAGTATCCCTTGCCGGAGTCGCCCGCGCCGGTAATACCGTTCGGTTGGCTTCGCAGCTCCTGGCGAACGGATCCGGTCTTGGTGCCCGACGCAATCAATGAAGCTCCGTACGAATTGATCGCGCCGGCAGTACTTGCTGTGCCCGATTGCCCATCGCTCGTCGTGTACTTTGATGAACCGGCACGGAAACAGACGATTCAACTATTACAAACAGTCATGCTTCGATGGCTAGTGGCTATCCCACCTGGAAAACTTCGTTTCACCCTGATCGATCCGCTGGGATTGGGACAGAGTTTTTCACCGTTCATGCATCTGGCTGACTATGACGAACGTCTGGTGGGACATCGAATTTGGACCGATGCAGAACACATCCGGCGCCGCATGGCCGAGTTGACCGAGCATGTTGAAACCGTGATTCAAAAGTACTTGCGAAACGAGTATCGCTCCATTCATGAATACAACGTACAGGCCGGAGAGCTCGCTGAACCGATTCAATTAATAGTGGTCGCAGGCTTTCCCGAAGGCTTCTCCGAGGATGCAGCGCGCAAAATGGCTAGCCTGGCCTGGAGTGGTCCTTCCTGTGGAGTATTTTTGTTGTTGGCAATCGAGCATTCGGCGCGGTTGCCGGCCGGAATTGCCCCAACCGATTTTCATCAACACAGCATGGTGCTGGAAGCTGCGGGTACGGTGTTTCGCTTAAAAGACTTGCCGGCGGACATCGAGTTAAAGGTCGATTTGCCGCCTTCCACAGAGCTGGTAAACCGTATCCTGCGCCGCTGGGGACAAGCCGCGGTAGGTGCCGATCGAGTAGAAGTGCCTTTCGATCGCGTCGTGCCGGACGAGGAAGCCTGGTGGACTCAGACGAGTCGCAGCGGTATCGAGGTACCCATTGGGCAATCGGGAGCTCGCCGCCTGCAGTGGCTGAAACTCGGAACCGGCACCTCTCAACATCTTGTTGTAGCAGGAAAGACCGGTTCGGGAAAATCAACTCTGTTCCATACGATCATTCTGAGCGCGTCGTTGCGGTATCCACCGTCGGAACTTGTTTTCTACTTGGTGGATTTCAAGAAGGGGGTCGAATTCAAAGATTATGTGGAGTATCGTTTGCCGCATGCTGAAGTGATCGCGATTGAAAGTGAGCGAGAATTTGGGGTAAGTGTTCTCAAAAAACTTGATGACGAGCTGGAACGCCGTGGGCGGTTATTTCGCGATGCCGCAGTGCAAGACATCGCCACATTTCGCTCGACCCATCCTCATGTAACACTCCCGCGGATTTTAGTCATTGTTGATGAATTTCAAGAATTCTTTGTCAAAGAAGATAGTCTGGCTCGCGATGCGGCTCTGCTTTTGGATCGCTTAGTACGCCAGGGGCGAGCTTTCGGAATCCATGTTCTGTTGGGCTCACAAACATTGGCAGGTGCCTATAGCTTGGCCCGGAGCACGCTCGGGCAAATGGCGGTGCGTATTGCACTGCAGTGTAGTGAGGCCGATGCGCATGTAATACTGAGCGAAGATAACACGGCGGCCCGTCTTTTGTCGCGTCCCGGTGAGGCGATCTACAACGACCAGAACGGCATGGTCGAAGGCAATCATCCGTTTCAAGTTGTATGGCTCCCTGATTCGAAGCGCCGCATGTATCTCGAAAAATTGGATAAGCGATCAAGAACCACGGGATTACCTATGCGACGTGCGATAATTTTTGAAGGTAACCGGCCAGCCCGATTAGAAGAAAACGATGAGTTTCTCCGCTGTGCATCCGGGCAAAGCGCGGCGATCGATGCCCCCACTGCATGGCTAGGCGAAGCAATTGCTATTGGACCGGCAGTGCGGGTTGCGTTTCAGCGGCAACCAGGGCACAACTTGTTATGTATTGGTCAAGACCAACAGATGGCGCGGCAATTGATGACGGCGGCCCTGGTTGGTCTGTGGGTTAGCGCACAACGATTGGGGCGTACACGTCGTTTTGATATTATCTGTGGCCATGCTTCGCGCCAGCATTGGCTGGAAATCCCGCTTGGCCCCGGACAGCTAGCTGTACATTCTACGGAACGAGTCCCGGAAGTTATTGAGACTTGGCATGCGGAGTGGCTGCGGCGCACCAATCGACTTGAACCGTGGGATCCCTGGTTCTTGATTATCGATTCTTTGGGCGAAGTGCCGGCGTTGCGCCGCGACGAAGAGGACGCAATTTTCGGACGGTTCTCTATGGATGACCAAGCGTTTTCCGCCAGCCGCCAATGGCGGCAGTTATTGACAGAAGGACCAACGCGCGCAATGCATTGTGTGGTTGCCTGTGACAGCTACCACACGTTTGCTCGTTGGTGTGAGCGGACCGTCCTGCGCGACTTTGTTTTTCGGGTTCTGTTGCAAATGAACCCTACCGATTCCACTCACTTTATCGACTCGCCGGCTGCCCACCACCTGGGGCCTCATCGGGCATTGCTGTATCGTGACGACCGCGGAGAAGTGGAACGTTTTCGACCTTTCGGTCAGCTTCCCCCTTGGAATCAGCTTGTAGGCCGCGCAGAATAAGCTCGGGAAACGGAAGCTGTGGCTCGACGGAGTCGGTCTAGGGCGACACGGACGCGGCTGTACGACTACTGATGGTAAAACCTAGGTGTGACTAATGCGGTATGGAATTCGAGGAGACTCACATGAAAGCGCCCATCTATGGCTTGGTTGGATCGTGTTTGTTTGGATTCTCTTTAGCCATTTTTACGCACTTTGGATTCGAGCCTGTTTTAGCTCAGGAAGAACAAAACGGATGGGTCAGTCTATTCGATGGCAAGACCCTCAACGGCTGGAAGGCCAGTGAAAACCAGTCCAGTTGGAGTGTAGAAGACGGAGCGATTGTATGTCATGGGCCGCGGAGTCATCTCTTTTACGTGGGTGATGAGAAGCCGTTCAAAAACTTCATTTTCCAGTGCGAAGTGAAAACCACACCTGGCAGTAATTCGGGGATCTATTTCCATACACGGTATCAAGAAACGGGTTGGCCCAAGTACGGATACGAAATCCAGGTGAATATCACCCAGCGCGATCCGAAAAAGTCCGGCGGACTTTACGGGGTTGTCGACGTCTCAGATCCTCCAGCAAAAGACAACGAATGGTATACACAGGAAATTATCGTTCAAGGACGGAGGATTATCAGTAAGATCAATGGCACGGTGCTTGTCGACTATACAGAACCTGAGGGAAAGCAGCCCTTTTCTGCCGAATTTGATCGACGGTTAGGCGAGGGCACGTTCGCCTTGCAAGCGCACGATCCGCAAAGCAAGGTTTATTTCCGCAATATTCGAGTAAAACGGTTACCCTGAATTCCGCCACGTTCCTTATTGGAGAAATGTGACACTGAGTCACCGCACAGAAGGACTATACCAACAAAGTTGGAAGCCGCATTCTGCGCCAACTCGAAACCGTGTGTGTGACCGGTTTGTAAGTGGAACCGATTCGTAACGCGGTGGACCAGTCCCAGGAGTTCTGTTTTCTTGAACCCTTGGGTTGACGGCGCAATCGGCGCGAAAACGCAGTGAGTCGATTGACGCTGGATGGTATCCTCCTTGCGTCTCTGTGCTCTTGCGTTGAATTACTCCAGCCGCTGAACAGAATTTCGTCACCAGGAATTAATTCTTGACCACGTGTGTGGTCCCATCGGGCAAAGCGGAAAATGGCCGATACACACTGGGCTCGCCAAATCACGGAATAATTTCCCCTACAATCAAGGCGCACACACGGTTGGCTGGCAGTTTGGAAGTGAATTCCTTATTCGCCAGCATCGCAATTTTTGGTAACTTGCCAGTGTCGCAACCCTGTGTAATTTTTCCTGCCGTGTTGTTTTCGGCAGGCGTCTGGCACATCCTGAGCCGTACAGGTGAGCAGGCTACTCATTTCAAGGCCATTAACTTGGGAGCTTAAATCATGGACATAACGATTACAATGGGGCGCCACGCGTCGGTTTTGGGATTGTGCTTGCTAAAATGAAGGCGGTGCCGCATGACGATTAAAAAGTAGGGTCGGGAGATAGTTCATGGTCAGGATCGCTGGGCGAAACGCTTTATGCGAGCTTGTGTCGTGCCTGGTGGCATGGTCCCTGATGCTTGTTGAGTGCAGCAACATGGGAGTGGCGGCAGAACAGGTGCGCCGCCCGGTCGCCGCTGTGGCGGCAGACCGGTGGTTGTTTGTGGCCAACGAGCGATCTGGAACGATTTCGATCGTCGACTGGCGATCGATGCGGCTGGTAGGTGAACAATCGGGTGTAGGGCGCAGATTAGTCGACCTGGCGATTTCTGACGATTCATCGGTATTAGTTGCAGTCGACCGACAGCAGGCAGAGTTGGTGTTCTTGCGGCGACGCGACGAGCAATTGGAGGTTGTGCGCCGACTGCCAACTGTCCCGGATCCGCTGCAATTGATTTGGCACAAGGGTAGCGACCAGGCGATCTTGCTTTGTTGTTTTTCGCGCCAAGTGGTGGTCTATCGGGTGACTCAGGACGGTTGGCAAGAACGCCAACGATGGCGCTTGCCATTTTCACCGCGCGAGGCAATAGCAGTCGGCTCCGATGCATTGGTAGTATCGGACGCCTTTGGCGGACGACTAGCATGGTGCCACCTCGAGACTGGCGTCCGGCATGTGCACCAGTTGTCGGGGCATAATCTGTGGGGATTGACGTTGGCACCAAGTGGCGATCGGGTGCTCTGTAATATGCAGCGGTTGAACAGTTTTCGCCCGACTAGCTATGAGGACATATTTTGGGGCGGAGTGATGCAAAACCTGTTGGTCGAATTGCGAGTGCGTGATGTGCAAAATCCTCCGGGACCAGAGCCGATCGAAGAAACGGTTTATTTCGTGGGACGACCCAGCGAAGGCGCAGGCGACCCGACGGACCTCTTGGTGACGCCGGATGGTTATACCATCGTGGCACTCGGAGGCGTCCACCAGGCGGCAGCCCGGGAAACACCGTATGCGCCGTTCGAATATCGTACGGTTGGACGTAGACCCATCGCCTTATGCCGTCCACAAGGGAGCGATTCGGTTTTTGTCGTCTGCCAAATGGATGATTCGATCCACGAACTGGATTTGACGTCGATGCAAGTGACTCGTCACGTTAGGTTGACAGATAATCTGTCGGAGGATCCGGTGACGCTGGGCGAATCACTCTTTTACGATGCAACTTTGGCGTTGGACGGCTGGTTTAGTTGCCACAGTTGTCACACCGATGGGCATTCTAATGGGTTACTCAATGACAACTTCGGTGACGACTCCCGAGGAGCTCCCAAACGCGTTCCGTCGCTGCTTGGTACTGCCACCACAGCGCCTTGGGGCTGGAATGGAAAAATGAAGTCGCTCGAGGAGCAGGTGCGCAAGTCGTTCACCAAAACCATGCAGGGCGGTAGTCCGCCGGATGAGGTAGTGGATGCCTTGGTTGCGTATTTGCGAACGCTGGAGCCGGTCAGTGCCCGGACGCGGGCGGTAACGGTTGACGCCGAGGCGGTTCGTCGGGGTGAAACCATTTTCTCGAACCGCGGGTGTGCCGATTGTCACACGCCGCCGGACTTTACCAGTCCCGAATGCTATGACGTGGGGATCCATGACCAAGTGGGCAATACTCATTTCAATCCACCGTCCTTGCGCGGTGTTGGTTTGCGATCAGCCTTTTTCCACGACAATCGGGCGACGGACTTGCGTGAGGTGTTCTTAAAATACGGACATCCGCAGAACTCCCGCTGGTCGGAACCTGAAGTGGCGGATTTGTTGGCATTTTTGCAATCTTTGTGACGCTCAAAACGCAGACCTTCATGTTCCGCTCGACCTGATACCGCATCCGTCTCACGATGTGTTTTGGATTGACGAAGACAGGATAATCCGCGTTTGGATAGAACTATCGTGCGACACCAGTTCAAGGCGATGAACCATGAGTACGCAGGTTGGTTCGTTATTAGTGCCGCGGCGACCGCGCCTGGTAATCGAATACTGTACTCAATGTCGCTGGTTGCTGCGTGCCGCATGGATGGCGCAAGAATTATTGACAACCTTCGGTCCCCGGTTGGGTGAAGTAGCGCTCGTACCGGGTACTGGCGGAGTCTTTCGTGTTTATCTAGATGACGAGCAACTGTGGTGTCGAGCTGAGAAGGGAGGTTTCCCAGACTTGAAACTTCTAAAACAAATGGTGCGCGACCGAGTCGCACCCGATATGGATTTGGGGCATTCCGATCGAGTGGATCGTGCGCCGTAGAGTGCTGTGCCCGGCGAGTGGGGCGTTTTGCATCGAGGATCCCTATGATACCAGAGCGAGCTGCGAAGCGGGAGCGATACGGCGAATTAACGTGCGCCGTTTATGAAGCCCACTGCGAACCCCGGCTGGCCGTGGTACTCTGCCACGGTTATGGAGCACCGGGAACGGACCTCGTTCCGCTGTCCTGGGAAGTAACGGCTCGCAACCCGCGGCTATCCGACTTCGTACATTGGGTATTCCCCGCTGCTCCACTTCACTTGGATCAGGTGGGCGCCTTTGATGGGCGTGCCTGGTGGCACTTGGATGTGTCTGCTTTCCTGATGGCTGTGGCGGCAGGACATATGGACATGTGGCGGCAAACCGTCCCCGAGGGGTTGCCCACCGCACGACAGATGTTGCAACGTTTGGTCGACCAAGTGCTTCAACACACCGGACTCTCACCACAACGATTGGTGTTGGGTGGTTTTTCGCAAGGTGCGATGTTAGCCACGGACGTGGCTTTGCGAAGCGAACTCGGACCGTGTGCATTGGCAGTCTTCTCCGGAACCCTCATTGCCGAGAACGAATGGCGCGATTTGGCACCGAGAAAAAAATTCGTGCGCGTCCTCCAATCCCATGGCCGATACGATACGATTCTGCCGTTCGAAACAGGATTGTGGTTAAAAGAGTTATTTCTCCAGGCAGGAATGACGGTCGAATTTGTCGAGTTTCACGGCGATCATGCGATTCCCGAAGAAGTGGTCGACCGGTTCGGAAACCTGCTCGACCAGTATGTGACCGATCCCAGTTGACCTTATAGGACGAAGCGGGCTGCTATACTCGCGCCAATCTTCCAACTCGAAAAGTGTACGGCAGCTTTGCCCATTCTTATGAATGGCAGTTGAAGGAAATGTTCACGTGTTTCGAATCGCCGGTTTATGTGTCATCAACAAGAAATAGGTAATAAAGACTAGGCTACGACAAATGCATCAAAAGCGTAATGTAACGATGCGAGACTTAGTATGTGCGTCTTGATTGTCGGTGGGATTTTCGCAAAAAAAGGCGGACCGACGCGGAAGTTTGCCTATGTTCCGGGGCAGGAATCGCAACAAGATGTCTATCTTAATGGTAGATAAAATCATTCGGTGATTTTCCGGGCCTCGCGTAGGCACGCCTTTTCGGCCCGGCCAAATGTGAGCCGATTCGCGGGCTTCTTGGCAAAGGGCTGCGTCGAGCGAGGGCTCAACAGAGCCGCCACCGTAAGGGAGCGGCCTATTCCATTCAACGCAGTGGCGCTAAGACACAAAGGCGCAACGAAGACTGCAAGCACATTGCCATCGCCTATGTAGATCGCGGCGTCTTTGTGTTATTCAACTCCGTCCAAAGCCTACTTGTACTACTGTTTGCGCCAATCCGCGCAAGCGGCGACCGTGCCGGACTCAGAGCTTAGAGCAACGCTGGCCGTCGAGGGACGTATCGGACAACTCATATCGTAGATAGATCGTGCAGTGCCGCCAAACGGTTACATTCACTCCGGGGTCGCGGATTCCGATTCGAAAAGCCGCCGTCCAATGATTTGGTAGCGTTTTTTTGCTAGCGTCTCAAAACGTCTTGTTGGGCTTTGGCTGCCAGGCTATTGGCGGTGCCGATAACCAACACCGTGTGTCAGCAATCCCGTTAATGAGGAGGTTTCCAAGCCGCCCGTGTCCAACGACTGCTGTGTAGTGCGCTCCAAGGGGTAAGGTGGTTTGAACCACCGTAACCGGTACAGGTGCACGTGCCATACATAAGTATGTCGATAATGATAGTCGTAAATTAAAGAGGGTGGTACCGATTCCGGGTCAGGCACCGTGGGCAAGGGGACAGGCACCGCGACCATAAGGTACGGATGTTTACAAAGAACAGAAAGATTTGAGAATCAGGATAAATCACGGGCTCTAAAAGATATAGGAATTTCGAGAAAGATCATGCCTGATCCACCGTAACGTGACGAAAACCGCCATTGTCGTCCGAAACGTTGGCGTATGGGTGACGCCTTAGCGTAGGTTGCGCTACAAGGCGGGTTGGGGTTGTTCGGCGCTGTCGTTCCGAAGGCGTTTTCTTGCGGGTCCCGCTAACGCAAGATGTGGCCAGTGGTGTGACTAGCCTCTGACGCTGTGTGCGTCGCGATTGTAGCTACGTGCGTCATCGGGGTAAAAACGTACCTTGATTCGTGAATTTTTAGATAGCCGACGGCATAAGTTAATCTGCTTCCGCCGGAGGTGGCGCCGGGAACTTGGTTTACCCGGAAAACGGGCAACCTTTGGGTGCGGGTTCTCCACCTGGTCTGATCAAAGGATCCGGTCCGATCCGCATCGTGCCGCTCCCTGACGGTTGCGGCTCTGTTGGATGCGGCTCGCTGACGGCCGCGGCTGTGTAAAGCTATCCATCGTCAGAAGCGATAGAGAGCCAGTCCTAGTGATAGACATCTCGGTTACAACCACGTACTCCCTACAAATGAGACGCACAGACCGAGAGTTACGTAGCACCCCGACAATAAACTTGTTCAGCGACGGCGCAGCACGGAGATGTCAGATCAATCGAAACGGTCGAGTTCATCCAGCAGGGCATTTAAGCGTTCGCTATCGTCCTGATTCGAATGGTGCGTTGCTTGAAGCCGCGGATGTGACATCTTCGCGATCGATTCATCTACGGAAGTGTCTGAATTTGGAGGTAACGGGGACTTAGATGCAGAAGATAGAGATGCCTCGTTAGATAATGGGGGTGGGCTTGGTGGTACCGGAACGGGAGCAGGCACAGGAGGGGCAGGTGGTGCGGAAGATAAGCCTTTTAGCAGCGAAGCAATAGGAACAGTTCTGACTTGTAAAGCATCGCGCAAACGTCGCGACAAATTGACAACGGACTCCGGGACACGGCACGAATGTAGGTCGACAAAATAAATGGGGCGTTCACCTGTGTCGATTGCCGAAGCTTCGGGATCCAGTTCATGCGGGGCGCGACGTCCTTCGATGCCGCAGCGCTGCAGTTCGGCGTGCGCCCTCGCCGGCGCAAGCCAACTGAGAAGCAGCATCGGACCGCGAATTCCTTGTAGGCACAAAGTGCCCGTGTCGCCAGGCTGCAACTGTTCCAGATGAGGAATGATAGTCAGTTCCAGTTGCGGCTCGGTCAATAACGGCGGCAGAAGGCTTTCTTCGCAAGCACGCTGCTGGGAGCCTGCGTGGGGAGTTTGGGCGAGAACTACGGTCAATCGTGAAGCCATGAGCGAATCCTTATTGGATGCTTGCTGCTTTCGGTTGCATGACACGAATGGACACACCGAGTTTTCCTATCCCTCAAGGGACAGGAGTCCGTTTTAATTGCCACGTGCGGTGTGGGATGGTCGAGCGCTCGATCGACCAACCTGGTAACTGACTGAACCACTCGGCCAGTTTGTCTGCTTGCACCGGAGAGCAAGGGCCGCGGTGTGCCCACAGCAAATAGCGTAACCGCAAGGGTTGGAGCCGACCACACAGCAGCCCACCCCGCAGGCAAACGGCTGCCCCCATCCAGCCGTCATCGCGCACATGCCATGTCGTTGGATAATTGGGGTTGCTTGGATGATCAAAAAACGAGACTCCTTCCTCTTCGAGTGTTCCGCCACTAAGCGGCGCATATCCGCTGTAGTCGATCCACCGAGCGTTATTTGCGAAAATGGCTGCTTCTCCGACGCGACCTTCCGAATCTCGGAGTTGGCCGCTCCCAAAAACGGCCGACAAATGCTTGGCCACTCGCACCGCCAAGAAGCCATAATTGGTTTGTCCGAATTCGAATTGCTCTGCTCGGGGCCGAAACTCGCTTTCGAGCTCGACCAATGTTTCACCAGGCTCAGGACCGGCGCGCACAGAAGTGATTAGGCGTTGGACCAGCAAGGGCTGTGGATCATGACCATCGTACCAACCCAATTCAACGGCCGATACGGCTTCATCCCCGTCTTCATAAGCCAACCAATTGGTCTGTCGAATCTTGGCAGGCGATGTATCGCTCCAAAAGTCAACACCCATTACGCGTTGATGTCCAAGCCAGATACTACGATGGTGATCGTGGTTTGGGGCCCCGGGGTGGCCCATACGGGTCAGCGATTCACCAGACGGACCTAACAGCGGATAGAAAAACGGCCTTGGATACTGAGCTCCGAAATGCCAGCGCAAACGTTCCTGCCCATCTACCTGGAAAGCAATCTGATAATCGGGTAGCGGCAGAACGCGGCAACGAGGCCAAGCACGATTTTGGGTACCCACACCGATCGCTCCACTTGGTATCCGGCTAGACGGTCGCTAGGATGATCACCAGGAACGATGCTCTGGAAACTGGGAGGTATCAAGCTCGGCAGTTGGTTACCTTGTAGCTTGCGTCTACGGATAGTCGTTCATGCTGTTCCTGGCAAGAGGGGAGTGAGGCGGAGTGTATGGGGCTTAAGCAGCGCTTGGCGAGCGGCCAGACGTGTCAGGTGTTTTCTTTGAGCCGTGTCTTGCACCCGGTAGTGGTCGACGTGTTGGCTATGTCGGGGCTCTACGATGGTTTTTGGTTGGATCAGGAACATGCGAGCTGTTCTTCGGAACAGATGGCGGCATTAGCGATTGCCGCACGGGCAAACGGCCTGGATATGTTTGTGCGGTTGGCCCCCAGCGGCTACAGCCCGGTGACACAGGCCTTGGAAGCTGGGGCTTGCGGCGTGATGGCGGCACAAATCCGTTCGGCGGACGAGGCGCGTCGTTTCGCGCAATGGGCAAGGTTTGCCCCGCGGGGTACCCGGGGTTTGAATGGCAACGGACGCGATGCCGATTACACCCATTTGCCATTAGCTGAATTTGTCACTCGCGCCAACGAGCGCGTATGGGTTGGAATTCAAATCGAAACGCTGGAAGCGCTGCAAGACGTCGAATCCATTGCGGCACTTGAGGAGGTCGATTTTCTGTTCGTCGGACCTTCGGATCTATCGTTAGCCCTAAGTAGTACAGGGCGATTTCAGGAGGGGAAATTTCTCGAGGCCGTAGCGCGGATCGCTTCCGCCGCGTTTCGCGCGGGAAAACCATGGGGGTGCGTGGTACCCGATGCGTCTTTGGCCCGTTTTGCCAAAGAGCACGGCTGCCGGCTCCTGTCGATCGCCAATGAAGTACTTGCTCTGCGTTGGGGTTCGCAGTACCTCTATGAAAGGCTTTTCCAGGAAACAGCACCAGTGGAAATGCGAAATACGCACTGAGATTCCCAAGTGGCCGGTAGCATACTGTTGGCCGGGGAGCGTCCGGATCGATTTGTGCAGTTTGAGGTAACCAGCCGTGTTCGCCGCGCATATTTATGCTCCTAGAAAAATTCATCTGGTCGATGTTCCGGAACCGGTCCTCGGACCCGTTCCCGACGATCCGGTGAATCAAGGGGAAATTATTTTTCAGCCGGAGTTGGGGTGCCTTTGCGGTTCCGATTTGCCTTACTTTGACGGGCAAGAACCCGAGTATCCGGCCGAGGTGGGCCAATCGCTTCACGAAACCATTGGACGCGTGGTCATGACAAACGGCACACGGTTCCAACCTGGTGACCGAGTGCTGTGTATTCCGGTCAATCATTTCGGGTTTTTCGAACGCTTCCGTGTCTCGCAACAACGGGCTATTCCCATCGATCCGCGTGCCTCGGATGAAGAAGCCGTTCTCGCTCAGCCCTTAGGCACCGTTCTGTGTGCCATGCGCAAACTTCCCCCAGTATTAGGATGGACCGTGGTGGTGGTCGGCCAAGGCCCCATCGGTCAGATTTTCAACGCTGTACTCCGGAACCTGGGTGCGCACGAGATCATTGCCGTTGACCGAATTCCCGAGCGTCTTGCAATGAGCAGTCGAATGGGAGCCACGGTCACCGTGCACGTCGATCAGGAAGATGTCGTAGAGCGCGTTCGCGAACTAACCAACGGCCGTATGGCAGATCTGGTCGTGGAAGCCGTAGGACACCGAGATCAAGTGTTCAATATGTGTATCCGTTTGTGTCGCGAACGCGGCGATATCTTGTTTTTTGGAGTTCCACCTACCAAGATCGATGGGCTCAACTGGCGAGAACTGTTTTGGAAAAATATCCGTGTAACGACTAGTCTGGGACCCGATTTCCAGATCGATTTTCCCCTGGCTATGCGCTGGGTGGCTGAAAAACGTATCGATCTACGCCCGTTGGTGACCCACCGATTTCCCGTGGAACGTGTGCAAGAGGCATTCGAAACTTTCGTCGATCGGCGTGACGGTGCATTGAAAGTCTTATTAGAATTCCCAGGATACCGGCAATATTAGAATATGAAAAGCAATCATAATATACTCACGGAACTCATCTAATTCACACTTGCCACGCCACGATGACCCTCGGTGCTCGATAGCATCTATTAGATTAAGCGTAGCTCATCTTTGTATGGCCGGGCGTGATATCGAGTTCCGGTTGGTCGAGGCGTTGCCAACGCACGATCGCGTGCAGTGGCGTGTCATGAGGTGTAGTGTGAGAAATACCGTGTGAGGCGTGCTTGACGCAACCGAGAATCCACATCTAATCAGCCCAACGTAAGCTGTGATAATCGCGGGTCTGTATCGTAGTATGTAAGGGTTGCCAGCTTTCAATTTACATTACTCTTATACAGAGTAGAAAAGGCCCTATAGCTGCTTGGTAATATGATATTGGATTTTCCAGATAGGTAATGGCACGAGATTGTGGGCGAATATGTTCAAATCAGGGATTCTTCCAAAATGCGCCGCGCCAATCGTCGGGTGATCAGTTGTTTTCGAGGCTCCTGATAGTCTATCCAAGTTTTCACTGGACAGAACCGTACGCGTAATACGCGTTGCTCTTGTTCGCCTACCGGGCGTAACAGCAGGTCGGACCCGGCATCCTGATCGGAATCGACGGCCCAAGGTAGCAAGCGAATTCGCTCGTCGATCAAGGTCGACTCCCACATGTTGGTTTCGGGAACCACCGCGGCTGTCAGTTGCCCATCGGGCAGACGAAACGGCTTGGGATCAATGAGCGTAGGAAACCGCTGTCTTCCGCGATCCGCGATTTTTTGCAGTTCTCGCTGATACTGGTCTGCGGGTAAATGTTGCAAGGCAGATAGATCTTCTGGTGTTGTGTCGTACAGCTTCCAAAGCAATGAGAGATCGAAGATAGCAACTGCGTTGTTGATATAGTACGAATCGAGTGCCGAATAACCGGTGCCGACAAAAGATGGGTCCTCGGCCAGCAGCCATCGTCCCTGGCGGCGGATAAGAGCTCCGCCTTTTTGCCCGGCAGGACGTTGAGACACCTCGGCCAACATATCGGCCTTTTCTTGATCCAGGTAGCCCAATGCCGCAAGCCAACGCTGATCCAGCAGGGCGGCCACGTTATCGATATTGCGGACGGAAATATAGCGGATGCCCTGGTTTGCCAAGGTACCTGCCAAGCCCGAGGCGATCAATTGATGCAAGAATTCTCCGTGGCCTGCCGGTTTTTCATAGGGAAGATATTGACCGGCATGGTGTCGTGCGTAAGCCAGCACGGAGTCAAATTCTTCGGCAGGAAAGTGGTGACGAGCCTTCTGGACATCAAGTTCAGTGGCCACAAAAGCGCGCGCCAACGGTTGTTCCAAGTAGACGATTGGAATGCGAAGAGCTGCCCAGCGTGTTGCCAGATATTCGACGCATTCCTGATGATTGGCCGGGCTGACAAATAGTACCACCGGTGCCGACGCCTGGAGTTGTTCGAGAAAACGGTGAGCATTTTCGACAAACAGATCCAGGTACGTCCATACCACGCCGGCATGTTCGATAACCGGCACCAGCGCCTTGCCCGAGGGCAAGTGTATCCAGCCCAAGTGCTCCATCAGTCTTCGGACTTCGGTAGGAAGGTCCGACGCGGACATTCGGGAGGCAGCACCTGCTGCCAGTATGCTAAAGGCTACCTGTCCTGACTGGACCAGTTGACGCCCTCGTTCGATCAAGGCCGTGCGCTGGGCACTAGGCAACTGATCGACATGCGGAACGCTCGCAGGGCGACTTGGTTCAAAGCCTGCTGGAAGTGTTGTCTGTCGCAATTGACCGGAAAGATAGCGTTGAGCTGGATCGAATGCGAGGTTGTTATCGTGAACCATTGTTACCCAAAGCTTCTGCGAATGATCCCGGTCGCGGTAGCCCTCTGTGTCACGTACAATAGGCTGTTACTCCGAGGCGTCGCCAGCGGGTGGCAATTCCCCAACTTGATTTTGGGGTACCCTACGGCAATCGGCAAGCAACTATGGCATGTCGTTTAGAACAACGCATCGGAATCCCGCCGCATGGATTGATCGTGCCGGCCGCAAGGAGTCCCTCACGTAGAATCGGGATGTCCCGCCGGATCGGTGTAGCACGTTCGTAGGTTATCGTAAGCGAGCCCGACAACGATGAGTACTTGCACCCTCCGAGGGCGAATCTGGAGTGTGATGAAGGGTTGCTGGGATCCAGCCGAACGGTTCCGTGCCGGTTTGATCCTCGTGGTGGGTGGTTTAGCCATCCAAACAGCACTCGGTCAGGAATACCGACTGGTTCAGGTTCCAGCCGTGTGGAAAAACCCGCCGGCCGAGCTAGCTAAGGGAGGTTACGTGTGGTTTCGCTGCCGTGTGCACATACCCGAAACATGGCGCGGTCGAACGTGGGAATTGTGGGCTGAAGCGGCGGATGACGCGCGGCAGTATTTTGTCAATGGCCGCCCGGTGGGGCAGACAGGTGACTTCCCACCAACATTCCGCAGTGGCCTGGGAGGACCTGAGCGTTTTATCGTACCGGAGGAGTTGGTGCGGCCCGGCCAAGACAACGTGATCGCGGTGCGGTTGTATCTTCAAGATGCTCGACTGAATTTCAACGTAGCAGCTCCGGTCTTGGTTGCCGGACCAAGTGCCGTTGTCCTGCGGGGAACTTGGCAGATGGCCCTCGGTGATTGGCCGCCGGATCGTATTGTACAGGGGCCGGATGCACCTAGCTTCCAGGAAGCGATCGACACGGACCAGGCACGTCTTAGCTGGAAGTTGCTGGAAGGCGATCGTGGTCCCCAGTCGCCCGATGTTGCTTTAAAGCAGTTACACACTGCCGAAGGGCTGCGCGTGGAACTGGTGTTAAGCGAGCCGCAGGTGCGACAGCCGTTGTCAATCAAATTCGATGAACGAGGACGGCTCTGGGTCTTACAATACTTGCAGTACCCCAATCCCGCGGGTTTGACCCCGGTTAGCCGCGATAAACATCTGCGCACGGTTTGGGATAAGATTCCTCCGCCTCCTCCACACCATTTTCAAGGTATGGACACAATTAGCATTCACGAGGATGTCGATGGGGATGGACGCTTTGACCGGCACAAGACGTTCGTCTCGGGGCTGAATCTAGCGACTTCCTTTGAGTTTGATCGGGACGGCCTGTGGGTGCTGAACCCGCCCTATTTGCTGTTCTATTTCGACCGGGATCATGATGACCAACCGGATGGGCCGCCGGAAGTGCATTTGGAAGGATTCGGTTTGGAAGACTCACATTCGTTGACTAACAACTTGCGGTGGGGGCCGGATGGCTGGTTATACGCGGCTCAAGGCAGTACGGTTTCGGCCGACGTGCGCCGTTTCGGCATGCAGGAACCGCCCGTGCATTCTATGGGGCAATTGATCTGGCGGTATCATCCGCCCACGCGCCGTTATGAAATTTTTGCCGAGGGAGGTGGCAATGCGTTCGGATTGGAAATTGACCGCGTCGGTCGTATTTTCTCGGGTCATAACGGAGGCGACACACGCGGTTTCCACTACGTACAGGGTGGCTACTATCAAAAAGGGTTTGGCAAGCATGGAGATCTTTCCAATCCTTATGCCTATGGATATTTTCCGCCCATGCGGCACCATCAGGTGCCACGCTTTACGCACACGTTTGTGATGTATGAGGCGGAACGGTTAGGGGAATCGTTTCGGGTATTACTTTTTGCTGTGGCGCCACTGCACAGCCATGTGGTTATGAGCGCGATGGAGCGCGACGGCGCTACGTTCAAAACGCGCGATGTCGGGTTGGCTCTCTGGAGCGACGACCCGTGGTTTCGGCCCGTAGACATCCAGTTGGGCCCTGACGGAGCCCTGTACGTGTGTGATTTTTACGAACAGCGAATCGATCACGCCAGCCACTACCAAGGGAGAATCCATCGCGAAAGTGGGCGGATCTATCGTTTGACGGCCGCATCCTCGACGGATCCCGTAGGACGGATGCCGGGTGAGATGAGCGACGAGGAGTTGGTAGGTGCTTTGGCCAGTGGGAATCGCTGGGTTCGTCAAACCGCATTACGACTCCTGCGCCAGCGGCGTTCGGTACAGGTGATCCCGCAGCTAGAGACGTTGCTTCGCAGTCGGACCGACGATGTGGCCTTGTGGGCCTTATGGGCACTGTATGCGTTGGAGGGCAACCGCCCATCGCGATGGCTTGAAGCGTTGGAACATCCTTTTCCGGGTGTTCGCCTCTGGGCCGCACGCTTAGCAGGTGATGATCGGCAGGTCTCCTCACGCATAGCCGAAGCCCTGCGCCAGGCAGCATCCAACGACCCGGATGTCGAGGTGCGGAGCCAGTTGGCAGCGACCGCTCGGCGGCTGGACTCGAATGCGGCCTGGCCGATCTTGGACCGGTTGATGCGTCGCCGTGAAGATGTGGCGGATCCATTTGTGCCGCTCTTAATCTGGTGGGCCGTCGAGGCGCATGCCGACAAGGGGCGGGACAGGTTATTGGCCTTGGCCGGTGACCCGGATTGGTGGCGTGAGCCGTTGGTCGAGCGGCATCTATTAGAGCGGATCATGCGGCGCTATGCGGCCAGTGGTCATCGGGCCGATTTAGTGACAGCGGCTCGATTGTTGGAATTGGCCCCGGATGCCCTAGCGGCCGAACGCTTGCTCCAGGGTTTCGAAAAAGCTTATGAAGGCAGGTTGCTCGTGGCGCTTCCGGAGGAACTACTCCGACAATTGGCTCGCTACGGCGGCGGATCATTGGTGCTTCAGATGCGCCAGGGTGATCCGCATGCTTTACAACAAGCTTTGCAAGCCGTCGGGGAGGCGAAAACGCCTGCCCAAGACCGCCTGCTGTACATCCAGGTTCTGGGCCAGATTCAGCACCAACCCGCGGTTACGGTCCTGTTGGATTTGGCTGCTGAGCATCCCGACATGCCCACGCGCATTGCGGCTCTGGGGGCACTGGCCAACTTCGACGACGATCGCATTGCCGCACGGCTAGTCGGTTTACTGAACCGGTTACCGAAAGAGGTGCGAGAGACGGCCGAATCGGTACTCTTATCTCGCAAAAGCTGGACCCACATGTTGCTCGATGCAGTTCGCCAAGGGCGCGTTCCTGTGCAAGCCCTCGCGTCCACGACCGTGGCCCGCTTGCAATGGTTGCCCGATGAAGAGCTGGCCGAAGAGGCACGTCGACTGCTTTCGGAGCGCCTGGTAAATACTTCTACCGAGGATCGCCAACTGGTCGAACACATAGAAGCGCTGCTGTTGCAAGCATCGGGGAATCCGTATCGCGGTCGCCAACTCTTTTTGGAGCACTGCGGCAAATGCCACAAGTTATTCCAACAAGGCGGACAGATCGGACCGGACCTTACCGCATTCCGGCGCGATGACGTTAAGCGTCTGGTGGTAAGTATCGTCAACCCGAGCTTGGAAATACGCGAAGGATACGAGAACCAATTAGTGGTTACTCAAGATGGTCGCACGTTAAATGGATTTTTGGTCGATCAGGACGGCCAAACCATCTCGTTGCGAACGCCGGATGGGCAAGTGGTAACGTTGGTTCGGGACCAGATCGAGGAGAGTTACACGCTGCCGAAATCGATCATGCCCGAAGGGATTTTGCGCAATTGGCCGGAGCAAGATATACGCGACCTTTTTGCCTATCTGCGCGCGTCGCAACCCTTGCCCGAATAGTATGGAGAATCCTTGGATGGGACTCGTTGGCTTTTTCGAAGCCATAAGTTCCGAGCTCACTGTCTGGTAGTTGATCGCACGAGGAGTTGTCGGATGGATCGGCGCCCCAAAGTGTTTATAACGCGGCGGATTCCCGCTGTTGGATTAAATCGTATTGTGGAGGCATGTGACGCGGACGTGTGGCCTGAGCCGCTACCGCCGGGGCGCGAAGAACTTCTGCGGCGCGTAGCAGGTTGTGAGGGAATTCTGACGCTGTTGACGGATCGAGTCGATGCCGAATTGATGGATGCGGCCGGACCGCAATTGAAAGTCATCAGCAACTTTGCCGTAGGCTTCAATAACATCGACGTCCAGGAAGCCACGCGGCGCGGTATTCGCGTGGGAAATACACCCGGTGTGCTTACCGAAGCTACAGCCGATTTGGCCTTTGCTCTTCTAATAGCCGCGGCTCGAAGGCTCGGTGAGGCTCAGCAGTTTGTCCGCGATGGCAAATGGAAGACGTGGGAGCCGGAGGGCCACATCGGCCTAGATCTTCTCGGTCGCACGTTGGGAGTGGTCGGTATGGGGCGCATCGGGTTCGCTCTGGCACGGCGCTGCCATTTCGGTTGGCAGATGCGAGTGATTTATTACGATCGCGTGGCCAATCCCGAAGCCGAAAGGCAGTTGGGGGCTCAGCGGGTTGATTGGGAGAGGCTATTAAGTGAGTCGGATTTTATTTCGGTCCACGCCGATTTGAACGAATCGACGCGAGGGATGTTCAATGCCGAAGCGTTTCGAAAAATGAAACGGACTGCTGTATTTGTCAATACCGCTCGCGGGCCCTTGCATGTCCAACGCGACTTGTATAACGCGCTGAAAAACGGCCTGATCTTCGCGGCTGGCTTGGATGTTACGGATCCGGAGCCGATCGCGCCGGACGATCCGCTCTTGACACTGCCGAATTGTATTGTGGTGCCGCACATCGCCAGCGCTACGGTGTCGAGCCGCAATGGGATGGCGGAAATCGCTGCCGATAATCTGCTGCTCGGTTTAGAAGGGAAACCGCTTCGTTGCCCGGTTAACCACCTCGATTAAACCCAAGTGGTGGACGATTGGCTAATCTCGGTCGATAATCAAAGTGTAAAAGTAAATTTTGGGGGTGTGAGGTCATCGCGGGAGGCCCCAAAGCTGCCAGGATTTGGATTCGTCGGTGGCGTTGGGTGGGACGACTAGTTACGTTTTGCGGTGCTTTCAATGGTTGAGCTCGGCGACGCGATTTCTTGCCCGGATACCCATATCCGCTCTCGTGATCCCGCTAGAAAACCCTCAACGTTTTCCCGACGCCGATGGGCCTGCTGGGGTGTGGCAATGGTGCTGGTTGGGATGGTCGCTTGGGGTAGCTATCGACTCACTCGATCCTGGTACGTCGGTCAATTGGATAAGCGGTGCAGAGAAGCCTGGCGCGCGCGGCAGTGGACGCAATTAGAAGGTCTGGCCTTGGAATGGATCCGGTGGGATCGATCCCAGGCACAGCCCTTTCTTTATTTGGCTGACGCGGCGCAAAAGCGGGGTGATTATCACGCGGCTGTGCAGTGGTTGGAGAAACTTCCACCGGGAGATCCCAAGACCATTCCGGCACTTATAGCACAAACGACCTTGTATTTCGGTCCGCTCAACCAGCCCTTGCAGGGTGAGAAGGCTTGTTTACGCATTCTCCAAATGGAGCCAGCGGCGGTAGAACCACGTCAGCGTTTGATATTCTTCTATGCCCAGACTCTTCAGCGGCACAAGATGATCGAGCAAATCCGGCAAGCGATTCGTGTGAGATCGGACACCCGCGAAGATTACGTGTATCTCATCGGCGCGTACTATCTAGTGTTTTCCAACGGTGCCGAACAGAACCACCACTGGCTAAAAAACACACCGGATTTCGAACACTTTTTGGTCGCCCGCGCCTTACACTTGATCGGCTCAGGAGTTGTCGGAGACGAAGCAAAGGATGATCCGGAGCCCAAACGGGTTTACGATTTTCAACGGCAGCAGATGGTCAAAGAGCATGAAGCGGTGTTGCTCGACTATTTGAGGCGGTTTCCGCAGAATCTGGAATTGCTTAACTACTTCCTTTGGCAAGCAATGACCAACGGAGAAATCCAGCGGGTGGCTCAGCTTTTAGAGCAGGTGCCCGATTCGGCTGCCGGCGATGGCCGTTTCTGGCGGTATAAGGGCTGGCTTTTGCAGGTCCAGAAAAAATACCGCGAGGCCGAACAAGCCTATCGCAAGGCCTTGGAATGCCACCCATTCGATTATCCCAGTCATCATCAGTTGTCGCAAGTCTTGCGCCATTTGGGACGCGAAAGCGAAGTGCCCTATATCCAGAACCTTGGTGAGCGCGGTAATGAACTTCGCCGGGAATTACTACAATTGCCCAATGCGCGAGCTGTGACCGACGAACAATTAGCGCGTATCGCCTCGTATATCGAAGATTGTGGCGATCAAGAGGTAGCCGATGCTCTTAAACGTCGTTTACGCGAGGTGGCAGGTATTCAGCCGTCCCAGCCAGGTTTTTAGTCCTCTAGCCCACGGACGAATGCGGCAGAGGATCGATGTTTCAAAAAAACACGGTAACACTACACTGAGTGGCAATCGCACTAGGGAACGTCTGATCAACTGGCGGTAAACGAGCGTATTGGCTCGATGGATAGTG
>CAYRMD010000069.1:0-27034 GCA_964425225.1 uncultured Pirellulaceae bacterium | reverse complement strand
CGACTTGCTAAAAGGTTCCGTACAATACGGGTGACTTATGCAGAGGTTCCTTTACATGAAATCCAGGATGAGCGAAGGGACTCTACCGCGCACTTTGTGGCATGAGGAACGTTTTTCTGCAACAGACTATGGCACGAATTTGCTAACCAACATATTAGGAAGATCGCAACTGTTCTCTTTTCCAAAGTCAGTTTATACAGTACAAGACTCATTGCGAGTTGGCAATCTAAGAAGCAATACTCTTGCGCTTCACTACTTCGCCGGTTCCGGCACCACCAGTCACGCGGTGATCAACCTCAACCGCGAGGACGGCGGGCGGCGCAAATTCATCCTGGTGGAGATGGCCGACTACTTCGACACCGTGCTTTTGCCGCGCATCAAGAAGGTGACCTTCTCGCCGGCGTGGAAGGACGGCAAGCCCAAGCGCATGGCGACGCAGGAAGAATTCGAGCGCGGACCCCGTGTCATTAAGGTCATCCGCCTGGAGTCCTACGAAGACGCGCTCAACAACATCGCCTTCGATGAGGCGGGCTGCCAGAAAGCGCTTGACCTATTTGGCAACGACTACCTGCTGCGCTACATGCTTCGCTGGGAAAGCCGCCAGAGCGAAACCCTGCTAGATGTGGAGAAGCTGCAAACGCCGTTTTCCTACCAGCTCCACCTCCATCGCGACGGCGAAACCCGCGTGCAACCCGTGGACCTGCCCGAAACCCTTAACTACCTCATTGGCCTGGACGTGGAGACGTGCCGGGGCTACAACGACAATGGCAGGCGTTACCTGGTGTATCGCGGCGCCCTGCGCAATGGACACAGGGCAGTCATTATCTGGCGCGAGATCAAAGACTGGACGCTGCAAGACTACAAACGGGACGCCGCCTTTGTCGCCGATCAGAAGCTGACCGACGGCGCGGAGGACATCTTTGTCAACGGCGACACGGTCATCCCCGGCGCGCAGTCGCTGGATGGGCTGTTCAAGGCCCGGTTGTTTGGCGGCAACTCAACCGGAGGCGCTGCATGAACAGGAGAATCGAAATTCCACGCCAGGCGCTGGCCGATTTTTGCCGGCAGCACCATATCCGTCGCCTGGCGCTTTTTGGATCGGCGCTCCATGGCGACTTCCGCTTTGAAAGCGACGTGGACCTGTTGGTGGAATTCGAGCCCGGACACATCCCCGGCTTGCTCAGGTTGGCCCGGATGGAGCGCGAACTATCCTCCCTTTTCGGGGGGCGCTAGGTGGATCTCCGTACACCCGAAGATTTAAGCCGCTATTTTCGCGATCAAGTGCTCCAGGAAGCAGAGGTGCAATATGCACAAGAGTGATCGCATCCGTTTGCAGCATATGTTGGATGCCACCCAAGAGGCTGTGGCGTTTGCCCACGAGGCTGATCGTGGCACTCCGGAGCGCGATCGCAAACTGGTTCTGGCTCTGGTGAAAGACATCGAAATCATCGGCGAAGCTGCCTATCGGGTATCCGAAGCCACGCGGGAGCGACTACCGGACATCCCATGGGAAGACATCATCGGCATGAGGCATCGTCTGGTGCATGCCTACTTCGACATGATTGTCCCTTAGCCCCGGTTACTTTATTCCTTGCGGGCCAAATGCGAATTGGACTTGGTGGATAGGTTCCCCATACCACCGATTGTGCTTGGCTAGGGAACACCACAGCCATTGCGGCCAGGCACTATGTCCCCCCCTAGATGCTCACTTCAGGGAAGCCGTTATCGACAACCCGTTTAGTGAACTGGCAAATACAAGTGAACAAACGTTCAAAATATCGGGCACGGCAGATTCCCACAATGACTGGCAAGATCGTGAAGAATCCGTCCCAAGTCCGGAAGATAGGGAACTCTTGCACGACATTGCGAGTCGTAACTTAGCTTTAGCATATAACTTAGCGGAGGGCACGGGATTCGAACCCGCAACCCCTTAACGGGGCACCACATTTCCAATGTGGCCGCTCACCATTCGCATACCCTCCGAACAGTCGATAGCCACCGAGTCCCGTACGACGCCAGTGAGCTCTCCGACAACGGCGGCTTGAAGTTCCTAATCGGTGACCGCCGCCGCACTGATAAGTTTAATGAATTCTTGGTTGCTTTTGAACTTGGATAGTTGTTTGGTGAGCTGTTCCATGGCATCCACAGGATGCATCGAGGAAAGGGTACGGCGGAGCATGGTCACCGCATGCAGTGTCTCCGGGTCGTGCAGTAGCTCCTCGCGCCGGGTACCGGATTGCGAAATGTCGATAGCGGGCCAGACACGTCGATCCGCCAATCGCCGATCCAGTACCAGCTCCATATTGCCGGTGCCTTTAAATTCTTGAAAGATCAGTTCGTCCATGCGGCTGCCGGTATCGATCAACGCGGTGGCGACAACCGTAAGGGATCCGCCCTCTTCGAAGGCCCGAGCCGTCGCGAAGAGCTTTTTGGGGATGTCCATGGCTTTGATGTCTACACCCCCGGTCATCGTACGGCCGGTGTTACCGACCCACTTGTTGAACGCTCGCGCTAGGCGCGTGATCGAATCCATCAACAAGAACACATCACGGCCCATTTCTGCCAAACGGCGGCAACGCTCCACGATCAACTGCGAGAGCCGCACGTGGCTCTCGACATCCTGGTCGAGGCTGCTGGCAATGACTTCGCCATCGACATTGCGCTTCATGTCCGTGACTTCTTCGGGCCGTTCGTCAATCAGCAACATGATAAGATGCACATCCGGGTAGTTCTTGGAGATTCCTTGGCTTATATGCTGCAGCAAAACGGTCTTACCGCTGCGCGGTGGAGCTACGATCAAAGCACGTTGACCGCGTCCCAACGGTGTCAGAAGATCCATCACCCGCGTGGTCAAGGGCGTCGGACCGGTTTCCAACCGATACCACTTTTCCGGGTTAATCGGAGTCAATTGATCAAATGTCTTAACGTTGGGATATTCTTCGGGCGGGATACCATCGACATCCACGATTTCGCGGACGCGCGGGCCTTGCAGTTTGCGCGTCTGTTGCACGAAGCCGCGGATCATCACGCCCTGACGCAGCCCGTATTTTTCAATGAGCGTTCCCGGCACAAACGGGTCCGTACGCTCGCGTGCATAGTTATTGGCAGGTTGACGCAGAAAGCCGTAACCGTTCGGATGCATCTCCAGTAACCCGAAGGCCGGGACAATGGGAGCATCCGTGATTTCTTCGATTTCCACCCGATCCTGAGCCTGAGGTCGGCGCTGGGCAGGTTGTTCAAAAGGTCGCCGATTTCGCATTCGCCCGTTCATTGCCGTTCGCGTATGCATTGCCATGTTCGGATTAGACTTCGGCCTAGATTTTGGCTTGTAACCCATGTGAATAATCTCAAAGACGTCCAACTATCACACTCATAAGCACGGCTCAAAGACAAAATACCCTTCTCTGTCAGGCCTCTGTGCCGTCGCCAGCTATGCGCACCGTCGTTCATAGCGGGTAATGTCAACGATTCGAGCCGTCGAACGTGATCCGGGAAACGGAACAGCGCTAGGTATCGCAACGGAATACGTAGCCGATCGTTGAGCAAAAACAGCTTCGGTGCCAGGCCCGCGGGAGCCCCACGCGACAGTTACAGAACTGTGATTCAACCTCCTGTTCCTAACGATTTCCTAGAGCGACCCGACTTCGTGGCGTCAAACACCATTACGCAAGCTGTTTTGGCCGCTTCGTCGCACGGCCCGCGGAGCATTCGCCTATCGAATCCCTAGCCCCGGCCGTAACCGGGTCGGATTAGGCACCGTTTAAGCTCCTTGCGCCGGCTGATGCCTGTCTATAAGAGAGCCGCGCTTGGAGAACCCCCCAGAGCCATCACGTCCCCTTTTGCCTCTAAACACCTTATCAGCCCCACACAATCACGAGGCAATGAGGACGCCTAACAGAAATCCACTCGCGGGCTTCGAATTCCTGCCTTTAGTTGCAGGTCATCCCTCGGAATGTCTACGGATATCCTACACATCTTTTCGGCCTTGTCAAGCTCGCTCTTCACTTTGGTCAGGAATTTTCGGGTGCGTGGTTTCTTCTTGACCAAGAGGACCCCTGCGACCTTCTTTCCCGAAAGAATCGATATTCTCGTTATATTTCGCCCGTGACATCGCCGATGCAACGATAAGTAGGACTGCGAAATTCCGCCCCGCAAGGTGCTCCCGTCCCCGGTACCGATGCACGCAAACTTATAAAGTCATGTCGACGAACCGATACGCCAGTTCCATTGGGTTGTGAATAGACATTGCGAGGTGTGCCTCCTATGGCGATTCGCTTGAGCTTGGTCGTTGGTGTAGCCTGCGGGCTAATGGCGTGGCTCTCCCCATGGGGCTTTGGCCAACAACATGAGCGCCCGGTTTGGTACGCCTCTCTATCCGAGGCACAGCGCGAGGCCGCTCGAAGCGGTCGCCTTGTGCTGCTGCATTTCTGGTCCGAGCAGTGTGGTCCATGCCAACATTTGGAAAGGCATGTATTAAACGAACCACTTTGCCTTCAGGCCTTAGCTACTCACTACGTGCCGGTAAGAATCAACGTTAACCAACACCCGAAGCTTGCACAGCAGTTTCAAGTGGACCGCATTCCCACGGACGTCGTTATTACGGCCGATGGGCGTCCTGTGCACCGTTCGGTGAGTCCTTCGGACCTCAACCGCTACGTGGCCATGCTCCGGCAGGTAGCCGCTCACGCCGGGCTCGGTAGGCAACCCGAACCGACGCCTCCCTATCACCAAGGACCTTCAGACGCCTTAGCAGCGTCCGGGCAATCCCACAGCTCGGGCATTGGAACGGTAGCCAACATACCGCAACAGCCTACTGCCACAAGCCAGTCCGGACCAGTTCTTGTGCATAATCCATACGTGGTAACGGCGGTGAACACTCCACGCTATGTCGCGCCCCCAAGCGAATCGGCCGGACAACGATCCACCGGCACCGCGTTCACGCAGATGGATCAGCCCTCGATGGGCCGTGGACCGGCCGACCTAGCTCGACCACAGCCACCGACTCGCCCTGGCACCGCTCCGGCCGGAACTCAACCGCCGATCGCCAATACCGCCGTTGCCAAGAACGGCTTGAATACTGAGCCGGCCCGAGCGGAGCTTCCCTTGAGTCGGTATAGCGCAGAGCAATCCCTGCCCAACGTCCCGGCTACACCTTCACCCCCGACGGCCAATACGGTCGAAGGATCGGCCCTAGCTCGAGGTACCCCGGTTCCAGTCTCGGAGAACCGCTACGGAATGCTCCCCCACCGCACGATTTCGGCCCCACAGCCGCCTAGCCCGGCAGCTCCGAGCAATCAGGCGACCGACGCTGTGACAATCCACCAGCCGGTCCAGTACACCATTGAAGCTCCCTTGCACACCGAATGGAAGGCACGGACCAATCCACCGACAGCCCCTCCACCCATTTCCCAAACTGAACCGATGGGTACGCCGCCTACACCCTGGTTGTCCGTTGGGCCATTAGGTCTGGATGGGTATTGCCCCGTTAGTCTGGTTGAAAAGAACACATGGACGAAGGGGAATCCGTCGTGGGTAGCCAGCCACGAAGGTCGGCTCTACTTGTTTGCCGGTCCGGAACAATTGCGAGCTTTTCAACAGGCCCCTCAGCGATATGCTCCGGTCTTAGCCGGGTTCGATGTCGTACGCTTCCACGAAGAGAAACAATTGGTGGCGGGCAAGCGCGAATATGGCGTGGCGTACGGCAACCGAATCTATTTATTCTCCGACGAGCGATCACTACAGCAGTTTTGGCAGAACCCTTCCCGCTACGCGGAAACACGGCCGTTGATGGCCCTTCGACCCGACACGAACCTAACGCGCTAGTCGTGGTTTTCCAAGACCCGTTGCAGGTGGCGTACCTGAGACCGCACAGCTTCTAGATCCGGACAGACGCTTAGGGCTCGTCGAAAACATTGGAGAGCCACCAGCGGATCTCCCAATTCCAAGTAGCAATGCCCGATCGTGGTAGCCGCCAAGAAATGGTAGGGATTACGTTCTAATGCCTGATGGCAGTCGTCAGCCGCCGCGCTGTAGCGCCGCAGATGAAAATGTGCCACGCCCCGCTGATACCAGGCCTCAGCGAACCACGGGCACTGTTCGATCAAACTGCTGGCCAAGTGCCGTGCCGCCTCATAGCGCCGTGCCCGATTCCAAGCCAAAACTTGTGCCAAGCGTTGTTGATCATATTCGCTGCCATCGCGTTTCCACACCTCTCGGATCAGCGCTTCGGCAATAAGCCGCACTCCTCGGTCCGAATCCTGAAGCGCCTGGCCCAGAACGCGATTCACCTCATAGCCACCTAATAGCCCTAAAGCCATCACGGCTGCGCGGCGAGTAACATGGTAGGACGCCCGCGTCAATCGGCACAGGGTCGGTGTCGTATAATAACAGGCCGTCGATGCGATAAAACGAGCCGCGTCTTCGTCCGCCAAATATTGCCGATAAAGGCGAACGATGCGCGGTATTGTCGTGTTAGCAGACACCAGACCGCTCCCTTACTCCGCTGTGCCACTGCTCGCGAAGGCCCTTGGAACGCCGATCCACCTGCGGTGTTCCACTACGTCGATAACCTAGCCCGCTGGTGGTTACCCCATACGTTCGAGTGTAATCGGAGGCGTCAGAAGCTACAATGCGCGCAGAAGAGCGCCGCGACGTTACCTGATACGATTTCCCTTTGCAGATGCGAAACTATAACGATAAGGCAAATTGGGAGCCAGTTCCATGCGAGCGTCGGCGGTATTTACAGCAAACCTCATCGTCGTTTGGTGGTCCGTTAGCTTCATGACTGCTGATCGAGTTTCTTACAGTGCCGTTCAACCCCAGGCGCAAACACCGCTGAGCGGCGAGGCGTTCTGGCGGCAATGGCACTCGACCGCTTCCGTCACCTGGTCCGGCATACCCTTGCGTACCGCATTGGAAAGCCTTGCGCGACAATGGAACGTCGCCATCTTCTTAGACCGGCGCATCGATCCGGACCAACCAATCGAATTCCAAGCTACGGACCAACCCTTGGGTACTTTGATCGAGCAGATGGCAGCCAAGCTCGGAATAAGTGTTGCGCTAGTGGATGCCGTGATTTACTTTGCTCCACCGGGTGTGGCGTCGCGCGTCGCGACGATAGCCGAAATGCGTTGGGATGAAGCGCAACGCAACGGCTGGACGTCCCTCATCGCGCGCCGCGAGCTAGAGTGGCCCTGGCTTACCGAACCGCGACGACTGGTAATCGCAGTGGCAGCCGGAGCTTCGTGGCAGGTCCTAGAACCGGAGCGTATCGAGCATGACCTGTGGGCAGCCAATCGCTTGCCCGCCATTGCCGTCACCCACCAATTGTCCTTGCTCCTTGCCGGATTTGATCTGTCGTTCGAGCCGGATGCGGCCACACGCCACATAAAATTGGTGCCGTTGCCGGCCAATCCCGTGCTAGTCCGCGAGTATGCGGTGGGGCGCGTCTCGCCACAGCGGAGAGCCAAGTTGGCTGCAGACTATCCAGAGGTCCAATGGCAATGGTCAGCCAATCGGGTGCGCGTAAGCGGCTCGGCTTACGATCATTATCGGATTCGGCGTGAGCTCTTGGGAATGGATGCTCGGCCCACGGTGCCCGCTTCAACACAAACGCGTTACACATTACGTACCGTTAACCGTTTCGAACCTCTGGCACGCGCTATCGCCGAGCGACTCGGTCTGGAATTAGAAATTGACCCTCGTGTCGCTCAGTTCAGCAATCGAGCTGTAACAATCAATGTAGAGAATGTCACTCGGGAACAATTGATTCAGGCGCTGGTCGACTCGGTCGGCTGGCAATATGAGCTTTCTGGCAACCGGCTTCTATTGTTTCCAAAACCACAGCCGTAATTGCATTTGCTCGTAACGGGAATTCTGCAATTTTTACGCCGTGCAACAAGAAGAGCTGAGCCAATCGAATGGAAACTCCTGCAGTTTCGTGACGACTTGTGTGCACCTCGTCCCAAGCAGGGCAGTGCACGAATACTGACTCCCCAAGCTGCCGCCATCTCCTAGGCGTCGCATCGCTCAAGGCCGGCTCGCTCGTGTTGCACGCTGTTCGAATACCGGTTGATTTACTTACGGATCATTCCTCTACGGAGAGCGTTGTTCCACGCTGAGTACTTCGGGACAAAATGCCAAACCAGACAAGACAATCGTCAAGCCACCCAAGTTCAGAACCCGCACTCTGGCTTCTGGGTGATTCAGAAAAGGCTTGCGACGCGACCGAGCGCTCTAGATTTACAAAGCTAAACACCCGGCCGAAACGAGCCCCACTAGGGAAACGCACAGGCACAACGGCGCAGTGAAGTGCAGTGGTGAGTTATCGGACGTAGTTCCGCCTTTGGCGGTAGCGCCACGGTGTTGAATCTTTTTCCGTGCCGCATATCGTTACGTAGTAGAAGTCGAACCCAGCGCTCGCTCCAATTCAGCGCGGAGCGTCTGTTCAATTTGTCCGCGAAACGCTACAGCAGCGAAGGGCAGTCGCCCATCCACGCGCACGCGGTCGTCCTCGACGTAGATTTTCCCGGAAAAATCCATGCCGAACGAACGCAGTGAAAATTCCAGGGTATTACCCACCCACCGGCCTTCCATGCGACTGACCCGATCGGCAAGCCGCTGTTGGGCTTCCTCCAAAAAACGCTCGAGCCGCTGTCGGGCTCCATCCTGTCCGAGCTTATGCGGCACTTCAACCTGAAAAGTGGGCATAGCACATTTCCCTTTGCAAAAGCGCACAGACTGTCCGGTACCAGCCGTGCGGTTGGTCAATTCTGGTGCCGCCGAGTCGTCAGAGAGCCGCTCGTTACTCGTCAGCCGACTCGTCGAAAACCTTGCGGTCCTGTGGATGCCAAAGTGGCAATCCTTTTTCGAGTCGCTGTGCAAGCACTAGGACTTTTTCCACAGTTCCCGGCAGGGCATCTGTGGCTGGAAAGTCGCTGGGAACCTCTTTCTCCGGGTCAAAATCCCAAATCCCCATACGGACAGCTTCCAAGACGGAACGCGGACGTCCCGTGTGCCGGGCATCATGCGACCGAGCCATAGGTGTTTGACCACTTGTGTAGACAACCATCCACGTACCGAGCGAACACTCGGTACACGCCGACCAGCAGGGTGACACCACCCAAGACTGAAGGTGAGTATCGGACGTGGCGCCGGGAAAGTCAAGAGTCTTTCCTAAGTAGTCGCAGGTACCGACCGGAAGGACCGGAGCGCATGAGCCAATCGTGCAACTCGCACCGCCGATATGCTTGCCGTTCGATCACCCTCACAGACCGCACCTCGTACGGCTATCACATCCGTTCCGGTCTCGAGCGCATCGGCCAACACATGCTCGTTCAGGGATCCAGCCACCACCGCCAGCAGGCCCGCCCGGTGAACCTGCTCGATCCATGCTCGCATTTGCCCACCGTCGACCCATCGAAAAAGTGTGCCGTCTTTTCCGAACGTATCGAATAAAACCGCTCCTATCGGGCAGTGCACAGCCCATTGCAGGATCTGTTCAGGTGGCGGCGCTTCGGCAGTTCGCCAGTCGGCATAAACCACGGCTACCAATCGGCATCTTGGAGGAAGCCGCCGACGTACCTTAGCCAAAGACAACGTCCAATCCTCACCTCTCATCCCCGCAAGCCCCACTTTAACGTAGGCACAGCCGCGGGGAACTGCGACCGTATCTAAAGCAAGGTCGCGCAATTCTCCTAGCGCTATGCTACAGGGCAAGCGGTCGCCGAACGTCTCGACGATCTCTCGCTGCACACCGGGCAACGCAGCACCTAATGACCCGCGACTCGGCTCCTTGATGTCGAGCATCTGAGCTCCACCTCGAATCGCCGCGTGGGCCTCCTGGCTATTGCGAACGCTGACCAATAGGCGCACCATTGCTCCCCTACCGATTCATGGCTTGTGCATTTGCTGGTGATGCTACGCTGGAGCCAGAACCGACTCGAGCGCGATCGGCTTGCAACTGCCGCAGCCGATCATTAAATGCTTGCAACAACTCACAGGTAATCGGCTCGCACCACGCTCCGTTAATCGTAATGTACCCACCGCTCCAGCGTCCCAGCCACGACGGCACGGGACGGTGGTGGTACTGGCGAGCAGCTTCCGCTAAGCGCACCACCACGGTGCGCGTTTTGGCGGTGCGCCCGGCAGATCCCGGCAGCTCTGTCTGACCTTCACCGAGGAAAAAACACTCGACATATTCCACAGGTACTCTTTCGGCGGTGGCCCAGTTCAGCCTTACGAGCAGAGCATCCTCCTCCAAAGTGATCAGGGCAGTACACCAGACCACCCCGAGCGACAGGAGCACCAGCAGGCCGAACACTACCAGCACGGTCCCCGCGAGCCAACTCCACCAGGCAGTGGTTGCAAACAACAGCCCGCCACCAAGCAACAATAGAGCCAACGGCAGCAAAGCTGCTACCGCGACTGCTCGGCGATTGGCTCGCAATGGGATGCGCTTACGGTGGTTCAAGTTTCCCTCTCACCCTTGAGCCCTGTGAACAGCGACTGCTCCTTGTATCGTGCATGCTGAGTTACGATTATGCCAAGCAAAGCAACTCGCGATAAAGAGTACTTGCTTGCTAACTGACAGACCATATTTACATCTTGATCGTAGGTGGGATTTTGGTGCGTAAGGCGAACCATTGCAGAAGTTTGCCTGTTTTCCGCGGCAGGAATGGCAACGAGATATATGTCTTGATAGTAGATCAAATCATCGGTTATTTGCCGCGCCTGGCGTATAAATGCCTTTTTCGACCCGACGCAGTGCGGGTCGATTCAGACGCTTCTTGGCAAAGGCGCTTCGTTGAGCGAGGGCTCAACAGAGCCGCTACCGTAAGGAAGCGGCCAATTCAATTCAACGCAAAGGCGCAAGGACGACTGCCGTTCCATTCTGATCGCGTACGTCCGCCGCGGCGTCTTTGCGTAATTCCAGTTCATTTAAACCCGCGTGTGATTGCCTGTGAGCCTATCCGCGCAACTGGCGCCCGGTGCTCGACGCTCGGCTTCAAGCAACGATGGCCGTCGAGGAACGTGTCGGAGTAACTGTTACAGTGACCAGGTTGTACGGTGCCGCCAAACGGTTGGCTAACTTACTAGCCGACGACATGGATTCCCATTCGGGAAGCTGCCGTGTACCTATTGGATCGCCTTTCTTTTGTTAGCGTCTTACACACATCTTGTCGGGCTTTTTCTGCTAGCGTATTCCTCGGCCAATAAGCAGCACGGCGTGCCAGCAATCTCGTTGATAACGCGGGTATCCAAGCGCCCCCGTGTACAGCGGTCTCGGCATCGTGGGCCCCAAGGGGCAAGGTGTTTTGAACCGCCGTAACCGTTCTAGGCCAGCGTCGTATACATGAGTATCTCGATAATCATAATAGTCAATCAAGAGGGTGGTACCAAGCCCCGGGGACAGGCACCATGGCCAAGGGGACAGGCACCATGGCCAAGGGGACAGGCACCTTTACCCTCTGCATTGGAAATTCGTGGCGATTACGAAGATTTGTAAAACTATATAACTGAGCACTTCTAGACAAAGTAGAAATATTGGCAAAAATCAGGACTTTTCCCCAGCAATGTGGCCAAAACCGTCATTGTCCGGATAGGTTATCGAACTGGTGCACGGATGGTTTAAGTCGCGCTATAAGGCTCCTTGGGGTTGTTCGACGCTGTCGTTTGGAACAGGTTTTCTTGCGGGTTTTGAAAGCATGAGACGTGGCGAGCGATGGACTAGCCCTTGACGCTGTGTGCGTCGCGGTTGTAGGTACGTGCGTGGTCCGAATAGCAACGGCCCATTGACCGCGAGTTTTTGAAAAAGCCAACGCAGAAGTTAGTCTACATTTGCCGGCGTGGGCGCGGCGAAGTTGGGGCACCCGCGGAGCAAATGACCTATAGGAGCGGGTTCACAAGCCGACGCGATCGAAAAACTTGACCCGATTCGCAACGTGCCGCTCCCTTACGGTCGCAGCCCCGTAGGGGTAGCGCTGCCTTACGGTCACAGCTTTGTTGGGGTGCCGTTCTCCCTTCCGGTTGCGGCTCTATAAAGCCATCCATCTTCTGAAGCGATAGGGCCAACTCGGCCGGTAGCCAGCCCAGTTACAGCCACGTCCCCCCTACAAACGAGCCGCGCATATCAACTGCCAGACGAACTGCTGATCCGTGCTGGTCGTGGATCCGATGAGTTGGACACTGGAAGCCCGGTAGCCAAAATACGTTCCTTGGATTAGGCTAACCGACGAGTGTTTTAACTCCATCGACGACAACACAACCTGCAAGGGAAAATCGTGCGAAGAATTCCCCGTGCGTAGCATTTCCTACCGATATGTAGACCGGCCCAGCGAGCTCGATAGACTTGTTGCCCGCAGCAACGAACCTGTCAGTGTAGCCTATGATACGGAATTTGTTTCTGAGGATTCCTATCAGCCGGATCTTTGTTTGATCCAAGTATTTGTCGATGGGACAATTTATCTGATCGATCCGTTCGTCTGCCATAATCTGGACGTTTTTTGGACCTGGTTAGCCGATCAAGTAACCTGCGTGGTGGTGCATTCCGGGCGAGAAGATTTACGATTTTGCTGGCGAGCGATTGGTCGATTTCCCAACCGAGTGTTTGATGTGCAGATCGCGGCGGGTCTCGTGGGCCTGTCCTATCCGGTATCCTACCGAACGCTCGTCAGCGAACTGCTGGGAGTTGAGCTTTCCAAAGAAGAGACACGGAGCAATTGGCGACGCCGGCCTCTTTCCCAACAACAGCTGATGTACGCTGCCCAGGATGTTGCCTACCTGCCACGAGTGGCTCAAGACTTGCGAAAACGGCTCGAGCAATTCGGGCGTCTGGATTGGGTTTTCGAAGAGGTAGCACTCTGTCAGCAAGAGATTATACAGGACGACCGAGCGCGGGCGTGGTGGCGCTTGCCCTTTCTCAATCAGTTGAATCGCCGCGGCCTGGCCATCGCTCGTCACCTGTGGCTGTGGCGCGAACAGGAAGCCGGACGCCTCAACATACCCCCTCGCCGTTTACTGCGAGACGATCTGATTGTTGAACTAGCACGGCGACAATCCGACAATTTACAGCGGATCCGCTCGGTGCGTGGCCTAGAACGCCGACATTTGGCGAAATACCTGGCGGCTATCGCGCAGGTGATCCACGACGCCTTGCATCTTCCCGAAGCCGAACTACCCGAATTACCACAGTCGAAGGAACGCCCGCGGCTGACAGTGTGTAGTCAATTGCTGACGTCGGCTCTTACAACCATCTGTAAAGCAGCGGGAATCGCAACCTCAATGGTCGGCTCTACCGAAGACGTGCGGCAATGGATCCTCTATCGTTTGCAGTTAGAAGGGGCACCCAGTATGCCCCCGAAACTGGCCCGTGGCTGGCGAGCACAACTGGTAGGCCCGGTCTTCGACGACCTGTTGATGGGCAGGCTGGGAGTGCGCATTCGAGACCCGGCCGCCGAACAACCCCTGGAATGGTTCAACTGCACCGAACAAGCCACCTCGACAGACGACGGACGGCAAGCACAATTGCGCGACCAGGGAACCACTGACGATTGTTCACGCCAGTAGTCGATCCGGCTTGCGTCGCCGTTGGCCAGGCCAGCTTGATACCGCTCCAGATCTTTATTTTCCCGGCTCTTGCGCCCCGGCGTCTTTGCGCCTTTGCGTCAAACCCTTTTTACCCCTTTGCGTTAAATCCCCCGGCGCTTACTCGCCGGCTCTTCCCAACTCGGCCAGAAAGGCACTCATTTCCCCAGCCGCGTGAGAATCACCCTGGCGGCGGGCCTCATCAATTCCTTCGCGCAATACATGGCGCGCTTCCTCGATTCGACCGAGCCGCGCTAGCTGCTGACCAGCCATAAAATAGGCAGGCACGTGTGGCGGATCCTCTGCCATGAGGCGCCGAAGCTCTTGTAGACTGCGTTCATACTCGCCGTCACGCTGCAGTTCCATCGCCAAAGCGTACCGCAAAAAACGGTCGCCTGGTTCTTCGGCTAACATGGCTTCGATCTTGGCACGCCTTGGATTACTCACGGCTACGCCTTTGCTAACAGACCACCACACGTTCTCTAGACGCTCCATAGCGCTGGTCTTAACATGGTTATCCAGTTTCGACAACCCGAATGCTCGCTGAAATCCGCAAACTCGACTAAACCTCTAGCAGCACCCAATCCGATACAGTAAGAGCGATTCCTCGAAGTCTCCTACACGTTTACGGGTATGGATATGTCTGTCCAGTTACGCATCACGATGGTGCTGGTAGGACTCGGTTCGATCCTGATTTTACAAGGGGGTCGACTAACCGGTCAGAGCTTGGACAGTCCCGGAATGTCCGGGAATAGACCCACTGGACCGGGAATGCCCTCCGTGCTCCTACGGCGCAATGCGGCACCGCCGGTGAGTGAGGCTCCGACGTCGGGCGGCTCCTCGACGAGTGCCCGACGTTCCTCATCCGAGGAGACCGAGGGATTGGGCGCGCTTGCCCCTCGAACGCCGACGGTTGGCGATGCGGTTCCTAGCCCTATTGATCTTCCCAACACGGAGCAACCGCCGCGTTCGCCAACCAACGTTACGCTGGCCGACTCCTCCAGCCCTTCGGTACGCCTGGAACTGTTGGGTCCCCCGAGCGTGTCGGTGGGAAAACCGGCGCGGCTCGAACTTGTCGCTTCCAATCCCGGGTCGGTATCGGCTCGCGAACTGGTCATCCACATACGCCTTCCGGGCTCCTTAGAGATCACTCACGTAGCAGCCGCAGCGGGCCAAGTCGAAAAATCACTCGAGCGACAAATTCTTTGGAAACTATCGGAACTTGCGGCGGACGGTCAAGCAAGTCTAGAACTTCAGGTGATTGCCCGTCAGGAGGCTCCCGTGGAATTGGGAATCGACTGGAGCATGCGATCCGGCCTGACAACTTCGATTCGCGTCGTGAAACCCTCCTTACAAGTTGCCATCCACGGACCTGAAGAGATTCTTTATGGAACACGTCAAATCTACACCATCAGCATTTCAAACCCGGGCACAGGCCCAGCAGAGAACGTTACTCTGGATGTAACCTCCGGTGGGGCAGGGCAGGGGAAACGGTTGGATACCATCCCTCCTGGCGGCGAGCAACATGTGCGGATGGAACTGGTAGCTCGCGATGCAGGGCTCTTGGAAATACGTGCCACAGCTTCGGCAGACGGCCTGCGACAAGAAGCGACGCGCCGAATTCTGGTCCGGCGTGCCGAGTTAGCCGTCTCGGTCCGTGGTTCCGAATTGGCTTATGCCGGAACGCAAGGCATCGTCGAAATCGAAGTGGCCAACGTTGGGAACGCGACGGCGCAAGAAGGCGAAATCTCCGTACGCCTACCTCCCGGCATACGCTACCTTCGGGGAGTCGACGGAGCCGCGGCTTCAGCCGGTAGGCTTACTTGGCGGGTGCGAGGCTTAGCGGCAGGCGATCGTCAGACGTATCCTTTGGAAGTGGCATATGAAGCTCCTGGCGAGGCGACCGTACAGGTCCATGCCGCCTTGCCTGGCGAAGTGCCATCGACAGCTAGCTTAACCATCGACGTGGATGCCGTTGCCGATCTGAAGCTGGAAGTCCAGGACCCACATGGCCCTCAAGCCGTCGGCCAGGATGTAGCCTATGAGATTCGCGTTACGAATCGAGGGTCCAAAACCGCCGCAAATGTCAAACTGCTTGGACAATTCTCGCGCGGCATCGAGCCGGTGCGAGCCGAGGGCCTAGCCGCTCAGGTTGTTCCGGGTCAGGTGATCTTTTCGCCCATCGCTCAAATCGAACCAGGGCAAACGGTCACGGTGCGGATCATTGCTCGCGCCGAGTCGGCGGGAAACCACCGCTTCCGCGCTACGCTGCAATCGGGCGAGCCCAGTATCGAACTTATCAGCGAAGAAACCACACCCTTTTATGCCCGCGCCGCCAGCCGATCACCCTAGTGAGTCTGCGGTGGCTTCGGGCAGCTCCGGTCGTGGCTATGTTTCCATGGTAGGTCAGACGTAACTTTTACGCAGAGGGCTATCGCCCGGGTTTGGCATATCTTTATCCCTAAATGTGCAGTAGTACGGGGTCAGTGTTTCGGTTCGCGCACCGGAAGTACATCCAGCTTCATCTTCGGAAGCGATAGGGCGAACCCGGATGATAGCCGGCTCGGTTAGAGCCACGTCCTACGTACAAATGAGATGCACACACTTTATAACCCGTTCGTCGTGGCCCGATGCATCGGGTCGCAAACTGTAAGACAAGCAAGGGGACCGCATGAATGCGGTCACTACGCACGCGTCACCGACGGCAGGCCGAAACCAGAGCACAGGACGTACATGCGGTCGAGCATTGGGCTCGCGAGTCGGTACCGCAGCCCGGACCACAACCCTGGACCAGCGACTCGTAAAACTTCGCCAACTGGATCTTCGCCGCGAACAGTTCCGCCAATTGATTGGTGAGTACAGCTAACTTTTCGTTGGGTTCGCCTAGAAAATAGAAGTACACGGTTTGGCCGTCAAACAATTGCTCGACGTCTACCAGCACCACCGGGACTCGAAGCTCGCGCAGCAATTGTTGACAGGCCGTAAATGCTTCGTTTCGTCGGCGGCGGAGCCTTTCAGCGACCAGGTGATCTTCAACGGTCATGCGCCGAAGGAGGCTGCCATCGATCGGACCGTCCGTGTGGCACGAATTGAGCACCTCACCGAGTTCCAATCCTCGGCGCGTACGACACACGACGCGTGATCCGCGCGGGTATTGGAGCGGTTCCTCGGCCGCAAAGCGACCTACCCAACCTAATGCGCCGACCCGAACATAATGGAGAGGCCCCATGGCGATGGACTCGACAAAACCGGTAATCGAACAACCGCTGCCGCCTATTATGGCACGCTGCTGACGTTCGGCCAACACGAGCTGTGGCCACGTTTGGTTTCCGAGTAAGAACGAACGCAAAGGGACCAAGACACAGAGGCGCAAAGACGGAGGAACCCAGGATGGCCCGGATACCGTACGTAGACTATGAGCGGCGTTATGGCCCTGCGTTAGCCCTATAAGTGCAGCAACAGCTCTTGTCCAAGCGACTCTAAGAAACTCGCGAGGACGAATCCTCCGGATGAGGCTCTGGTGCGCCGTGGCGCGTAACGACGAATCCCATATCTTGGATCATCGCGTAGTCCGCTTCGGGAGGCTGACCTTTGGTCGTCAAGTAATCGCCAACGAACACAGAGTTCGCAATATATAGTCCCAGTGGCTGTAACGTTCTCAGGTGGAGCTCTCGGCCGCCTGCAATCCGCAATTCGCTCGCCGGATTGGTAAACCGAAACATGGCCAAAATGCGCAGGCACGCCGCCGGCGTCAATTGCCAGGTCCCCGCTAGAGGCGTTCCCTCGATCGGTATCAAGAAGTTTATCGGGATGGACTCGACTGCCAATTCGCGCAGCTCCAGGGCCATGGCTACCAGATCTTCTGGCTGCTCACCCATGCCGGCGATTCCGCCGGAACACAGTTCCAAGCCTGCCTCGCGTACCGCCCGCAGCGTCGCCAGCCGGTCGGCGTAAGTATGCGTGGTACAGATCTGCCCGTAATAATTGGGGCCCGTATTGAGGTTGTGGTTAACACGATCAACGCCACAGGCCTTAAGCCGCCGGGCTTGCTCGGTCGAAAGCAATCCCAGACACGCACAGACATGCAAACCGTAGCGCGTCTTGATTTCCGGAACGACTTCCTCGATGGCTCGCATTTCCCGTTCGTGCGGTTCTCGCCCGGAAATCACCAGGCAATAGGTTCTGGCCTGTCGTTCACGCGCCATGCGAGCCCCGTCCAACAGCTTCTCACGCGTTAAAATGTTGTAGCGCGGAATCTCAGCAGTGGAGATCTTTGATTGCGAACAATAATGACAGTCCTCGGGACACAGACCACTTTTAGCATTCATCAAGAAATAGAGTTGAACCGTGTTGCCAAAATAATGGCGGCGAATGCGATACGCCGCAGCAACCAGGTCCAGCAACTGATCGTCGCTTGATTGCAGAATCGCCAGCGCCTCGCTGGCTGTCACCCGATAGCCTTCCAGAACCTTTTGAGCAAGCTTCGACCAGTCCATGGACTCGGGTGAACCATGCATAGCGCAGGTATGTAGGCAAGCTCTTGGTTCACTCCGTGGCTGATCCTTCACGCAGTTATTAAGCGACACCGCTGGTCATCTCCTTCCGGAACTAATTATTGAAGATTGCCACTAGAGCAGTTTGCCAGAGGCAACAACCGCGCGCGACGAACCACCTCGGCTCAAGGCCCGAGCGGCTCGTCGCACGGCAAACAGCTCGTAACGAGGTTTACAGCGTGATCTTTAAAAGTTGGCCCACCTTCGGATCCTGCCCCTCCTTGGCCTCACGCATGACGGTCACGTACAAATTGCCTTCCGAATCGAAGACCATCGCCGTTGGTTTGGTGAGCGGTAGGATCTTTCGAGCAACCGCGGCGGTTTGGCCCTCGCGGCGCTGAGCTACCAATTCGAACAGCCCGCCCTCTTCGATGTTGATCCATGCAAAGTCCGTAGCATACAATCGGCCCGTGCGCGGGTGATACGCAAGCGCCGTAATGTCGTGTAATCCGGTCTGGTAATTGGCTAATAGCTTACCGGTCTTCGGGTCATAGAACGACAACAGGCTGTCGTTAGGAATATTGATTTCACCCATTTGACCTACGACGAGATTACCTCGAGCATCAACGGTAATCGCGACAGGGGCATCGACTTGCACTGCCTCTTTAGTAGCGATGGCCCGTTCGAACGGCCCATAACCGCTCTCACGGATCGCGCAGCGAGCAATCCAACCTTTGGTATCGTCGCCGTTGCTGGTAGCAAAAATGGCGTTGTCAGCTACCGCCAACGCGTAAAAATTTCCTTCTCCAACCACTCCCTCGGACGCCGGCAAGTTGAAGGATGCAATATGATCATCTGCCTTCAAAGGTTTGTTGCCGTCGGGTAAACGAAACACATGCAAAAGCTCTTCACCATCCGGTTTTCCGCCATCGCCCACCACGAGAATATTTTTCGACAAGAAGCAAAGTCCCAGCGGCCCGATATCGTACATGGGTCCCTTACCGTACACGTCTTTTGTAAAGCCTGTGATGGCATCGTGTGCCTTGCCATCTTTGTCCACACGCAGCACGCGCAGGGCCCCACTGTCGGACACAAACAGGTCTCCTGTTTCCGGCTGAATCGCTAGCCCGCACGGGTTATACAATCCATTGAGAACAACGGTCACTGTCGGCTCAGCGCCAGATGCCGCCTGCAACAGTGCAAGACTCAAGGTAACAACCGGGATCCAGATCAGCCGGCCCTTCATAAAAGTTCCTCCTTTTTCGTTCAGGTTAAGGTGTGCGAAATCGTTCCAGAAAGACGTGTATTCGACCCACAAAAAACATCCGGAAAACGACGAACAACACTGCCCGGCCGGCGCCCCACACCGCGAAGTCTATTTAGGCAATTCGGGCGCTTCCAACACTGGGTAATCGTCGCTGGTCAAACCTTCCTTCAGAAACACCACCAAATCCGCCTTTTCCTGTTCGGTGAGGTTCAGCGGAAAGATCTCTTCATCCAGTTGCGGGTTCGGCGTTCCACCTTTGTTGTAATACTCAACGACCGCTTCCAATGTCGGCTCACTCCCGTCATGCATATAGGGAGCTGTGCGCGCTATGTCGCGTAACGAAGGCGTACGGAATGCTCCGCGATCGCCCAACACTTTGGTGACCTCGTAGCGACCGAGGTCCGGATTATCTTTCAGAATGCCGACTCCGATATTGTGAAACGCACCATCGGTAAACAAAGGGCCCGAGTGGCAAGCGCTGCAATGAGCTTTCCCGAAGAACAGCTTCATGCCGCGTTGGGCGACCTCGGATAAGGCGCTGGTGTCCCCGGCCTTGAAACGATCATACGGGGCGTTTCCAGCCAGCAGAGTTCGTTCGAACGCCCCGATCGCCTTCGCGACATCTTCGGCTTCCACATCCCGTCCAAAAACCTGACGGAACTGCCGGCGATAACCTTCGATCGATCGCAATCGCGCAACCAGCTCGTCCAACGTCAGATCCATCTCGATCGGGTTTTGGATAGGCCCTAAGGCCTGGCCCTCAACATACTGAGCGCGGCCGTCCCAGAATTGGAAACGCAAGTACCCGGCATTCACTACTGGCGGAGCACTACGCCCGCCTTTTTGTCCCCTAATACCAGTGGCCACTGCCGCGCCGTTTGACCAGCCTTGCTTGGGGTTATGGCATGTCGAGCAACTGACGGTGTTGTCACGCGAGAGCCGGGGGTCGAAATACAGTTGTTTGCCCAACTCCACCTTCTCCGGCGTCAGCACGTTATCGGGCAATTGCGGAACGGGCGGTAATCCTAACGGAACTTGACGTGGCCACTGCTGGGCCTCAACTCGAGCCATCACCATCCATGCCAGCAGCCCTCCGACGATGATGCTGGTAGTTCTCATGGTTGCTCCTATTGCTTGCCTTAATTCCGCGCAATGTTCACTGCACACCGCAATCGATAGCGTCCGATCGACTGCCTCGTGTAACCAACAATGCTGTTTGATATTGTGCCGCAATTAGTCCACATGTACAAGAAGACGGGCTAACCTACCGGACGGCTGCCTAAGAGCCTATCCGTAAATTCGTACTGATTGGCCCAGGATCCATACGCTTCTTGCAAAAAGTGACCGCCTCTGGCCAACACTACCTGATGAGAAGACGAGGATCCATAAGCGGTTTACCCGGGGTCAGTACCATAACAGCCTTGGGACATCGTTCGTCCTCGGATCGGACATCGTCCAGAACACATGTCGAAATCTCGTGGGAAAAGTACCACCCATCGCAGCAACAAGAAACGGATGTTCTGGGACATACTGCCAACTCGGGGCGGGGTTAGAACTTGCCCCTACAACGGACTTGGTTCGCGTCGTGCGTGGATCTGGTGGGTAGGATCGGGCGGTTTTGGGACCGACTCTCAGTCGAAGGGAGGTGGTCCGCTTTCGATATAGCGCATGCCTTCCTAGCGGCAACAATTGGTAGAACTACCAACGGCGTGCCAATCGAGCTTCATGGCGAGTCTCATATTGGCGGATTGCCTCTTCGTGCTGGAGCGTCAGGGCGATATCATCCAACCCATGCAACAAACAGTGACGCCGAAACGGATCGATTTCGAACGGTTCATCGAAACCTTGATCGTCGCGCACGCGACAGGCCTGGAGATCTACCGTTAATTCGTAGGCGCGTCCAGCAGCCCGTCGAAACAACTCGTCCACCACTTCTTCGGACAAGGTTACCGGCAACACACCGTTCTTGAAGCAGTTGTTGTAGAAAATATCCGCGAACGACGGCGCAATGATGGCGCGAAAGCCATAGTTCTCCAAAGCCCACACAGCGTGTTCGCGACTAGAACCACAGCCGAAATTGCGCCGTGCTAAGAGAATTACAGCGCCAACTGCCTCAGGACGATTCAATTCAAAATTCGGATCCGGCGTTCCGTCAGCACGATAGCGCCAGTCAAAAAATAAGTAATCTTCGAATCCCGTCCGTTCGATACGTTTGAGAAACTGTTTAGGAATAATTTGATCCGTATCCACGTTGGCACGATCCAATGCAGCGACCGGTCCCCGTACAACGGTAAAAGGCTTCATGAGCTGCATGCCTTCTTTTTAGTAAGCCAACTATTACCAAAAGTGCTATCCACGATATTTCCACTGGCGAATGTCCACGAAGTGTCCGGTAATAGCTGCGGCAGCGGCCATAGCAGGTGACACTAAATGGGTGCGGCCACCGCGTCCTTGCCGGCCTTCGAAATTGCGATTGCTTGTGGAAGCACAGCGCTCGCCGGGTTCCAAGCGATCTGGATTCATCGCCAGACACATGCTGCAGCCGGCCTCACGCCACTCGAAGCCTGCATCCAGAAAAATGCGATCCAGCCCCTCTTCCATGGCTTGGCGGCGTACGAGGCCACTGCCGGGAACAACCATTGCCCGCACATGCGGTGCACAGCGATACCCGCGGACCACTGCCGCCGCCTCGCGCAGGTCCTCGATCCGAGCATTGGTGCACGACCCTATAAACACGCGGTCGACGACCAGATCCGTAATCGCCTCTCCACCCCGAAGCCCCATGTATTCTAAAGCTCGCTCTGCCGCGCGCCGTTCGACCGGATCCGTGAATTGGTCCGGAACCGGGACACGACCCGTAACAGCTACCACCTGACCCGGATTGGTGCCCCATGTTACCTGAGGTTCGATCTTGGCAGCATCGAATCGATGAACCGTGTCAAAATGTGCTTCAGGATCCGACACAAGCTGCTGCCAGCGAGCCACAGCGCGGTCAAAGGCCTTCGGTGCACAAGGTCGCCCCCGCAAATAATCATAGGTCGTGTCATCCGGAGCAATCATACCCGCGCGGGCTCCGGCTTCGATCGACATGTTGCATACCGTCATCCGCTGCTCCATCGACAAGCAACGAATGGCTTCTCCGGTATACTCGATGACGTGCCCGGTACCGCCCGCAGTACCGATTTGGCCAATGACGTACAGAATAAGATCCTTAGCCGTGACTCCAAGAGCTAATCGGCCGTCGATACGTACCTCCATCGTTTTCGGACGCGTTTGGCGCAGGGTCTGCGTGGCCAAAACATGTTCGACTTCACTCGTACCGATCCCGAAGGCCAAAGCTCCAAACGCGCCATGAGTCGCGGTGTGACTATCACCACAGACGATCGTCATACCCGGCAACGTCAAGCCCTGCTCGGGACCGACGATATGCACAATGCCCTGCCGAGGATCGTCTAAATCAAAAAGTCGGATACCAAATTCCCGACAATTTTCGCGCAAGGCTTCTACCTGCCGTCGGGAAATCGGGTCGACGATTGGCAATGAGCGATCGGTCGTCGGCACATTATGGTCCGGCGTGGCTACGGTCAAGTCAGGTCGGCGCACTCGCCTCCCAGCCAGACGTAATCCTTCAAACGCCTGAGGACTGGTCACCTCGTGTACCAGGTGCAGGTCGATGTAAAGCAGCGCCGGACCACCGGGCTCCTCGTACACTACATGATCCTGCCAAATCTTTTCGAACATCGTACGTGGCGTTGCCATGTTTGTCCCTATCGCCGTGATTTGACTCGAATACGCAAAAACGGTGCACCGATGCGGGAAAAGCCGTGGACTAGCTCTTGTCCCTTTGGGTCAGGCGCCGGCTTGCCGCTTTGCGGTGCGCGTGAGTTCCATTCAACGAATCGAGGCAGTTGAGCTCTTGCCCAGCTACCGAATTGTTACCTTGCGCGCCGGCGAACGTCCAGAGGACAACTAAGGCAACATATTTTCAATTGCGTCCGCCGGAATAAAAAAACCGAGCAACTACTGCGAATCGACCTTCCCCATCGGCAACCGAACCAATTCTGTCGTATCCTCAACGAGCAACAGCCGCTGATTCGGCGACAGATTCGTGAGCGTTTGCCGATGACCGGAAGGCCAGATGATTTCAAGTTGATCAACTCGCTTGGCCGCGGCTAGGCCAAAAACGAGTTGCTTTTGGTTGCTAGCCATATAGCCGTCGCCGGCAGTAATTTGCCCGCGGTAGACTCGTCCGCCCGCATCCAGTCTGACACGGGCCCCCACCGCGTCGCGTGATGACCGAGTACCGCGTAGTTCGATCGCCAGGAACCCGCCGACTGGTGTCGTTTCGTTGGTAAGTAACGCCACGGGATCGTTCATCGCCGAGACCACCAAGTCCTCGCGACCATCGGCGTTCCAATCCAGCCGAGTCACAGCTCGTCCCAATAGCTCCTTGGCGAAGAATGCACCCAACTCATTTGCGGGCAGTTCTTCAAAGTAACCGTCTCCTCGATTCCGAAAATACTGCGATCGCATACGAAATGGCACACCGTGATCCGAACGATCTTCGATGTGGCCGTTGGTAACGAATAAGTCGGGCCAACCATCCAAGTCTCCATCCACGAATTGCGTGCCAAAGCCGAGTGATTTTAGGCTAGCCATGCCTAAGCCGCGGCCAAACGACTCATCCAGATATACTGCCCCACCATGCCGGTTCATGTAGAGCGTATTTGATTCGTCATAGAAATTGGTGACGAAAAGATCCAACCAACCGTCTTGGTCGGCGTCCGCCACGGCGATACCCATACAAGCTTGAAACCGTCCATTCCGGTCGCAGGCCAGCCCGGTGAGAAATGCCCGGTTCTCGAATGCGGGAAGCGAACCGGCCCCACTGGCTTTATTTACATAGTAGAAGTTTGGCGTCCCATCATTGGCTACGAAAATGCTCAGTTTGCCACTGTGGTCGAAGTCGGCAATGAGGACCCCCAGCCCTTTCCCGTTGGGCGCTGTAATGCCGGCAGGCTCGGTAATATCCTCGAAGCGGCCATCGCCCAAATTGAGCAGCAACCGATCGGCCGCAGCCGGAAAAAGCGACGGTGGACACGTCCGCGCACCCGTCGTATCCAAGCAGCGTCTCTATAAGGCGTCGCCCGCAAGATAATTCACTTCGTATAAATCAGGCAAGGAATCGCCATTGACGTCCGCGATTGCGCAACTAGCTGTCCACCGCTCGTCGGGAGGCAGGCTTAAGTCGGTAACTTCCGTAAACGTGCCATCACCGTTATTCCGATAAAGTCGGTTCCCGCCAATGTTGGCCAAGAAGATGTCAGAAAACCCGTCATTATCGTAGTCGCCGATTGCCACACCTTGACTAAAGCGCGTGTCACCCAAGTCGGCTTGCTCCGTGACATCACGGAAACGGGTTCCCGACACGTTGCGAAACAGACGGTCTTCATAGCGTGTTTGCTCGGGATCGACGGGCCAGGGACAGGCTTGCGCCAGATAGATGTCCGGCCAACCGTCGGCATCGAAATCGATTACCCCCGCGCCACACCCGGTGTTTTCCAGCAATCGCATATCCGGCGTCGACGCATCATCGCCATTATAGGCCACGAACTGTAAGCCCGCGCCGGCGGCCCGATCCACAAAATGCACTGAGGCCGTCCGCGGTAAGCCCACCGGGTCAGAAGCCGAACGACTTGCCAATCTCAAACCTTCCGGCAGCGGATAGTGGGACAAGTCGACCGCCGACGTTGGATTGGCACTTTCAAGGGTAAGGGGTGTGGACGGTTGAAGCTGCCTCTCATACCGAGCCTGTGCTTCGTGGGCCCAGCGTGTTGCGGGTCGCAGCGAAAGCAAAAGGCGGCACCACTGGCGTGCTTCCCAAATGCGGCCCAGCGATTCACACATTTCGATCACCGGGCCTAAGCGCTCGTCCAGGTCCGACAAGCGATCAAGCTCCTGCCGGTGATTATAAATGTCCTTGAGAGCTGCGTTCAATGCGAACAGACGCTCAGCTCTTTGCCGAAAAGGCTCGGCCTGTTCAAGCTGCCCCAGGGCCGCCAGGCCCACCGACAACTGATAGTTGGCTTGATCGAAATTCGGATCCCGTCGCACCGCCTCCCAAAAACAGCGAACTGCCTGCCGTGGTTGACCGAAATTCTGCGCCGCTAGACCTCGCACATACCATATCAAAGGGTGTTCGGCAGCCGGGGCTGGCAGCCGTTTTTCCCATTGCTCAAGGGCCTCCGCGTCGTCTGCCTGCACGAGCGTCCATCCCAGCCAGGCGTGGGCTTCGACAAGGTCAGGATCGACGGCAAGGATTTGCTCCAACCAGCGCCGGGCTTCATCCAACTGATAGCGATGAGCAGCGTCGCGCGCCATGGCCAAGCGAGGCAATGGGTCGTGAGGCACTGCCTTTAAATACCGCATCGTTTCGGAAACCAAACTGTAATCCGGCCACAAATCTCCCAATAACACGAGCTCATCGACTAGGATCTGGTCGCGTTTGAGCAACTCGAATAACAGAGGGGCGCTTTCCCAGCGTCTTCCTTCAACGGCTAATAGAAATGCAAGCCTGCGCAGTGCTACTATGTGGCCCGGGTCATGCACCAATACGCGGCGAAGCAACCGTTCGGTCTTTCGCACGTGACCTGCTTGCCACAGTAGATCCCCCGCCCGCGCCAGCGCCTCAACACGCCCGTCACCGGACGTGAGCTCCAGTCGATCAAGGTACTCAACGGCCCGATCTAGCTGCCGTTTGCGCAGAGAGGCCTCAGCCGCCAACAAAAGCGCCTCGTTGGCCGACGGATGGCGATCGAGCACTTTGCGCGCTAGTTGCTCGACGTCGTCCCAGCGGCCCTCGGCAAACGCCATCCGTGCTTGGGCCACAAGGGCATCCTTATCAAAAGGGTGGTCGCCGGATCTCCGCGAACTGGAAAAACGCCAACCGCAAAGCCACCAGCTCACCGAGGCACCTACTGTTAACAGTAAGACAGCGACGATGATCCGGGCGGTGATAGGTTTCATAGCAACGCAGAACGAAAATACGCCCTACTGCACTCAGGTTTTGGCTCTCGGAGCCTCGTTGGTGTTTCGGTCGTGTTGCTGTGGATTCGGTTTCGAGTTCGGTACACCCGAACCTAAAAAGAGTATAAACGGTGCTCAGTGGCTAATCCCTGGGGGGCCTTCGTTCCGAGCGCGTTCCTAGGGGAATGGTCGAACGTCCCTTGGGTACCTCGACTATTGCCTCTTGCGCGAGCCCAAGCAGCCGGGCCGAAGCCCTACTTGCTGGAACCGCTACGCCGCAATAGTGTGCGTACGCTAGTAAGCTCTTCGTTTTGTTTCCTCGGCGTTTGTGCGCCCGCACATTCGATTGCTGCTCCCACAACCGAAGGTGGCCACGAAAAAGCGCATTTTTTGTTTCCGCGGTACCAATATCCACGCTCCCGCAAAAACGAGAACTCCCCACGCAGCCCCCACGCGGGTACAACAAGCTTACGGGAAAAAAATGTTTATTCGGACCCTGGACAAGGCAAGGGGGGCGTAGCGATAAAATCTTCGGCGAATTCCAAACTCATGCTATTAAGTAACGGCAAACTTATGTATTTAGGCTCTTCTAATAAATGGCATGCGCGACAACTCCTACGGGGATATCTTGCGCGGGCCGCGGTGGGAGTGTTTCCTTCTTAAG
>CAYRMD010000068.1:0-27477 GCA_964425225.1 uncultured Pirellulaceae bacterium | reverse complement strand
ACGGAGTTTGGGGCGTGGTTTTCGTTGGATCGAGGCAGTTACTGGAATAAGTTTAATACGAATCTGCCGACTGTGGCGATCCACGAATTGGCGGTTCATCCGGAAAACGGCGAGTTAATTGCTGCGACGCATGGCCGTAGCCTGTGGATCACCGACATCGGATGGTTGCGCCAGATCCGCCCCGAACACGTGAAGGGCGAAATTGCCCTGTTGCAACCGGGTGACGTCATTCGATGGCACCGCGAACCAACGCGAGGAAGGACCAATCGGCGATTCGTCGGCCAAAACCCAGCAACCGATGCGTCCATTTATTACATCCTGCCGGAGAAGGTCGAAACTGTTTCGCTCCGAGTAATGGACGTCGAAGGGAACGTATTGCGCGAGCTACGCGTGGCGAAGGAGCCGGGCTTGAACCGAACCACGTGGGATTTGACGCGATCGGCGTCCGGCCGGAGCGGTGCGGCTGCTCGTGGAGCGTTCCCGGGTGCGGGGCGGGGACGGTTCGGAGGTGCTGCGGCTGGTGGTACGTCACCCTCCACAGCCCAAGCTGCTCAAGATACCCCTGGCCAATCTGCTCCCGCAAATCAGCAGGTTCCGGCACGTGAAGCGCAAAGGCCTCAAGATCCCGGTTCACAGCGATCCGGTGAACCGACTGGTGCGGCCAGGTTCGGCGCGCGTGGCGGTGTGGGATTTGGCGCACGCGGCGGCACCGGTTTTGGCCAGGGCACGCGGCCCGTCCCGTCGGGAACCTATAGACTTGTGTTGACGGTCGATGGTCGAGAGTTTCAACGTACCCTGACCATTCGTAATGACCCCAGTGCTCCAGCCGATGCGCTGACGCTCGACTCGGAAGCCTATCAGTCCACACTCGAAGCGGAACTCGAAGAACTCGAAGAGCACTTGCGCGAAGAGTTGGGACTGGAAGACGCACCCGGGCCGAGTGATTGGATTGACTGACTTCGTCGTTTCGAACAAGTGTCGAGCCTAGTCACATGGGAGTGCTCGACCGCTCTCGGTGTCGAGCCACCTCAGATTGCGCCTTGGAAACCCAGTGGTGGCACGATAAAGCTGGAAAGTGACACTTCTCGGCAGTTGTTGTTGTCAGAATGCATGACCGAAAGTTTTCGAACATCATACCCTCGACCGAGCCGCGACCGTTGGGGAGCGGCTAAGAAATTTAACCCAACGTTCCTCTCATGTTTTTGAAGTAATTGTTCACTTGGCGGTGGGGTTACAGCTTGGAATCGGTGTTCAGGACTGCCTACGGTTCGACACCTAAGGGGCAAAGGCTCACGTTTGCACCGGTCGCCGGAGGCGATTGCATCCCGAATGGCTTGCCATCAGTACGCCCAGTAAGGCGTGTTTCGCTCATAATTCACGCTAAACTGGTACGAGCCTTTCGGGCGCAGATAGGGAAACCGCCAAAGCGTAGTCCGGCCCGAAGCGCCGTTTCCGTCAGCCCCGGCTAAGGCCCTGGGTTCGAAAGGGTTGAAAGCAACACACTAGGTATGCGATACCGAAACATCTCCCAGCCCTGAAAGGGCCGTTCACCATCATTTACCGCGTCGTTTTTTGCGTTCCCCTGTTACCATCCGACACGTACTCACCGTCCCGTGTGATCGGCTAGCACAGTAACCATTTCCTCGGCACAGGCCGGTGGCCGCAGGGCTAAGGGGCACGTGGAACGTGCGCCTACGGAGTGGCGGGTGGGTGGCAGGGGCCGAGCCACAATCGTTGCCAACACCGCGGCGGCTGGACCGTCGATCCACGAGCCGTTCCAGGCTAACGGCCGGGCCGTCGCCAACAAAGCTGCCACTTGTCCAAAAAATAGGCTCCACAGGATCGAGAACGCTTCGTTGACCGCAACGAGCTTCTGGCCCTTGAGCAGGCTCTGAATCAGGTCAATCTGGTCGATGGGTAACTAGCTCAAGTTCGCCCGGGAGCATTTGTTTACCTTATCGCACTGGCGATACCTTTCGCGGAGCAGGGACGCAGGTCGAGAGTGACGGTTGGAAACAGTTTTGGTAGGGTACCAGCCGAAATGTTTCCCTTTTTCGTAGCGAATCTAAGCTTACACGAAAAACTTACATGACTACAAAATCCATCAATATTTATAGCAACCCTTATCACCCGAAAACGTTGCTACAATTCGCAGCAAGGAACTTTGGCTTAACCCAAAGGCGCCAAGGCGCAGCGGTGCAACAAAGACAACATGTAACTACTTGTCAGGTCCTTGCGCCTTGGCGTTTCGGCTGCTACCCATCGTCAGCGGCTGAGCGTCATTACCAGGTACGTAATTGCGGCTCCCACGAGCATCGAAACCGGAACCGCGATGGCCAAAGAGATCGCTACGCACACACCACGACTCAAGCCAGGTGTGATCGTCGTGGGGTCTGGCAAGAATATCGGTGGCGTGACATAAGGGGGGCGCGAACGCTGCGGGCGGGTGTCTTGGGAGACGCCGCTGTTTGGATCCGTGGCTTGCGATCCCGGCCAACTCTCCGGGCGCGAATCCCACTCCTCTTCCGCGCCGGAAAGGCTGGTGTCTTGCACGTCGGACTCAAGTCCCGTCGGTACAGGTGGCGGCATCCATGGCGAGGTAGTCAGTCGTGGTGCCGTAAAGACGCTCAACTCCGTTGCCCATGGCTCCAAACGGGCGACGACCTCCGCGGCTGTTTGAATCCGTTCCGCAGGATTCTTTGCCATCATATCGGCAATGATTTCAACAAATTCTTCAGTGACTTCCGGATTGAATCGTCGCGGGTTCCATGGTGTGTCATTAAGGTGTCTTCGCAGCTTTTCGGCAGTACTGCCACCGGGAAAAGGAACCTTCCCCGTGATCGCGTAATACAGTGTGCAACCGAGCGAGTAGATGTCGTTTATCGGTCGAATATCGCTGCTGTCTTCTATAAGTTCGGGAGCTACATAATCGGGCGTGCCAACGATGCGTCCTTTCGTGTTTTGGCCAGCTTCATGGATGAAGCCAGCTAAACCTAAATCGGACACTTTCACGTGTCCTTCTGGCGTTACGAGGATATTGCCCGGTTTGATATCGCGGTGGATCAATCCGCGGGCATGGGCGTAGGCCAACCCGTTAGCTGCTTGGAGGATTATTTTGGCTGCGGACCGCATAGAAAGCGGCCCTTGCGAACGTACAAGGCGTCGAAGATCCGTACCCGGTACATACTCGGTGACCAGATAATGGACGCGCCCATCTTGACCTGCATCAAAGGCGCGTACGAGGTTCAGATGGTCTAATTGCGCTTGCAAGCGGATTTCCCGCATGAACGTTTCGATCGCCTCTGGTGTCGATTTGTAAAGCGGCAGGACCTTCACTGCAACTACACGGCCCATGACTTTATGCACAGCCTTATAGACCTGACCCATGCCGCCTTTGTCGATGTAGTCGGTCACGAGATATGGGCCGAGATTCAATTTCGTGCGCCCCTGCCGCAGTTGCATGGCCTGATACTGAGTAATCACTCCACGGCGGATGAGTTCTTCGGACAATAGTTCGTCCGAATAATTGTCTGCGTGTGCGTCGCGCAGTTGCTGCTCAATGCGATCGAGCTCTTGGCGAGCCATCAACCCGCTCAGTACTAGAGATTCACGGAAAACGCTCTTGCTCGGCACGGTCTCCTCCCAAAACTGTTCCTAAAGATTGTAACGATCGCACGGTGGTGATTCGGCGCTTGTTATTCGAATCCGTATCATACTGGCTCGTTGGTTCGCCTACAATTTATTGGCCGACGAACGGATCGCCGTCCTCGGTGATCATCCTGCTGTGTCAAAAGTACGCTCGCCAGAAACTACTGCGGTTTTTCCTCCTGGTCGGAATCCACCGGCAAGCCGCGCGGCAAAAATTGGTACCAGGACGGCGGAAGCGAGGCCGATACTTGGATCGGTGTCTTGCGTGTTGGATGCGGGAAACTCACCCTCCGCGCATGCAAGGCGATACCTTCGGGAAACGATAGTCGCGAGCCATATTTTCGGTCTCCAACGACCGGGTGCCCGTGACCGGAAGCTTGGGCCCGGATTTGATGCTTCCTCCCAGTAATTAAACGGATTTCCACCAGCGCAATCTGACCGTACCTCTGCAACACTTGGAAACAAAGCTCGGCTTCTTGTCCTTTCGCGGATGAAGCCTGCAAATCATTGAGAGCCCTGGGCGTTGCTGGACTTGCTTTTACTACCCGTGTCACTCCGTGTGCCTGGTCACGTACGAGCGAATCTACCCAAATTCCCTTCTCGGCCTGGGGCCCTGGACACAGTAGCGCCCAATAGATTTTGTCCACCTGGCGAGTTCGATAAGCAGCACTAAGTCGTGCGGCTGCCTTCGAGGTACGAGCCAGTATGACTACACCGCTTACCGGACGATCCAAGCGACTGACTACTCCTAAATAGACGTTGCCAGGTTTCTGAAACGTTCTTTTAATGTAGTTGGATGCCCAATGGTACAGACTCAATTGCCGGCCGTGGGCTCCTTGAGTAACCATGCCAGCCGGCTTGTTCACGACCAATAAGTGATTATCCTCGTACAGCACCTCGGGTGTCATGTGTAGTTGCCCTCCCCTGGTGGGCAAGGAATTGTGAACCGGAGACTGTCCCCATGGCTACGGCGGACGAGCCTTTGATCCTGGCCAGTCGGTCACGGCGTCGGCGCGAGTTATTGGCCGAGGCTGGCTATTCATTTATCGTAATCCCCCCGGCGGAAAATGCCGAGGATTCACCGCATCCTGGCGAGAAAGCTGAAGCCTATGCGGTGCGTTTGGCTCGTCAAAAGGCGCTGGATGTAGCGGCACAGGTCGAACGCGGAATCGTAATCGGCTGCGATACCGTAGCCGAATGCCATGGGCAAATCCTTGGCAAACCCCGCAATCGCGGCCATGCCCGACAAATCCTGCACCTGTTACGCGGTCGCGAACACCGAGTTTATTCCGGAATTTGTCTTATACGTAAGCCGTCGCATCACCTTCTAACCGGCGTCGATGTTACTCGACTTTTCATGAGCCCGATCTCCGATGCGCAAATCGAGCGCTATTTGGATACCGGTTTGTGGGAAGGCAAGGCAGGCGCATTTGGTCTTCAAGATCGATTGGACTGGATCCGAATCCTAGAAGGTAGCGCTTCGAATGTAGTCGGTCTGCCGATAGAGCTCCTCGAGCGGTTACTGGCACGGTGGAGGAAATGATCAGCCGGTTTGCTCGGTGATGTGTCAAAGGCCACTGCCAATTGCGGCATGGTCACGTTGCTTTTGCGCGATTGTTGCCCGTGGGCAAGCTCAAAAATCACTCGCGGTTTTCTTTTTTCTCAGCGCCTTTACGCCTCTGCGTTAAATACTTTGCCCCGTGTCCCAAACCTAACGCTGCTATGATTTCCACGTGTCACCGTGCCCATCAAAGGTAAAACGGCGGCAAAAACCATCTAACCCGAAAACATGCAAGTGAAGCAATAACCATTTGCAGCGAGCGTTATTGCTTTATGGAACGATCAAATTGTCGCCTTGCATCGAACTGGTCAATTGCTGATGATCTGTGGAACTGTCGATCACGGCATTGCCATCGAAAATAACAGACGAACTCTCGCGATTCCGCAAATCGATTGCCTTAGGACGAAGCGACGAAAATAGGTTGCCGACAATCACTAATTCACGAGTTTCTCCTAATTCCAGTCCCGCCGCGGCTAAATCTGAGGTACCTCGTTTGGTCTTGCCATCACCGATATAACTATTAGAAAAATTATTCGCAGAAATTGTTATCCGAGCACTGTTCCGCGAAACGTGAAGCGCACATTCCTGGTTGATCGTGAAAGTATTACCACTTATCGCACAACCATGTGCGTCTAATAAGTCGACTCCCCGTCCATTATGCGCTATTACATTCGCGCTCACTGTGATTCCGTAGCAATCTCGATCCAATACAATTGCCGCGTCCCTGCACTCCTCGATCATGTTTCCTGCAATCACGGATCCATACGTGTTCTCGACAACTACACCACGTCCCAGGTGGTCGTCTAGACAATTGCCAGTCATACATAGATTAAAACCATCGATGCAATGGAGACCATCCTGATTTTCTTCGAGTTGGTTTGAAGACACGACAACGTCGTGGCACCCGAGGAGATTCAAGCCGACACCTTTGTTGTATGTGATGAGACAATCGCTGATTCGCGGATCTTCATAACACTGGTCTAAACGGATACCGTCACCGCCATGATAGCTAACGGTAACTCCCTGGAGGAATAGTTCATTGACCGCAAGAGCCTCGATGCCATGGCCGCTTTTAGGGTTGCCGGTTAGGCGCAGATTACTGATCATCACTCGCCACGGCCGCTGCTGGCTCGGTGCCCGTGTCCCATCGGGGTGCCCAATCCGTAGTGCCGGTTGTCCCTGCTCGTTTGCATTAATTATATGGGAGGCCGTCCCTGCGCCCTGTAGGAGTACGTCGCTTCGGCTAATGCGTAATGGCTCTTGGACGCGAAACTCGCCCGGCGGAATTAGCACCACACCGCCCTGCTCGGGTATAGCGTCGATGGCTGCCTGCAGCGACGGATACTGGGAGGCGTCAATTGTCAATCGAGCTCCAGGCAACCGCACGTCCGGCACCGGCCCCGGTTGCTGACGTTGCACAGACCAGGCTGCATATCCTAAAAATCCGATAACGGTAACGACCGAGGTTGCAGTCGCGTGCTTAATCATGGGGCGATTCTTTCATGCTTTTCGTCGACTGGGTTCCTATATAGGTTAGCGGCAAGCATTCAAACAACATCCGTTCGAACAGCACTCAATATGTTCTGGCGCATCGCACCATGCAATCTGTTTGCCTATTTTTCCGCTGTTGTTGTCGGGTCACGCGGAGAATCACGAGCCGTCATGCGGTCGTGATAGCACTTTCTGGCTACGAGTTTCGCCGCGTCGGAACGTCAAACGTACACGCTCAAGAACGTAAAGCTGAGCGCGTGACAGCCGGCACGGCGTGCCGCGACGTGCCACGAGTTCTCGGCATACCAATAGGTGACACGTGCGTGCTCGCGCATTCGAGCGTGTGCAACGATTCCATAGCGTACAGTGGCGCACGATTGTTTGCGAGGCACTCGACAGTGAAAGGAACAGTCATCCTAGCGACCTACCTGCGGCAACTCCCCGCAAGAAGCTGTCTAACGGACGCTGTCCCGCCCCTGAATTCAGCTATTCGACGGTATTCGTAGCGTGTACCGACGCGGTGGTTTTCGAAAGAACCCGAAGTTGATTCCTTTTTGGTATACTTTGACACAGCAACATTTCACGGCGTTGTAAAGGACTTGCGCGAGAGGGAGACTCTTGTGGACAGAAGCGGTAATTGCCGTCGCGGCCGGAACCGGTGGGCTACGGGACTGGTGGCCGGTACGTGGGCTATCTGGCTTTCGGCTGATATTGGCCGTCATGTTTGCTCTCAGGTGCCGGTAGAGCTCCAGGACGAAGTGCGCGTGGCGATCGAGCGTGCCGTGCCCCTGATCGAGCGCTCCGCAAAAGGCCATACGGATCAGCGTTCCTGTTTTTCTTGTCATAATCAAGCGTTGCCGATCATGGCTTTAACAGCCGCGAGGCAAGCCGGTATTGCCGAGACGGAAGCGGCGGTTGGCCAACAAGTCGAGTTTACATACCAAGTGCTTGCGCGCTGGGCCGAACGCACCCCGAATCGTGACACATTTGGCGGGGGCCAAGCGGATACGGCTGGGTACGCACTTTTTGCCCTTCGATGGGGCGGAAAGCCAGCCGACGACGTGACGTCGGCAGTCGTCGAATATCTGCTGCAGCGGGATGCTGAGCTTGGTCATTGGCGGAATGTAAGTCAGCGACCACCGTCGGAGGCAAGTCCCTTTACGACCACAGCATTGGCGCTAGCAGCGCTGGCGGCCTACGGTACGGAATCGCAGGCCGAGCGAATTGCCATACGACGCCAAACAGCACAACGTTGGCTACTGGATACGGACGCGAAAGAGACCGAGGATCGGGTCTTTCGTTTGTGGGGACTTCATTATTCCGGAGCTGAGCCAACCGCGATCGAGCAAGCGGTGGCTCAGTTGCTGGAATTGCAGCGCGATTCGGGAGGCTGGGGACAGACTGAGTCCATGGAGGCGGATGCCTACGCGACCGGTACAGCTTTGGTAGCATTGCACTTGGCCGGTCGCTTTCCCACGACCGGCCGCCAATACGTAGACGGGCTTCGTTTCTTGCTACGTACGCAGGCGCCGGACGGGTCGTGGCATGTTCGATCACGCAGTCGTCCGTTTCAAACTTATTTTGAAACCGGCTTCCCGTACGGTCCTGATCAGTGGATTTCGCTATCGGCAACCTGTTGGGCGGCGACTGCCCTGGCACTGGCTGTAGAGAACACACAGCAGTGATCGGCTAAGGAAGACACGGATGGGTTGTTCACATGGACGCGTCGCCGACGAGTTCAGTTGGCCCGACCAGGGAGCGGACGTCGCCACACTGCGTAGGATGCGTTGTAGCAACTGAAGCCGCCGTGACCCAAATTTGGACGCAATAGGTATCCATTCTCTAAACGCCTAGGTGCGTTGTGCCATTGCGTGGTACCTGTGCTGCACAGTCGCAGCTCGTTATTTTTTTCGTCCGGTTTGTGCTTCAATAGTTGATGCGTCCGTGTTCGTAGTGGCCGCATTCACGCCGTTTACTGATCGTACAATTGTGGCCCCGATGAGTCGGGTCACTGTAAACAAAAAAGAGAAAACTACCTCGCCTTCCTCCGTTTCGCCTCGGCGTGGATCACCTTCCGCGCGACCGGTACTTTGGGACGGGTCCTAAGTGGGGTTGAGCAGTTGGGCTGCTCGCACCGTATTGGCCAACAACATGGCTACGGTCATAGGACCCACGCCACCTGGGACCGGGGTCAAATATCCAGCGATTTCGCGGATCGCTTCGCCATCCACGTCGCCCACTAAGCGGTTGTCGATACGGTGGATACCGACGTCGATGACAACCGCTTTTGGCTTGATCATGTCGGCGGAAATAAATCGCGGCTGTCCGGCCGCCACCACGAGGATGTCGGCTGATCGGGTGAGGTCTGCGAGGTTTTTCGTACGTGTGTGGCAGATCGTCACGGTAGCATTGGCGTAGGAAGCACCCCAGGGTCCGGTACGTTGCGCAAGCAGCAACGCCATCGGTTTTCCCACGATGTCGCTTCGGCCAACGACCACCACATGTCGGCCTTCGACTTCAAGCTGATAGTGCCGTAATAGCCGCACAATTCCGGCAGGAGTGCACGGTACGAAACGTGGCCGCCCCTGGGCCAGAAGGCCCACATTCTCCGGATGAAAGCCATCAACGTCTTTCAGGGGATGGAGAGCATCAAGAATCTGGTCCCGTGCAATCGGAGCCGGCAACGGAAGTTGAACGAGGATTCCGTGTACGGCAGGGTCTTGATTGAGTTGGTCGATCAGTTGCAGGATTTCTAATGAGCTTTCTCCCGATAGTTGATACAGGCGGCTTCGAATGCCGACGCGTTGACAAGCCGCCTGTTTGTGGTGCACGTAAACGGTGCTCGCCGGATTGTCGCCCACCAAGACGGCCGCCAAAGTGGGTTGTACGCCAGTACAGCTTAAAAAAGCCGACGCCTCCGCAGCTACCTCCTCTTCGACTTGCTTGGCTACCGCCTTACCGTCCAAAAGACGCGCCGCCATAGATGTAGTATCCCCTGCTAGGTCCGATAGGACCCTTGCTAACATGGTTACTTAACTGATTGGTTATTGATTACGGCTGTTATACCGTAGACCGGGCGGCACGCGAAGTCTGATCGGCCCGTTGTGCACGGTCCGGATCGAGGTAATCCGAGAACCCGCTAGTAGGGGCACGTTGCGACGTGCCCCTCCGAAGATTTATGGGCTGAAACGGTACGCGTCGGGCATGATCCTTACAGGCTCGGCGATGGCTACTACGGCTCGCGCTCTGTCTGCTGGGCCATCGATCGGTTGCGCCACGGAGAATACACGTTGTGCCCCTCGGACCCTTTGGTGTGTGCTTATTGATGGTAGGCACGATTCGGCTGCACTGGGGAAGCTTCAAAACGCACACGGCTCCAGACGCACCGAGGCGATGGACGCCGGTTTGTATTTTCGTTGCGTGTTAGCCGGTTTGCTTTGAATTCCTTTCGCTGCTTCCTAACGGTTGCGGCTCTGTTGAGCGGTGGCTCGACAGAACGCCCACGCTAAGAAGCACGCCCATCAGGATTTGGTGGAGCGAAGGGCTAATGTACGCGAAGACCCGCAAATGAGGGAACGAATGTACCTACGATCCAGACGCACACACGACCCATTGCGGGGTCTTCTACCAATTCGGTTCTGGCGCGCCTGTTAGCGGATAGATTGCGGCGGGCGCTGGCCCGGCGGAATCAAGCTCCGATACGTACGGCCCTCCATTCGCTGCTTCCAGTCTTGGCGAGCCGCCGCGATCCAATGGGGCTCTTCCAGAAGGTCCAACGCAGAGACGGCCAATGTCTTGGCAGCATACAACATTCCCTTCTGGCCGATACTCGATGCAATGGTAGCCACGTTTTGCCAACTGTGTCCCGGTGCGCCCATAACAAAACAGGTCGTACGCAATCCCCCGGTTGGGACTCGCCAACTGATGTCGCCGACATCGGTCGAACCTTTCGACAAGTCTCCCTCACTATCCTGGCGCACGGTGGCATCCAGCGGCTCGGCAAAATGCCAACCGAACTGTTGTTCGAGTGGCTCTTGCAGTCGCCGTGCGAAGGCACGTTCCTCCTCAGTGAAAGACGGCGGGCCAACCCGCTGCAAGTTGCGCGTGAGCAATTCCGCTAACGGGCGGTTTGGAATGATCTCGTGACAATCCGTGTCGATCTGGATCGACACACGCGTTCGGGTCATAAGGGCCGCTCCTTGAGCCACGTCCCGCAGCCACTCGAAAAGATACTCGACGTCCTGATGCTTATCGGCGCGCACGTAATACCAAACGGTGGCTTTAGCCGGAACGACGTTCGGTTGGCCACCTCCATCCACGATCACGTAATGGATTCGCGCGTCTTCCTTGACATGTTCGCGCATGTAATTTGCGCCGATGTTCATCAACTCGACGGCGTCCAAGGCACTGCGCCCGGCTTCGGGACTAACCGACGCATGGGAGGGCAACCCTTCAAAAGTGAACTTGGCGGAAATCAAGGCCTTGGAACTGGATGCCCAGGCGGCATTCTTGTCCCCGGGATGCCAGTGCAAACAGACATCCAAGTCATCGAACCGCCCATCGAGGGCCATATAAACTTTCCCAATGACCGTTTCTTCCGCTGGTGTGCCGTACAGCCGAATGGTGCCCGAAATTTGATGTTTGTCTAATGCTTCTTTTATGGCTAGAGCGGCTCCCACCGCCGCTACACCTAATGCCGAATGCCCACAGGCATGTCCCGGAGCACCGTCCCGGACCGGTTCTCGATACGGCACTACTTTTTGCGACATGCCTGGCAACGCATCGTATTCGGCTAACAGTCCGATAATGGGTCGGCCTGAGCCATAACTGGCAATAAAAGCTGTGGGCATTCCACTGACGCCGCGCTCGACCTCGAACCCGGCTTGTTCCAAAACATCGGCTAGCAGGCGGCTGGACCGATGTTCTTGTAACCCAAGCTCGGCATATTCCCAAATCTGACGATTCCAGTCGAACAACCGGGGTGCATCTCGCTCGATTTGCTGGAGTGCCGTCTCTTGGCTGGCACGCCAGGGTACTTCGGACGAGGTGTCGCTCGGCTGACCATAAACGCAGAGGGCACACAATAGGAGCAAGCTAATACCGAACACGGCTGACAAAGCTAATTGCAGACCAAACGCGTTTTGATGGACCACAGTGATTCTCCCACCACGAGTTAGTCGTGTTGTTATAGTCGACTTGCGGAAGCCATAAACGAGACCGGCGCTATCGAGCTCACTTGTCGTCAATTTCATTTAACGCCGGGAACGGCTTGCCTTCGAGCATTTCCAGGCTTGCCCCTCCACCCGTGCTGACGTGGGTCACGCGGTTGGCCAACCCAAATTTCTCAATTGCGGCGGCCGTATCACCGCCACCGACGATGGTAATTGCATGACTCTCGGCCAACGCGACTGCAATCGCGCGCGTCCCGCCATCGAATGGCGGCATTTCAAAAACGCCCATGGGACCATTCCATACGACGGTTTTTGCGTGACGGATAAGCTCCGAATACCGCTTTGCTGTCTCAGGACCGATATCCAAGCCTTGGTAGCCGTCGGGTATCTGACCTGCGGCCACGATAACCTTGTTGCAGTCCGAACGAAAATCGTCTCCACAGTGCGTGTCTTGCGGTAATCGAAGCTTGTTCTGACCGTCGGCGATTAGCCGGCGCGCGAGGTCGAGCTTGTCCTGTTCGACTGGGCTGTTCCCCACCTTACCCCCCTGGGCGGCGAAGAATGTGAAGGCCATCGCGCCCCCGATCAACACGTGATCACAGATGGATAGCAACCTTTGGATCACGCCGATTTTGTCGGATACTTTTTTTCCACCGAGCACAGCTACAAAAGGTCGTTCCGGATTCTGTAAGAGTTCACCTAAGTAGCGAATTTCTTTTTCAACCAACAGCCCTACGACGCGAGGTTTTCCCCGCATGGATCGCGGAACGGCCACCATGGACGCGTCCGAGCGGTGGCAAGTACCGAAAGCGTCGTTGCAATAGATGTCGCCCAATGCAGCCAATTGCGAAGCGAATTGTTCGTCCCCAGCGCTTTCTCCTGGGTGAAAACGTAGATTCTCTAAAAGCAAAACCTCTCCCGGTTTTAACTGCTGCACCTGTAACTGAACCTCGGGTCCGACGACCTGGGGGACGAAAACCACTGGTTGGCCGAGTAGGTGACTGAGACGCTCGGCGACAGGACGCAAACTCAAATTGGGATCGTGGCCCTTAGGGCGTCCTAAATGACTCATAAGAATGAGCCGGCCGCGCCGTTCCAAAACCGATCGAATCGTCGGAAGCGCTTCCACAATCCGCCGGTCGTCGGTAATGTGGCCGTTTTCAAGAGGAACATTAAAGTCCACGCGCATCAAGATGCTTTTATCAGAAACCTCGACATCCCGTATCGTTTTTTTGGCCATTGCGTCCGCTACTCCTATGACGTACGAAGCCAACTCGTTGGTGCATTCCTGTCGACGTCCTTCGAATTGTAACAATCGATTGCCACGACTGCTATTGCTAGCCTGCCTGCTCGTTAGCGACTTCACGCATTCCAGCCATCGTTACGTCGGCCAAGAGTCTCAACCTCACACGATGCCGGATCCACAGTCGAAGAGCCGCTATGTTTTGCTGCGGCCGGATTCGACGTTGGCGATGGCTTCTTCGATGAACGTATCAAGATGGTCAAACGACGCTAGGGTCCCGGCCACGTCTGGGTGTGCAAACAACCGTACGCGCTTCACGTAATCGTCGAACTGGCGGCGTGCCAAAGTTTGCACTACGGGCGACACTTCGCCTAACATGCGGTACGTGTCATCACGGCGATAGTAGACCGGTACTTGAAACTGCACTTCCAGATGAATTGGCGGCGAATCCCAGAGCACTTGATGAGGGGCAATGCGGCGGCCCAGTTTGCGACTGGCCAATAGCGCAAATTCTTCGGATAACTGTACCAGCCACGGATAGGGCCGCCTGGCCAGTCGCCCATACAATTCGCGGTGTTCCAGAAAGCTGTATTGAGCGACGCGCTTATACAATTGCCGCACCGGTCCGAACAACCCGATGAGCAACTCGCTTGCAGCCCCTTTGCCAGCGGCAGCCATAAGGGCCTGGATCATTTCTTGTTCGGTCAACCGGAACAGCGCGTCTAGGTCCAGTTGTTGATAGAGCAGAAAGAAGGCGCGTTGGAGCATCGCGGTGGCTGCTCGCACCGCGTGATGCCAGTAGACTTCCGAAAACATCACATACCGAGCAAATACCATCATTTCTGCTGCGGTACGTCCTTTTTCGGTTATCGCAAGCCCGTCACCCTTTTGATTGACGCACAGACTGCCGATGAGCCGAGCCTGATCGAAATTGGAACCGTAGGGCACACCGGCATGGAGGCTATCGCGGTACAAATAGTCCATTTTGTCGATATCGATCGGGCCCGAGAGCATACTTTGCAGCAAACGGGCCGCTTTGCCGGCCGGAGCCTCTGACAACAAGGCTACGACGTCCCGTGGGTTGATCTGCCATTCCTCTCGCAGGATTTCGCCAATCTCGCCTTCCAAAATAAAGCTATTGGCAAACAACTCATGGCTTGGTACACCGGGTAGATCCAGATCTTCGATAGGATGGCAAAAGGGCCAGTGACCCAGGTCGTGCAGTAAGGCTGCGGCAATGAAAATCTCGGCATCCGGTGCTTCCACGGTTTCGATAAAGCGTGGATCGTGTGCCAGTCGGCGCAAGAAAAGCAATGCCATGCGGTATACACCCAAAGAGTGTTCAAACCGCGTATGATGAGCAGCCGGATAGACAAGAGCTACTAAACCGAGTTGGCTGATCCGGGCCAGGCGGCGAAACTCCGATGTGTCGATCAGATGGCGGACTCGCTCCGTTAGCGGTACATCTAGCTGATTGGGTATTCGAAGGAGCGATCCGCATGCGTCCAAACCACGTATTTCTTCGATGTCTAAAATCGCGTTGCCCATGGCGTCGGCCTTGACTGTGTCAAATCCGCCGGTGCATTGCTTTGCCGACCTTGTTACCACGGCGGGAGATTCATCACCATGCGCAAGACTACCGTTACCGCCAGGTACAGTCCGCAGTGGAACAGTCCGGTAACAAAATCAAACTCGAAACATCCCATCGCCACCAGGGCGCCGATGCCCCACAGTAAAGGGATAATCCAGGTCAAATGAAACAACTCCGGCCTTTCGCCAGGGGAGAGATCCAACACGTAGTAGAGCAAGATGGCATATAAGCCCCAAAGCCCGGCGTAAACCACACCGCTCAGCGTGCTCCGCAGCCACAAAGACCAACCCCGATAGGCCTCCAACTCGATGTTCCGCAATACGACGTAACCTGCCCAAGCTAAAGGTGGGCCCAACAAGAATGCTCCAGCCCCCAGAATCCACATTGAAACTCGTTTTTCCGGAGACCGCAGCATCAGTGCCGTGATCAACACCACAAGGGCCACTCCGACAACAATTCCGGTTGTCCACCACGAAAACCGGGTTTCTGTGCGGAAGATCGGCTTTAGGACTGCCCGACCCTTAGCGTCCTTCGGCCCGAACTCTTCGGGTGCATGGATAACAACTTCTTCTTCCTTCTTGGGGATGTGAATAATCGTCTTACAATTCGGACAGGGACCTTTTTGGCCGGCAAATCGGTCACTGACCTGGTAACGCTTGAAACATCCCGGACAGGTAACATTAATAGTCATGCCTAAATTCCGGCAACCAGAACTAGTGTCGGACACCTTTACCGTCAGCACGTAGTGTCCTTGCGCTATAGTAACGGGCCGATCAAGAGCGGGAAAGTAGCTTTCGCCAATCGTCAGGCGTATCACCGATTGGACGACCGCCCTTGCTAAAATAAATAAGTTGGGTGTTGTTACTGGATGATTCGTAGCGTTGTCGCGCGTTTCGGCGACGTTGCAAGAAGTAGGTTATAGACAGTTATGCCAACGGTACGAGTCGAGGATCCTGACGATCCGCGCCTGGACATTTATCGCGACCTTCCATCGACGAAACTGGAGAAAAAATCGGGCCGGTTTGTCGCCGAAGGCAAGCTGCTGGCCCAGCGGCTGCTGGATAGTGGTTGGCCGATTGAGTCCCTGCTTATCGAGGAGCAACGGCTAGCCGAACTGGACCGCCCAGTGCCCGAAGAGCTGTTGGTTTACGTCGTTCCGCGGGGTACGGCACAGCGGATCGTAGGCGTCCAGTTTCATCGCGGGATCGTCGCCTGTGGGATTCGGCCGCCGAACGCTTCGCCCTATGCACTACCGCTTTCCACCCAGTCGCGTTGGGTCGTACCTGTATGCTTCGGCGTGCAAGATCCGGAGAATCTCGGCGGTATTTTGCGCAGTGCTGCGGCGTTTGGTGCTCCAGGAGCTCTTCTTGGACCAGAGTGTGCCGATCCCCTGTCACGGCGGGTGTTGCGCGTTTCCATGGGGGCTCCTTTTCACCTGCCGATCGCACATGTGGAACAGCCGGAAAAGGACTTAGCCGCGCTGCGAAATGAATTTGGGGCTACGACAGTCGCCACGGTATTGGATGAGAACGCCGAAGCGCTACCCGATGTACGAGCCCCCGAACGCGTTTTCCTGCTTCTAGGAAATGAAGGTCACGGCCTGGACCCGTTTTGGCAACGATGGGCCGATCGACGGTGGACCATCCCCATGTCACCTTCCACCGACTCGCTCAATGTTTCCGTGGCCTGTGCCCTATTTCTGTACCACCTGACTCGCGTCGTACCGGCGCAGGAGCCTGCTACATCTCTTTCCTCATAACGAGTGAGACTCATGGGTAGCGGACAATTAGCACGGCATGAGATTGTCTTGTTAGGCGCCGGGCACACCAACGCCCATGTTGTGCGGATGTGGCGCATGCAGCCGATCCCAGGGGCCAGGCTTACGTGTATTAATGACTTCCCAATAGCTACTTATTCCGGAATGCTTCCAGGAGTTTTGGCGGGTCAATATGCGCGTCACCAAATGGAGATCGACTTGGTGCGATTATGTGCGGCCGTTCATGCCCGGTTCATTTGGGGCGAGATTGAACAGGTGGATTGCCGTTCGGGCCGCATCTACATGGTGGGACGTCCCTCCATTGCTTTCGATCTGCTCTCGATCGGCATCGGAAGTCGCCCTCGAGGCATCGATCAAGTAGCCGACGGAGACTTGGTCGTGCCAATTAAACCCATGCAATCCTTCCCGGATCGACTGGAAGCACGACTTCGCCGATGGCACAACCGACACGGTCGGCCTCAGAAGGTGCCGATCCTGGTAGTAGGTGCCGGTGTCGGAGGAATTGAAATCACCTTTTGTCTCCCGGCAGCCGTACGCCGATGGCTCGGCTCCGTGGAAGTGCAGGTTTCTTTGCTCGAGGCCGAATCAACGATAGCGCCGGGTGTCACCCGCGCCACACGCCACCGGATCCTTCGACGACTCGAGAGGCGTGGAGTACAAGTCGTTACTGGTTGCCGCGCCGTTAAGGCTCACGAGGACACTCTGATCACTAGCGATGGAAAGCGGTGGGAAGCAGCCGCCGTCGTCTGGGCACCGGGTGCCGAAGCGTCGCCTCTTTTGGCTTCGATCGATGCCCAACGGGACGAACAAGGATTTTTGTTGATACGACCCACCCTACAAACCGTCGATCATGACCGCGTCTTTGCTGTCGGTGATTGTGCGACAATCGTCGGACAGCCTGTGCCGAAGGCCGGAGTCTATGCGGTGCGGCAAGGACCTTACCTCTGGGAAAATCTGCACCGTTTGCTGGCCGGTCACCCACTGCTGGAATATCACCCGCAACGCCGTTTCTTGAAATTGATCAATCTAGGGGATGGCTCCGCCATCGGCGAGTATTGCGGGGTAGCATTCGAGGGACGTGTTTGGTGGAGATTAAAGGATTCGATCGATTCGCGATTCATCGCCAAGTACCAAAATTATCAGCCCGCCATGCAACCGACTCCCCCGCCTATGCTGGATGGTGCTGGGGGAAAGTCACTGCCGACCATGCGGTGCTTAGGTTGTGGCGGCAAGGTGTCGGCCAGCGTTCTATCGCGCGTGCTGCGGCGCTTGGATGTGCCCTCCCACCCCCAGGTAGTGCTCGGCTTGGATCGGCCGGATGACGCGGCGATTCTGCAAGTCGACCGGAATCGCTTTCTGTCGGTGACTGTGGACTTTTTTGCCCCTCCATTAGACGACGCTTACACGGCCGGCCGCATCGCTGCACTGCATGCGGCCAGCGACTGTTTCGCCATGGGCGGGCGCCCATTTGCTGCTTTGGCCAGCGTTACCTTGCCGTACGGAAGTCCAGCGCGACAAGAGGAACTGCTCTACGAATTGTTGGCCGGGGCTCTGTACGAATTGCGGCGCATGGGGGCCACGCTCGTCGGTGGACATACCATCGAAGGACCCCAACTGACCATCGGCTTTACCCTGTTGGCCAATCAACCTCCGGCGCCAGCGCTTGAGAAAATCCGATTGCAAGTCGGCGATCGCCTGTTACTGACGAAACCTCTTGGTACCGGTATCCTGTTGGCAGCACATATGCGTGCCCTGTGTCGCTACGATTGGTACGAACGGCTCGTTGGATCGATGCTGCGCAGTAACCAACCCGAGGCAGAATTCGCTGCCGAACAACAGGCCTCTGCTATCACCGATGTTACGGGATTCGGTTTGATCGGCCACCTGGTACAAATGCTCCAACCGACCGGTCTAAGCGCGACCATCAATCTGGATCAGTTGCCGCTGCTAGACGGGTGTTGCGAATTAATCCAGCAGGGAATCGAAAGTACGCTGGCTCCAGAAAATCGCCGGTGGGAAAGTCAGTTGGAAGCGGAGTCTACGGTGAAAGAGCGTCCAGAATACGCCGCACTGTTCGATCCCCAAACCTCTGGTGGCTTACTTATCGCTGTACCGGCTGACCGAACGAATATCTGGGACGCAATGTGGCAAAAGCGTTACGGCTGCTCGCCATGGTGGATCGGCGAAGTCGTTTCTTCGCACGAAACATCTCGTGTTCGCGTTCAAGCTCGTTAAGCAGCGATTATCATCGTGGGGGAGGCGTCCAGAAAGATTCAGCGCAAAGACCCCAAAGGCGAAAATGCAAGCGGCACGAAAGGCTGAAAGTCACAGCCGTGTGCTAATCGCAACCCGGATGTTGCATTGGTAATCGCGATTTGCCAGACTCTCAAGGTAGGCTTTACACCAAGAGCAGCACAAGAGGGGGTTCGAGCGGAGTACCTGGCGAAGGCTTCGGCGATTTCCGTAGGTAAGGTTTCGTGAGCAGGCCCCAAGTGCGAGGAGAACTTTGTGGTGACCGATCGCGATCCGGAGACACGATCCAACTGCAGGCGACAATCGCGCCGTGCGTTCTTGGCAACAGTTGCAGCCGGATATGTGGCGAACATGGGACCGCTGCGGTGCTGGTCGGCGCCCACCGCGCACGTCGAAGACGTTCGTGTGATCAGCCATGCGGACTATTACCATGGCTGGCCCACCGTAACTCAGCGATCGGATGGTGTGTTGCTGTTGGTGTACTCCGGAGGTCGTGAGGCTCATGTTTGCCCCTTTGGCCGAGTCGAGTTGATGCGGTCCTTTGACCAAGGCAATACATGGACTTGGCCGCAGGTATTGATCGACAGCCCGATCGACGATCGCGATGCGGGCATCTGCATTACGGCAAAGGGTACGATATTGGTCACGACGTTTACGAGCTTGGCGTACGAGGCCCAGTTGGAACGGGCGCAAAACTGGCCTGAAGCCAAGCGACAGCGATGGTTGCTGGCCCACCATCGCGTCGGTCCCGCGGAACGTAAAGCCGAGCTGGGTGTGTGGATGATTCGCTCGGAGGATGGTGGAGTGTCGTGGTCGGGCCGGTATGCATGCCCGGTCAATAGCCCGCATGGACCTGTTGTGCTCCGTGACGGCCGCCTGTTATACGCCGGAAAGGATCTTTGGGGCGGCACGGAACGTGTCGGCATCTGCGAATCCAGGGACGATGGAAAATCTTGGCAGTGGTTAGCTGAATTGCCGGTCCGCGCCGGCGACGAGCGTCGTCATTACCACGAGCTGCACTTAGTCGAAACGGCCTCTGGCAAGTTGATTGTGCATATTCGTAATCATAATCCGAACCAGGATCGGGAGATTTTGCAGAGTGAATCCTTGGACGGTGGACGCACATGGTCGGAACCTCACCCGATCGGTGTCTGGGGGTTGCCATCGCACTTGCTGCGATTAAAAGATGGACGGCTGTTGAGTTCCTACGGCTACCGGCGCTCACCGTATGGTGTGCAAGCACGCATCAGCAGCGACGAAGGAGCCAGTTGGTCGGAACCGATTGTCTTGTGGGACGACGGCACGTCTGGCGATTTGGGGTATCCGTCGACGGTCGAGTTGCCCGATGGCCGTTTGCTGACGATTTGGTACGAGTTACGCAGTGGTTCACCGTACGCCGTGTTGCGTCAAGCGATCTGGCGACTTTCGTAACACCGCAATGCCCCGATTCGACAGGCGCACGGTTTGCTTCAAACGGCACCGATGCATGATGCCGTATGCACCAGGCTACGGTGACGATACTGTCAGGCTCCGAAGGCGCATCACCTGTTCGCTTAGAAGATCCGCCGCCCGATCGATATCCGCTTCGGTGTTGAAACGCCCCAATCCGAACCGCAAACTGGCCCGTACCAAGTCGTCGTCGAGCCCTAAAGCACGGAGAACGTGGCTGGGCTCTGGATTGGCCGAAGTGCAGGCACTGCCGCTAGAGACAGCCACTTGACGCGCGTTAAGCATCAGGGCCTCGCCGTCCACTCCAGGAAACGCACAATTCAGGTTTCCCGGCAATCGCAAATGGGGCGGATCCAAGGGAGGTCCATTCAGTACCAGGTCAGGAACGCGTTCGAGGAGTTGCTGGTACAATCGGTTGCGCAGCCGCCGCACACGCTCGCTTTCCACCGGCAACTCCTCGATGCATAGTTCCAGCGCGCGCGCCAGACCCACAATTCCCGGTACATTCAGTGTGCCACTGCGTAGATGGCCCTCTTGTCCTCCACCATCGATTTGCGGCTCGAGCCGCACAGCGCCTGACGTACGATCAACATACAAGGCACCAACTCCCTTTGGGCCGTAGATCTTATGTCCCGAAAAGCTGAGCAAATGAACTCCCAGTTCTTTTACATCCGCCGGAATTTTGCCCACGCCCTGAGTGGCATCACAATGAAGCAACACGCCGTGGCTCCGACATATGGCCGCTATTTCGGCAATGGGCTGGATGACACCGATCTCGTTATTGGCAAGCATCACGGAAACTAGAATCGTATCAGGCCGAAGCGCCCTTTGCACCGATTCAGGATCTAACCAGCCGGGACAATCGCTATTGGCCGGGGCAACATCTAAGAGCGTTACTTCAAAACCACGACGCGCCAAGCGTCGTAGCGGATCTAATACCGATTTATGCTCGGTCTTGACACTGACCAGATGCTTGCCCTTGTGGCTCCATCGTTCAGCAATTCCTTTGAGCGCCAAGTTATTGCTCTCCGTGGCGCCGCTCGTAAAGACGATCTCTCGATCTAAAGCACCTAAGGCACTGGCGATGCGCGCTCGAGCTGCTTCAACTAAATCCCGCGCCTCCCAACCATACGCGTGATTCACACTACCAGGGTTTCCGTAGGCCTCGAGAAAACACGGTAGCATCGCCTCGACCACGCGTGGATCTACGCGTGTCGTCGCATGATTGTCCAGGTAAATGGGTCTTTCGCTCATAGGGTATACCGCGCGCCGTAACCGGTGCTGATAGAGCACCTAACTTTCCAAACGAGCCACCTTGCCCGCGCGATCAATTGCCCTTGTGGAAGCTTAGCTTGCCCAGAAACACTGCGAGTTCCTGTTGCCATTATATGCATCCAACCACGGCATAACACACAGCGCAGTCGATCGATTAAACTCCAAACTACATTACACCACACACAGCTTGAACTCGCTACCACTCACCTGCACCACGGCAGGAATAAACGCCGGTAGGCGGATGAACCTGGGCAACGTTTTGCTCTTGAAGTGTGCCGACCCGACGGCGATTCAGTGGCTTCAACCAAACAACGCCTTTAAGCAGATCTGCGACCATGTCTCCATCTGGTCCCATTGCTGCCAAAGCCGATCCAACTCGGCAAACTCCGCGTCGAGGATTTCCATTTCACGAGCACGCACGGCGGGGCGCTCCACATCACACACGTGGACAATTCCTAGATGTACGCGACCTACGGGCGTCGCATCGTCATTGATCAGCCCGACACATGCCATACGATACGGTGTTTCGATCCGCACCTCTTCGTCCAGTTCGCGCCGTAAACCCTCGTGGTACGCCGTACGGTAATCGGACGTTCCTGCGTCTTGCGTACTGATGTGACCACCCACACCGATACTTCGCTTGGCGTGCAGCCGCCGCTCTCCCTGCCCTGCTCCGCGCGTGTAGGCGAAAAGACGTATCCCGCGATCCGAACCGTAACGAAAGATGACATAAGGGATCAGTTGTTTAAACGACGGATCGTCTTCTACGATCCTGCGCGGCTGGTAGCTCAACTGATTCGGTTCGAGTAACCGTTCTAAGTATTCACCCGAATCCCGACGAAAACCTTGAAAATATCCCAGTCGGTGGAACCACTCGGTTGCAACCACCAAAACTTTTTCTTCCTGCACAATGCACCTCCCTGTCGATGGGCTCGTGGCCTCGCTACACGATTTGCCCCAGTGGCCGCATTATAGCCCTGCAGTGTGCCAACACCAACGGTGCGATCCATCCGCCTAAAAACGCCGTTTGCCAACGGAGTTCGGTATAGCGGACGGCCAGCGGGACTTGACAGTATTTCAGTAATGTTTATAAATACTGTTATGAACGACGTACCTGCCGATCTCTTGACGATGGAGCAGATGTTGGCCGAGGTGCAGCAAGAGCTTGCTCGTTTGACGGCTAGGGGGCCAACCGACGGACGTGTTACGCCGCTACCGGATACGCGGACGGTGCGCTATTACATAGGGTTGGGCCTAGTGGATCGGCCGTACCTTCAGGGGCGCCAGGCGCGTTATGGTCGGCGGCATGTTCTGCAGCTTGTAGCGATCAAATTGCTGCAAAACGCGGGTTTGCGGCTCGAGGAGATCCAGAAACGCTTGTATGGCCGCAGTGACAGTGAGCTTGAGGCACTGGTACACGCTGCTCGAGCAGCACAGCCAACTTCTTGTCCTCCGGTTGTCATGATTTGGAAGGAAATCACGTTACTACCAGGAGTGAAGTTGTTAGTGGATCATAAGTGGAAAGGTCCGGTGGATCGAACGGCGCTGCGGGAGCGAATCGAGTCGGTCTTGGCGGCCTTAGCCGATGGCGAGCGAAAGGGTGATGCGCAATGAGAATCTCGTCCTTAGAACCATTGGAACCGGTGTTGGAATCTGTCGGCTCGTCGACCGTGGGTTTGGGAGTGCTGGAAGTTTGCGAGAAGGGCAGCCGAATACGCTTGCCACTTGCCGCGGTGGAGATAACCGCTCGTGTCGCGAGTCGTATCGCTCTGGTGACTGTCTCGCAGCGTTTTCGCAACGAATACCGTGAACCGATCGAGGCGATTTACATTTGCCCGCTGTCGGGGGGGAGTTCGGTGTATTCGTTTCAAATGCGAGTGGGCCAGCGCCTGTTGCAGGGTCGGGTGGCTGAACGGAGTGCGGCCCGGCAAGAGTACCGCGAAGCGCTCGATCAAGGGCGCCGTGCCGCGCTACTCGAACAGGAGCGCAATGATATCTTCACCGTGCATGTCGGTAATCTGCCACCCGGCGAAGAGATCACCGTTACGATTTCGTATTCGGAGTTACTCACACAGTCCGACGAAGTCATTGAGCTACGATTGCCATTGGTAGTTGCACCGCGTTACATCGCCGGTCAGGAAAAAGATGGCATTTCAGTAGGACACGGTGTCGAACCGGACACGGACCTCGTACCGGACGCGTCACGCATTACACCACCGCGTTTGTTGCCCGGTTTTGATCCCCAGACAGATCTGTCGATACAGGTAGAGCTCGAGTCTGATGAACAGATTGCGGATCTTCAATGTTCACAGCATGCGATCCGTGTGACGCGGGACACGCACACGACGGTGACCTTGGCGCGGGAACGCGAGCTACTCAATCGCGATTTTGTCTTGCGATGGCGAACGGTCCGAAGGGATTTCGGTTCGGAGCTTGTCTATCATCCGGTCGCTGAAGGCGGATACATAGGAGCGTTGAGTTTGCTGTGCAAGCAGGGACCGGGGCAAACGGTTCCGCGAGACGTGGTGTTTGTTCTTGACCGTTCGGGCTCGATGAGCGGCATTAAAATGGCTTCGGCAGTCCGAGCGTGCGCGGGCCTATTAACTACGCTTCGACCGATCGATCGATTTGCCATTGTGGCGTTCGATAACCAGTGTGAATGGATGCCCGGTTCCCAACCTGATGATCCATTTTGCTGGGCCGACGAAGCGGGTATCGCGCGCGGTCGGACGTATTTGAGGCAGGTCGATGCTCGCGGCGGTACTGAACTCGGTTCGGCGATCGCCGAAGCGCTTCGGATACTTGAGCGAACCTGTCCGGCAGAACCAAACCAAGCAGCGCGCCAATCGATCATAGTACTGTTGACCGACGGGCAGGTGGGGGACGAGCGGACCGTCTTACGGCGCTTAAGTCAATCCAAGGACTCGCTTCGCGTCTACACGATCGGGATCGATACGGCGGTTAACGCTGGTTTCTTAAAGAAAGTAGCTCGTTTGCGGCGCGGAACGTGTATGTTGGTCGAGCCAGGAACCGACCTGGAGCAGGCTCTGCGCTCGGTCGCTCGCGATATTGGAACGCCGCGAGTCACAAGCCTCCAGTTGGAAGGCAGTCACCTTCAGGAGCTCGCTCCGGAACAATTGCCGGATCTTTACGAGGGGCATGTGGCTACGATCTTCTTCCATGCCAAGGCGCCCGATCCGGTACGAGTAATTGGTTCCGCGGCCGATGGCCAACCATTTCACGCGATAGTGCAGGGGCGCGTAGTGGATTTGCCCGCAATCGGCCAGCTTTGGGCTCGTACGCGCATCACCGACTTGGAAGACCAGTTGCGGATGGGTGGAGCAAACGCCGAGCAGCTCAAGGCCGAGATGGTGCGACTGTCGATTGCTTGGTCGGTGCTAACGCGACTTACGGCGTTTGTCGTGGTCGACGCAAACCACACAATCGTCGATGCGTCTAAGCGACGTGAAATCGTCCAACCGGTTCACATGCCCGACCAATGGCAGGTCGACCAATTAGGAATGGGTGCAATGTGGATGCCCAGTTGGCCTGGTATGGAGCTTGGACAAGGGCAAGCCCCGTCTGGAATGGCATGGCGGGCTAGGATGCCAGCTAATTTGAGCCCATCTAGCGCCGACGGGCTTCAGATGCTGTTCCTTGTGGCTAAAACAGATCACTCGGAACGAGCTAGAGAAGCGTTCGAGAGCTTCACGTCGCAGTCGGGTATTGCACCCATCTTGGAAGCGCTTCGGTCTTTTATTCCGGCTTTCAACTTGCCTGGTTCGCCCTCGCAATCGACAAACCCAGCCATCGCTACGATGTCTTTACCTCAGGTCGTGCGCGAATTGGTTGCGGTCGTCGGCGAGTTTAAACGACGTCGGAGCACTGATCGATTCACTCGCATTACCAGCTTACTGGCTCGGGCGCTCGAGCTACTGGATTGTGACTCGGAACTTGCCGAAAAATGTCGGCGGGTACTCGAACAACTTCTGGCCGTTCGTACCGTACGCCAGGTCAAGGCTGATTTGCTCAATCAACTGGTGTCGGTTGTCCGCGATTTGGCAATCAAAGTTGGCCTCGAAAACGAAAAGCCGTTTTGGGAGTCAACGATTTAGACGAAGAACTTTGCTGTGTTGCCGGTGCGCGGTCCTCGCCACCGACACGTGGACCGGCTGGAAGACCGATCTTGCAAGAACCTGGGATTCCGGGCGCGGGCGCAGATCGCGCCGGGTTTCATGCATGATTTCGAGTCGTGGTCTCCTTACGTAAGATAGCAATCGAGTCTAAGGGCACGGAAACCGGACGGTCAATGAAGCCGTCGTGCGAGCATGGCGGTTATTCCACCGGGGACGCGTTATCGTGCTCCGGTGATGGCTTCGCTCACGGTTCGGCTAATCGGCATAGGGTGTCCGATGCAAGTAACACCGCGGAGCCGAGTGACGACCACAGAGTTACGACACGGCCTTGGCTACCTTTGGCCTTCGGAAATCGCTGATCAGTTCTACTGTGAATACAAGGTGCATTTGCGGCGACTCCATCCGGAAGTCCAGATCGATCTGCCGCCCCTGGAACTAGGCGAAGCAAGTCACGCCGCTCTGGCTAGCCAGGCTCAGCTCATTACGGCTGCCGAATTAGACGAGGCGATCCAAACGGGTAAGAAGCTGGCCATCTGTGAATGGGTGCTGGAAGGTTGTTTTCAGGACGTCCGAATTCGCGGACGGCCAGACTTTTTTGGTTTTGAGGGAAAGAAAGCGCTCCTGTTATTGGACTTTAAGTTTTCAGACGCTGCGGAGCCCTTCCGTAATCAGGAAGTGCAAGTGGAAGTCTACGCCTTTCTCGCCCCAAGCGCGGATTTTGCGACCGAAGAGCTGTGTATGGGAATTGTAATGTTTCCTCCTGTGGGAGCGCGGAATACGTTGCGCGAGGCCGCGCAAACGAAAGCTGCCATGCTGCAGTTTCTCAATCAGAATGGGGCATTGCAAGAGGTTCATGAGCGCTGCGAGCAAGAGCGGATGCGACTGCTGAACGATAAGTCGCGGCGTGCGACGGTTCGCGGGAAAGGCTGGAGGGCGTTTCTCTATCGCTATGACCCGAACCGAACATCCAAAGATTTAAATTGGGCCTTACAATATTGGCTCGGGCAGAGAGAACCGATTCCGGTTAAGCGATGGCCTCGAAAATGTTTCGGCTGTCCTTTGAATGCAGTTGGGCTGTGCGACCGCGCTCTTCAGCAGCCGGATCCGCAGTTCGACGTATGCCGACTTGCTGATGGTCGCATTTTTGTTTCGCGCAAGTAGGCCCATGAACACGGTGCTGTGACGAACACAATGCCATGTTGAGACACACGTTTTGCCATGTTCCAGGGATCGGGGAAAAGACCGAGCGAGGATTGTGGTCGTCAGGGGTCATTTCTTGGGAGGCTGCCATCGGGCAGTTGTCCATACGGTTACCGCGCTCGATCGCAGGACCTTTGGATTGTTACCTTGAAGAGTCCCTTCGAAATTATGAACGGCGGAACGGCAGTTACTTTGCCAAGAATTTGGAGAGCAAGCACCATTGGCGACTGTATCGGGATTTTCAGGATTGTTGCGCGTTTCTTGATATCGAAACGACGGGCCTGTTCGCCACTGACGAAATCACGACTATCGTGCTCTACGATGGCCGCTGGTTTCGCTCTTACGTCAACGGCTTGAACTTGGACCAGTTTCCGCGAGACGTTCAGGACTATTCGCTTTTGGTGACCTATAACGGCAAGCAGTTCGACATTCCCAAAATCGAGGCGTATTTCGGGATCAAGCTTTCGCAAGCTCATATTGATTTGCGGTACCCGCTTTCGAGCCTCGGCTTGAGCGGCGGTTTGAAAGGCTGTGAGCGGCAGCTTGGGATCGCTCGGCCCGGTTTGGAGGAGGTCGATGGGTTGCTCGCCGTGCACTTATGGAACGATTACCGACAACGGAAAAATATTAAGGAACCTCTGCATAATTCGCCCGTATTGTACGGAACCTTTTAACAAGTCGT
>CAYRMD010000067.1:6137-29374 GCA_964425225.1 uncultured Pirellulaceae bacterium | reverse complement strand
AAAGGTTCCGTACAATACGGGCGAATTATGCAGAGGTTCCTTAACGCAAAGGCGCCAAGTTAAGTAAGTAACGAACTGCCGTTGGCAAACGGGTTACGCCGCCGTTAGGCTGCTTGCGGGATGCGGCGAGCTTCCATCGCCGAGGGTTCATCCGTAAGCGGGGCAGTCTCTTCCAACTGGCGGCGCATGCGGTCGGTCACTCGTAAGAGCCCGGCTCCGATGAGTGCAATAAAGAACGGTGCTTCGAGGCGGTCTAAGGTGACAAATTGTGCCCCCACTGCGTACGATGTTAAGAATACGAAAACCATCGCCGCCAAATGACCAATTTCGTGCTTTCGCCAACGGCTATCGTATGCGATTCGTAAACTGTGCCATGCGATGTAGGCGAAGAATCCCACAAGACAGATCATCCCACCGATTCCCAACTCGGCGCCGGCATTGAGCCAGGTCGTATGCGAAGCTTTCCCTTCGGGAAAACCATATTCGTCAGCGATTAAGCGAAAGTGTCCTGGCCCAATCCCGGTTACCGGATGTTGGAACATTTCATGGATCGCGATTTTCCAAAGCTCGATGCGACTGGCTGCCGAGCCATCGCGTTCTTCAGGCGGCACAAAAATCGTATTAAAGCGCTGAATGACCGGCGGACCGGCAAGTGATAGCGCTACCACCAAACCCAACAGCACATACACGACATTCTGTTTCGTCTTTGGAATCACGATCGCCGTCGTCACACCTACGGCAATCGCCGTTAACATTCCGCCGCGGGACTCGGCAATCATCGGAGCATGGATCATCATCGCCGCCACGGCAAACAAGCCGAATTTAACGAAAAGATTCTTTTGGGTCAGCGCCAAAAAAAACGTTAATGCCGACGCAGCGGCCATTAAGGTCGAAGAGCCGTTATTATCTAGGAACATAAAGGGGAAGCCGGTACCCAGCTTTAACCGTAAGCCTCCTTGATAATAGTCAAGATTCGCTTCATAAGCCACAAACCCAATGCACAGTGCCATCGCCCAGGCGAGAATGCGGATTTTCGGAAGCGAATCGATTAACGTGTATGCCGCTATTACACCAAGAACGATTTTTACTTGAAGTTGGACATAGGCCCAGGCAATTTCCTGATACGGCGCGTTAACAGCGCTCAACAACATGAAAAAGACATAACCGACCAAAAAGAGGAGTGGTATTCCGGAGCGTCCGAAATTCCAGTTGCCGAATCCCGTCAACGCCCAACCAACCAAACTACACACACCCACAAGACGCGCATAGCGCCAAAACGGGACCGACCAGAACCAAAGCGTGGGCGGGTGCAAGGTACTAATGACAATATACGCCAGCATTCCCCAGAAGGGGTAAAATAGTCCCGCGATCGCGCCGAACGCGGTTAGGCCGATGGTAAAAAGAAGGCCTTTCATGGAATCAATAGTCCGACCGGTCCGACGCGTCCTACCTAATCCGCCATGGGCACGCGGCATAGCCAGGCAGCAACACTGCCGCTAATGCCGAACAGGCGGAGCGCCGTACAACACAATATCCGCAAATCAAGCCACCAGTTGGCTCGTTCAATATAGTACATGTCATACAGCAGTTTGCGTTTGACACCTTCGATATTCTGATCCGGCGGCAGATGGATCTGCGCCAGACCAGTAATTCCAGGAAGTACGGCGTGGCGATCCATGTAGCCAGGGATCTGCCGGGCAAGGATTTCGACGAATTCCGGGCGTTCCGGCCGCGGGCCAATCAACGCCATTTCACCTCGCACCACATTCACCAACTGTGGGAACTCGTCAAGATGCAGTTTTCGCAAAATTCTTCCTATCGGAGTAACACGGTTGTCACGCGGTTTAGCCCAAACAGGCCCCGTCTCCTTTTCGGCATCGATGCGCATCGTGCGCAGCTTGTAAATGCGGTATTGTTTACCGTGCAGCCCGACACGTGTCTGGCTATAAATGGCCGGACCGCGTGAGGTGAGTTTTACAAGAGCCATCAACAGCAACAGAAATGGGGCGCTTACGATAAGCAAAATCAATGCCACAATTCGACCTAGCGGTGTGGTAAAACGATAGTAGCGCGACGGTGCGACGCGGGCGGCTGTTTTCGCCGGCGCAGCAAGTGTTTCAACATTCGCCATAGCGATTACTCTCAGTTGTTGCTCCACAGTTGCCCACTCCACGCTTGCGAGACTATTTAACGCAAAGGCGCAGGGGCGCTAGGAAAATGGCATCTGGTCAGGGTAAGGCCGCCAACACCTGCGTCATGAGCTTGTGACAATCCTCGATCGACAGTTCTCGGGCTCCCCGAATCGGCAGGGCTACTTGGAGCTTTAAAAGCCGCTCGTAGCCGGTCAGACGCAATTTGGCCAACGCGGGCGAAACCCAGGTTTTTCCGGCGTTCCAGCCGTAAAGCACTTGCAGTCCCGGCTCGGCTGGCACCCGCGACCGAAGGCGCAGCAATCGAAATGTATGCACTGAATCGCCGATGGGTACTTCGACGATGTCTTCGCCGCCGGAGATTTCATAAGTTTGGGTTGCGTAGCAAACATCGGGTGTGTGGGCTGTCAACGGCACGGACGGGCCTGAAAGCAACAAAAGGTGGAGAACCTGACCGGTGCCGCGATCCGTGTAAATGCGATTGATATAAGCTTCTAATTGCAGGAGCTTGATGACGGTTTCGTTCAGAGGTTCGCTTCGTTCGAGCTCGAAAGGGCCAATTGTCGAGGCGACTCGGTCCAGCTCTTCTTGCGTGGCGCTGCGGCCGGGCAGCAGTCGATGCGAGGCAATCGCCGAGTAGAGAAGCCCCGAACCGAGGGTGATAAGGAACGCGGTTGCGAGAGTGAGGGTGTCCCGGTTAATGAAACCGTTGCGCATGTTCGGTGACCTTAGCTTTTCGCGGAAGGGCGGAGAGGCCCTATAGGATTAATGCAAAGGCGCGACGACGCTAGGACCAATAAGCGATGCGATTATTCTTGGGCTAAGCGTTCAAGGTTGCGGTACATTTGCTGGTCGGCTAGGTGCATCGGTTGCGAGCGAAGGCCGAGTCGAAGTGCTTCATGGAATGTTTTGACCGCTTCACTGTGCTTGCCCGCGCGGCGCTGCACTTCCGCTAAATGGAGCAAATAAGCCGGTTGGCGACTTTGGGCGATCGCTTCCTGGATGGAAAGTTCGGCTTGTTCTAATCGCCCTAAAGCCATTTGGACTAATCCAAGCGTATCCATAAGGTTAGGCTGCGGTCCGACCAGGTCGATGGCACGATTAATCGTTTGAAGGGCCTGTTCGCGCTGATCGGGAGCCTCGACCTGGAAAAGCGCCATATTATTTAAAGCAGCGACGTCGTTGGGGGTTTTCTGGAGCAAGCGTTCCATGAGCTGTATCGCTTGTTCGACTTGGCCTCGCATATAACTGAGCGTTGCGACGGCGAACAGGACTTGCGCGTCGTCACCCCACCGAATCAAGCCTTCGGCGATCACCTGATCGACCCGAGGGCGGTATTCCGCCAGGGGATCGGCGAAAGCCACCAGGGAGCACAGCAGTACGAAGTCGTCGCGGGACAGTTGCCGGGGGTCTTCGGTAAGTGCCGTTTCTAGGGCCTGGTTGTTGCGGCCGGCGCGGAGCAGGAACGCCACCAGCGGCCGACGGCCAACGCCGGCTTCGGCCACCAACTGGCGGAAAAGTTGTTCGGCCTCGGCAGCAAATCCCAGCCGTTCGTAGGTAGCGGCTGCGGTTTCCCACATCAAGCGTTTGCGTGTCGGATCGAGTTCCCGGTGACCATCTTCGACCATTTGTTGGAGAATCTTACGCGTTTCTTCGGGTTGGCCCTGGGCATGCCGAAGTCGCGCACGAAGACCGCGGAAAACCGGGAGTGCTTGTGCGGTTTCGTCGAGCGTTGCCCACAGCTCTTCGGCCTCGGCAAGTTTTTTCTGCTCGATTAGGAACTCTAAGAGCGTCCAGCGGATGGTGAGGTTTGTCGAATCGAGCGCTACGGCACCTTGCAAATATCGTTCGGCTGCCTCCATGTCGCGGGCATCTCGATATAAGGCATAGAGCAGGAGGTAGTCGCCGACGGCAGCTTGCGAGGGGGATTTGACAATTTCTTCCAAGATACGGATCGCTTCCCGGCGATTTTGGACCGAGCCTCGCCGCGCATAGAGAACGGCTTGCAATCGGAGGTTGGCCACCACAGAAACGCCGTCTTCGGCTTGGGTGGTTTCCAGCAATTCGATGGCGCGCCGCCAGTTTTCCTCGCCGCCCTTGGCGGCCAGCACTGCTGCCAGGGCTCGCTTGGCCGCAGCCGCTTGATCGGTAAGTTGAATACTGGTCTCCAACGCACGCTGGGCTCGATCCAGATCCAACCGCGAGAAAAACTGAACAGCCAACCGCAAGGCAATCCGGTCGTACGGCGTTTGCCGCAGGGCTTCTAGATAATGCATCTCCGCTTCGTCGATTTTGCCGAGCAATTCGTAGCCCTGCGCCAGCGTGATGTGCAACTTCTCGGGCGGCAGCAAGTTCGCCGCAGCAATATGCGTCAATGTCTGTTCGGCGGTGTCCTTTTCACCGGTAGCAATCAATGCAGCGAACAATCCCAGCCAAGCCGAAGGTTCTTCCGGAAAGCGCGCCACAGCGTCTTGATAGACTTTCTTGGCTTCCAACGACTGCCCGGAAAAAAGAAGCACCGTAGCCAGTTGTTCATAGGCGCGGAACTCCGTGGGATTGGCTTCCAAGTTGCGACGGGCTTCAGCAATCGCCTGGTCCCCCGTTTGCGCGCGGATGCTGGCTGCCCACTCGACGGCCGACTGGTGCAGATTGGGCCAGTAGTTAGAAAACCGTTCGGCGTAATGATACGCGTCGCTCAGTCGGTTTTGCTGGGTAAGAAGCCGAATGAGTTTTTCATACGTTGCCGGCTGGTTATCTCCGTAGCGTAGTGCCGTTTCCAGGTGGTCGCTGGCTTCGCGGACACGGCCGCGAAGTTCTGCCAATCGGGCTGCCAACAGGAATCCGCGCGGCCAGGTGGGCCGCAGGGTGCGTACTTCCTCGATGAGCAATTGGGCTTCACGCAATTTCGGGGCTGTCGGATCGGCCAACAAGTATTCCAAGGCTTGGGCTTCACGCCACAGGCAGCCGTCCGGGCCTTCCCGCTGGCGGATGATCTCGACGAGCTTTGCATGCTCTTTCCACTGTTGTCTTTGCCGGTAAAGGCCGGCTCGAACATCCAACGGGTCGAGGCTATCACTACCTAGAGCGATCGCTTCGTCCAGGATCTTTTCGGCCTCAGTGACGTTGCCAATCGAGATTTCCAACTGTGCCAGGGCGGAAAGCAAACGTGCCTTTTGTTCGGCATTCGGTGCTTGCGGCAAGAAATCACGGACGGCCTGCCGAGCAGCCGGGTAATTGGCAGACCGCCACAACATTTCGACGCGCAACAACAATGACGCCAGACCTGCCTGTGGTGCCGGAGCCGTAGCGGTCGTTTGCACCAAGCGCTGCAGCTTTTCCGTTTGGCCGGTACGTCGATATACTTCGGCCAGGAGTAATCGATCTTGGGGATCCACCTGATCGGCCACTTCTTCGGCGCGGCGCAATGCGTCCATGCCGTTGGCAACATCTGCCTGGGCCAAAAAATACTCGGCTTGAAGTAGCCTCAAGTGAAACCCGTCCCCCATGGACTCTTGAACTTGCTGGAAGGCTTCCTGAAAGAGCACCCAATTGCGATCCGTTGGGGACTTGGCCAGTTCGACTCGTACCAGTAACCGCGCCAGATCGAACCAGGCTCGAGGCGGGCAACCCTGCAAGCGGAGCGCCGATCGGTATGCCTCAACGGCATCGACCCATTGCCCGGCGCGCCGCAACGATTCGCCCATCGCCAATCGCCAGCGGTAATCGGCCGGTTCTAATGAGGCCAGGCGCCGGTACATGCTGGCTGCTCGGTCATCCTCACCCAACTGGCTGTAAATAGCTCCTAGACCAATCAGTACCGCTCGCTGCTGTTGATATTGGCGTAAATCGCCACCTCCCGAAGGAAAGCGTCTGAGAGCAAATTCGTAATGCTGCGCAGCACCTCGCAAGTTGTCGCGCGACCGCTCGAGGTCTCCCTGGAGCACGGATAGGATGATTTCCAATTCGACGCGATTTCTGGGCAACAACTGCGGCGCTGCTGCGGCAAAAAACCGATTGAGGCGGTCGATCACATCGGCTGCTTGCGCTGCGGAGCCTTCTTCGACCAGTGTTTGCGCCAGCTCGAGCTGCAACACAAAATCCTCCGCTCCGATTTGCGACAGACCTTCGCGTATGACGGCTCGCGCTGCGGCAAAATCCTTTTGGCGCCGATACATACCAGCCAAACCCAAGTAGGCATTGCGCAATTTGGGATCCAACTCGATTGCCCGCCGATAGATGGCGATCGCCTCGGGGCGTTTTCCCTCGTTATCGAGCCGACCGGCTTGTAGAATCAAAACCGCTGCATGATTGGGGAAGCGTGCCAAAGCTAAATTCAGATCCACATCGGCATTCGGCAAATTGTAGCGCTGCCGGTACAAATAGCGGCTGACATACGCATCGACGGCATTCGGATTGTTTTCCACCATGCGATCGACGATCGTATCGGCGAAACGTTCCAGGTTGCGCCGCTCGACACTACTGGGAAACGACCGCAAATAATCGGCATACCGAACGGCTAATGGAATATCCTGTGGGTTAGCCGCAATGGCTTGTTCGCAAGCCGTACGTACGTCGGTCGATGGGGCGGTACGCGCCTGAGTCTGTTCCAAATCGAGCAACGCCGAAGCGCGGGTTCGCAGGGCACGGGCATTCTTGGGCTCTTTACTAAGTACGAATTGCGCCGTCTGCGAAGCCGACACTGGATTGCCCATCTCCAAAAGCAACTCGGCATAGCGCACTTGAAGTTCCAAATTGTCGGGAAACAGCCCAATGGCACGCGCATAATGCTCTAAGAGTTCGTTCTTTTGCGCAGGGGTCTGGGCGATTTTATCGAACAGTTGCGCATAGTCGACCCGGCTCTGCGAATCCTCCGGCTTCAACACCAGGTAACGGTAGAGCATCTGGAGTGCTCGGGCATATTCACCCGAGTCGCGCAAGGACTGAGCCAATCGGTGCATCTGGCGGCTTTGGCGCGAGACTTGAAACGCGTGCCATGCCCAGAGGCTAGGCGCCAGCACCAACACCACGACAAGAGTACCGATCGCCAGTGGCCAGTTCAATTCGCGACGCGGTCGCAACGTGCGTCCAACGGACGGCTCTTTGGCTACCGGAATATACGGGCGGCTCTTTTTCATAAGGTTCGACGCATGCTTTCTATCCACGCTCGGATTACTTTGCAACCGGAATCGGATACGGCCGCGAGCGCAGCCCGAAAAAACGTGTGGCTTAAACAGGGTGGTTCATTACAAGGCGATCCCCAAACTCAGCCGATCCTACGGACAAGGTCGATGTATGACACGTACGAAGTCCGTGGCAGGGGGGTTCGAACGTGCACTCCGTATCAAAAGTACAGCGCTCGAACAACCGTAGTTTCTTCCGGAGGCGGTTGGCACGTTTCCAATCGATTCGACGCATGAATCGCGAGGCAATCAGCCAATCTACGGATAGGCTAAAGCCGATTGTCCCCGAAAAAGCTTCCATTACGATGCTTCGCTGCTCGGCGGACGTGTATTTTCGACAAATTCTTCGCGATAGTAACGCTTGTAATACCGCGTGTATCCGCCGTATCGGTACGCGTATTCGTAAGTCGGCACGCCGCTTAGCACCAAGCCAACCGTATCAGCTCCTACCGCACAGAGCCGTTCGTAGGCTTTGCGCACCTGGATCGAGCGGCTGACGTCACGCATCACGCAGAGCATGGCGCCGTCGGCTTCGCGAGCCATCACGTAGGCTTCAGTAGCCGCCAAAAGCGGCGGGCAGTCGATGATCACATAAGGATAGCGGCCTTTGAGTTGGTCGAACAACTTCCGCATCCGTTCGTTGGTTACCAACACATTGGAGTTCTGCGATAAGTGGCCGGCCGGCAACACATGAACATAGTCATCCCAAGGGACAATCGCTTGTTCCAGCGTCGCTTCACCGCAAAGCACTTCTGCCAAACCCGGTGAGTTGTTGAGGCGGAACACATGATGCAAACTGGGAGCACGCATGTCACCATCCACTAAGAGTATGGGCTCGTGCGACGTGCGTGCGATGCTTACGGCCAAGTGCGACGCGATACTGGTTTTGCCTTCACCGCTAACGGCGCTCACCATCGCGAAGATGCGCTTGTTCTTTGCGTTTTCGGACAATAAGAGCGATATACGCAATTGGTCGATACTTTCTTCGAACATTGCACGGCGCAAGCCCATGCGTCGTGCACGTCCAGAGACCAATTGCGTCGGAACGCGGCTGACTTCCGCCAGTAACGGCAAATGGGTTTCACGCTGCACCTGTTCACTGAACGTAAGGTGCCGAGCTCGCTTTTCCCAAAAGATTGCCAAGAGAAATGGCAATAGGAACGCGCCACCGGAGCCGAACGTCATGTATTTCCAGGGTGCCCGTGCGATGGTGACCGTATCATCCGAAGCGCGGCGCATCACTTGGACGCGTTTAGGTGCCCGCATTTCGGTTTTCATGGCCGTGATGCGTTGGGCAATGCGGTCGAAAACTTCTTGAGCTCGCAAGACTTCCTGCCGGGCAAAGGAGAACTCCAGCGAATGGTCACCGGACTTGATCATGCGATCTTTTTCCTGAGCAATTTGGCCTTTGACCATTTCGATGGAGGTTTCTACGACATCGAGCTTTTGATTGGCTTGATCCAGTAGTTTCTTGCGTTCCAACCGCTGCTCCGCTTGGCGTTGCGCGGACAGATCGCGCCGCAGGCGTTCGCGCGTTTCGGCCAGTTGCTTTTCCAGGCGCACCTTTTCCAGCAGCAACGATTGCACTTGCGGGTGATCTTGACCCAAGCCCCGTTGTTCTGCCAATTCTTTGGAGCGTTCCACGACCTGAAGCTGTTCGATCAAGCGGGTAACCGAAGCATGGGCTTCCACAGCTTGCGTCAATTCGGTATCGAACGCCAGTGGGTCCGTTGGTTCAGCAAGCATCTTTTCCAGCGAGACTTTTTCAGCCAGGAGCACCTGGCGTTGCACTTCTAAATCAGCCAACCGTTGATTCAATTCATCAATCGGTGCCTTCGACTCGACGATCAGGCTGGTATCCGTCGGGTTAGCGATAAGCGTAGGATCTTTGCGGGTCAAGTTCGCGGCGATTTGTTTCATGTTTTCGCGCAGACGCTTTAGATCTTCACCGCGCTGTTCCAGTTCGCTTTCCAATAGAGCGATCGTCAATTCGGCTTGCTTGTTGATGTACTCCGGCTGCTTTGCCAGGTAGCTATCCAGTACTGCGTTGGCTAATAGAACGCAACTGGTACGGTGGGGTGAGCGAACGCCGATGGTGTAGAACTCCGATCCACCCACGGAGCGGACCGAAAGCCGCGCGCCGATCCAATTCAAGGGGCTACTGACGCGAGAAAGTTCCGGAAGCGAGGCGACCTCCGGAAGGCTTATAACATCGCGCAGCACCATGGGGCTCTTGATAAACTCGACTTGCGTACGAGCATACGCGTCCAACGACGCTTCTTTCATTTCGAAAGCCACCGTGGGGGGTGTGCTGAGGATCTGGATCCAGCAGGTACCCTGATACTCGATCGGATAAAGGTAATAGACTGCTGCGGCGGCAATACCCGCCAAGAGCAAACCGGTCGGGAAGGCCCACCAGAACGAGCGGCGGACCGTGTGCAACACGATCGTAGGCGATAGACCGGCCCAAAGCGAATCGTCCGGCGACAGTACCGGCCGGGCAACTCCGTTTACCGATGTGGGCTGGTGGTTTTTAACAGCCGATTCAGGCATCGGACTTAGCTCCTATCGAAGTTTCATCTTGGGCAACCGTCGCCGTGCGACGCCGCTTCTTAGGCGCGCGTACCTCGTAGGGACGTACCTCAACGAACAAATTATCCAGATATACCGTCAACCCATAAAACAAAAGTGTCGCTACTACGATCATCATCCAGCCGGAAAGATCGTGGATCCACTCACGTGCCCCGCTGGAAGTAAACCACTGATAAAGAACGGCGCTTGACACAATTCGAAATGCATTGGAGAGGATAGCGATGGGCAACACAGCCATCAGCAGGGTAACGCGATACCACCACGGACGGACAAACAAGATCAAAAAGGCAAATGCCAGAGCCGTAACGCCGACGAACATCCGCAAACCACTACAGGCTTGCACGACTTCCAACCGCACGTCATGCAGCAGGATCGTGTGCCCTTCGGCGATTGCCGGAAGGGTAAGCGCTTGTAGGATCCAGCAACTGGTATGTGTGGCGATGGTCTGCAAGGGCAAACTCAACGCTCGCTCGAATCGATAGGGCAGCGGCACGGCCAGCAATAAAAAGGCAACATATTGTGCGTGATGGCGCATCCAGCGATCACCGCCGAATAACCACAAGAGTCCCCCGATCCAAAAGACCAGCGACCAACCGAGAAGCGCATCGACTCCTACCCAACCGGCCAGCAACAGGATGCCCGCCGCTAGGCCGAAGAGAATTAAACTCCGGGCTGAGGGTTCCCATTCAAAGGGTGGGGCTTTTTCTCGGCGCATCCACGCCATGGCCAAGGCAAAAATGGGGACTAATGGACCGTGCGAATAATCCGGTTCCGTGGTCCACGCCTGCCACAACCAGCCGATGGTTCGCGCGTAGATAATAACGCCGGCGCAGGCCAACAGAAGCGCCGCTACCCATAACGGCTTGCGGGGTACGCGAGTGGCCGAAACGGAGTCTGCGAGCTTGAGTTTCTCGGCTTCCGCTTGACCGTTGTTAGATTCGTTACTCACAATTCAGCCGCCTGGCGCAGTATCTATGAATCCGTGTTGACAACCCCTTCCGTGCGCCACGCTCGAAACGCGATTCCATCAAAAAAAGCGATTTCGCCGCCCACACGAACCACTGTGCGGGCTAAGCCCTCGACCACACAGCGATGGTTGGGATGACCTTCGGTTGGAAACAAACGAGCCGAACACGGCGCGCACCGAATGCCGGCGTTGTACGCTATTGCCGTGTATGGTAACCCACAATTCAGGGGAATACAACTAGTTGGCTTCTTGTTCGCGTCCGACAGGTCGGATATGTCGGCCAACTCGAAGATGTTAGCCAACTCAAACGCCTGGGCCCAAATTTGCGCGCACTCCGTTCTTCTGGGTGACATCCACCCTTATTTTCTAGGGAGTTCAGCGGCGCAGAGATCCATCGCGTTTTCGCGCTGCGTTTTCCAACGGGCCGTCACAAAGCCCGCGTACCCCCTAGATTAGCCAGGTGTACACATGTTTGTCCCAAATATACCGTAGGTAAACCTACCCGCTCTGGAACGGCAAGAGTCCTGCGATCAATGTTTCCGGGATCCGGTAAAACATTATTTGCGTAACAGACAGGGTCATTGCCGTCCGATACGCCTTCGTGCATTGCGAACCTCATCACATTAGCCTAACCACACCGATGCGGCTTGTAAAGAAACCAGCACGCCAGATGGGACAGCGTGCGTCCGTCAGGCGGGTGACTGTAGCGAACGTAGCGACTGTTGCGAAGATATGGGACGGCGGATTAGCTAACTTTTCCGAGCGGCCACTTCGAAAACATTAGGGGATATGCATTCTCACGGAGGGCAAAGGAACCCCAGCACAAACCGTTTCTTCATACCGTATCCCCTGCGTCTCTGCGTTAATCTCTCCTCTGCGTCCCTGCGTCTCTGCGTTAATCTCTCCTCCGCGCCTCTGCGATAAAGCTAATTGCGCCGGAAGAACTGGAAGAACCCATGCAAGAAGAACGTACCGATACCGAAATTCAGGATCTCTTCTTCGGGCTTATAGCGCAGGATCAACACGTCTCCGGGCTGGATCAGTGGTCGCGCTCGCGGATCGCGTATTGCCCGATTCAGGTCCACCGCAATGATTACTTGACCGTTGCACGGTGTCTTGCGGAGGATGAAAAGCTGCCCTGGAGGCGCACCACCCAAAGCGGTTCCTAAATTGGCTCCGATTCCTCCCCCCACACGCCCAAATCCGCCAAACCCTGTGCCGGCAACACCGGGCCCGACGACCGACAGGGCGGTAAGTGCATCGAGGTCATAATCGCGTGGCAGAGGATATTCGCCTGGTCCCAACAATCCGCCGGTATAGAACACTTCCGTTTCGCGCGATTCGATCAAGACAATGTCCCCATCTTCCAGAATGATATCTTCGGGCCGGAATTGTGGTACTTGTCCGGGCGGCAAGCGAAGGGGAATACGAATGATGGCTGGATCATCCGGCAATGGTGGGGCGCACAAACACGGCCCTTGATCACCGTGTTGCAGGAAGAATTGTTGGACAAACGCATCGCGCTTTTGCGCATCGAGCAGCGAGCTCCGCAGAATCTTTACTTCGTTTTTTGCGTTCACGCCGGGCAACCCACCGGTCATGGCCAAGGCGTGGAGCACGTCGTTTTTGTACGCGGGCAGTTGGATCACCTGACCGCGGCTCGCTTGTCCGGTGCGCTGTGCGAAGCCGCCTCGGCCAATTCCACCGCCGCCACCGACAGGCCCCGTTACCGGCTGGTCGACCCCGTCCTGGCGGATGACGATCACCGAGTAGGTGCGTTCCTGCATGAGCGTAACAATGATACGGTCCTTGCCGGGCTTGAGAATCTCTTGGTCAATGGTGTATGCCTTGCGGATTGCATCTTGGGCCTGAGCCAACGTTAAACCTCGCACTTGAATCGGCGGCACTAAAGGCAAGGCCAGCGTGCCGTCCTCGCGAACGGGAACCGGGTAACCGAGTGCCGGTGGCCGATCGCTCCCAGGCTCAGGGAAATGCACGGGCGGCAATTGATTGAGGTCTCCGAGCACGCCTTCGATGTAAATGCCGAGAATATCACCTTTGTCCAGTAAGTATTCGCGCGGCGGTTCTTGCCGCAAGCGCGACACGTCGATCGGGACGAGGTTATTGCGAGGTGTGGCGAGGAATTCCGGGGGCAACCGATGCGCCGGTACACCGCTGATCGGAGAGACCAACGACGTACAACCGCTGGCTACCGACAGGAGGTATCCTGCCAGAAGCCACACGACCGGGTACCGTCGCCGATCTGGTTGCCCAATTCGGCACGCGATTCTGATGCCAGCCCTAGTCTGCTCGAAGTAGCTTAGTTGCATAGCTCAGTCATCCTGACGCAAAGTGAGCACCCTCTCAGGGGTGTTCGTTGCTCGGTTGATGTGCGATCCATGCCCATCGTAGGCCCTTAGGGCATCTGTTGCGGGGCGAGGCTGTCAGTTGGAGCCGGTCCTTTCGCCACCTGAACCCACGGCAGCAGCGTGTACGGATCTTCCTGAGGCTGCTCGACAGAACCCGGCGCTCCGGAAGACCGATTAGCCACGGGCACAGCGGCGGCCGAGCCGTTCGGTCCGGTGCCAGCCGCTCCGCTGTGCGGCGGGAGACTCGGCGAAGAGGATCCCATCGGCGGCAGGTTTTTGTCCGGCGGGCTCAGTAGTGGCGGTCCCTGGCCTTCGACCGTCGGACGGTCGGCATCCGAGGTTCCGGGTTGCTGCTGACCCGGCATCTGGTCGGGCGGGCACCAATTTTCCGGGTTGTGGAAATACAGCGGCGATTTATAGGGTGGCTGGTGACCTAACTGGAATTCTTTCCGTAGAAGTTCGGAAACCTGGATCTGGCTAAATAAACCGGCGCCATCCTCTTCGGCCGCGCGGGCTCCGTGCGGATAGCCGGCAAACCACGCGGCAACTTTGGCTTGACCCTCGGCCGTTTGATAGCGCCAGGTCCAGTATTTGCGAGGTGGCAGGGCAGGCGTGCAGCCATTGCCGCCGGAAGCCACGTCGATATAGCCGGCACGGAATCCTTCGCCGAAATCGCGAAAATAGGGCTGATCAATAAACTGCCATTTTCGCATGTGCCAGGCCTGACTTGCCCAAGCACTATTGCGCCAACTGAGCGCGAAATCATTGACCGTATCGTTGTATGCGATATGTTCGCGCACACCTTGTACCGCGCTACATCCGATGGCCCATGGAACGGCTGCCAGGCATGCCGCCAGCACTGACTTCCAGCTCGTCCGTCGCTGTGCCATACGCCAGGTTTCCCTACCTTGGAAGCATGTTTCAAAAGCGCTAGCCCGTACAGGACGTTCTTTGGCCGCCCCTGCAATTGGCGCAGAGTTCCCCGGCCTAGCTATTAAATCGCCCAGGCCGTTGTAGGGGATTTAGGGAAGTTTTCGATTTTGACGAGAAACCGTCCGACGTGTCTGACGGGTCGGGCCTGTCCGACGTGTTGTCGGACTATCATGGTCCCGGTGGGCTACCTACTTCATCCTCGGTTGCCAGGGCACCGGCAGCCAAGGCTGCGGCTCCGGCCGCCAACAGTGCGGCATCACCGCCGCCACCACCGCCGCCACCGCCGCCACCACCACCGCCGCCACCTGGCGGTGGTTGCGGACCGCCTAACCCACCACCATCTACACCGCCACCACGGCTAAAGCCTTGTTGCACATCTCTTGGATCGGTGATCACACTCAGCGTAAGCGGCAGCGGCTCTTCTTGAAGGGCCACATAATAAGTATTCGCATCGGACGACGTTCCTGCCTGGGCAGCCATCGAGTAAAGGCTCACACCCAATGCTGCAAATCCGTCGCGACCCGTTACGACAAGTCCAAATTGGCCAGGCTCGACTCCCGCCACGTCGAACACCCCTAAATCATCCACTTGGCCCCGAGCCGCCACTTCATCGCTACGAATTAAATAAACCTGCGCTTGGCGAATAAGAATGGGTCGGCCCGTCACCGGATCGATACCAATCGCTCGACCTCGCAAACGCCCGTCGGGCGTGATAGGAATCTTGTGAATGCGCAGGTTCGTCGCCGGCGGAAGCTTTTCCACAACCTCGCGCAGCTCGGCCTGCTCGGCAGCCCCTAACCATTCACGCAGCCCAAATAGCCGTATGCGCTCAAGGGGTGCAGCTCCTGCCGCAATCGTGTAGTCCTGTTCCTGCACGACAGGCACAGCCATCTCTGGGTAAAAGCGTTGCACCAAGGCGCGCAGTGTGTTAAAGGGCGGCGAGACCGCAGCCATTTCCAGTGCCAATTCCGTCATGGCCTCGGCCGCTCCTTCCTCTCCGACCGCCGGGGCCGTACCACGCGCCGCAGGTAACACCGTTACTGCCGAAGCGTAGACTCCCGAATCCCCAAAACCGATGATCGAATAAACTCCGGGCACTAACGTCGTCAAAAACATGCCGTTAGCATCGGTGATTACCTCGGCCGCGATTCGGCCCGATTGTAAAAATCGTAACGTCACGTTTACCGCCGGCGCTAAAGCTCCTGCTGAGTCGTAAACAACTACATGGCCAACCAGATTTCCGTTCGGCGTAAGGCGGACCCACATGCGGCGAGATTGATCGGACACGCGACGCTCATCCAACGAAGGTTGCCGCCAATCACCCGGTGCACCGGGAAGAGCGCGCGGAATGCGAGGCGGCAATTCTAAAAAGCCACGGCCAGGAACTTGATTGGAAAGAGCCGCCGGCTGGGTTGCCCGTGCGGCACCAAGCTGCGACAAAGCCGTGGACAAGTTAGTAGCCTCGCGTGGTTGCTGTGCCTGCACAAGGCACGATACCGCTACTAAAATGAACCAGGCAGCGCTGCGCAACATAGATGACTCCTCAACGGCTTTGCCATGCCACTGAACCGACGTACTTCAAACACCTTGCTCCGGCTCTATATTTTTCCTTTTTAGTTAAACTCGTTGAACCCTGCAAGCATTCTGCGTTGAAAATGGCTCATGTCAGAAGAGGCGCTACATACTCTATTAGATCGAGACTAACACAGAATGTGGGGAGGGAGTTACAATTCTCATTGGTAGCCATTAGCCATATTTCAGGACGCAGAGACGCAGGGACGCAGAGAAGAGATTAACGCAGAGACGCAGAGACGCAGAGAAGAGATTAACGCAGGGACGCAGAGACGCTGGGGAGAGATCAGGGCAAGGGCGCTGAGGTGCAAGGGAGGTCTGGCGGATCGAACAACGGTTTGTAACGAACAGGCGGGCTATGATGCCGGGTTCCGGGCAGTTACCGGTCGGTGCGCACGGTTAAGTGCTGGTAAGATGGGCCGAAGCTAAGTAATCTGACCTTAATGAAAGACAGCTCGTAGCGGTATCCGGCCATGAACACAATTCTTATGCAACCGCGCGAAATTAACGCGCCAGACGACACTCGTCTACGACCTATCCGGTATGTGATCACGGTCGACACCGAAGAGGAGTGGGATTGGACTGGCCCGTTTCCGGTCCAGGACGGCTATGGGGTGTCGAATATCCAGAGCTTGCCTCGATTTCAGGAGTTATGCGACGCTTTCGACGCGCGGGTGACGTATTTTGTGGATTATGCCGTGTTGGCCAATCGCCAGTCGCGGAGAGTGATTCTCGAGCTGGCGCGAAACCCCAACGTCGAAATCGGCATGCATATTCACCCGTGGAATACCCCACCACTTCACAGCAGATCAGTAACCCCGCGCGAATCGTTCTTGCACAACTTGCCGTATGATTTGGCTCGAGAGAAACTCGATCGGACGTATCAGCGATTTCGCGAGTATGGACTGATTCCCACCAGTTTTCGCGGGGGACGTTATTCCTGCGGCCAGGTGGGCCTGCGTTTTTTGGTGGAGCGGGGGTTTCTGGCCGATGCATCGGTTTGTCCTTTTTCCTGGTGGCCTGACGACGGTGCACCGGATTATCGCACTCGCGACTTAAGACCCCGGCGGTGCCAGAATCCATTCGTTCCGGAATGGCCCTTGTGGGAGTTACCTCTGACGTTGGCCTTCACGCGAGGTCCCTGGCAGTTCTGGCAGAAGTTTTATGAAGTTGTCGAGCGGTCCGCGTTGCGGCATATCAGGCTCATCGGCATCATCGAGCGTTTGGGGCTGGTGCGACGAGTTTGGCTGAATTTCGAATGCGAATCCAGCGTCAACATGCGGCGTTTGCTCGAACGGCTCGTGCAAGTGCCGGTCGACTATGTCTGTTTTACGGTTCACAGTTCGTCGCTTTCCGTTGGTCCTAATCCGTATGCGCGGACAACCGAGGCCGTCGAACGCATCTACGCAACCATCCGATCCATGTTAGAGTACTTGAAGCAGAGTCGCTGGTTCCGGCCGGCGACTATTACTGAAGTGGCTCAGCAACTCGAAGGTGCAACTCATGCGCGTTCTGGGAATCAGCCCACTGGATAAGGACGCCACGGTTTCGTTTGTCGAGGATGGACAAGTTGTCTTTGCCTGTGCCGAAGAGCGGCTCACACGAGTCAAGCTCCAGGATGGGTTTCCGCAAAATGCTCTGGAGTTGGGATTGGAAAAGACCGGTTGGTCGCTCGATTCCATCGACGTCGTCGCTTATGGCTTCTTCGATGCCCAACGTGAAGGCCAGTTGATGCAGGAAGCGTATCACCTGGACCGAAAAGCTCACGGGATCTTCGACACGGCTGCCTCGTTGCGAGCCTTCTGGCAGGCGGTTCGTTCCGGTTACCGAGTGGACCGAAAGCAACTGATACCCGGATTTGAGAGCGAGGCCGCCGAATTCATGCCGCGCAAAGCTTGGTACAAACGACTCGTGTTTCGCCTGTTGGCCAGTTCGGCCTGGGCCGACTGGTGGGCGCATCGCTGGGCGTTTCGCAGATGGATTCGCGACGCGGTGGCGGACCATCGGTTGCGTACGAACCAGTTGCACGAAGGACTAAGGCGATTGGGGCTTTTGGAAAAGCTACAGCGATTCCGCCACCACGACTGTCACGCTGCGAATGCCTATTATGCTTCCGGGTTTGATCGAGCGCTAATCATTTCGCTGGACGGATATGGCTCGGGAAATTGTGGTGCGATCTTTGTGGGCGAACAGGGCAAGATCCGCCTGCTCCACGAATTCCGCTTCCCGAACTCGCTTGGGCAATACTACGAATATGTCACCAGCGGCCTAGGGTTTCGTCCCGGTCGGCACGAAGGAAAAATTGTCGGGTTAGCGGCCTATGGCAACCCGGAAGTTCTGGGTCCCGCTTTGCGGGCACGGTTCGTTGCGCGTGAGGACGGCCAGATTCTAATGCGAGGTGCCCTTAACTATTTCTTTACGCGGCTGGCCGCTCAACATTTTGCCAAACGGGATGTCGCAGCCGCTTATCAACGAGTGCTGGAAGAGGTGGTACAACGCGCGACGCTCTACTGGGTGCGCAAGACCGGCCTTACCCAAATAGCCGTCTCCGGAGGAGTGCACGCCAATGTAAAACTCAACCAGCGCATCCGCGAGGTTCCCGGTGTCACCAGCGTCTTTGTCTATCCGAACATGGGCGACGGTGGATTGGCCACCGGAGCCTCTCTTTTGGTGTTTGGTGAGCGAGCCTATCGCGGCGAACCAATCCGTCATGTGTATTACGGGCCCGAGTATTCCGAGCAACAATTGGAGGCGGCCCTGCACGAGGCAGGCTTAAACTACGAGCGGTGTGAGACAATCGAAGAGCGAGTAGCCGACTTGCTGGTCGAAAACCGTATCGTCGGGCGTTTCAATGGACGCATGGAGTACGGTCCGCGGGCCTTGGGTAACCGCTCGATTCTTTATCCGGCTCAAGATCCGGATGTCAATCAATGGCTAAACCACCAATTGGGCCGCACCGAGTTCATGCCGTTCGCACCTGCCGCATTGCCCGAGTTTGCATCCCGGTTGTTCCACAATCTGTCCGGGTGCGAAAAAACGGCCGAGTTCATGACGATCACCTTCGACTGCACCGAAGAGATGATTCGATCCTGCCCGGCTGCAGTGCACGTCGACGGCACGGCTCGCCCGCAATTGTTAAATCCTCATGAAAACCCCAGTTTTTATCGGTTGCTGCGCGCCTATTACGAAAAAACCGGAATTCCTGCGATTATCAATACCAGCTTCAATATGCACGAAGAGCCAATTGTCTGTACGCCGCAGGATGCCATTCGCGCGTTTTTAAAAGGGCGCGTCGATTATTTGGCCATGGGGCCGTTTTTGGCAGCGCATCCGAAGTTGGCAGAAATTGCACGCGAACGTCAGCGCACAGCAGTGATAACCAAAGGTTAAACAGTTTTGGCAAGTCTGTGCGTCACGTTTTAAGTGAGAGATTTTTTAGCGCAAAGGCGCAGTGGGAAGGATTGAGTAAGCTGGCAAGACCTGCTCCCGGCTGGGGGAGGAACCATTTTGACTGACCGTCCGCCCTGCTTTGGGCCCCGGTGACGACAATGGCGCTTGGTTTAAATGTCGGTTGATGCTGAGAGGCAAGCTTGAGCTCTACCGAGCCGCGACCGTCAGGGAGCACCACCCCAACCGAGGCGCGACCGTTAGGGGAGCGGCATTGTGACCGACCTACGACCGCGACGAAGCTTATTGAACGGAGGCGCGCCTGTAATCGAGCGGCCTATTAGCGAAGCGGCGATTATTTCTACCAGAACCGCGACCGTTGGGGAGCCGCAGGAGAATTTAACGCATGGTCGTAGAGTGGCAAAGGAAACAAAAGATATATCGTTATTGCCTACTTGCGCCCCTTGCGCTTTGGCGGCTTTGCGTTAAACCACTCGACTCGCTTATGAACTGCCTTTACCAATGGCGTCAACTGCCAGCATTTGGAATCGTGACAACAAAACACGATCGGCGCGTGCAACAGAATGCTGCACGAACAGTTGCATTATCGCGCGGCATCGTGCGACGATTACTCGCTACTTTTGCGGCCTGGATTGCCGGCGGCCAAGACAGCTTCTGTGGCTTGGACAGCCGCTTGCCGCAAAAGCTCGCACTCGTCGAGCAATTGCTCGATTTCTGCTCGATCCCTACCGGCTCGATAGAGTTGCTCGGTCAAGCGCTGATGTTCTTCATGCCAGCGCAACCAAAGCTGCAACACTTCGCGGCAGCGCGCCGTGTAAGGATCAGACGCCGTGGTATGATCCGGCAGATGTTCGTCGACTGGCGACGCCCGCTCGATCAACGGTTGCTTCCCTGCAATCATCGACTTGGGCCTGTTGGAAAAAATGGTCACGATCGCCTCCCCAAGCTCCCTGATTGTATCGGAAGCAACTACAATGGAACAACATCAAATTCTACGCTAACTGGCCTAAGACGGTGAACCGAAAACGAGCCGCCACAATGCGAAAACCACTGCTCTTGCAACTAATTGTGCTGGTTGTATGGGTCGGACTGGGTGGACTGTTAGGTTATCTGCGGGGTAAAGTATCGGGCCGGAATTACGTGAGTCGTGCAACGGTGTTGTACGAGATATCCACTTCTCAAGCCGGTTCCGGATCCACACGCAGTTTGCAGGCACTCCTTCAGAGCGACCAGGTGATCCAACAGGCCCTGCGGAACGGACAGTTAGGTGCGATTTTCGAATATGCGGACGACCCTAACTTGCTGGAGACGCTTCGTGCTCGAATACGAGTCGAACCGATGGCAGCTGGGCCCGGAGCGTTCGTTATCGAGTATTTGGCTCGTACACAGGAGGCCGCCGCGCCGACGCTCGAAGCGCTGCTGGGAGCAGCACAAAAGACGTTGGGGGAGGCACGTGCTGATTTTGCTGAAGAGTACCTTGCCCAATTACAACGAATGCATGACTTATTCGAGCAGCGTTGGCGGGCTCTACGCACCATTGACCCAGTAAGCTTGCCCGATGCCCCCGAAGGGTCGAACCGTGTGCAGTACTGGCAAGACCAGTGTGATCAACTGCGGCGCGAGATCGCTTGGCTCCAGCAACAACTGCGTCGCGCTTCGGGCCCAACCGAAGTGGATCAAGCAGTACCCGGAGCGCTTGCCGAAGTGCCTGCCGGGTCCCTACCAACTGAAGCTCCGGCGATCGAAACACTGCCGCCGGAGCTGGCAGCACGCGATCAACAATTGGAATTGCGCCGCCAGTTGCTGGAACCCCTCTTGGAACGCCAAGCACAGTTGGCCAAGAATTTCGGACCCGATCATGCTGAGTTAAAAGAAGTGCGGCGGCGCATCGAGATTGTTACCGACCTGCTCTCGCGTTCGCCGCCTCCACCGCTTAACGCCGTGTCATTGATGGTCGACGAGCAGATCTTGCTCGACCAGTTCGGTCCGGCTCACCCCAAGGTCCAAGAGGTACGCAGAAAGATCAAAGAAATCCTCGCGGCCACCGTGTCGGCTACATCAACGACAAGTCCCGAACCTGTGCGATCGACACAGCCCGTAAACCGCCCAGCCACGATAGGCCGACCGGCATCCGAGCCATCCGTACGGCAACCAGCTAAAACCGAATCGCTTCAGGATCGACTGCAAGCCGCCGAACAGCAACTGGCCTATTTAGAACATGCACTTTCGATTGCGCACTACGAAACGGCGCTGGCGCACGTTCAACAACAGCTCGACTCGTTGCGCGCCGAGCACCAGGCGGGAGCTGAACGATTGCGGATTCTATCGGCGCCGTCGCCAGCTCAGTGGGCCTGGCGAAATGACCTGTGGTCGATTAGTATCGGCGGGCTCGTTGGTTTGGTGGCGGGAATCGTGTTCCAGTTAGTCGGCCGAGCCGCTTCGCGGTTTACGTCCGAAGCGGCGATGCAACGTTAATAAACGTTAATAACGGTCGATAGGCATATGGTGTCTATACTGAGGTGTCCGGTATTCTAAGCCCGGTGTGTATGGATTGTGGTACGAGCCGCAACGTTATGCCGCTTTTCTGTTTGCCCAATGGGAACCCGAGTTCCGCATTGCCAGGGTTAGTTACGTATGTCCGGGGGGAATCTCGAACGCAGCGGATTATCGCTTGGCCTTGCCGAGCAGGGACCGCGAGAGACTGGCCTTTTGCGAATCGAGCCCCTTTTATTGATCGAGGCGGGTTGGGAACCCTCCGCTATAAGGAACTTCTTTTGCTTCGCGTCAGTCGCCCAAGGCCGCGAAACTCGCTTTCGCCAACCCGCGGCGCTCGACTGATGCCGTGCGTGTTCCGGGAAACTCACGATTTCAGGGCGCGTCACCGATGCGATGCGTGAAGGCACATACAATCAGGGCGCACACACCCACCTTTATGGTGTATTTGTATACCGAACATTTGAACGGCATATTGAATTCCACTTTTTATGTCCATAGACTATATCCATAAGTTGCATACACTTTATGATCGGCAGTGAAATTAGTAATACCGCAAAATCCGGATAAACAGTTGGAAATGAGTACGTTTTGAAGGTTGGCGCGCTATTAAAAAGGCTGGAAATTCCAACGACAAATTTGGTAAGCTAGGTAAACTTATCGGGAGAAACTTTCAGGCGAAGGTGGCCAGCGGGATCACACACGCAGGCGCCAAAGCCAAGTTGGAGCTTTGCTTTGGTGGTGCGACGTGCAACTGGGGCTTTGCTACAGACACCATCGTGCTGGAGGAAGGAGATCTGGCGCGGTGGCTTAGGAGAATCGCACCTATGCCGATCCTGGCCAAAGAAGTGGATTGTTTTCCGGAGGATCTCTTGAAGTGGGAGCAGTTGGGTCTGGAGAACGATCGATCATGGTGGGCCCTTTACACGATGGCACGCCGGGAAAAAGACCTGATGCGGCGGTTGCTCTCGTTGCAAATCCCGTTCTACGGACCGGTGATTCCTAAGCGATTTCGTTCGCCAGCAGGTAGGTGGCGCATCTCGTATATTCCGCTTTTTCCGGGCTACGTATTCATGTACGGCGACTCGTCGCAACGGTACGACGCGATGACCACCAATTGCGTATCGCGTTATATCCCGGTCACCGACGGGGTTCGCCTGACCGAGCAATTGCGCCAGTTTTACCGGCTCATTGAGCAGGGCGTTCCGTTAACACCTGAGGATCGGTTACAGCCGGGCGATGTGGTGCGCGTGCGGCGTGGCCCGCTGCAAGGCATTGAGGGTGTGGTGATACGGCGAGAAGGACGCACGCGACTGGTTGTAGCAGTCGATTTTCTTCGACGCGGTGCGTCGCTCGTCTTGGACGACTGCGATTATGAGGTGATCGGCTTTCGCGCATAGCCGCCGGCACCAAGAAACCTGATGGCCTTTGGCGACGTCGGGGCACGTGCCCGTCCGCGACGAGGCACCATTGGATTCGATGCGCGCGTCACCCCGACGCGCCTAGACACGATCTCCTTGCTCTTGCGTCTCTGCGCTTAATCCTCCCCCCTGCGTCTCTGCGTCTCTGCGTT
>CAYRMD010000067.1:0-6084 GCA_964425225.1 uncultured Pirellulaceae bacterium | reverse complement strand
GCTTTTGCGTCTCTGCGTTTAATTCTCCCCCCTGCGTCTCTGCGTTAAAACCCCCCTCACCCGAGTCAACCCCACACAGCCTGGCAACAAAACCGATAGTAAATCTCAGCAGCCTTTTCGACCTGATCCAGATCGATCCATTCGTCTTTGGTATGAGCTTGTTCGATACTACCCGGGCCGAATACGACCGCCGGTATCCCCGCAGCAGCAACTCTCGAAGCATGCGTCCCGAACCGTACGCCGATACACGCTGTCCCTCCGATCGCCGCATCCACACAGCGAGCGAGCCGCTCACCCAACTTTCGATTTAGATCGTAAGCGAGCGGAGGCGACGTCAAAAAGGGCGCTTCGAAATACCAGTTAAGCTGATGGTTCGGGTTGATGTCGTCCAAATGTTCACGTACAAACTGCTCTACTTGTTGGACAACTTCGGCTGGCTGTTCACCGGGCACGAGCCGCCGGTCGATTTCGATGCGGCACTGATCAGGAACCACGTTGACACTGGTACCGCCCTCGATTCTGCCGACACTCAAGCTAGCTCGGCCGCAAAGGGGATCGAGCGGTCCTTGACTTTTGAGTCGAGCATCGTAGTCCGATAATGCGTCGACAAGATGCGCCATCGAATAGATGGCGTTCACTCCCAGGTCGGGCGTCGAGCTATGGCAGGCTCGGCCGACGGTTACTGCTCGCCAACGAACAACGCCTAGATGGGCAACGACGATGTTCAATGCCGTGGGTTCAGCCACCACTGCGGCATCCGGAGCGATGGCTTGGCCGCAGAGTTGCTGCGAGATAGCGGGCCAGTTTTGGACGAGGGTCTGGATGCCCGAGGCGGTAGCCTCTTCATCGCAGGTAGCGGAGAGAAAAACGCGTGCGCATTGGCGCGGTCGTTCTTGTACCAGTCGCAAGAAGGCAGCGAGCATAGCGGCCATTCCGCCTTTGACATCGCAAGCGCCGCGGCCGTATATGCGACGCTGCTCGACCCGCGGTTCGAACGGCGCGATGCTCATTCCGTCGATCGGCACGGTATCCTGATGGGCATCCAAAAGCACGCTACCGGTCGCTGTTGGCGGCTCGAACAGTGCAACCACATTATCGCGCCGTGGATGTACCGGCCAGCGCACAGCGGGCACACCCCATGACTGGAATAATTCCATCAGAAAATCGCTTAGACGCTCCTCGCCGTAGATGGCACCGGTGAGATCGCGCCCCATGGGATTGACGCTCGGGATCCGAATCAACTCAGCCAGTAATTGGCTCGCTTTGGCTTCCGCGCTAGCCATCTTTTCCTCGACTGTTGCTGATTTACGCACTTGGCAACCACGGACTCATCGTCACGATGCACAAGCACACCGCAGGCCGCACTATAATTGTTTCTACGGCTCTCCTTGCGCCTTAGCGTTAATCTCTTCCCTGCGTCCCTGCGCCTCTGCGTCTCTGCGTCTCTGCGTTAATCTCTTTCTCTTCCCTGCGTCTCTGCGTCTCTGCGTTTACTCCTCCCCCTGCGTCCCTGCGTCTCTGCGTTTACTCCACCCCCTGCGCCTCTGCGTCCCTGCGTTAATCTCTTCCCTTCCTAAAAGCACCAACAAACCGAACGTGACGCTCACGCCACGTCAACCGGTTGCCCACGCTCTTGAGCAGACTGCCGGCACGCATCGAGCACGCGTTGCGTGTCCAGGGTCCACCGAGCCCAGGTGTCGTTAACGACCTTGCTCAACACATACTCGGAGAACGTGCGGATCATGCGCGTCTCTTGCGAGTCGCTTGCTCCTGAATCGTACTCTTTGACCCCATATCGCTGTTCGCGTTTGATCATTCGGAAGTTACATCCATCGATTTCATACTGGTCGTGGTCGACGAAGAATTCGATTTCTCCGGCATGGCGAGGCAGGACGAAGTCTGGGATGCGCAGGCACCCATGCGTGCCACTGACGTGCACCCATTGCTGGTTGTCGGCGCGGAACGAGCAATAAAAGCCTGCCGACAGGCCGTCCTCATAACACAATTCAGCCGAAAACTCAGCCGGTACCGAACCGGGGCTATCGGGTCGGCGCATGGTGCTCCACAGTCGAGCTGAAACCTGGCTGGGCAAGCGGCCGTTCAAGAGCCACAGGGTAATACGAATGCAGTACCAACCCAAGTCTCCTAAGCAGCCGTCTGGTTCCAATTCGCTATGAGTGCGGATGTTGGTTCGTTGGAAGGTTTCATCTCCAGAGAACGTGAACTGGCTTGTGATGCGGCGAATGATGCCTAGCTCCCCTTGATCAATTACCTGCCGAATAAGGGGAAGGCGTTGGCTATGCATGAACATCACCCCATCCATGAATTGGACATTGTGCTGGCGGCAGGTGTCGATCATGTGTTGCACTTCTTGAGCCGATACACCCGCCGGTTTTTCCACAAGCACGTGCTTGCCGGCTGCCGCCAAGCGTTCGACCCATGCCTTACGTAATCCGGTTGGAAGCGGCACATAAACGGCATCCACGTCGGTTGCTTCGACGAGCTCTTCGTAGCTTCTTAAGGCTCGTGGCGCCGGGTCGATCCGAGCCTCGGCCTGACACCGGTCGATGAAACGCCGTGCGGCTTGCAGATCACGACTGGCTACTGCTGTGACGGTGGCATTGCCGGCCAATCGGATCGCTTTCCAGTTTTTGCGACCAATCTCTGCTGTGCTCAGAATTCCCCAGCGACAAACCGTACCCTCGGCCATGATGCCTCCTCGACACATCGACAAAGTCCACTACGGTACCAAACACCCTATGGTCCAACCCTGTATATGGCGATCGAGCATTGGCAGGCAAACGGTTCCGTGTCAGCAACGTTGCCGGCCTTGCGTGCCACATGTACTGCCTTGTGCCATCGCAGGCACCACACGACGCGTACGGGACACTGGATCGCTTAACTTGATCGGCCCGCCGACTTTGGACGGGTAGTCTCATGGTAGCAGGATTGGGCCGCGTTGCCACACCAAACCGGCTTCCGGCTAGCCTTGTTGGGAGAGTTGTTGTTGGTGGGAGCAAGCGAATTTTGGATGGTTGAGGTCGCACGCCGATGCTGGCTCGCGACCGCCGTTCGGCGGTGGCTGCTTTATCAAGGCGTTTGTGAAACATTTACACGACATCAGCTTGGGACCGTTCGATCCACCGGCCGCCTTTTGGAACGTGGCTTTTGGCTTGTCGACCGTCGCCTTTAGCCCAACCGAGCGGCTGGTGGCACCAGGAGACGATCGCCCAACCGCGCTCGGAGCAGGGCAATACTTGGCCTTTCAAGTATACAGCGGCCGTTTGTTCATCTAGTTCCCATCGCTGGAGGGGCTGCCACCAACCATCGCGGCGCATGGCCAGCGCATAAGCGGGGAACCAAGTGGTGGCTTTGCGAACGGCAAATTCCGGCCCTCGTGTCGCACAACCCCACCAGCTCGCCGGCGGTTCTTCTGGTGATGCGAACAGCAACCAATCGTCTTGCCAGACAAAGCCTGGTCGGCTGGGATAACCCCAATCTTGGGTTTCGCGTGGCCATCGCGACGGCTCGAGCGGTTTAGGGCCCCTTGCGCGGCGTGCAGCTTGAGCCGGAGTCGGTTGATCGCCTTCGAACCGCAATCGAGCGGCAAACGCGGCGCCGGTCTGCTCATGATGTGGCCAGAGGCGATAGGCACCGTTGAGTAGCGGCGACTGCCACGCGGCGAGCTTATCGCAAGGGTCTAGTTTCCAACCAGCATGCTCGTCCAAAAATCGAGCGATCAACGCTTCGTTTTCTTGGATTGCGAACGTGCAGGTGGCGTATACCAATCGCCCACCCGGTCGTACAAGCCGTGCAGCGTCGTGCAGGATGCGATATTCTCTCTTGGCACAAAAATCAATGCTCGACAAACGAAAGGCGCTAACCGACTGTTTGTGACGTGCCACGAGCGATTGGCCGCTACAAGGAGCATCGACCAGGACCACGTCGAATTGCCCGGAAAGACTCTGAGCAAGTTCTGATGGATCGAGCCAACTTACTAGGTATCGCACGCTGCCGTGGCGTGCCAAATTGAAAACCAGTGCCGGGAGGCGGTCCTGAATCGCTTCGTTGGCCAGCAACCATCCGCCTTCCAGTTCTTCCATGATCGCAGTGGCTTTACCGCCGGGGGCTGCACATAGATCGCATACCAACATATGTGGCTTAACTTCGGCCACACTCGCGGCCAACAGCGACGCAGCATCTTGTACGTAGTAGCAACCTGCAAAGAATCCGACATGTTCGGCTGGTCGAATTGTACTTTCCGACTGCATTTCGACAAAAAAACCGCGATCATGCCACGGCACCGATTCCAGTTTCCACGGCAGAAGCTCACGGGGCACGCCGGGGCGCACGCGAATTGCCGGACGAGGAGCACGCGCCAGTGCGGCGGCCAATGCTCGACATTCAGCAGCCGGTGGCGTGAGCGGCCCTAAAATCGGTTGCCAATCGCTAGGGCTCTGCGGAACATGCATAACCGATGTCCCGGTCCTACCCGTGCACACGAATTGGCCAGTGGAAACTATTGGCACTGGGAGCGATCGCCTGCCTTGCTTGTGCTTTCCTCCGGTTCGGCACTCCGCTGATTCCCGCACGCTCGACCGACGCCGCCGTACACGGCAAACACGCACCACTGCCAGCACAATCACACCGGGATTTGGGTTTACGCCACGTGATTCTGTTGCGAGGCTAGTCAACACACCGGCAGTACGTGCGTCTTGATTGTAGGTAAGTTGTTGGCTCGTCGTCGGTGCGATACATGTTCGGCTTTTGCCATTTCCTCGGCGTGAGGATTTGAGGCTAACGAGCAAAGGCGCAGTAAAACAGACCCCTGGCAAGATCGGGTAGCGGCTCGGTGGCGAATTCTTCGCACAACGTGGTTATTTGAATGAAGCTGGCTAACCCGAGTCGTGGCATTATCATCACTAAGGTCCCACATCGAGTCCTTGGGCAAACATGGTTTTTTCGCCACCGACAGCGGGTCGTACCAGCTTACTTATTCTTGCCTCTGCGTCTGTGTTTGTTTCCTCTGCATCTGTGCGTTTAATAATTCTTCATCTACGCACGTGACGCACACACGGCCCAGCATAGGTTAGCAATCCGCTATTTTTCCGCCAGAGCCTTTTCGATTGCTTGGATCAACTGTGGATCATCTGGAGCGACTCTCGGTGCAAATCGCGCTCGGACGCGCCCATCGCGTCCAATAAGGAACTTCTCAAAATTCCAGCTAATCGGCCCGGATCCCTTCGGCTGCGTTTCGATGCTCGTAAGCAGCTTATACAACGGAGCCGCGTTGGGACCGTTGACCTCAATCTTTTCAAATAGATCGAACGTCACCCCATAGTTCTGTGTGCAAAACTGTCGGATCTCGGCGGCTGTGCCCGGTTCTTGCTGGCCAAATTGATTACACGGGAATCCCAGGATCGCTAAGCCGTGGCCTGAGTATTTTTCGTGTAAAGCTTGCAGTCCTTCATATTGAGGAGTAAGCCCACATTGGCTGGCGACGTTCACCACCAATACAACCTTGCCCTTGTACTGAGACAGGTCGACTTCTTTGCCCTCCAAAGACTTCATCTTGAAATCCAGGACGTTGGGACTATCCGCAGAGACGAACATTACCATCGCCAAAACTCCGGCCACGCAAATCGCGGTGCTCAGGACTCGGATTCTCATTACGATTCTCCCAGAAGGCTACTTTCTACAACGCCAAGAAACCGGTAGCCGACGTGGTCAGAGCGTTCCGGCTATCGAACCGCTTCGTACCACGAGAGGTGCCCTACATTATGGATCGAGCGATTCGTTCCTTCAATCGGTGTTACAAGCGATGAACGCGCATTCGCAGAAGGTTCGCAAGCAAGCAATCCCGCCATCGCGTGCCGTCCCGCTTGTTGGCAATCAATTAGGTCTTCGATGCGTTTGCCTTAGGTGCATCTCCAGGGTGGAAGCTGGCACTGAATCGATTGCAGCGTGACTCCGTGTGCCGCGTTCATCCAAGTTGCGCACGAAAGATGCTTTCTAAATCATCATGATGCAATCTTAAGGAACGTCTGATCAACTGGCGGTAAACGAGCGTATTGGCTCGATGGA
>CAYRMD010000066.1:0-29601 GCA_964425225.1 uncultured Pirellulaceae bacterium | reverse complement strand
GCCGGAATGCTGTTTGTTCAGCATGATTCGCGCCGATTCTTTGCCTACCTATTTATTAGTCAGTCGGCTCTGATCCTTGTAGGCTTGCAAATTGCAACCCCGCTGAGCCTGACCGGGGCTTTGTCCCTTTGGCTCTCAGACATACTCGCCCTCGGCGGTTTCGGGTTGGTCTTGCGGTCGGTTGAAGCCCGAACGGGACGCTTGGACTTAACGAACTACCACGGTTGGTACGATCAGCTTCCTATGTTGGGGGCGCTGTTCTTAGTAACCGGATTGGCCAGTGTGGGATTTCCGGGCACGTTCGGTTTTGCCGGTGCGGAGCTTTTAGTCGAAAGTGCAGTAGAAACGAACGTTTTCTTCGGACTGGCCGTGGTGTTCGCTGCGGCCTTAACCGGTATCGCTGTTGTTCAAGCGTACTTCCGCATTTTTACCGGCAAGCCGTCAACCACGCCTCTGGAGCTTCGGGGACGCTGGGTCGAAACCGTTACCGTCGTGACGCTCACGCTGCTGATTCTGGGAGGCGGGATGTGGCCCCAGCCCGGAATCCAAATCCGTTACCACGCAGCCTTAATGCTCCTCGACAGCCGTACTCAACGACAAACATCGGCATCCCATGAGTTAAAAGCACCTTCGCCACCTGAGTGGCCAACACCACTAGTTAGTCCCCTGGAATCGTTTTTTCCGAAGTCCGGTGGAACTCACACGCAGTCAACCGTGCAGGGTAACTACAGGATGGAGCAAAAAAATGGTTGAACAAGCAATGCAAACTGGCGAAATACCTCGAGGTAACGGGGCTGGCTTCTTTCGCTATTTGCAATTCGATTTGGTCTCTGGCTTTTTAGTTTTCCTTATTGCACTCCCGCTGTGCTTGGGCATCTCGCTGGCGAGCGGCTACCCGCCTATGGCAGGAATCTTTACTGCAATTGTGGGTGCTGTTCTGACCACGTTTCTAAGTAACTCCGAGATGACAATCAAGGGACCCGCAGCAGGGCTTATCGTAATTGCCATAGGAGCGATTGAACAATTCGGCGGCGATGGCTTTGCCAATGGAGTAACACCGGCCGATATCGCAGCCTACAAAGGCGCGCTGGCAGTGGGCGTGGTTGCCGCCGCGCTACAAATCGCTTTTGGCTTGATGCGCGCAGGTGTTTTGGGTGAGTTTTTCCCCACGACCGTTGTGCACGCTATGCTAGCCGCTATCGGTGTCATTATCATCTCCAAACAGATACCCGTAGTCTTTGGTGTGACGGCCAAAGGAGAACCACTGGAACTTTTGCTACACATTCCGCGATTTGTACTGGAATGTAACCCTGCCATCGCCGCAATCGGTCTTGTAAGCCTCCTGATCATGTTCGGGTGGCCATGGGTCGTGAAGCTTCTCCCGCGCCTAAAAGCGATTCCAGCTCAACTCATTGTCGTTCTGATAGCGGTGCCTATGGGCCTGGGATTCGACTTGTTACACCCTCACTCGTATTATCTTATGAATCATACGTATCAATTGGGGGACCAATACCTGGTTTCTATGCCCGATCGCGTATTCGGATTGTTCGACGAAATTACGCACCCCGACTTTTCCGCTCTAACACAACCCATCGCCTGGAAGTGGGTTCTGATGTTCTTTTTGATCGGAACGCTCGAGTCTATGCTCAGTGCTAAGGCAGTGGATCTACTGGATCCTTGGAAAAGGAGAACGAATCTCAATCGAGACATCATTGCTGTTGGCACAGCCAATCTGTGCTCGGCGCTCATTGGCGGATTGCCAATGATTTCCGAAATTGTGCGCAGTCGGGCTAATATTGATAACGGGGCACACACGCGGTTTGCCGATTTCTGGCACGGCATCTTTCTTCTTTTGTGCGTGGCACTCTTGCCTCAGATCTTGCATCTCATTCCCCTGGCAGCCTTGGCAGCCATGCTGGTGTACACAGGCTATCGCCTGGCACACCCGTCAGAATTTATGCACGTGTATCATATTGGACGTGAACAACTAATTATTTTTGTGTCGACCATTGTAGCGGTCTTGGCTACCGACCTTTTAATAGGTGTGGGAATAGGAATCTTGGTGAAATTGGCCATTCACATGCTCAATGGATTACCCCTGCGATCGCTGTGGAAGCCGTACCTGGAAGTTGAACCGATTGACGAGAAGACCGTGCGCGTCGTGGCTCGCGAGTCAGCCGTATTCACCAATTGGATTCCGCTTCGCCGGCAGTTGGAACAATTGGCCTTGGTGCAAGGGTATGATGTCAACCTAGATCTGTCAGATGTGAGGTTAATTGATCACACGGTAATGGACAAGTTGCACGAGCTGCAAAGTGTCTTTGCTGACGAAGGCCGAACGCTCCAGTTAATTGGTTTGGATGCGCATGTGCCGCTGTCGGATCATGAACTGGCAGCGCGTCGCCGAGGCCTTGTACCGGCGAAACGTTTTGTGGTGATTACCAGCTCATCGCAGGCCGAATACCTGCTCGAGATTTTCGCCCGTTGCGGTGCCAGCGGCTTCACTCAAATCCCGTGCGTGGGCGCCGGCCGCCAAGGAGTCCATTTAGGATTGGCCGCTGCTCAACCCCAAGTACGTCTGGAAGTAATCGTACCGCGGGAGCTGAGTGAGGAACTGCTGCGTCATTTGCGATCCGTCTTACAGGGGATGAAAGGCACTACGGTGTGTGTGGAAACGGTCGATACCATCTTTCCATCGCAGTTCCAGCCTGACCGGACGACAGCGCATCGAGATAATCACGCTATGGTGACTCATTAGATTGAAACGACTTAGTCTCGAACGACGAGTTGCTCTGAAGCCTTTACGGGACGGAAAGCGTCTGCGCGATGGGGGCGCATAACCCCCCGAGTGGCACATCCGCTTACAGAACTTGAATCCCCAGTTTCGGCTACAGAATACCGGGCTGTTTGGTTTTCGCCCCGAAAGGTGCACCGCACCGGTCGCTGCAAAAACTCCCTCGAGGACCGTCGTCGCGTAAAGGTAGCCTCCGTCACAACCACTTCGGGCCAATTGAGCAAGGGATATTCAAGAGCGGACTTGGACGAACAGTACAAAGCCAAGGAGCAAGGACGCATGTCGGCGTCCCAAACGCACATGTCGTCTTCGTGGCGCCTCTGTACCCTCGCGTTAAATCATTCTTTACTGACAAATGCGGCGCGCACACCTGACAAACGTCCAGCTCAACAAAAAAAGCCCCCGGAAGCATCGGGTCCCAGGGGGGCGCAGGACTCCGCACAGTCCGGGAGCATTGCGTTGTTGTTCAGACCGAGTCGAACCTCTGACCGAAACCGCTCTGGTCCAGCTGCTAATCGGGCAGCGTCGACTGCTATCGCTTGCCGGTGCTGCCGGATCTCGACTGAGGAGGGCCGGCGTTGTTGTCCATAGCCGTCGTCTGCGGGAGTCCGCGCGCGACTTCCTTGCCGCACGAGGTACCACGCCAGGTAACCGGGGATCAACTGATCCGATCGACCTCCTCTTCGATCGCGTTTTATGGCCCTGTTGCCCACGCGTCCGGCTAACCGCGCGGCCCGCATCGACGAGGCGGGAAGATAGATTCTTTTGGTGCCAGCGTCAAGATCGATTGCAATGGTAGAAAATCAAGTATGTGCGTCTTGGTTTTCGGTGGAATTCTGGTGTACAAGTTTGGCCCTCACAGAAGTGTGCCCATTTTCGGCGACAGGAACGGCAACGAGGTACTTACCTTAACGGTAGATGAAATGATCGATCATTTGCCCGGCCTGGCGTAAGTGTGCCTTTTTCAGCCCAACCAAATGTAAGCCGATGCGGGTGCTTCTTGGCAAAGTGTTCCGTCGAGCGAACGCTCTGTTAACGGTTCGGTCAACGCAACGCTGTTGCCAATCTGCAACAGCCCCGCTCACTTCTGCTTAACCCCAAAAAAGGTAGACCTATGCCGGCCGGGCCGGCCAAACTAAGGAAAAATCTCACGCACAAACAAGACGCACATACTTCGTACCGCTCAAGATAGGCAAAGCTTTTTTGCGTCGGGTTACGGACGATCCTGTGGTTTTTCCCACGGTGTAAATTTGAGGCGATTGCTTTCAGCGACAACCAACGACGAATCGCGTCGTAGATCGCCTCACTTAGCTGAGAAAACAGATGGATTCAGCAAAGGTCGGACTTTTGAGAAACCGGGGAACTTGCAAGACCTTTCCGAGCGCCGTGGCAGGCTCTGCTCTAGAAAATACGCAGGATCGATATATTCGGAAAAAGGAATACACCTTGCTCAGGCGATACACTTTACAACGGTACCATTTCCGAACCGTCGTTTGGCTGGCCGAGGTGCATGACGGATTCCATACATTCTTTGCTCGACTGTACGGCCCTGCGGGTGCTTGCTGTACTGTGTGCCACATGTACAGCGTGTGCCACTTACCCATGCCATCCTCCCTTGGCGTTTGAGGATTCACGTACTCCGCTTCGGCCAATTACGTGGGAGCAGTTGCCCGAAGCCCCAGAGGAAAGTCAGGTCGCACCGGCGGTGTTGCCGTCTGTTTCCCGCACACAAGACCAGCGGAATGGCGAGTTGCGGCCCGAGCGTACGTACCGGGTGATCACACTCAATCAGGTGTTCCAAGCAGCGAGCGCGCATGCGGCAGTGGCTAACGTACTGGAGCGGGAAGCTCAGTGGCGTGCCGACCGAGTTGCAGACCGCCGCAATCGGTGTAGCACTTTGCTGGAATCTGTGATTTTGCGGCTCGCGGCACAGAAGCAACGCCAAAAAGCAGCGGCCGAGGCATTGCGAGCTTTCTGGAACTTGGCGGAGGCAGAACAAGGTCGCAAGTGGCTGTTGGACAGCAAACAGTATATCGGAAAGCTGCTCTCCCAAGTAGAGCTTCTTCGCCAGGAAGGTCATGCCGGCGAATTGCAGCGCATAGAGTTGGTCGAGGAGGATCTCAAAATATCGAGCGAATTGCAGCAACTGGAAGCGGCCATCGAGCAGCTTAACCGCCAATTGAGCATGTTCACAGGTATGGAGTTGCCGCCGGGAGGGCGCCTGTGGCCAGATGCCGATTGGAAGATTATACCGATGAGGGTAGAAGTAGAGGATGCCATAAACCGCGCTTGGGAGCTGCGGGTCGAGTTGCAACAACTCCAAACCCTATTGGACTATGTTGATACCGCAGAAGTCAACGTCGTGCGCCGACTACTTTCACCCGAAGTACCTTGGTTGGAACCGATGTTGCCTGTAGCGCGACGATGGACGGTTGCTTGGCACCGTGCTGATCAAGAAACATTGCTGGTGCGCCAAGTAATTGAGCGGTTGCTCGACGAGCGTCGCCGGGTCGTCGCCGAGGAAGTGAAAGGCGGCGTGGCGGCGGTCGGAGCGGCATTTGAAGCGGCCCATATCGCCGACCAACGCTACCAACTTGCGGTAAGGAAACGTGCCTTCACGCATGAAGCTTTTCGGGCGGGACGAGCAACCTTGAAAGAGCATTTGCAAGCCGAGTTGGAGCTACGTCAGCAGCATGGTGAATTACTCCGACGGGTGGCGGACTATCAGCGAGCGGTGCTGGCGTGGCATGAAGTCATGGGAGACCTGGCGGAACATGTCAACGTCGAGCCACAATCGCACGCAGCAATTCCTCCTTAAACGATAGACTGTTTTCGATCGCCTGTTGGAAGTCTTCTTTGCCCAGGGAATAGAGAACAACCGGTTCGCGGGCTCGTACAGTAGCGTTGCGAGGCGCGCCGGTCAGGAGAGCTGTTTCTCCGAAAAAGCCGCCTTTATCTATAACTACGTTGGTGGTCGGGTCATCACGTCCTTGTTTGAGTACTTCCACGGATCCTTCCCGAACCAGATAAAATCTGTCACCGGGTTCGCCATAGCGGATAATAATTGCGTTTTCTGGAAACTCCTCGACGATCATCTGGTCGGCGATTTGGGCCAGCATTGCCGGGGTCATCTGCGTAAAAATAGGACATTGACGCAGAAAGTCGCAGATGACAGCAGATTCTTGAGTAATCACATTGGTTTCGATGCGGCCATCTACTAGCGTAACGAGGCGGTCGGCGATATCTAAGACGCGATTGTCGTGAGTGACCATGATTACGGTGCAGCCCCGTTCGCGGGTTAATTCTTGAAACAGCGTAACGACTTCGCGTCCGGAGGCTCCGTCCAAAGCCGCGGTAGGTTCATCGGCTAAGATCAGGCGCGGTTGGCGCACCAGGGCTCGGGCAATGGCGACGCGCTGCCGTTGTCCACCCGACAAAGCTTCCGGACGGTAGTGCAGTCGGTGTCCTAGGCCCAGCCGCTCGAGAATCGCATCAGCACGGCGATTCATCTCGGCACGCGGCAGTCGGTCTAATTCTAAGGCCATGCGAACGTTTTCCCTCGCGGTGAGCGAAGCAAAAAGGTTATGTGCCTGGAAAATAAATCCAATTTGCCGTCGAATTTCGATGAGTTCCTTCCGGGACGCACCGCACAACTCGCGACCAAACAACTGCAAACTTCCATGCCGTACGGTTCGTAGTGCACCGATTAGTGTCAACAGCGTAGTCTTGCCTGATCCCGATGGGCCTGTAAGGATAACTGTCTCGCCCGCATAGATATCTAAATTGATGTCGAAGAGCACTTGTTTGGCTAGATCACCCTCACCAAAATAATGCGACAAGCCTCTGGCCTGGATTAATCGTTGACTGCCGCGAATTCTCACGGGTTCTAACAGGAGCGTATTGGCCGTCGCGTGAATGGTCGCCGGAATATCGTAGTTCACGGCCAAACTCCTTACTACTAAAACAGCCCGGCTGGATCTGCTTGCCGAAGTCTCCGCAGGGCAATCAGGCCCGAGACAAAACACATGAATAGCGCCAAAAACGCGACAATCACCGCCAACCACGGTCTCATTACCAACAGCAGCCCCGTGGCACGGCTCAACCATGCGTATGCCGTCAAGGCCGTCAGTACGGCAGGGAGAAATCCCATGACAGCAAGATACAACGACTGCGACAGTACTAGAAGTATTAGATAGGTGTGTGAGTATCCCATGGCCAAAAGCGTAGCAAATTCTTTTACGTGATCATCAACCTGCGCATGGATAACTTGATAGCAAACTACTACACCTACTAACAAACCGATCACTGTCCCAACCACAAAAATGTATCCAATAGGAGTACTTCTTAGCCAAAAGGAGCGCTCTCGATTCTTAAATTCATCTTTAGTCAACACAATTACGTCTGGTGCGAGGTGTTTTTCCAGACACTGTTGGACGCTTGCTAACTGTCCTCCGTTTTCCAGGCGCAATAACCCAATGTCGACCCACTCAGACCGACTTTTCCCTGAATCGGGTACGGTAGGAAAATACCGCAGGAAGTTTTCCGTGGAGAGTACTAAGGTTCCGTCGGTAGCAAAATCGGTACACAAGTGAAGCCGTCCAATCAACCGAAGGTTTTTGCCATTAAGTTCCATCGTGGCTTCGGGAGGCTGTGGCGGCCTGGGAAATCCGTAATGAGGCTTAGAAGCTTCATCGTAGGCGGCTGTCCACGGGGTGCTCAGTCGGCGCAGAACTTCAGGCGGCAGGTCGAAAATCGGTTCATCCAGTGAGGTTCCCAGGACACGAATGGGATAGCCGCGCGAGCCGGGTTTACGCAGCACGGCGTAAGCACTTTCCATATACAAAGCCTGCGCCGTAACACCACAGCCGCGCGCTTCAAGCAAGCGTTGGCGCGGAAATCGTTCCGGTACCACCAGCGCGAATTTGGCAGGACTTACAAGAAAGAGATCAGCTTCCAAGCGGTCGATCAACAACACGGTGCTATCCAATAGCGCCGTTAAAAAACCTAACTCCATAAAGATCAAAAAGACGGCGAAGGCAACACCGGCAATTGCCACCACCATGCGGCGTGGCCGATGTATGAGATTTTTCCAGGCAAGCGGAGTCGACCTGAAGAAAAACGGTTTCCCTCTCATGGCCTGCGTTCAGTATAAGGATGCCGGATCAGCCTGGTAGAGTCGCAAAGCAGCCGTCCCCGCCGAAGTAATACACATGCCGAAGGTAAGCGTCGCCACGAATGCCGCATCTACAAACTCCAGGCGCATGGGTACCTGGGCACCCTGCCGTGTTAATTCGTAGAGCACAAATGTTAGCAAAATACCTGGCACATAGCCAAATAGTGCCAGCCACACACCTTGGCGTATCACAATATGCAGTAGCCGACTGTGCGTATATCCCATAGCAATTAGCGTGGCGTACTCGGGTAACAGTGCCGTGATGTCACCGGAGAGAATCTGATAAACAACGGCAGTACCCACCGATAAGGCGACGACGATACCTAACTGGAAAACCAAGCCGTATGATGTGCGTCGCACCCAGAGATCTCGCTCTTCCTGAAGGACTTCGTTGCGCTGAAGTACCACCACATCGGGTGGCAGAATGGCCGCGAGTTGTTGCTGGACGGTTTCGGCGGAGGCACCCGAGTGAAGCCGCAACAACCCCAATTGAATACTGGACTGCGTCGGTACACCCGACAAACGTTCAAATCCTCGGGACGAAACGATCATTGATCCGTTTGCCGTAAAGCCTGCCCCCAATCGAAAAATGCCGACCAATTCGATCGATTTTCCCGACACTTCGTAGCGATCAACAATCCTCAAGTCGGCCTGGCCAAATCGGCGTCCGTCGACGGGCCCAAATTCGGAACGGGTGTGTTGGTCGATGAGGGCATGGTGAGCAAGGCGCAGGCGCTGGCGAACCTGACCGGCAATTTCCGGATCACGAAATATTTGCTGCTCAGGGTCGACACCCATTACCAAGATGGGCCGTTTTTGCCCGTCTTGCGGTGATCGCCACAGTCGCAGGCCCACCCACAAGGGACGGGCGGATGCGATACCGGGGACGGACAGGGCTTCATAGAGCCGCCGGTAGGGAATACGGCCGGGATCCGACAGCCGAAGGTAGTCCGCCGATCGCAAGCACAGGTCGAAATCCAGTGCGTCATAAATCATGGTTGCACTGCGTTCCAACGCCCGGAAAAAGCCCCATTGCATAAAGACCAATACAACCACGAAGGCAATTCCACAAATGGCTGCCAGCGTACGAGCTCGGGCGTGGAGCAGATTCCGCAACGCCAGGTCCGTTTTCATCGTGCCGAGCCGTTCGTTAGGAACTCGACTTCCACTTCCAAGAACAACCAGCGAGCGGCCACTTGGCTGGCCTGCGGATCCAGCTCGATACGTACCTCGACCGCCGGCTGCTCAGCCGGGGCGAACGGATCCAGCCGGCGCAACTCAGGCCTTCCGGTGGTTGCGCCTATGTGCGTTACCTTTCCTGTCAAGAAACCGACCTGCTCTCCCTCCGCAAACACGCGGCTGTGCAAACGAGCCTGCTGGCCTTCGCGCAAGCTACTCACTTGATGGAAAGGTACTTCGGCCACACATACCATACGCGTTAAATCGGCTAGTTGCACGACGGGTTGCTGTGTGACGCGTTCGCCGGGTTGCATTCCGATTCGAATCACTTGGCCACTCTGGGGGGCAAGCAAACTGGAGGCAAGCTTGCGCTCCACGGCGATTTGACGCTGGATTTGAAGCGCTTCGAGTGGATTGGCTTCCTGGAGGTGTTTCAAAATTTCCTCGGCAGCCTTGCGCTCGGCAGCAGCTTTTTCCGCGGTTTGGGAAACCGTTTGACGCAGCGCCTCAAATGCGGATCGTGCTATCTGGAGCTCTAGCTCCGCTTTTCGCAGTGCGAATTCTGCTTCTTGTTTCTCTACCGGCGCCACCAGATCCGGTGCCCGACCAGTAAGCCAAACCAGTTGATCGTATCGCTGCTCGGCTGTCGCTACGGCCAGTTGCAATAGTTCCAAGCGTTTTTCTTCGGTTTCCAATTGACGTTTCGCCTGGCTATCCGCATGCGCCTCGGCTAAGCGAGCCAATTCCAGCCGCCGCTCCGCCTCGCGCTGTTCGTTTTCCCAACGGCGCCGGGCTTCGGCAATCTGTGCGTCGATAAGCACGATTTCCCGCTCTGCTGCACCTTCGCTTTCCCACGTTCCCAACCGCTGGCCCGCAACTACTTGGGCCCCGATTTCGACATCCAAAGACAGCAGGCGGTCGCCGGGAATGCCCATAACGTCGATGACACCTCCGGCCGGCTCCAGGCGACCTAAAGCCCAGACGCCTGTCTGAGAATGGCCTTGCGGGCTAACAGCCGGTTCCGGCGGCGGTGGCCCGTAACGGATGGCCTCACCTAGGCGGTACAGGCCACTCACGCTGACCAGCATGCCTGTTACGCAACCGGCAGCGAAGCTCAACAAAATCACGAGCCACCGCAGCAACTTGTTGCCTCCTTAGTTAGGACCCTCTAACTAAAAAGTTTACCCTGATTTGCACTTGCCGATGGAATTGGGAAGACGAAGTTGACCTAGCGGGCAAAGTGCTGCGGGTAGAAGCGATTTTTCGTGTCGAGCGGATCGTGTCGAAAATGGAGCTGCGATGATTTTTAACGACCGTTGAAGTATACCCAGATCGCGCCAACCGCAACGACAGTGCCGGCGCTTATCAGGACATTCCACCGAAGCTGTGCGGCATCGACGGTGCCAACCGCTCGGGGCTGTTGTGGCTGTGGAGTGAAAAACGTGAGTCCCACAAGTCTCTCGATTTTGACCGGTCTACCGAGCAAGCTCACCGACACCATCAAAATGCTGCAGGCAATAAAAAGACCGAAAGCAAAATGCAGAAAATTCACCGTGGCATAGAAACGCAACCAGCCATCGGGAATTGCGTCCCGATGCAACTCGGCCGCCAGTCGCAGTAACCCCAACACAAACCCCGATATGAGTGCCGTAATGGCACCGGCTGCGTTAGCTCGGGGCCACAGGATTCCCAGCAGGAACACCGCCGTAATCGGAGGAGAAATATACGCCTGCACACTTTGGAGATATTCGTACAATTGTTTGGATACACCTTGCATAAATGGTATCCAGGCTAACCCGGCCACTACCATAAAGCCCGTAAACATCTGCCCCACCCAAACCAATTCTCGGTCACGGGCCGAAGGCCGCCACTTGCGATAAATGTCCCAGGTAATCAAGGTCGAGCACGAGTTGTAAACGCTCGACAGCGAACTCATCACGGCTGCCAATAATCCGGCTACTACCAGTCCACGAAAGCCGCTGGGAAGCAGTTCACGGATAAGGCTGGGAAGTGCCTGGTCGGCTTGATCGAAATGAAGCCGACCAGCGCGTTGCAGTGCATAGGCGACCACACCAGGCATGACAAAAAGAAAAAGGGGTAACAATTTTAGATAGGAAGCAAAGAGCGCACCACGCTGTGCCTGGGCTAAACTGCGTGCTGAAAGCACCCGCTGTACAATGTATTGGTCAGTACACCAATACCAAATGCCTAAAATGGGAGCGCCCAAGAGAATACCGGTCCAAGGAAAGTCGGGGTGATCGGAGGGCAACCACATGTCCCAATGTTCTGCCGGAGTTGCAGCTTGCAGTTCCTGCCAGCCGCCCAGCCGATTCAGTCCCAAAACAACCAGAGCGGCCGCACCAGCCACGAAAACCAACATTTGAAGAAAGTCCGTGTAGAGCACGGCACGCAGCCCTCCCAGTGCCGTGTAGATGCCGGTTACCACGACTACGGTCACTGCTCCGGTCCAAAAATCAATGTTCAGGGTGCTCAACACAATTCCTGCTGCCGCGATATTGACGGAGATCTTGGTCAATACATAAGCGACAATCGACACAATGGCTAAGTACATGCGTGCTGAGGGACCGTAGCGGCGTTCGAGAAACTCAGGCATCGTAAACACACCGTTACGAATATAAAACGGTATGAACACCCAGGTGAGGATCAACAGAATAAGCGAGGCCAAGACCTCGAATTGCCCTACGGCAACGCCTCCCTTGGCGCCGTTGCCGGCCAGGCCCACCAAGTGTTCTGCTCCGATGTTCGATGCAAAAAGTGATCCACCAATCACGGCCCAGCCAGCGTGTCGCCCAGCCAAGAAGTAATCCACCGAGGTCTCGCCGCCACGTTTTTCTTTCCAGGTTGCCCACGCGGCAACGGCGAAAACGGCAAGAAAATAAATCCCGATCACCAACCAATCAACCAAATGAAGTCCACCACCCATTCGACGACTCCACGATTAAGTTTCCCCATGGGAGAACTAGCTCCCAATCATAACGTTGTTCAGACAATCAGACAGCCCGACCCGTCCAAAGGATGCAGCGAAGAGTGCATGGAAGAGCACTCTATTACTTTGGATGCCGGAAGAGTGAAGCCTCAGGAACGCCACCAGGAACTAGGAGTGGCAGTCGCCGTATGTTTAACGTAGAGGCATAAAGGCGCAAGGGCGCTACTGACAGGTTTGGTCAGTGTTGCAACCCCCGAGCAGAAAGAGCCGAACGAGGAGTTGTGGATTGTTGCCGAAGCTTATGTCGCACCGACGAGAGCTACGAATTGGTTCGTGTGCCAACGGAAGCCACGACGAGCACTGTGCCGATGGCAGCGTGATTGCCTTTTTTTCGATAAGAAGAGTTTTAGGTTGCAAGGATCTCCGTCACGACGCGGCCATGGACGTCAGTCAAACGGAAGTCACGCCCTGCATAGCGGAACGTCAGACGTTCGTGATCGAGCCCCAGCAGATGGAGGATTGTGGCATGTAGATCATGCATGTGGACGCGCCCTTCCAGGGCTTTATGGCCGAATTCATCCGTGGCGCCCCAGGCGAACCCAGGTTTAACACCTGCGCCGGCTAACCACATCGTAAAGCCCACGGGGTTATGGTCCCGTCCGGTTCCGTTTTTCTCGGCATACGGGGTACGGCCAAACTCCCCGCCCCACCACACGAGCGTGTCTTCCAGGAGGCCGCGCCGTTTCAGATCTTTAAGCAATGCCGCGATGGGCTTATCGACCGCCCGCGCGTGATCGGCATGCTTCGGAAGGTTCGAATGCTGATCCCAAGCGGGATTTGCGGTCGAGTCACCATAGGTGACTTGCACATAGCGTACCCCGGCTTCTACTAGTCGGCGCGCCAGTAAGCACTTGCGGCCAAAGTCGTCGGTCGGGCCTTGACCAATACCATATTCGGCCAACGTCGAAGCCGATTCACGTTTGATGTCTAACACTTCGGGAGCATTCATTTGCATCCGCCAAGCCAGCTCAAACGACTCGATCACCGCATCCAGCTCAGCCGTCTCGGCACGCTCCTTAAGCTGTATTCGATTGAGCTGTTGTAACAAATCCAACTGCTCGCGCTCGGCCGCGGCGTCCAAAAACGTATTGCTTAAATCTCTAATGCTTCCCAATGGTTCTCCGGCCTTACCGATCGGCGTACCTTGGCAAACGGCAGGCAAAAAAGCGTTGCCATAATTCCGGGGACCGCCGTTACCAGCCGATGGGCCGATCGAGATGAATCCAGGAAGGTTGTCATTTTCGGATCCTAAGCCATACAGTATCCAGGAGCCGATGGACGGGCGAATGAAATTGGTAGCTCCGCAGTGCAAAAACAAGGTGGCCGGACCGTGAGCGACTCCTTCCGTATGGACTCCATAAAGGAAGCATAGATCATCCACGCATTGGGCTAAGTGTGGAAACAAGTCTGAAACCCAGTGACCACATTCACCGAACTGACGAAAGTTCCACGGTGACTTCATTACCCGCTGGGAACTACCGCGCATACCGCTGTTGGCTAATACCCGCGCATCGTCGAACGGAAGCATTCTGCCATCTTGTTCAGCCAACAGTGGTTTGTAATCGAACGTATCAACGTGACTGGGTCCGCCCTGCATGAAAAGAAAGATCACTCGTTTGGCTCGGGGAGGATGGTGTGGGGTTCCCGCCGCCAAAGGGCGCATTGCCGGACACGGTCGGCTGGCTAGACCGGCAAACGCCAAGTAACCGAAGCCACACGCCGCAGCGCGCAACCATGAGCGCCGATCCCAAGGGACGGTTGTCTCGACCCGCATAGAACGTTGCTCCCTTTCCAGGAGGTGTCCAGTACGGCATTCGGCCCGCTGCTCTGCTCGGTCGGGCATAGCAAGCAGAGCAACTCCCGATTGGCGACGCGAACTCATGCGTTTCACGTCAAACCTCTTAGTCAATATAGCGAAATTCGATTGACCCAAACAACGCATGTACGAGCCGCGTCAAACGCTCGCGATAGCCAGTCGCCTCTGCTGTGGCACCATCTTGCTCGAGGAACTTTCGGCACTCCGCTATTTCTCTTTGCGTTGGATAACGTCCTAAGGTCCGGCGATAAAGCGAAACAATGTGTGCTGTAGCATCTGCGCTGGTTGAGGGCGCCTTTTCCAGTAATCGGCTTGCCATGAGCTCGGCTTGTTGCCGTGGGAACGGGTGGTTTAGCAGAAAGAGTGCTTGCGGGGCCACGGTACTTGTCGTTCGCGCACCGGTAGGGAGGCTGGGGTCGGCAAAGTCGAACACTTGAAAGATGTCCGGTAGTGCATTGCGAAACACCGGCACGTAGATCGAACGGCGCGTCGAGTGGTCTTGATAACCGTAATCGCTCGGTAAGGTGTCGGGAAACGTACGACCATACATTTCGAACGAAAGCGCGCCGGCTGCCAGCAACATTGCGTCCCGCAGGCACTCAGCTTCCAGCCGCTTGCGTAAAGCTCGAGCCCACCGGTGGTTTTCCGGGTCGGCAGCCAGCAGCGTCGGTTCGCAAGCAGAACTGAGCCGGTACGCATGAGACAGAACTAACTGACGTATTAGCCACTTGGTCGACCAGCCGTGCTCGATGAATTCGATCGCCAAATAATCGAGCAACTCCGGATGGGTAGGTGGCTGACCCGTAGTACCGAAGTTGTCCGGCGTACGTACTAATCCAGCACCGAAAAGCCAATGCCACACGCGATTGACAAAGACACGTGCTGTAAGTGGGTTTCTCGGGCTGGTGAGCCACTGCGCCAGTTCCAGTCGACCACTTTGGTTCACGGGCCACTCGGGCGGCGGATCATAATGCGCCACGGACAAGAAGCCCCGTTCGACCGGCGGACCCAAGTTATGCGGGTTACCGCGGATATGGATCCGCATCGGCTCGATACGCCCCAGTTCACGGATGGACATGACGCGTGGACGCCGCGGCGCCTGATCGGCCAGGGCCTTGCGTTGCCGTTCTAGGCGAGCGAGCTGTTCTTTGACTTGTGCCACTTGTTCCGGATCGGCCGTCTTTTTGCGCTCGGCAGTTATTTCTTCGGGCAACAAGAATTGCACCGCGTCCACCACAACGTGCCCATCCGTGCCTTCGTTGCTTATGAGGACAAACCCCTGATTATTGTTCTCGAAGCGATAGGTACCGAGCGATATAAAATGTCCATCGACCGGGGGCTCGAGTTTCTGATTCACGACGACGGTGAATTCTCCATCGGCACTGAAAATCGTCACGGGCACATTTGATGCTCGATTGCTACCTGGCGTATACGCCAAACGTACTTCGTAGCGGTCAGCGCGCGCAAACTCCGGTTGAAACGTGATCGTCTTTGACCCTTTCTCAGTATCTTGATCGTGGGAATAGCCGGACCCCACATAGCGTTTGGTGTACTGGGAAACCTGCCACGTGCCGACCCTTTTTGCCTGAGTATCGTCGATCACTAAACCGGGCAGACTCTCGATTGCCACGATAGTCGGCGGGGCGCCAGCAGCCGGCTTTTCTAACTGGGATAGTAACTTTTTTTGTAATTGAATGTCTCTATCTAACTGTGCAAGTTGCTCCTCATACGCCGCGATTATTCGTTCTTCATCTTCGGGTAACGGAAGGGAAAGCTCCAACCATTTTGACACATTCGCGTGTTCTACCATTTGAACGTTCTTCAATATTGCTGCTAACGCATAGTAGTCGCGTGTAGGAATCGGATCGAACTTGTGATCGTGGCACCGCGCACAGCCGACGGTCTGTGCCAAAATTGCTTTACCCATTACATCCAATTGTTCATCGATGACGTCCATGTCCAATTGGCGTTTGTCCTGCTCTTCCAAGTTAGTGTTGCCCAGCATCCAAAACGTCGTGGCGATCCAGCGCTGTTGTTGCTGTTGCCAATCGCCAGGTGGCAACAAATCACCTGCGATTTGTTCGACAATAAACTGATCATATGGTGCGTCACCATTGAACGAACGAATCACATAATCGCGATAACGCCAGGCTTCGGGCAGCACAAAGCCGCGCAGGGTAAGCGATTCGGCAAAGCGAACAAGATCCAACCAATGTCGGCCCCATCGTTCGCCGAACCGCGGTGAGGCCAAAAGCTGATCGACGAGCCGCTCGTAGCGATCCGGCGTGCGGTCGGCAAGGAATCGATCGATTTCCTCTTCGGTCGGCGGAAGGCCGGTCAAGTCAAAGTACACGCGGCGTAGCCACACTTCGTCAGGAGCATTATGAGTCGGCTTCAAACCGTGATGAATCCATACAGCGTAAAGGAACCGATCGACCGGCGTCCACGACCACCGGTCGTCCGGCGTGTGCGGTATCTCCGGGCGGACCGGAAGGCGATAGGCCCAATGTTGGTCGGTCGAGCTGGAAGCGGAGTTTCTCGGCTGAGAAGTTTCGGAGCGAGCGGCGACGCGCGGATCCGGTGCGCCGCGTCGAATCCAATCGCGAATCGCCTCGATGACTCCGTCGGGCAGCTTACCGTCCGGAGGCATTTGGAGTTCAGGATCGTCGTATCGGACGGCTTGATATAATCGGCTTTGTTCGGGTTCTCCTGGTACGATAGCCGGCCCGGAATCGCCGCCTTGACGCCAGCCCTCAGCCGAATCTAGCCGCAGGCCGGCTTCTTGCATAGTTGGCCCGTGACATTCTAGGCAGTGTTCGACGAGAACGGGGCGTATTTTCGCCTCGAAAAACTGCACATCTGCTGGTGAGAGCTCTTGGGCTATTAGGGCGCTACACGCGGCGTGCATGCTGATGGCCAGCCCACTTGCTAGCGCTATCACCCAGATCGCGACACGGTTCTTCTGCATACCATTCATGGTCCTTGCTACACGGTGCATTTTCAATGCGCTGACGGAACTTGTAAGCCCTCCAACTAGTATGACCGGCGGCGACTTCGGACCGCAAGCGGCATCGAAGTTCCTTGGCGTGCCTTCAGATTACTTTATCAGGTAGACGTTTTGCGGGAGCTGCGAGCGCGGCAACAAGCACAGTGGTTCGGCGGCGTTGGCAACGTGTTTTGGCGATCCGCCTATATGGTGCCGGGATAGAAAGGAAGGAACCTCTGCATAAGTTAGCGGTGTTGGACTGGAACCTTTTTGGGAAATCGGCAGGTTTCCAGCACAGATTGCGCAATTGTTTCGCTAAGCTCATCGCTCTTCTCGTGGCCAGTGGTCTTTACGCTGGAGTTTTGCACCACCGAGACACAGAGGGCACAGAGGACTGCAAAACACGGCCTCGAACGTTTAGGAAGTGGTGAGCAAGTGAGTGCATGGCGGCGAGTAGCGCGTCTATTGGGATCACACGTATGTTCGGCAACATGCGGCGATACGCTCTAGAGCGCCGAAGCCACGTTGTTTTGTCGACTAACATGTGAACGCCCGACGTGCCCCCGAGGAACTGATGCGTAAAAATCGATGGAAACCAAGAATTCATTGCCAGATTCAACAGGTACTCATTTTCATCAAGCCCCACGGTGAATGGCTAGCGCGTTTGCGCAAGTTCTCTAAAAATCTGATACATGGTTTTGCTGTTGCTGCGGGCGTAAACATGTATGTGCATCGGAAGCTATACCAGAAACCAGGCGCAGCGCTTAGTCGCACCCAGCAGCGCAGAGAGTGCCGGCGGCGGCCGCTTAGAGACGTCAAATAAGAGCTATCAGGCAAGATAGATACTGCTTTTGCCTTCATCCCAAGCGAACCACGCCGCCATAGAGCCAATATTTTGCAATCCAATAAGTGAATCAGAAGTTTCTAAAGTTGCCGGAAAGAGGTCATGAAAGTAGTGACGCATCCTATCCAATGCAGCATGTAAAATGACTACCACATAATTCCGTGCTACGAATGGAACCGTCAAACTGCTAGCTTTCATCGGCACGCATCCTCGATGGGCGCCAAAAGCCACGCAAAGAGGCTGGCTGACGCTTTGGCTGGCACTTTCAGCCACCGGTCGTGCTGCCAGGCGTGCTGGTAACTCACCAGTCGTCGATTACCCCCAAGCGCTTCAGCAAATCCAACGGGGAGCCAACCTTCAGCGACGGGGGGTGTTGTTTTGCATTGAACTTCATACACCGAATCCCTGCCATCGAAGACCAGACGACAAACGTGGCTTCCGAGGTGAAAAATGAGATACCAAGACCCGAACGATTTTAAGTCGGCATGCTCAAGAATTTTTGCGCCACAATATACAAGCGCTAGTACTACTTCTTTTTTAGGAAAATCTGTCCAGTCTGCCAATGGGAACTCGGAATACTTCTGCATTACGTACTGTCTCAGATCAATGGCCTTCGGTTCACCTACGATGCGTCTGACTTGTTTGAAAAGCCCATCTGGGAGCACGCCGATCCTGTAAGCCGCCTTCCAATAAAGGTCAAGCCGGTTGGCAGAGTCCGGAGCCGTCGGCTCCCATGTGGTTACCAGCGCGATCAGACCGTACAGCAGAATCTCTGGTGATTGGTCGCGTACTGCCGAGGTCAACGCCCGCCATGTAAAGCATAGCAAGGCGCTTGAGATATGACTGACGTCCAAAGAAGCGAATACCTGCTTGTAGGAGTTTTGGTCGTTCATCCCCTGGAAAACCGTGCAAAGCATCTCATCGATTTCCGAGGGTATGGCAGAGTGTTCATAGTTGTCAAACACGTGAACGTCCAATAAGACCTCGAGAATCTTTTACTTGCTCTGCACACTACGGCTCCTGGCTAAAACCAACCGGTTTGGCTATGGTCTAACTGGAAAATTAATGTGCGCACCTACCCACTGTTCAAGGATTCCCACACGGCGCAAGTGTCGAGCGGTCTCCCGGGGCACCTCGCGGACATACTATCTATCTTAGAACCGATGCGGTGGGCTCGCCGACTAAGAGAGCCGCTTTGTGGAAGATCGCGTCGCGGTCCCGTTTCACTAAACGGCGATTGCGTTCAACGAGAACTAAACATGGGTGTTGGGGATGCTCGACACCGGCGAGCGCCAACGCCACCAAGCCGCGTAACAGTTGGTGCTCGGGATCATACTTCGGGTCCTCCAACTCTGCCTGCCCGGGCATGCGGCTCAGTGCAAACAAACGTTTCTTTTGCCCGAAGCGCTTTTCGGAGGCCAACCATAAAGTGCGATTCCCACGTCTTATACTATGAAGCTCGACGGCGCGCGCGGCCTGGTGGAAGGCGTACATTTCAAGGACTTGACACTGGTGGCGGACGTGCTCTGCAGGTGGAAAGGAATATCCCTCTGTCCTAGGCCGGCTGTTGCCGAACCGCCATGGACGCTTTCTGGAACCGGCGTTCCCGCACCGAGATGCGTCCAAACGGGCGAGAAATGTTTGGATCAATTTTTGGCATCGACTTGAATGGATGATCCGAGTAAGTAGTTCATCGAGCCAGTAATCAGCCGCTTCCAACATGCCGCACGTATACGGCCAGAAGAACCAATGTGCAACAGCATCGAGTAGGCCGAGTAGTTCGTCGACCGTTGTATCGTTTTTCATGCTCGAAAACCCCTTTGAATGGGGCTTGTACTACGATGCCGCGTTTGGGCACTAACCGCCCTTGGTTTACGCTGGACAACACGAAGCATCTGCAAAGGATCACCGGCTGTCACACTCGACAGACCCAGAAGGCTCGGCAGACCGCATAGTGCTGTCCACCCAACGAGAACCGTCGTCACGAAGTATCGCGTGCTAGGCAAAACAGCTACTAGCGGTAAGTCTCTCCATAAACCTGTGGAAACGCACCCAACGGCAACGATGGGGAAAAGTCGATGCGGTGTATTGATATTGAGTAGACCACTTGTGGAACTGGTACCCTTTGGTTCTAAAACCTCAACAGCCGAATTGCCAGCGGCAAATACCGACGCAGCAAGCGTCTCGGCACGCATAAAGCGGACGCCGGACTGCAGCGATACATGAATTTTGCCCGTACGGTTCATTGCTGGAGGTCCTCGGCTAGCCGCTCGAGAACCTCTGCCATAGGAGTGGCTCCCCTCGAACGGCCAGCACGATTTGATACGGCAGCTACCTCGCGCAAAACTTGAGCCAATTCGTTCCGCGAAACCGGAGGATCTGCATTCAGTGCATCGTCAATGATCGTGGGCAGTACGATGTACCAAACATCGCGTTCGTCCGGCCCTCCGTCCAATAGTGAGTAGAAGAGCAAATGCAGGCGCGCCGTCGCAAGCGGGTCCGCCTCTTGCCATAGCACCCGCACGGCGGTATGGAAGAACTGCGGGTAGACCTGGTATAGCATCCGCAGCCACTCGGGTTCAGGCTCAGTTGCCACAGCGTAGGCTTCCAAAATCTGCTCAATCAGCATCTGCGCGCGGGCGCAATCCATGGCATGTTCCCCGCGGTCAAAGGGTACGTGGCAAAGTTCGCTGACCCATTCTTCCCAGCGTGCGAACGGCAGTTAGGACGCAGTCTCAGCGACAGCAATTACGCGCAAGGTAGGAATGTTGTCTGCCAGACGATCATGATCCCCCGCTTGCTGAACAAAAACGGGTGCAGAACCCGATTCATTTCCTACCCAAACTGTGACTGGCCCTTGTGCCTGTACCGCGATCCGCACGTGACCAATGCCAATCGAGACGACACGCTCATCGGTCCAAGCCCAGGACTCGCTCTGCCCTGGAGCAATCCGCCTGTTTTTCACATTGGATCTCCTGGAATATTCTGCGTGTATTCGGCGACCGCTGCGGTCTTGTTTTGTCGGAGAATGTTCCGTGGTTACGACACTATAAAATCTGCTCCGGTCCACTATTCCATCAATGTACCCCGATGACGCCCCGCTAGCCCGGTCTGAACGGCGCTCGAAGGTCACTTGTCATCAGTTGCTCATCATGTTGAATGAAACGTGCAAATGTCACGTAGCCCACGTTGAAGGCCAGTAACGTAACGGGAAATTGTAAGCAAGATAGCCTAAGTGCCGCATCGATCGTAAGAGAACGGTCGCTCGAACAATTAGCTTGCATACCCCTGAGGTGCAAACGACCTCTGGCAGCGGAACCATCGTCTTCTAAGAATATATCTCGTGAAGACACAGGTCGGTGTTTTGTTTCAACGGATCTGACTCAAAAAGGGCTCACGTTAAGGGAGACCCTCCTGGTCAAGGGACACTTTGGCTCTGGAAACTCTGGCAGCGCTCCAACGGCAGGTTCAATTGTCGGAGGCCCAGGTTCTTCTCCGTGCGCCGGTGCCGGGCCTCGGCCAGCTTACGACGACGCGCTTCGTGTAGGGCCGCCGGGGCGCCGCGGTAGTAGTCCACCGGACGCAGGAACCCCAACGCACTGTGCAACCGCTTCTGGTTGTACCAGGGAATCACCCGGTCGATTACCCGGACCGCCTCATGGTAATGCTTTAGCTCCGCCTGGTCCCAAAGCTTGCCAAGTGTACGCTGCGCCCGTTCCAGGAGGCCGTTCTCCTCTGGACAATGCGGCTTGATCCGCCGATGGCTCAGCCCGTGCTCATCCAACACTCCAGCGAACTCCCGACAGATGCACACGCTGCCGTTGTCGCTGCGAATATCCGGACGCTCGACCACGTGTCCATGCTCGTCGTGCGTTAGAGTGCCCAACCGGTTGCGATAAAGCAGCAGACGTTTCTGCGTGCGGTAGGGCTTCTGAATCTGGCTCTTGTCGTCGCAGGAGAGCACCAAGGCATGTTCGGACTGGTTGAGATATAAGCCAACGATGTCGGTCACCGTTTCCACAAACCTCGGGCCGTTGGAGACGTTAGAGATCTCACCAAGTGCGGCTTTAGGCCATTGTCGCGACAGATCCAATGTAAGGTCGCCTTGCTCACGCCTGCGGCCCTCGCCATCGAACGAGTCAACCAGTGCGCGGCGTTCGTCGGCTTTTTCCGCGTTGTCTTGCGGAGAATTTCGTCCTCCTTGGCCGCGCGGACTTTCGGAGTGCGCCCACCCGTGGCCCGTCCTTCTCGAGGCCCGTCAGGCAGGCCTCAAGGAAACGGGTGCGCCACCTCCCGCCGTGCCACGCGTGCAACCCAGGTCAGCGGCAATCCCCCGTTCCGCCGTCCCGCCGCCGCGGCCAAGAAGGTCGTAGCACGAAATACCACACGTGCCGGCGTGCCGCGGCCTCGCGACCTTTGTCAACGTCGTTCGTACCGCGTCACTCAACTCGACCGCTTTCAAAACTCGCATGGCATCATGCTCCCCGATGGGAATGGAAGACGCCAGCCGCAACACATGCGTTCCTTTAATTGCGAAACATCCAAACATGACACTAGAAGACGACAACGAACTGCTGGGCCCACGGGTGCTAGGCGCCACTGCGCTGGTGGACTTCCTCCCTGACTTCCGAAAGAGTAGGCTGGCCGTTCTTGGGGTCGTAAGCTAGCCCTAGTGGAAACCGGCTTTTGGCTTTCCATAGAGGTGCTGTTCTCTCTGGGAATGTGACGCTCATAAGACATTATTAGAGGTCTTGCTGCGAGCCGTAACACGCACGAAAGCTACCGACTAAGCGCTTACGCGATTATTGTCAACCCAAATGCTGGCAACCTTTACTACGTTCACAAGACCTTCGGCCGGGAGGGCATGTGGCCTCGCATGGAAGTGTCATAGAGGGTCCCCCGGACCAGAATCAGCCTGAACTTTCGTTATCAAGTTTCCGGGGTTTTACCAGAATGTACACACGAACCATGTGATCGATCGCTCCCGCTGGTAGGAAAAAAACTGCTCGATGATCACATTGCTCCGGCTCGAAGCAGAAGACACCACCACATACAGGGTGAGTCAAATCCCCGGCCGGCCTACCTGCTACCAGGCGGCAACGATACCTTGGTCCATGGAATCTCAGACTGGTTCTGCAGGGCAGACTTCCATTTGGCCAGTTCATCCTCTTGGGCGGTCAGACAACAGACTTGTCGGCCTTGTTTAGCAAGGGCCAGGATGGCCTGGATAATTTGGCAGGTACGTTGGTCGTCGCTATTGGCGAAGGTTTCATCGAAGATCATCGGAAGTCGCAGTGAGCCGAGGGGGTTGAGGCCGGATGAACGTTGTTCTTCTTGCCGTTCGATGAAGGCCATCCGGGCTGCCAAAAGTAGTTGGACTCGGGTGCCGCTGGAAAGCTCGTCCAAGGAAAGAGATATTTTTTGCTCATTATCATGGGCGCCTAATCTGGCGGCGGAATGGAGCTCTTTTTTCCGAGTACCCATCTTGTCGGGCTGTTGGAGTTCTAGTTGATATCGGCCGTTGGTAAACTGGCTAAACAAATCCCTGGCCCGCTGCAGGACCGGATGTTCCGGATGGAGCTGCTCGGAGCGCCAGAGCCAATCAACCAACTGATGGCCGACGACGGCTGCATAAGCCTTTTGGTGTTCTTCCTGGAGGGCGGCCTGAACCTCGGCCAATTCTGCCAAGGCCTTCTCTAGGTCGGTGCTCCGTTTGGCGTGGGAGATTTCGTTTTCCAACTGACCCAGTTGGTGGGCTAGCTCGGTTTGTTGGTTGGCCAATGCCTGGAATTGTTGAAGATCGTGTTGGAGCTGGTCGCGATCAGGAAGACGAGCCGAGATTTGCTCATCATCTGGTGGCCTGCCATCGCCTCCAACTTCCTCGTCCCAAGCCCGTAAAGCGCTGCGTAGCGCTCCTTTCAGCTTAGGAAGCTCCTTGGCCAAATCCTGATACTCAGGAAGCATCTGCGTCCATTGATGAAGTTTGGCCTCTTCCTCTGGCTTCAACCCAAGGCCTTCAAACAGATCATGTTCCGCTTGCTCCAGGTCTTGAATGGCTTGAGTTAGCCTGTCTAGTTCCTGTTTCAATTGCTTTTGTTCATAGCAGAGGCGAGTATATTGTTGTTGGCGCTTGTCGAGTTCCTCCACCTGGCTCTCCAACCGATGGCAGTCGATCGACTCTTCACAACCGTATTGTCGCAAACTGGTGGTCAGGGTCCTGGCCAATTCCTCAGCCTGCTTTCTAAGAGAATCCAGTTCCGCCTGGGCAGCCATTGCTCTTTGCTGGGCCTCGTACAGTCTCCGAAGATTCGCCGCCAATAGAGAGAGCCAGGTTGGCTCTTCCTGGGCGGCTCTTGGCGAAAAGCCCAACCGGCCCACCAATGCTTGCTTAGCTTGTTCGATGGCGGTTTGCTCCTTCCGAAGCTCCACCATTTTCGAGTGGAGATTCGACCATCGAAAGGCCACTTGGAGCTGCGCTTCACACTGGGCCCATTGCTGGGAAAGCTGGGCCAGACGTTCTCGCACGGCGCTGGCCTCCCATGCCGAGGGCAAAACCAGTCCTTGGGACTGAAGCATTGCCAGGTCGTTTTGACACCGGAGGCGGGGATCCTCCGGCTGAGTTTGAAACCACAACGCCCATGCTCCAATTCCTACCGCCGCTGCCACCATCAGCCACCACGAAGGATGCACCAGCAGGGCCAAGATGATCCCTAGCACCCCTACCAGGACCGCTACCCCTAAGCCCATCCGTCGTCGCCGGGCCAGGTCCTGCAGACGAAGCTGAAATACCTCATCCAAGGCCAACCATCGCTGAAGTGCTTCGGCGGCGTGACGAACCATATCCACCTTCGACCGCAAGGAATTCACATCCAGAGCCTGAGAAAGCTGGCTTTCATCAGCGTCGAGGAGCTGGCTGAGCCATTGCTGAATCGCTTGGCTGACCTGATGCTCGGCCCGAAACTGTTCGAGTTCTCTGCCCCAATCGGCGAGCTGCTAGACTTCTGCCAACGTAATGAGGGATAAGAAAGATGTTTGTGCTTGTTGGACCCAGTCGCCCAACAGTTGCCGAAGTTGGTCCAGCTCGGCAGAGGCTTTGTCCAGTTCCTGGGTCTTCGCAGGGATTTCTGTTTCTCTTAGACGTTTGAGCCGAGCGACCTGTTTCCGCCAGGTAGCAAGCAGCTCCGTGGGAATCCCGTCTTGGGGCAACCCTAACTGGGCCAATTCGGCCGAAATGCTACGGAGCCGATCTTCGGCAGTGGCTTTTTCTTGCCGTTTCTGAGCCAAATTACTGCAGATTTCTTGAAGTGCTTCGATTTCCTGGCCAGTCATGTTGGCCAGTGCGGGCGGAAAGGCTGCCAGCTTTGTTCGCACTTCGTCATACTTCCTTTTGGCTTCCCAAACCGCCCTGGCCTTTTCGAGCTGGCGCACCTTCTGGGGCAGCCTCCTCGGCCTGCTGCTGCTTCTGCCGAAGCTCTTCTACCTCGGCCAGAGAATCAAAAATCCTTTCCTGGTCTTGTTGCAACTTGCGGACTTTCTCTTTGGCGTCGGTCAATTGTTGCTCAAGGTCTTTGCAGTCAGAGGTTGGAGTAAACTTCTCCTTAAATTCTAGCGTCTTATAGGCCTGGGCGAGATCGTAGCCGCCGTAAAGTTCGCAGAGGATATAGGAGACCAGGTCCTCTCCTTTTTCCTCGGATGCCAGTAAATCGGGCAATCCGAACAGATAATGTCGCCGCAGTTCTTGAAGCACCAGCAAGGGAGATTCCGAGGATTGGCTTTCGCCCACCCGTTGCCAGGCAGGTCGGCTGTGCTTGTTTTCATAGTGATAGTGAATATTCCAACAGGTATCCCCCCATCGGACCTGAGCGGCCAGTTCTACGGAAGGTTTTACCGCCCCACCCCTGGCCCCCGACGACCGTCCGGAGGTCCAAACCGGATCGATTCCATGAAGCAAAATATGGATAGCCCGGGCCAGGGTCGTTTTTCCGGAAGCGTTTGGGCCGTAAATAATGTTCACTCCGGAGCATAGCCCCGATACGGTAAATCCCCGACCGGTGGGAAACCCCGGCATCTGCTTCACTTCAATCCGCTGGAAGAAGAAGTTTTTGCCGTTCATAGTCATTCTTCCTGCGTCGGCTGCTGAGCATACAATGCTTCCAGGAGTCGGATGGCCTGTTGGCGGAGCAGTCGGATGGCTTCGGCCCGGCTGGCCTCAGGATCCACCTGCCGATCCAGGTTCCTAAAAGGCCTTGCTCGATCCACTTCGGCCATCTTTTCGCGGGCCAGCCCAATCAGTTCTTCGATCTATTGGGCGGCTGGAGTTCCGACGGAGGTTTCTGTTTGGTTAGGGGTTAGCTCTCCTGGAGTGCCCAACTGCTCGAGTTGCAACACCAGCCGAGCCAATCGCCCCAACAGATGCCCACCCTGGGCCAACTCCTCTAGGTTCAGCAAAGGCCGAGTCTGATTGAGCAACTTTTCGATCTTGCAGGAGATATGGTTTACCTGATATTCATAATGGGCCAGATCTGAAGACCAACTGTCGATCTCTTTATAAAGCGAGGTAGCCCCCTGGAGTGCTAGTCGAACCAAAACCCGCCGAGGGCTCACCCCCCTCTCCAGCCAGGGGGAGAACCGGTTCCTTAACGCCTCTCGAATCCGGGAAATGATTTCCTCTTTCGGGTCGGACGAGGAACCATTTCCCTTGCCGGGTTCCGAAAACCTATCCGAGACATCCACCGACACGTTTTCATACCACAAAGGAGCCAACGGCACATGGGTAAGTTTCGGAGGGTTTTGCCCCAAGGCGCCGTCCAGTTCGATCAACCATGGGCCGTGGGCGCCGGTTTCCGTCGGATCCAACCCTTGGGGCGAACCCGGCACTAAAATCTGGGCTCCGGACCCACTCAACACCCGATCGGAGGCATGCAGATGTCCGACCACCCACAACACCACCGGCACTGCCTGCAACTGGTGTCGCTCCACCGGGGCATACATACTGCTACTGGTCGTCAAATCCGCATGTAATAGCCCAATGGTCGGCGGCTCGGAATAGTCGATCTTCTCCTTTTGGACCAAGCCACCCAAACCGTCTAACGGGCATTGCCGGACATGCTCGGCCGGAAACGACCATCCGAGGATTCTCACCGGCTGGCCATTCCGAGAGGTGAGGATCTTTTGTTCCCATTGGCCCTGTTGGCCGAGAAAATAAAAATGTGTTCCTTTTCGGAGGTTGGCCACCCGGCTCAGCACATCCCAGTCATGATTGCCCGCCACCGCACATACCGGAATCTCGGCCTGATGGAGTGCCTCAAGCCCTCGCTCCAACGGCCCTAGGGACTCAAAAAAGCGATTCTCCCGATCCACCAGATCGCCTGCTAATAAAACCAAATCCACCTCTTGCTGTGTGGCATATTGGACGATCTCGTCCCAGACTCGCGCGGTAGAAAATTCCGGAGCTTCCATTTCGGACGCTCCGGAAAGACGGCGTCCTAAATGCAAGTCGGCTGTTGCTAAGATTCGTACATTCATCCCGTGGAGTCGCCCGACTCTCAACCTGGAATCGTCGAGCCGAAGGTCTACAGGTTTTCTTCCTGCTTGGGACAAAATGCCAAGTGTTGGTCACAACCCGACATCTGTAAGAAAGCTCTTGCGTATTATATCCTGCGAGGTTCGCGCGAAAACATCCTGCGGAGTGGGAAAAAATAAGGAACCTCCGAACGACACAAAAACGGCAACAACCGGCCACCTGGCAACGGAAGCCGTTGACGCGTTGACGCTGTGACGGCCACTTTGGTTCCATGGACCTGAATAGACCACCTCAATACAGTCCCCGACTTTGCCTAGTATGACTCGGATGGCGACACGACCACGATCGTCAACCATCGCATCTACAAGCCCTTCTGCCGGGTGGCGATTGAAAGTAAACGACCGGTGGACATCTCTTCCTGTTTGCCGCCCCTTCGATTCCGATGCCGGCCTGCGAAACGGCCTCAACCACTGGTACGGCCCCGCCGTCGGTAGGCGGTTGCGTTAGGGGCCGATTTGGAGCCAATTAACGGGTATTTCAACGGGTTTGCCAGGCCCAAGCCTCACACCAGAATCAGAGGAAGGCTGTGTGATGGACTAGTTGCTTCAGCTCGGGGGACCGCTTCGTTCTTGCCCAGTTTCCGGCAGAGTCCCACTGAGCCAGGAAGGGTCCTTGGTGCAGAACTGTTTGCGGAAGTTTTCCAGTTTCCAGCCGGGCGGATGGAGGTAGGAATGAGGCTTTTTCTCGGGTTGGAGATCCGCGCCGGATGGCCCCACGCATTTCGCAATGGGCGCGGCTGTGGACCAGCGGACTCTCCGATCACCCTGCTGCCGGAGGTCCTACGCTAGGGCCCTGACAGCCGCGCTCACCAGTTGTCGCAAACGCTCGACGTGTGGCGGTCGCAGATCGCCTGCCGCTCAGCTCGAAGAGCTGTCGAAAGTTCTAATTGCAGTTCCGCCACAGGGTTACCGTGTGCCCAGCCACGCCCGCCAGTTTTGCGACTTCGCGGTCCAACTTCCCCAGCACCAACAAGTCCAAGGCGGCCTGCTGCTTGAGTAAAAGTTGTCGGGTTGTGTCAGGTTTTGCCGTGTTGATACCCGGTTGTTCCTGCACCCCCAGTTAATCGGGAGACCTGTAGCTCACGCTCACAATCGCGTATCTTTGATTTTTATAATAGCCGGCCCTGATCTTGTTCCTGCGGTCGCGGTGAGGACGGTTTGTGCTTTGGGGGGACTTTTTCTACCCGGCGTGTGCCTGGGGCCTGAAAACGCTGCGTCAGAGAGTCGGTTGTCCCGGGGCTGGCTCGTCTCTAACGTCAAGTCCGATTTCGTTGGTGGACGAGCGTCTGGTTTGACTAAAGCCAGCCAACAGACGAGATGATTTTCACTTCGTTCGATCGGGACGAACGTTAGCCGTGGCTAAAAGGGTTCGATGCCTAGCTCGTGATCTTTTCCGCCGGAAGGCGGGTCTTTTCCGAAGGAGCGTTTTCTAATTCTCGGGCGGAAAGCGCCGGGAACTTCAAAACCTGCGTCGGCTGAATATGGGCTACCTCGTCTGGGAGTCAAGGAGTGGCGCCAGCATGGCTATCCAGGTCTCACTCCCATCACCCGGCAAATCATAACCTACTGGAACGATCCCGCGCAAGAGCGCAAGCTCTCCTTCTGCCAGCGGGAAGCGGCCGAGCCCTTTAACTGGCTGGTGGAAGCCCCGCCCGCCGAGCGGCGGGGCATCACTCTCCCCGAGGAAAACGGCCTCACCCGCTGTGCCTGCAAGATGGCCACCGGTTCTTGCAAGACCGTCGTGGTGCCCATGGTTATCATCTGGCAGGTCGTCAATTAAGTCGCCAAACGGCAGAACCGGCGTTTCTTGGACTCCGTGCTGGTGGTTTGCGCGAACTTGATTATCACAGAATGGCTGCAAGTGCTTTTGCCGTCGATGCCCAACAACTACTACCAAAAGTTCAATCTCATGCCGCGCGGGATGATGGAGCGGTGGCAGCAGGGCAAGTTCGAGATGACTAACCGGCATCTTCTCCGCAAGCGGCCCGGAGAACCATAGTGGGTTGGGCGGTCCGAAGCGGTCCTGATGGCGTAGCCCAGAGGCATCGCTAGGGCTGGCCGGGCAAGGGGCGAGACGTCGTCGGTTGCACCTCGCCCAAACGCAGGCCCGTGTTAGTTCCGATTAGACACGGCGCCCCAATCCACCCTGTAACTCTTACGGGAGGGTTAAGGAACCTCTGCATAAGTCACCCGTATTGTACGGAACCTTTTAGCAAGTCG
>CAYRMD010000065.1:0-31820 GCA_964425225.1 uncultured Pirellulaceae bacterium | reverse complement strand
CTTAGATACGTTAGCCTGATAGTAGCTGTTTTGTGTGCCGGTGATAAATCCATTCCGGCATGGCAGTCAAGGGCAATAAGGCAACAATAGTACACAAGGCGTTTTGCCATGGCTCAAGTTCCACCTTGGGCGCTGCGCGCCATTGCTGATCGATCGGAGCGTCTGCTGGCCGATGCACCGCGATCAGCCCGCGAGCAGTTCATTCCTCTGCGGCACCAGACGTTATTTGAAAAGCTCGTCTTACGCGCGGAATTGTCTCCGGCCGATCGGCGTTATTTTCGCCGTTTGGTGGACCATGCACGATGGTGCGTGGCGAGCGAGTTGCACCCCATTGCGCAACGTCTTACGGCTGCTTATGCCCCGTTCGACCCTGATGACGACACATGTTCGGTAGAGGACTTTTCCAGCGACGAGCTGCGCCTACTGCGGCGGGAGTTGTTTGGGGACGTGCTCGAACTACTTCGGCGCGCAAACTATCGGCGACTATCGAGGGCGGAACTCGAGCAGTCGCTCGAAGTAGCCACCGAGTGGGGACTCCGCCTGAATATTGATTTTTCGGTCTTTGATCGCTTGGAAGTCTTTGCTCGTGGTCATGTCTACGGAACACAGTTCCGGAGATTGTGGTATGCCCCCTTCCGCAAGAAGGCGGTGAGCGTACCGATTTACCAGCGCTTGGTTATCCTATTTAGTCTTCGCCATAAAAAAGGATTAAATGCCGATGTGGATACTACGGCAATCTATTTGAAACTTTTCAAGAACATACCCACAGCCGACGTGGACATGTTGCTTCCTTCGAGCCGAATCCGCTTGACTCTGCTCGATCACGGAAAGATTTTCCTGCCCACCATCTCAGGTGTGATAGTTACTATTGTTAAGATTATCAAAGGAGCCATATTCGCTGCACTTAGTGGTAGTCTTTGGGGCCTGATCGGTTTTTTTGTATTCGTGTTCGGAACCATTGGGTATGGGCTGCGTAGTTTTTTTGGGTATCTCCACACAAAAGACAAATATCAGTTGCACCTTACGCGAAACTTATACTATCAGAATTTGGACAACAACGCTGGTGTATTCTATCGGTTGCTTGATGACGCAAAGGAACAGGAATTACGTGAAATACTTCTGGCGTATTTTGTTTTATGGAAATTAGCTCCTGAGGGAGGTTTTACTGCGGAAGAGTTGGACCAAGAAGTAGAGCGACTGATTCAGGAGTGGTTACATCTGGACATCGACTTCGACGTACTCGATGCATTGGATAAACTGGTGCGTTTCGGATTGGCCCGAAAGCACCTCGACGAAAAGTATACTGTTTTGCTGCCCGAATTGCCGAGTAGTGGGTATGCACTGCAGCAGCCTTCCACGTCGAATGGGCCGCAAGGAGGCACATCGTGACGTGGATCGACACGCTCATCGTAGCTCTGTATCTAACGATCACGGTTATTTTAGGTGTCCTTGTCGGGCGAGGTCAGCGTGACTTGGACGACTATCTGTTGGCGGGCCGCAGGATGACGTGGTGGGCGCTTCTTGGCTCGATAGTCGCTACGGAAACCAGTACGGTAACGTTCCTCAGCATTCCGGGAATGGCGTATGCCTCAGGAGGCGACCTTCGCTTCTTGCAATTAGCGACGGGTTTTGTCATTGGTCGCCTGGTCGTCGCAGCCTTGCTCATTCCGCTTTATTTTGCGGGGAGATTACGGTCTGCGTACGAAGTGCTGGTCGAAAAACTCGGTACTCCCACCAAACATCTGGCGGCCCTTGTCTTTCTGGTCACACGTAACGTGTCCGATGGATTGCGGCTCTATCTGACGGGCTTGTTGTGGACCGTTGTCATCGGCTGGCCGTTGGAAATCACTTTGTTGCTGGTGGCGGGCATTACCGTCTTGTATACGTTCCTGGGAGGACTGAAGTCGGTGGTGTGGAACGATTGCGTGCAATTGCTCATTTACTTGGCGGGAGCAATTCTCGCGCTAGCTCTGGCGTGCCAAGGGCTTTCCGGGGGAATCGACCAGTTACTCGAGTTTGCTTACCGTGAGGGAAAGCTACGGGTTTTTCATTGGCAATGGGATGGGACGAATTCGTACACGATATGGGCCGGCCTGGTCGGCGGAGCTTTCCTTAGTTTAGCGACACACGGAGCCGACCAAATGATGGTGCAACGCTACCTGAGCGCCCGGTCACGTTCGGACGCGACCTTATCAGTGCTGTTGAGCGGCGTAGTCGTATGGCTTCAGTTCGCACTCTTCCTGGGCCTCGGAATTGCGCTTGCCGCCTACTTTGCTGTGCATCCACCTTCACCCCCGATCGCACGTGCCGACGCTGCGTTTCCTACGTTTATGGCGGTCGCGGTCCCCGTTGGCATAAAAGGGATCCTGGTGGCGGCAGGATTGGCCGCTGCTATGTCCACGCTCTCTAGTTCCTTAAGTGCCTCGTCGGTTACCATTATCATTGACTTACTAACCCCACTGCGGATTTTGCCAGCGCACGCGTCCCAAGCTGTTCAACTGCGGTGTAGTCGATGGTCGACACTCGTATGTGCTGGGTTCCAGGTGCTCGTAGCCTGGATCGCAGCTTCTTTGACCCAACACACCATCGACAGTGTCTTAGCAGTAGCTGGCTTTGCCACCAGCATATTGCTGGGGTTATTCTTGCTGGCACTGCGTTCTGTACGCCTGGATCCCCGATCGGCCCCAATCGGACTGACACTTGCTGTAGGAACCATGACGGCGATTGTATTTGGAACCCGAATCGCTTGGGCCTGGTACGGCTTATTCGGCGCACTGCTCACGGTGACCTTCAGCCTTACCGCTGATTGGATACTGCGCCATCTGGTGCCGTACAGGTTACGATAAGGCAGCAACATGTGTATGGCACAGGTGAGAAAACGCTCTAACTACCAGAACATCAGACGCGAACTGCGTAAAAAACATGGTTTGGAAGTGACGACGAATCGAGGGACGTGACTCTGTCAGATTCTGTGAAACTGTCCCCAAAATGTATGTTTGGTGAAAGCGGAGCCGTGTTCGTAGTGACCGCATTCATGCGGTCCTTTCGTTTGTTCTACAGTTTTGGACCCGATGAATCGGATCACAACAATCAAATAGAAAACTACCTTGCTTTCCTCCATTTCGCCTTGGCGTCAATTACCTTCCGCCGCCGGTTTTTTGGGATAGGCTCTTCGTACTACCGTGGTCGTCTGCACTGATATACCGGAGCAGAAAGCTAGCAAAAGTTCCGCGCGGTAATCGGCATTCAAGCACGAGTGCCCGTCGGCCAGGATGGAGGGCGTCGAGCTCGACACGATGTTCCAGACTGAACGCCCGAATCCACAAGGCTCGCGCACCTTTGGAAAAGAATGCATCGCGCGGGTACTTGACTCGCAACTGCCTTCGTTCCAGTCCGCGTTCCGCAAGCAGCTTGTCCAATTGACTCGCTAACCGTGCATCATCCACGGTAGTTCGTGCACTGGGTAGTGGAATTGCTTGTTGGAAAAAGTCGTCCGGTATTACCACGTCTCCCCAATGTGGTACGACCAATTCTTGATCGGCGACTTTCACGCGTCGCGTCGTGCCGGGTGCCAAATGCTGTTCGAGCCAACTCGATGCCAACACATTCCAGAGGAAGCTTTGGAATGCCGATAGATAAATGCGACGCAAGGTAACCGGGATCAGGGCAAACGCACGGCGGAAGTCTCCTGGGTGAGTCGCGAGATATTTTGCTACGGAGCGTCGCACCGGGTGGCGGACTAACGGGTATATATTCGACCAGTCGCCCCACGCGAAGCGCAACCACTGTCTTTCGACGCGTTCTTGGCTAGAGTCGTAGCGATAGGGGCTAGCCAGGGCTAACCAAAGGGCGCGCTGGTAATCACCTAAGCACCATGATTCGGCCACATATTCGCCGGGAAATCCGACTGATCCAAATCGCTGTTCGTCGAAATAGTTCGGCCAGCCTCGCTGTTGAGCGATGTCCAATCGGCGTTGCAGGCATTCTACGCGCTGAGGTGTCAAGCGTCGGATGACTATACGAAAATGGTTTCGTACGATGTCTTCGGATCGAATGGCGCGAGAGGTCTGCCCCAAGTAGTGCACGTTAATGTGCGGCTGTTGGAACGATCGCCGCGGTCCCCCGAGAACGGTGATGTACTGAGTCGCTACGGCGTGACGATCTTTGAAGCCAGCCCACGCGATTTGATCTGCCCTCAGGTGCCATTTTTTGGCCAGGGCCGCCACGACTTCGGGAGTTCCCAATCCACGCTTTTCCACCCGGTATAAGGCATAAGGACCTTCCGAGCACGTTAAAGCAATCTCCTCGGTTACCTGAAAGTCCTCCGGTGAAGAGCGTAGTACGAGTTTCATCGTGAGGTTTTCCGTCGCGCCGGCGTCCCAAAGCGGGTGGGGAGGGATTCGAACCCCCGGTACCCGTATGGGTACAGCAGTTTTCAAGACTGCCGCCTTAGACCACTCGGCCACCCACCCATTCCACTTTCCTCATTCTAAGAAACAAGGCGATTCCGACAACGGCCACCCTCGTTACGGATCCAACCTGGACTATCGGCGTGGTGACTTTAGGCTTCAACGACTTTCGCTCTAGCTTTGTCCAGACAACTACCGTCAAGAACCCCCAAAAACCCGACGGCGTCGAATGATCGTTCTGGAAACAATCGCGACAGATTTCCGTGGGGAGTTTCCTCCTTGAATTCACCTACGCGAAACCGTGAAGGGTGCAAAAAAGAAGCTGCCTGTATTCAGCCAAAGACGCTTGGGCACTCATTTCCCTTTGTTGGGCCTAGCCATTGTTTCGGCGCTTCACCGGCCACGTACGATTCCTACTCGAAGGTAGCATTGAGCAAACTGCGTGAAGCTTTATCGGATCTTCCGGTAAGAGGGTTTAAGGTAGTCCGTTGTGGCAAGATGTCACGCAGGCGGCTGACGCCTGAATTTGCCGGCTCTGGTTATCCGATGGCATTTGGTAGCAAGGGTTGGTAGTCGTGACGCCAAAGGGAGCTATGAGCCACGAAAACTTGACCGACCTGATCCGTCGTTCCATTAGGCAGTTGTTCGAGCGAGCTGGTGCGCCACCTAACCAACCGATCCGTGAGACGTTTTTGATACGGGGTGGTTACTTTTGTGGGCGGCGTTTTCGCTGCGGGGACTTGAGTGCCGTTTGGTTCATTGACGAAAACCAGATTAAGTTGTACGGACCCAATGGCCAATTGTTGGCTGTTCACAACGTGCAGCAGTCTATACCAGCCGCCGCATGACGATGAAACGCGCCTCGGAGGCTATACGAAAATCAACCTTTGGTCAAAGGGGAGCCGCGTTCGTAGTGACCGCACTCATGCGGTCCTCTTGCCTGTTTGCCCGTCTAGACCTGATGAATCAGATCCCTAGAAACAAACCAAGTAGAAAACTATTTTGCCTTGCGCCATTTCGCCTCAGCGTGAATCACCTTCCAACGCCAGAATTTTGGGATCGGCTCTGGTTATCGTTACCTGCGTGGCTTAGGCGAGAAGCCTCGTTGGATACGTTACACTGCCAGAGGCCGGTGTACGCCGCGCTGATCGCTCGCCGACATCCTCTTAAGGGGCGACAGCGTGGCACGGCCACGGCGGAAAGATCCAACTAGGCAATTCTTCGTGCCATCGTTATAGTGCGTTTGTGCCCTGGACTCATTGCGTTGAGTTATTTTGGCTGCTGGACCTGCTTGAAATCAGGTCTGAGCTAACCATTTTCATTTGCTGGTATCATTGGCTGGAAGTTGCCATATTTCTGGCGATGCTAATTCCAGGCTGTTTCCGGCTGGATCGCGGAAGTAGAGCGAGCCACCACCGTGCGGCCAGCGTACCTTTTGCTCGATTTCGACACCGTGATTTTCTAAGTGTTGCTGCCACAACTCCAGCTCGTCAGCTCCAACCGCGAAAGCTACATGGCCTGCACCTGTCGCCCCGTGCCACGGCAAATCACCTCCTTGGCGGCTTGCTGATGGCACAAACAGAAGTACCATGCCATTGCCGCAACGAAAAAAACAGTGCCGTCCTGGCTGTTCCGAACAGAATTCTAACTGGAGAACTTCTTCGTAAAAGCGACGAGCTTTTGAAAGATCGTCGACATACAAACACGTTTCCAGGACGCCGCGAATTTTCGGGGCCACGTATTCCGCTCCTTATTCTGCGCGCCGTGTGTCGGATGTTCCTTCAATACATCAACTTGATCTTTACCCTACCATCGTTGCAATTGCTATGATCGTCAATCCTTACCCGTTCAACTTATCTTTGCGTTCCTGTCCGGTGCGTGCAGCGCAAAAGCGGTCGACCGCTGCTCGAACGGATTCATAATTAAATGGGTACCTGAACCCTGTTAACGTTCGAGCGACTTCGCGTCTTGCGAAACGCGGACTGGCGACGGTGGCTGCAGCTTGTTCGGCGGACCGGCGAATTCGAGTATGTCAAGCGATCCAGCTCGATGATTCAGGGGAAAGGTAGTCGTAGTCGTACCATCGAGAACCTGGTGACGAGTTTGCATGATAAGTCAGGTTGAAAACTCGCCAGCGCGGTCGGTGCTTTACGTCCCGAAGACGGGGGCATGGGGTTTACGGGACGTATTGCGGCTGTTATTCCGCCACAGGCGGAAAGCGGCGTTGGTAGCTGCGTCTATTCTGTCGTTTGCCGTGGTAGGGCTGATGTTTGCCCCGCGGACGTACGTGTCGGAGGCCAAGCTTTTTATTCGCGTTGGGCGGGAGAGCGTAGCGTTGGATCCCACGGCCGCTGTGGGGTCGACCGTGTCGTTACAGGATTCCCGAGAGACTGAAATCCGTTCCGTTCTGGATGTGCTTCAAAGTCGGGTGTTGCTGGAAAAAGTAGTTCGGCGCTTGAAGGCCTCGACTATTTTGAAACCCGATCAGCCCTCATCCGGTGCGGCGTCAGACTCTTCTCACGGTGGTTTCAGTTTACGTGGACTATTGCGGAGCATCGCCAGCCGATTTATTCGACTGGATACAGTACCGCCCGAAGAACAGGCCGTCCGAGTCCTACAACGGTCGATTTGGGCAGAGTCGGCAAAGAAGTCAAGCGTCATATCGATATGGTGCAAGGCTGGCACGCCGCACCAAGCACAGCGCATATTGCAGACGCTGGTGGATGTTTATCGCGAACAGCATGTGGCCGTGAACGCCACCGAGTCGTACTCGTTTTTCGAGAAGCAGGCCGAGCAATTAAAGACGCAGCTCTTGAAGGCCACCCAGGAGTTGGGAGAACTCAAAAGCCGACTGGGTATTACTTCGATTGCTGATCAACGCCAGTTGTTAGAAACCCAGCTTACGACGCTCAATAAGGATATTCATGATACGATCGCCGCGATTTCGGCCGCCAAGGCTCGCCTGGCGGCTTTAGGAGATGAACAGGGGGCGGAGTTGGCTGATCCTTCCGAGTCAGCCATCACCACAACACAAATGGCGGTCGATCAGATGCGTGACACGCTTTACCGGTTGCAAATCGAGGAGCGCGAGTACCAAGCCAAGTATCAGCCAGAGCACCCGGCGCTCGTTGCCGTGCGGCATCAGGTGCGCGATGTCGAAGCGATTCTCCGCCGACAAGCTGTTCTGATGGAAAAAGCCCAACTGGGAACTCTTCAAGCTCGACTGGACTCGCTGCAGGAAAGTCGACGTCAAACGCAGCACGCCCTATTGGAGTTGAATCAAAACGAAGTCGCGGTATCCCAGTTGGAGCGGCGGGTGGAACTGTTGCGGACCACTTACCAAAAGTATTCGGAGTTGGCTGAACAGGCTCGTGTCGCTCAGGCACTGGACAATGAGCAGTTAACCAACGTCAAGGTGGTACAACCGGCTACGTTCGTAGCAAAGGCTGCTAGCCCCAAGCCGACGGTGGTGCTGAGCCTGGGTATGGTGGCGGCCATTTTCGGGGGGCTCACCGTGGCTGTTCTAGCCGAAATGTTAGACACCACATTCCGGACTCCGGAGCAGGTGGAGCTGGCCTTACATTTGCCGGTGCTCGTGGCCATTCCGCGCTACCGTCGGGAACAACTTCAATTGCCATAGAACGCATCGTCGTCGGTCTAGCACTGAACCCAGGACCTTTTGGATATGATGGCAGCGAGCCTTTTCACACACAGTCCCACCGGCAAGGTTAGCGAAGTCGCACACGTTTTGCCCGACACATCCTTGCCTTGGGGCATTGCAGACTATTACCGCCTGCTTTTCGATCGACTTCGTCAAGCTTGGGCGGACCGGCCACCCCAGCGACCGGTGGTAGGCATCACCAGTTGCCGCAAAGGGGAAGGTGTATCCACGGTGTGTCGATATCTAACGATCACCGCAGCCCACAAATTGGAACGTCCGGTGCTGCTGGTACAGGCAAGCCGTGACCGTGTCCCGGAAGATTCGCAGGACGAAGACGTGGGGTTGTACGATATTCTAGCGGGCTCGGCCGAGCCAGCGGACGCAGTGAAACACTACTGGGCGCGCTGGGCCTATCGCCTGGGAGGCGGGACCACACAAGCTAGGCTAAAGACGGAATTTCGGCGAGAAATTTTTGCGCGTCTCATCGACTTATTTAAACGCGAATTCGATATGACCATCGTCGATTTGCCTCCCTGCGGTAGTCCTTCGGAATGTTTTGCGATGGCCGGCACACTCGATGGCGTAGTCTTAGTGGTGGAGGCCGAGCGCGTTCGTGGGCCTATCGTCAGCCGCGCCCGTGACCAGTTGTTCCAGTGCGGATCGCGCTTGTTGGGCATCGTCCTTAACAAGCGCCGCAACCATGTTCCGGAATGGCTTTATCGGCTTATCTAGTAGAACCGTAGTTGATTGGGAGAGAACGCCGGAATGCTTACGACACTTTGGACGAGTAAATGGATGCGACCCTTCGTACTGGCAGGACGTCGCTTATCCCATCGGCAATTTCGCCGTGCGTTGGAACGCGAGCGCCTTCGAGCCGACCGTGGTCAATCGACTTTTACTGCAGTGTTCTTCGAGGCGCTTTCAGAGAATCCGTATTGGCAAAACCGTCTGGCCCGTTTACTCGACGAACGCTTACGTAAGACCGATGAGTTTGGCGATTGGTCCGATGGACTGGCTGCCCTACTCGTCGGCACCACTTTGGAGGCTGCGATCGTTCTGGTCACGAACCTGCTACGGGACGTTGGCTCGGACATCCCTCTGGTGTGGCAGTGTTTTGAGTATCCATCTGGTCGAGAAGCCTCGGGGAGACATCCGGACGTGGCCGAACAAGATGACCGGCAAACCTGCGCCCAAGGGGCGGGGGGCACCCAAAGCGCAAGCGAGGAAGAAGTTGCGGTTGGGCAGACGCTGTTCGTCAAGCCCCTACCGTTGTGGAAGCGCTTGTTAGATATCGTCGTTGCGTCACTGTTGCTCGTACTTACGATGCCGATTCTTGTTCTGGCAGCTATAGCCATCAAGTGCACGTCGCCAGGCCCGGTGCTTTTTCGCCAGCGCCGTGCGGGCCTAGGAGGAAAGCCGTTTACTATGTACAAGTTGCGTACCATGTATGGGGACGCGGAAAAGAGGCGTGCCGAACTGTTGGCGCTTAACGAGCGAGATGGCCCGGCGTTCAAAATACGTAACGATCCACGGGTCACACCTGTCGGACGGTACCTTCGTAAGACATGTATCGATGAACTTCCACAGTTGTGGAACGTGTTGCGAGGCGACATGACGCTCGTGGGACCTCGCCCGTTGCCGTGTGAAGAATCAGACGGTTGCACCGTTTGGCAAAAACGCCGACTTGATGTGACGCCTGGACTGACCTGTATTTGGCAGGCACAAAGCGGCAAGGAACGAGTGCCGTTTGCCGAATGGATGCGCATGGACTTGCGCTACATCGAGCGGCGGAGCCTATGGCAGGACCTTAAGTTGTTAGCTAAGACCTTTTGGGCTGTGGTCCGCCATCGTGCTTCGCATTGAATGCCGACGTCCTCGCCAGGTTATTCCGATCGGCTGTTGGGTTGTCCTCATGTCGTGTACGAACCAGAGTGCGTCGCTGTGGTTGACGGGACGTGCTTGGTAGCTCGTGATGGCTGCTCGTTACTGGAACGCCCTTAGGTTCCTAGGTCAATCGATGAGCAAGTTAAACGTAATCTGGAAATGTTTCGTAAGCGGGTTGCTGCGTGCTGAGCACTTGCGGCGAAGCATTCCCGCGATGCTGGACCAGGCACTGGTGAGCCTAGCGGCATTCGCAACGGTAGCCATCTTGGCTCGAGCAGTGGGCGAGGCGGAATTAGGTTATTACTACCTGCCATTTACGGTGCTATTGTGGACCACCAATTTGCAGGGTGAGTTAGTGACTTCGGCCTATGCTGTCTATCGGCAGCGGATGCGTGGCCAGGAGCTTGCCGAGTACACGGGAAGCGTAGTGTTTATCGAGCTCCTGGTGGCTGCTTCGGCTACGCTGATTTTTGCTTTGCTGGCCCTCGTTGCAAGGAATCATCCGGTAGGCACGAGTTTCGCGGTACTTTGCATCGCGGGGCCGCTGTGGCAGATCCGCGCTTTTTGCCGGTATTTTTCGTTTGCGAATTTCCGATTCGGTAGCCCTCTTTTCATGGATCTCGTGACGACGGCTGTACAGGTATTGCTCATGCTACTCCTCGCATGGCTTGGCGCGCTTCGTGCACCGGTTGCACACGCGGTACTCGGGTTGGCTTCGGCGGCGGGAATCGCGACGTTCTTAAGCTTGTTCCGCACACCGATCTGTATTCGTCCTAGGCGGGTGTGGCAGGATTGGAAGCGAAACTGGAGCTTCACGCAGTGGGCATTGGCCTCGCAGTTAATCGGCTGTGCAACGCCCTATGTGATCCCGTGGCTGGTGGATTGGCGACTTGGTGAGCAGGCGGCCGGACGCTATGCAGCCGGCGTTAACTTGTGCGGTATCGCGTCGTTGTTCGTTTTGGGTATCGCGCACTCGCTCACACCCCATGCCGCGAAAGCGTTTTCCGATGGTGGGGTGCCAGCGTTGCGACGCGTGCTGGCCCAGACGACACTGGCATTCATCGCAGGTCTCGGTACGTTCGCCTTCGGTATTGCCCTGATGGGCGACCAGCTCATGCAAATGCTCTACGGGGGCTCCTTTGCCGGTATGCAAACGGTTGTGACACTCTTGGCTTTGGCAGCGCTCATCAACAGCTTGGCCATCGTGGCGGGAAATGGCCTATGGGCAATGGATCGCCCGCGAACGAATTTGTGGGCCGACGCCGTTACCTGTTTTGTTACGTTGACCATCGCTTGGTTTGGATGCCAAGTGTGGGGGCTTGCCGGCGCGGCCGCCGCAATTCTAACGGGCAATCTGGCGGGCACCCTCACCCGCTTAGGCTTATTGTGGCTGAGCTTTCACGAACAGATTCGTTTGGCAGTACGCTTGTCGGCACAGGAGTGATCCGTAATGGCACACGGCACCATCCTGGCGAGCGATCGCGCACAGGTTGAGGGGCTATCTGCGCTGCTTTGGCTGAACGTGATGGCACTGGCCGTGGCTTTCTTCTGCTTGGACCATTCTTATGACTTGTCCTTGCAACGGGATCTCATTGTGGAGCAGCCGGTGGAAGTGGCGGAACTGGTTCAGACCGAGAATCCGCTTCGTAAAATCGGGTACCTACTCATGGGGGCGGCCGCCTTGCAGGTTTGGTTGACTCCCGCACCGAAGCGGCGCATTGGGTTTTCGCTCGGTTTATGGTCTTTAGTGGGTTACCTGGTGTGGTGCGCATCCAGTGTCACATGGAGCCAAGATCCGTCGACGACAACCCGACGTTTAGTACCGCTTGCGCTGATCATCCTGTGCGCGCTTGGATGGTCCCGACACCTAAATTTAGGGCAACTCTGGGTTTTTGGCTTCCTAATACCGGGAATTCATTTGCTTGTCGGAATTTTCGCCGAACTCCAGTTGCATTCATTCCAACCCTGGCAAAGCGACTATCGTTTCATGGGGACGACTCATCCCAATGTGCAGGGACTCCAGTGCGCCTTGCTCATCTTAAGCCTGTTCACGGCTCAATCAGCTGGCGCGCTGAGCCGTAGGCTGGTGTGGCCTCTTGCAGCCGTGGCATTCGTAGCACTAGTGCTTACCAAGTCGCGAACGGCACTTGTGGCACTTGTGGGAGGTTGCATCCTTACTGCCATCCCCCTTGTTCATCCAGGGATACAAGCTGGCGTTGGGTTGGTCTTTCCGTTTCTGGCAAGCGTCGTGCTCCTCATAGGAAATCTATTCCAAGGTGGTATTGTGGACACCCTGCTACGACTCGCCTTGATGGGACGGACGGATGAGACGGGAACGCTTACCGGTCGACTTCCCTTGTGGAAGGAGCTGTTCTGGTATTTTCGTGAGCAACCGCTCACGGGGTACGGTTACGGGGGTTTTTGGACGCCGCAGCGCACGCTCAAGATTTCGGAAAGCCAAGATTGGGTAATTGCCCACGCGCACAATGCTTTTCTGGAGATCGCGCTCAACACGGGAATCATCGGATTGGCACTAGCTTTAACTACGGCTCTCTGCGCTTGGCTTCCTGCAACCGTCCGGTTCTTGGCGACGCATAATAGCCAGTATTTCTTTGCATGTGGTCTGGCCGCGATTGCGCTTATATTCTCGATGACCGAAGGGGTGTTCGCCCAGCATGGATTCGCCATGTTTTGCTTGATACTCACCATGTGTACGCTTTGTCTGGAAAGATGCGGTGCGAAGGTTTAATCGCTAGTTCAGGGGGGAACGAGTTGCACAATTCTCGACGGTGTGTGCATCTTGATGAGAGGTGGTCTGGAGCGGTGGCACCGGTGGATGTCATGTTCGTTTTAGCGCATGCTAAAATGGGTAAACTGCTTTTCCGAGCCACGACTGTAAGGAAGCGGCAGTTCGACTGCGCCCCAACCGTAAGAAAGCGCCCAGATTAATTCAGCGCAAAGGCGCTAAAGCCTACAGACGCAACCAAGATAAGATCCATCGTCAAGCGCGCTACCGCGTCGTAGCGTCTGCGCGCCTTTACGTTTCACCAATTTGTCTGAGTCTTACCTGCAATCAAGAACCACGCACCGTTTTCGAGTCGCCTTGCCACGGTCATTGTGCTTTAATTCAGTCGCGAAGGAGTAACGAGACCATCGGAGGATTGTCTGGCAGATGCCAAATGTGACGTTTGCCGCCAGACACGGGGGCATCCGCACGAAGCCTACCGTGAACTGCACTCTACCATCCGACTTGTCATTGGCCCGGTCTTTGCTGTAAATCGACACTAACTTCACTCCCGGCCGGAATGAATACCACGAATGATCGGTTTACGTCGGTAAGGCAGTAACTGGTGGAGCAGAGGGAATCTTGAGGCCGCATGGTGGCTAAATCAAGCTTCTCGGCGACAAGGCGAGTTACTCCCAGTGCCTTGCGAATCGCTTGCCAACGAGGTGCATCCTCCCCGAGCACGCTGCCGTCATCCGGATCCATGAACAACAGGTTGTGTCCGCGCGTGAAAGCTTTCCACACCCATTCGATACTTCCGCCGATTCCATAGACGTGGTCCGTATCCAACAGGCTGGGATGATCGCCGTTCCATGCCGGAGGATCTTCTGCGAATCCATCGCGTCGACCCGGTGATACCCATTGACACGGCGTGCGGAGCATACTGGCAAGATCGTCGGCACCATGACCGGTAAGCCGGATAGGGTGCTGCTTTACCAAAGTTTTCTCGTACTCTTGCGCCGTACGTACTATCCACACATTCCAGTTCGGCTCGCCGGCTTCGTTGATAACTTCGTACAGGACGTAATCCAGATCGTTTACCGTTTGCACAACCTTGCGAAGATAGGCTTCTTGCAGTGCTGTGATTTTGGGATCGACCAGACTGCGAAACTCGACGCCGTTGCCATCGCCGTTTGAATCGGCATTTATTCCTTGGATATTGTTATCAGGATGGAACGAGTGGCTATGCCAGCCCAATGCCACTTCAGCACCGGGACGACGGTGCGCAGGGTAAAGTGTCCAACCTTCGAAGATCATGATCGACACATAAATGTCGCGTTGCCCTACTGCCTGAGCCCGCACGCGCAGGCGCTCAAAATACACAGGATCAAACCGCGTCCAGTCAAACCGCGGCAATCCATCTCGGGCCAGGCCGGGCCCTGTGTGAGCCCACGGAAGCGGTGCATACTCGATGCACAAAGTCCGGCTTCTCCCACTGTCCATTAGCGTGAGTATCCCAGCGGGACGAACCCCAAGTCCAAAGGCGAATAAAGTTATGATGGTCCTTCTGGAGAGAATCGAGGCAGGCTTCGAAATCGAAGGCCTCGGGCGGTTCACTGCGTCCCGGGTCCACCAGGTTGTTCCATGTATGGGAACTAACCAGGTAGATTGTCTTGCCGGATGCGTCTTGAAAACATCTCGGGCTGCGTGGGGCAACCCGCAAGGGGCCTGAGGCGGGAACTCAGCTAGGATCGGCAGCGCCAGACCGCTCACCAGGAACATCGATCCGAGAAGAACTTGGGCTCAACCGTCACGGTGGGACCTACAGCTTCCGGCAAAAGTCATAACGCGCCGCAAAGGGTCAATCATCGTCACCATCGAAGGGTTCCTTCAGGTGTGGGAAGATGAACGCTGCGCGCACCGGAGCTGGCACTGGTTGAGTTGGCCCGCGAATCGAACGCCGTACGACCTCATTCACGTGCAAGTCGTCTGCTGCGTCTTCCCGGCTGAAATCGAAGCGTTCCGACCATTGAGCGCCCCAAGCCGATGCCACGTTGCGCTGGTTCATATCGACTTCAGGGCGAACGTGTTCGTAGGGTGTATAGTCGGCATCTGCTGTGAAGCTATTGTACATCGGTCGAGCTGTTGCATCGAACTGGCTCATTGGTTCCAGACCTAAAATCAGCTCCATGGTTCGTAACATGCTGCTGGTGGAGTAAAGCGAGGAGTCCACGAAGCGGCGCTTGGTGTAGGGGCTGATGACGAGCGCTACCGTGCGATGCGCATCAACATGGTCTGGTCCATTCTGTGCATCGTCCTCAACAACGAAGATGGCCATTTGTTTCCAAAAGCGGCTATGACTCAACGCTTCGACGACCATTCCCAAAGCTAAATCGTTATCGGCAACCATGGCTCGGGGCGTCGGAGCGCCGCGACGGGTACCCGCCGTATGATCATTCGGCAGGCGCATCAAAATGAAGCGAGGTAATTCGCCTTGTTCTTCGAAGCGGCGCAGTTCGTCGATAAACCTTTCAGCTCGCTTTACATCCGGGTAATTCAAATCCCAGCCTCGATACAGAGGATCAAAATTACCCATAAAGGACGCCACGCGAGCCTGCCCTGGTTCGTCGAGTGTTTTACCCGGCTCGATACACTCGCCATACACCCGAAAGCTCACACCAGCCTGTTGGCACTTTTCCCATATGTAGCCGCCTGCCGGGCGAGCCAGATGTTCCTTTTCGCCCTCGGACGGGTAGAAAGACAACTTCCGCAGGGGACTACCACGGTAGGTAAGAGGCCAGATTTTCTCGACAAAATCCGTGCAGTACGCTGCCGTTGACCATTCGTGTCCGTCGGCCGACACTTCGCTTTCGACATAGAAGTGGTCCAGCAGCACGAATTGCCGCGCCAAACGGTGATGGTTCGGTGTCACCGATTCGGGAAACAAACACAGGTTTGGGTCTCCGTTGCCCTTTGGCATATCACCGAAAACCTGGTCGTACGTACGGTTCTCTTTCAGGATATAAACGCGGTACTTGATGGGACTTGGATCCCCGACTTTGCCGGGAATCGGATTACCCTCTGGACGTGCCGCGGCGGTGCTAGGTCCTCGCGCAAGGGAGAACAGGCATACGCTTGGCGCGTATACTCGGCCATTGTTTCGGGCGTCGGCAGCTCGATTGTCGAAAGCGTACCTCGAAACAACCGAGCGATATACTGCTGGGCCGTAGCAGCAGCGAGTAGTCCCGGTTGCGGTCCGCGAATGTTGGGCAGCGGAGTGATGCCCTTGCCGTTGACAACATAGATGCGACGGCGCTTATAGTCGAACCGTACTGAAGTCGGATACCAGCCCACGGGAATAAAGCCCAAGGGTTTTGAGCGGCCTGCTTCCGCTACCTGGAAAACACAAAAATTGTTGTTGTCGGCATTAGCCACCCACAGAATCGAGCCGTCAGCGGATAAAGCCAGGCTATTGGGCGTATTGCCACTCTGCCGCACAGGGTATAGCGCACAGTGCAGTGTTTCCAATGAGCGGCCGGTGCGCGTATCCAGGACACTAACCTTCGTAGAATTGGCGCATGCCACAAATAACCGCGACCCATCGGGCGATAGCACCATCTCGGTCCGATGCGCTTCTGTGGGCCAGATTTGCTGCACATGTCCGGCAACGTGATCGATCAGTGCAACCGATGCAGCGCCCCAGAGACTGACAAGCGCATGCGGACCATCAGGCAGCGGCACGACTGCGTACGGATGGCTCTGCTCGGGCAACGCAATGTGCCGAAACGTCGCCGGGTCCTGGTCGATTCCATCAACGACGCTCACACGATTCCCGAGAACGCCCGCGACAAGCAGCGTTCTTCCTGTCTTATCGACGGCGACGCCGGCAACGACAAATGTATCGCTTTCAGCTGCCACCGGAATGGATCGCTCGTCGAAAAGCAGTCCATCGTGGAAAAGTCACCGATGCACCACTTCGAACTCGCCGCCGCTGGCGAACAGGAATCGTCCGTCTGGTGAAAAGGTCAACCCATAAAACGCTTGTTCCACTGCTACGCGCGAGACGATCCGCAGCCGATCCAATTGCACGACAATTACCTCGTGTGTCCCATAACCAACGTGAAGTATGGCGAGGAACTTGCCTTCCGGATGGATCGCGATATTGACAGGAAAGTCACCGACTTCCAATTGAGTCCCCGCAGGAAGTAAGGACCACTGGTTCGGTAACTGCACGCGGCCGTCAGGCTGCGGCCCAGGCCAGGTTGCCGCCTGTTAGCCGAAAAGCCATGAAGGAAAAAACCACGCGATAGCGGCTGCCACTAGAACCCAGACGTTCCGCAGCATCCGGTAAGTGAACCTTTTATGCGATATACCTGTAAAGCCTGCCATGATGAACCTCCGTTGGGTCACATGGTTAACGAATGCAGCACACGCTGACAGATCTGACGCAAGCCGGTGGCTAGGTAAGCCGTAGCGACGCCGCTGGCTTGTGCGTAGCTACCTCCCTAACTGCGGGCGCCGTTCAATGGCTATTACTGTAAACGACTCCCGGTGTCGGTGACAGCCCCACAGTTTTTACGACCTGCCTAGCGTCGGCATTTGACGCTTCTTGTTCGTCGTGGGCCAAGCCCGTTCGACGCGAGCGCAGAGTCTGCCCGGTACTGGGCGACTTATACGATTGGTCAAAGAACTCTACCGGGAAGCAGCTTTGTAATTTTCGCAGCGCTCTTGGGCGATACTACAACCGGTGGTCTTCGCTAAGACCTCAAGTTTGCCAAAACCTGCAGCACAAAATAGGGCGACGTTTGCCAAATGAGAACCGGCCCAAGATTTGCAGGAAATGTTTCAATCCCGCAGACAACACCAAAGCCATTGCAGTCGGATGTAGATGTGGGTAAAGTGCGCAAAGTCGAAGCGATCATACTAATCGTAGGACCGTCGCGCAACCAGAGGTTGAACTAAGGAAAGCTTGTACTTGATTGGGGAGATATTTGCGATGAATCAATGGACTGGTTCATGGGGCACGCGACGCATGTTCTTGTGGTGGACCGTAGCATGGGGCACCACGGGAGCGTCGGCGTTGTGCGGATGGAGCCAAGAGCGCCGACCGGTGCATGAACCTGTCTACCGGATTTCCAAAGCCAATGTCGAGGCTCCCAACCAACATCCGCTCGATCCGGCGCTTCAAATGGCGCATGATGGCCTTCAGCGTATTCGCACGCAAATCCGCGATTACACTTGTATTTTGGTCAAACGGGAACGTCTTAAGAACGAGCTTTCTGACCACCAATATATTTTCACCAAGATCCGGCACCGCCAATATGACCAAGGGCAATTGGTTGTTCCGTTTAGCGTTTACATGTATTTCTTGAAGCCGGCGGAAATCAAAGGACGAGAGGTCATCTTTGTCGAAGGCCGCAATAACGGCAAACTCTGCGCGCACGAAGGGGGACGGCGCGGATCGCTATTGCCCAGCGTATGGCTGAATCCGGATAGTCCCTTAGCATTGCAGGACAGCCGCTACCCGATTACCGATGTGGGAATCGAAAATCTGGTGCTGAAATTAATCGAGCGGGGACAGCGCGAGCGTCAGTTTCCGGACATAGAAGTGACTTTCAAAAAGAATGCGCGGATCAACGACCGCATCTGTACCGTGCTGGAAATACGACATCCGCAACGCCGTCCGGAGTATGAGTTTTACTTTGCTCAAATCTTTATCGACGACCAACTGGGTGTACCGATTCGTTACGCCGCGTATGGATGGCCGGAAGCACCGCAGGCCGAACCATCCGTTTTGGAAGAGTATACGTACATGCAGCTAAAAGTGAACGTCGGCCTGACAGACGAAGATTTCGATCCGAACAACAAGAATTACAATTTTTAGTGAAATGTGCCGCCCAACCACCGCGTCGGTGGCGCATTCGATAAGGGACCAAGACGGCGGTGTGATTCGCGTAAGCTGCGGTTCTCAATCGATTGCAGCATGTGCCGTGGCTTTGATCTGACGCGCAGGGATCGGATGAGTAGATCGATCTTCAAACGATCAAAGGGTGGGTCATGAGATGGGGCATGTTTTGCGCGTGGCTCGTTGCAACATCCTTGTTGGTGCTGGGTCCGATAAGCTGCGGCAAGCCCCCTCCTCCACCTATTCCTGCCGGCGAGGTCGAAAAGCTCGAGTTGACTATCGACGAAGGCGTGGTAAGCTCGCCTCCCAGCTCGGACCCTCAGAGTGAAACATCCGAGCAGGGCTCGGCAAAAAACGCCACTCCTGGGGAAAAAGATCGCTAAACTGGACGTCATGTCACCAGGACGACACGCTATATTATCACCGGATCAAGTAATCCACGCTGCATCCGACCGTGCATACAGCTCTACGCTGTAGTAAGCTCTAGGGTGGTTTTCCCCGTAGTTCGCAACACAGAGTCGGCCAATCGTTGTGGATAGTTGCCCATGGAGCGCGACGTCCGAGTCGGTGCAGTCCAATTCCATCACGCCGCAGGTCAAAAAGCCGCCAATTTAGCCAAGATGGAACTCTTTGTCCGGCGGGCTGCTGAGCAAGGGGTTGAGTTATTAGTTTTTCCGGAATGTTGCGTTACCGGTTATTGGCACTTGCGACATTTGCAGCGCGACGAGTTAGAAGCTTTGGCCGAACCGATACCGGACGGGTCCACGACTTGGCAACTCCTGCAGTGGGCTCGAACCTATCGCATGTCCGTGGGAGCTGGTCTGATCGAACGGGCCGGATCGGCACTGTATAATAGTTACGTGGTTGCCTTAGCGAATGGCCAGTGTCACTGGCATCGCAAGCTACACGCCTTCGTTAACCCATATCTTTCTTGTGGCGATCGCTTTACGGTGTTCGATACTCCTCACGGCTTCCGCGCCGCCGTCTTGATTTGTTACGACAACAATTTGATCGAAAACGTGCGCTGCTGTGCGCTGGCCGGTGCTGAAGTGCTCCTAGCACCCCATCAGACAGGTGGCTGCCAATCGGGTAGCCCACTGGCCATGGGACGCATAGATCCGGAGCTTTGGCACAGTCGACACCGCAATCCCGGGACTTTAGCGGCCGAATTCCGCGGGGATAAAGGCCGGGGTTGGCTGATGCGCTGGCTACCATCCCGCGCCCACGATAACGGCTTATTCCTCATTTTTTCGAACGGGGTTGGCTTGGATGACGATGAAGTCCGCACAGGGAATGCCATGATCCTGGATTGTTATGGTAGGATCCTGGCCGAATCCTTCGCCATCGAAGATGACCTGGTTGTGGCCGATCTTCCGAGCGCACTGCGTCCTCGATCGACAGGGGTGCGGTGGATGCGGGCGCGTCGACCGGAATTGTATGGGCTGCTGACGCAGCGCACTGGTCAGGAGCGTGACACGCGATCGGTACGATTCGATTTCTTATCGCCGGACGGTTCGTGAAGCGCTCCGACCGTGTCATGAGCGCGTCGTCTCAACGGAGCCGCGACCGTCAGGGAGCGGCCAATTCAATGCAACGCAAAAACGTACGGAGATTTAACGCAGAGGCCGAAAGACGCAAGTAGGCATTTGACACGTACGTTTTGTCCTTGTTACGCCTCTGAGCCTTCGCGTTAAAACTATTTACCTACAGACAAGGCGCGTGCACCGTTTCGGAATCTGTCTTTGCTACTTGGCGACTTTCTACAAGGTTCCCGTGCAATAACGCTGGCTTATGTAAAGGTTGCTTGAATTATCCTGCCGGTGGTGGCTCAATACGTTAACTACTCTGCGTCTCTGCGTCCCTTCGTCTCTGCGTCCCTGCGTCTCTGCGTTGAATTATTTCGTCGGTCCCTTACGGTAGCGGCTCTGTTGAGCCCTCGGTCGACGCAGCGCTTTTGCGAAGAAGCACCCGTATCGGCGCACATCGGGCCGGGTCAAAATCTGTTGCAATTCGACGCGTGGTCTGCTACGACTAACTGTGAAACGGTGTGGGGCAGGAAGGTATTGTATCGCTCAAGCCGCGTGTCACCTGAGTAGGCACGAACGTGGCAGCGCCGACAGAAAAAGACTGGTCGACAACGATATGGGGAGTCAAACGCATGTGGCTTAGTCTTTACGGCAGCAGCATGCTGGGACGACGTGAATTCCTCCGTATCGGGGGGCTGACCCTCGGGGGACTATCCTTGCCGAAGATCTTTGCCGCTCAAACGGCCTTGGGAGCCGCTCCTGACGCCCGGCGCCGTTCTGTCATCTTCGTTTTCTTGCACGGCGGTCCATCCCAGTTTGAAACCTTCGATCCGAAGATGACTGCTCCGCCGGAGATCCGTAGTGCCACGGGTGAAGTACCGACTTCGGTGCCGGGAATAACCTTCGGCGGCACGTTTCCGCGTTTAGCAGCCCTCGCCCACCGGTTACTTGTGGTCCGGTCGTTCCGAACGGGAGATGGTAACCACGACATTAAGCCGATCGTCGGTTCGAAAACGTTACAAGCTAATCTGGGTAGTCTCTACGCCCGAGTGGTTGGTACGCATCGGTCTTGGAATGGTATGCCGGTCAATTGCACGCTTTTTGCGCGGGCGGTGGATTCTGAGGCCCAAGCTCCAGTGCATCATTTTGGACGGTTCGATGCTAGCGGTACGTTGGGTGCCGCTTATGCACCGTTTGTCCCTGGGGAAGGTGGGCAGTTGCAGTCCGACATGGAATTGCGCTTGCCTGTGGCCCGCTTGGAAGACCGGCGCCAATTACTGCGGCAGCTCGATCGGTTACGGCGCGGGTGGGAGTCGTCCGGATGGCTAGAAAGTTTGGACCGGCTCCAGCAACAAGCGCTTCAGACGGTTGTTGGCGGCGTAGCTGAGGCGTTTGACTTAAGCCGCGAATCGCCTCAGACTATAGCCCGTTACGATACCGCATCGCTGGTAGCACCTCAGGCCATCAGCCGAAAGTGGAACAATTACAAGTACTATATCGATCATGCCCGCACGCTCGGGAAACTCCTGTTACTGGCTCGCCGGTTGTGCGAAGCCGGTTGCGGATTCGTGACGGTCACGCCTGGCTTTGTATGGGATATGCATGCCGACCAAAACAATGCGGGAGTTGAAGAGGGAATGCAGTACATGGGACCACCTCTGGACTATGCTCTGTCGGCGTTGGTGGAGGATCTGTATGCCCGCGGCTTACAGGACCAAATCCTGGTTGTGGTAACCGGAGAAATGGGGCGTACACCCAAGATCAATGACCGTGGAGGGCGCGATCATTGGGGAGAGTTAGCCCCGCTGTTGCTCGTGGGTGGCAGTTTGCCCCAAGGTGCCGTCGTCGGACAGTCAAGCCATGATGGAGCGCGGCCGGCTAGCGATCCGCGAAACCTAGAACACCTGATGGGTACCATCTTCCACCACTTACTCGACGTAGGACAAGTTCGCCTGCGCAATGATCTACCGCGCGAGTTGGTGCGAATACTGACGGAATGTCCCACATTGTGTTAAGTCCACGCTCCCCGTTGTGCCGGCATCAGCCTTACAAAGCTCGCTAGTTCCACGAGCCCTAATTTTGTGCTTTTTCATGGATTTTTTCACCGAACATACACCCGTACTGGTCGATGCACTCGTTGAGTGGTTGAAACTAGAGCCGGGGCAAACGGTTGTCGATGGCACGGCCGGCGGCGGAGGACACACCGCCAAAATCCTCGAGCGGGTTTTGCCCGGCGGATGTGTGTTGGCAGTCGATAAGGACCCTGCGGCGGTCGAGCGTCTGGAACGACGCTTCCAAGACCAGCCGGTTCATGTGATCCATGGTGACTTTTCTCGGTTGGATACGATCCTTCACGAGCGAAGCCAACCGCAGGTTGATGCCGTGGTGCTGGACCTGGGGATGTCCAGTGATCAGTTGGCCGACCCTACTCGCGGTTTCAGCTTCTTAAGTAAGGGGCCGCTCGATTTGCGGTTTGACCCCACAATCGGTCAACCCGCATGGAAACTACTGGAACAATTGAGCGAACGCGAGCTGGCGGATCTTTTCTATCGCTATGGAGAAGAACGCTTCAGCCGACGTGTAGCCCGAGCCATCGTTCACCAACGCCAGCGGAACCCGATCCGAACAGCCGATCAGTTGGCGGATCTTATTGGACAATGTGTGCCGCGCAGTCGCTCGCACCCGATCCATCCGGCCACGAGGATTTTTCAGGCCCTTAGAATCGCGGTGAACCGTGAGTTGGAAGCCTTAGAACAAGCATTGCGCATTTTACCTGATTGTGTCAAGCCCGGTGGACGCATTGCCATTATTAGTTTTCACTCCCTTGAAGATCGTTTGGTAAAAAACGCTTTGCGAAGCGATCCTCGTTATTTGCCATTGACGAAAAAGCCGATTCGCCCTAATGAGGCGGAAATGAAACGTAATCCGCGTAGCCGCAGTGCGCGGTTGCGCGTAGCTGAGCGAACTACAGAAAATGGTCCAACGGGTTAAGCTCGGTTCGCCTCAAGGAGGAGGCTGAATGGGCAAGGAACTACGTGTCAGTTTGACGGTTGTCGGCATTGTACTACTGGTGTTTTGCGGATTGCTCTACCAGCGGCTGACTCGCCCCGAACCAAAACTTCCTGAAGCTGCTGTGAAAATGCCTCCTGTTGGTGAACCAGCGTCACCGCGGCCATCCACCATTGGAAGCCAACCGACAATTGTGCGCCAGCCGCCCTGGAGTGACTCGGATTCCGGTTGGTACCCGGAAGTCAATAACCCGAAACAGTTCAATCCGGCTTCTCCTCCTTCGGACGATGCAGGTATCCTCCGCCAACCAGAGATTCTTCCTCCGACGGTACCTGGTGGACCGGCGGACAACCCTGGGGTCCCACCGCTGCCCCCGCCTTGAGGGGCCTTTAGCTCGGGTACCCAAGTCAATGGGACTGGTGACGTCATTGCCCGCTGAGTTCAGTCGGTGCGTGTCGCGTTTTTATCGCACGCAACGTCGCATTGCTCCGAGGCCTTTCGGTGGTGGTTCTGAACGGGCCCATGGCCCTGATTGCCACAATTGTGGCAAAGTCTATTACCTATAATAGGTTATTCCACGAAAACGCGAACTGTTGCGCTTGACTTGTGGGAAAAAGTGGGTATCTTTGGGGCAAAGTGGTTTGAGTTGGCTCTCCTCAGGGTAGTCGGTTATGTTACTTACCGGCACGTACCAGCGCGTGTTGGACGATAAACAGAGGCTGGCACTGCCTCGGCCGGTACGCGATGCCCTGGGGGCCGATACGCGGATTTTTTATGCGGCGCCGGGCACGGATGGCTCGGTGTCGCTTTATTCCGAGCAAGCATTCCAGCAATTGGCTCAGCAATGCGAAGAGCTGTCACCGACAGCCGAAGAAAGCCGTGCGTTTTGTCGATTGTTTTATGGTCAAGCACACCGCATCGAGCTGGATCGTCAGGGACGGCTGCGGATTCCGCTCGAATTAGTACGACTGGCTGATTTGGGTCGGGAACTGGTGTTACTCGGTGTGCGGGATCATTTGGAATTGTGGAACAGGTCGCGGTGGGAACAATATTGGATGCATCAACAGGCGCGTTATGACCAGATCGCCGAGCGCGCATTCGCTCAACGAAGTGGCGCGGCGGCTGTAGAGACCAAGGCGCCGTCGCAAAAGAAATCGGTCGATACGCGTGCCAAATCAATGCGCAAACCTCGATAAGTCAGTTCGCCGTCCAAACAGGAATCGCCACAGCACGTCCGTCGTTCGTACATGAAGAGGCCGTCTGCCGTCCCGAGGCAGATCGGCGAAGCCCGAGAGCTTCATGGATCAGGGCATGAGGTCCTGAGGCGAACGGTTGAAGCGTCTGGGGACCTGACCAGGGCGCTTCAGGCGGATAGCAACCCATGAGGGATACATGGACGTATCCCGGGTTGCCTCGCCGGACGTCGAAACGTTATTGTGGCGATATGCTTCAGCGCGTCATATCGGGTGGACAAACGGGCGTGGATCGAGCCGCATTGGATGCGGCTATGGCATGCGGCATTCCTCACGGCGGATGGTGCCCACTAGGTCGCGGCGCCGAAGACGGCGTCATTCCAGGGCGCTATCAATTGCAGGAAACATCCGGTCCAACGTATGCGGAACGGACGCTGCAAAATGTGCTGACCGCTGATGGGACGCTGGTGCTGTATCGGGGCTCGATCACCGGCGGGACCGCCCTTACCGTTAAATTAGCCGAGCGATTTCGAAAACCGCTTTGTGTGGTGTGTCTAGCTCAGCCTTTGCCGCCAGAGGCTCTACGCGACTGGCTCCTAGCAAACCACGTGAGCACGCTCAACGTTGCCGGACCTCGCGAGAGTACCGAACCGGGAATTTATCAAGAAGCATATGAATATCTCTGCCGGTTTTTCCAGTCGATTCAATCAGGGTCGATGGATTGATTTGCGGCCAAGGATGTCACGATAGAGGATTTCGTACTGCTGTACCATCTGCGGAAGCGAAAAGTTTCGCTCGACCTGTCGGCGGTTGGACTGAATGACCTGCTGTCGAACGGTGCTATTCTCGATCATATCCAGCGCCCTGCGTACGAACTGCTGCGTCTGGCCGAAAGGTACGCATTGATGGCTTGCCATTGGCCCTAGTAACTCGTTTAGGCCATGTGCCTCTGTGGCCAATACCGGACAACCCACGGCCATTGCTTCCAGCACAACATTGGGCATACCTTCCCACCGAGAAGGCAGCAGCAGCAAATCGGCGTGTTTCATCCAGGCAGCGACATCCGTACGCCAGCCCAAGAGGTGCACGCGTGACCGCACACGATCGTCTACATGATCCAAGAACCGATTGTGCCAAGGCCCTTCGCCGATCAACACTAATCGGTGCTGGGGTAGGCTGGACAGTAAGGGACCGGTAAGTTTTGCCAACCAGTCGATTCCCTTTTGTAGGTCGAGTCGCCCCACGAACAGCAGGTACGGCGCTGCTCCGACTTCGATCGAGACGCTGGCCGCAGCGGCTTTTTTCTGCAACCGATCGACGTCGATCCCGTTTGGGATTACTTGCAAGCTGGATTGCGGTATGCCCACCGAATCGACCATGTAACGCCGAACGTCTTGGCTGACGCACACGATGGCCGCGGCTCGGTGCGCGAGCCATCGTTCACACCGTTGCCGAAACCGACGTGGCTCGGCGACACGTATGCCCCACACAACCGGGCAAGGCGCGACGATCGAAGCGAGAATATTGCTGTGATGTAAGAAAGACTGTACGAGGTCAACACGTCGATGAATCAGTTGTTGCCGCAGGTGAAAAGCGACCTTTGGGACGTGCCACCAGTGTCGAAGCCCGAGGAAAGTGACCGGTACAGCCGCCATTGCCAGGCGTTCGACAAGGAGCGTTCGTCTGGGTGCGGGAGCAAGGCTCCAAACAGCGACGTCAAACCACTGCCTATCCAGTTGTACGGCCAGCTCGGTCAAACAGCGCTCAGCCCCGCCCGGTTCGAGCTCCGTAACCACGAATGCAATGCGCCAGCGATTCCTTTCCGGTGTCTGATCGGACTGGTGCATTGCGTACTCCTCGATCTCTGTCGACCGTAACGCTCAATGACGACGTTTCCATCGAATTATTAGTAATAGCTCGGTCGGTGACTATGCGAGTGGTTCTAGGAAAAGGAATCTGCTGCCAAAATGTATGGGTAAGGATGAGTGTGCGCCTCATTTGTAGGTATGACGTGGTTTGTAACGCAACTGGCTATCATCCGGGTTCGCTCTATCGCTTTCGAAGACGGATAGCGTTCCAGAGCCGCGACCGTAAGGAAGCGGCCAATGCAACGCAAAGACGCTAAGGTGCAACGACGGTCGTTGGGGAGAGTTATCGCTTGCCGACTTGGTGTCCGGATGCCGACTTTCACCTTTTCGGAGGCATACTTCGGCGATAGGATAGTGGAATGACGCATAACAGAACCTCTGAGGATGCTCACATGGAGCGGCCGTATTGGGACGAACTGGATCACTACGACTACGATTTACCTCGGGAGTTAATAGCCCAGTACCCGCTGGACAATCGCGCGGACGCTCGCTTATTGGTCATAGATCGTCGTACGGAGACCTGGGTAGATAGTCACGTGCGAGATCTGCCGGACTGGCTACAGGCTAAAGATTGCCTCGTGATAAACGATTCCCGTGTAGTACCGGCGAGGCTCGTTGGACGGCGCGACCGAACCGATGGCCGATGGGAAGGGTTGTTCTTGGAGGCAGACGAGCGTGGGTTTTGGAGGTTGCTGTGCAAGACGCGTGGCAAGCTCGAACCGGGTGAAACGGTCACGGTGCGTAGCTACGACGGCAGTAAAGAGCTTGTCTTACGGCTCGTCGCGCATCACGGAGCCGGCGAATGGGTTGCCGTTCCCGAGCCCAACTGTGAATCACCGTGGGAACTGCTTCAGAAAGTCGGGCGAGTGCCGCTACCGCCCTACATCCGCGGTGGGCACATGCGTCCGGAGGACGTGGGGCGGTATCAAACCGTCTATGCCTCGCAACCCGGATCGGTAGCTGCCCCTACGGCCGGGCTGCATTTTACCGAAGAGCTCCTGGCGCGAATACGCGCCCGAGGCATTGCCGTTGTCCGCGTTACCCTTCATGTCGGTCTAGGCACGTTTCGTCCTATTACCACACGCCTCGTGAGCCAACACAAGATGCATGCCGAATGGGGCTCGGTGTCAGAAGAAACGGTCCAAACTATTGAAGAGCGACGTCGTTCGGGCGGCCGATGCATTGCCGTGGGAACGACCGTAGTGCGATTGTTGGAAACAGCCGCACGCGCCGGACGGCTTGAACCCTGGTGGGGTAAGACCGAGCTGTATATTCATCCGCCCTTTACGTTCCACGCGGTGGATTGTCTTATGACGAACTTTCATTTGCCGCGTAGCACGCTCCTGGTCCTGGTTCGCACCTTCGGCGGGGATGACCTAATACGGCGTGCTTATGAGTATGCCGTGAACGAGCGGTACCGCTTCTTTAGTTATGGCGACGCTATGCTGATCCTCTGAACCAATCGAAAACGTTGCTCTCATACGATGGTCCGTGACAAAACGCCATACTGCACCATTGTCGGCTGTCGGCAGCACGGGGGTATTGTCATAAGAGAAGTAATAGTCGACTAACCCGCTTGAGTCGAGCAGCACGGAGGATCACGCAACGCAACCGGTTGGTTCTTTATCAGACGTGCCTTGCGCGATCGGCGTTCGCGTGTACATGAAACTGGGCAGGTTGGCGCGACAGTGGATCAAGCGATTGAACCGAGCCGCCGGCGGCAGTTTTCTCGTACGTGCTCTAAGTCTAGGGATGCCCCAGCGGCGGCTTCCCTTGTCGGATAAGCCACTCGTCGTAACCTTTTGCTTCGCGATTGCCGACATATTTGTATGTGTCAAAGATGGCGCCGTTTCCTAAGGCGCGCGGATCTTGCTCGATGCGCAGCATTTCGTCGAGTTTTTCCAGCAATTGATCCCGCACCTGGTGGAACCTGGGATCCGCTGCCAAATTTACCATACACTCCGGATCTTCGCTAATCCGGTAGAGTTCGAATTCTGGCCGTTTGCCGAATGCAAGTTCATAGTAGCGGTCTTTGCGTTCGACTAAGAGCGATTTTGTCGGCCCGTCGTCGCAATTACCGAACCCGGTTTCCGGATTGCCGGCTGGCCAGCGATCCGGCGTGTAATTATGAACGAATAGGAATTCAGGAGTCCGGATGGCGCGCACCGGATAGCCCCAATCATAGGGTCGACCCAAGTCGTGGCGCTCTTTACCGACGAGCATGACGTTCCGATCCGGATCGATCCAGCCCGAACGATCCGAAAGTAGAAGGGGCATTAAGCTTCTTCCGGTCATTTGAGGATGGATGGGTAAACCGGCTGCTTCCAAAAAAGTGGGGGCTAAATCGCGGACATTGACAAAATCATCGATGACACGCCCCCGTTGGATACGTTGTCCCCAACGAATCGCCATGGGCAAGTGGAAGCCGTCTTCGTAAATCTGACCTTTTACTCGGGGAAACGGCATACCGTGATCGGACGTGATCACAACGATGGTATTGTCCAGTTCGCCGAACTTTTCTAATACCTCAAGAGCCCGACCAAATTGCGCATCGGCCCATTCGACTTCGATGGCATAATCCAGTAGATCGCTTCGCACCACCTCATCATCGGGCAAATAAGCGGGCAGGCGTACCTCTTTCGGGTTTCTTCCCGCCCGGACCGCACCACCGGTATCGTATCCTCGATGTGGCTCGAAAGTGCCGAGCCAAAAACAGAACGGCTTGTCTTTGGGTTTCTGTTGGAGGAATTCAGCGAAATTAGCGGCGTAGTCCGTATTCGAAATGCCTGGTCGAGGAGGTTGCAATTTGTGGCGCTGAAAGGCGACCCCCGCGGGGTTTCGCGAGAACCCGCCTGCTCGAAAATCCCCGGGCCCCCAGCCCTTTCCGGTGAAGCCGACAAAGTAGCCAGCCGCTTCCAGTAAGTCTGGATAAACGACAAATTTGGACGGGAAAATCCCGTTATGGCAGCAGGCTTCTTCTAATTGCCAGGTGTTGCGCCCTGTCAGAATCGAGGCGCGGCACGGACTGCACTTGGGGTTCGAGGTGAAACAATTGCGTACTAAAAGCCCTTCGCGCGCTACGCGATCGAACGTGGGTGTACGAATCCACATGCAACCATAGGCTCCGGCGTGGTTCCAATTCCAGTCATCGGCAATCATGAAGAGAATGTTGGGTCTGCGGTCTGGCGCCTGGCTGGCAGCCGCCAGCGCTAGGGAGCTGCTGCCGATTAGTAACCCAATCAAAACGACTCTACCCCGCCCCATGACACATCCTCCGGTATTAAAACAAACAGATAAACCCGCACGAAGCCCCACAGGACTTTAGCATCGTTTACCGATCGTTTTCTTCGGCGACTTTGACCTGAAGCGCACTGAGCATTCGCGTTATGGCTTCTTCTTTTCTACCGATGAAGGGAACGTTATCCAGTATGATCGGGCGCTGTTCACCACTAGGCCGCAAAACCAGGCGACCAGCTCCCAATAGGAGGTATTCAAAAACGTCATTGATTTCCTTGGTGACGCGCAAATTGGGAGCAGGGAAACGCTCCAGGTCAGCCATAATCCCGTGATGATGCAGGAGCTCATTGGGCCGAACTTCCCAATAGTCAAATTGAACGCTACAAAAGACTGCTACGTAGATGAGCGTCATGATGGCGACAAAGACAGCGTAGAAAGTGCTGTTAGCCAGCGGGCGGATCGATGCGACGAACTGGCCAATTGCCGGTAGGAGCGCAGGATAGTAAGTCGACAGCAAGATGACACCCAGAAGGAGCGCTACCAGTACGAATATCAAGGTGAGCCATGCAGTCCGGGGGAAATCGAAGGAAAGTACTATCAGATTCGTACCGAACACGCCCAAGAACAACCACGTTGCAAAAACGGCCGCTTTGTTCTCTGTATTAAAGGTATCTTCCCCTACCCCGAGCCACATCCAGATGCTTAGCAAAATGCCCATTAAATAACTGGGGTATAAGTAGACGACCTTCGGATAGCTGATCAGTATGATTCGGTTTCCTTCGTCAGAACCACGTGCCTTCGCTTTCTTGTCTTCGGCCGATGCCATTTTAGGTTTTCCCCCACTACCGGATAACCTCTCCTTGCGTTGCCGCATACGCTGCGGCACTGGGCACACATGCATCATTGTGACGGCGGGAATTTGCTGTGACAATCCTTGCAGATCCACGTAGTTGGATTGCGGACGTGATTGCACCGTGTGATCGCTTCGCGGGCCAGCCTTGGGGCATGGAAACTGCCGGTCGTATTAGTCGTGCCGTAGGGCCTTGATGGGATCGAGTCGCGCGGCACGGCGCGCCGGATACCATCCACCGAGGAGACTTATGAAGGACGCATAGGCCAATCCAAAGAGCGGTAACCACCAGGGAAAGCGAAAAAGAGATACTGCCACTTGCGATTGCCGTTCGCTGAGGTAAATATCGATTCCCAGTTGGATGAGCCAGGAGGTAGCCAGCGACAGAACCACTCCCGCTAGCCCTCCGAACAATCCGATAATAGCAGCTTCGAACAAAAACAATAGATAGATATCTGCGTCCGATGCACCCATTGCCTTGTAGATGCCGATTTCCCGATAGCGCTCAAGAACCGCCATCAGAAATGTATTGAGGATTCCCAGTCCGGCCACCACGAGTGCTATGGTTCCCAAGCCGGCCAGGATCAGATCGATGGCCACAAACAACGTGCGCATTTCTTGCAGCCGGTCGAACATTGATCGAGTTCGAAACCCCATGGCACGGATGGCCTTCTCCACGGGCTGGACGTCGGCAAGTCGAGCCACACGTACCATCACTTGGCTATAACCGGACACGGCGAAAGCGCGTGACGAACGAATCCGCCGCAACCCTGCTTCGATTACGGCTCCGGGAAGCCGTCGCATTAGGTCCACCGGCAACAACGCAACGTTACCGGCGACCGGTCCAACAAAACCTGGTGGTTCCAGTACGCCGACGATTCGTAATTGCAGCGAATGGCTGGTCATGGCGAACGTTTGATCGCCGGTGGGAGCTAGGCCTTCAGCCGTGAGCCGCACATCGCGTCCGACAGCGCTTTGGGGAGGGTTAAAACCCAAGCGTTGGGCAAGGGCTACCGTAATCAGGATATCTGGGGATTCCGGTTGTAGCGAGAAAAAGCTCCCTGCGACAATTGCGTCTGTCAAGGTACCAAACCAGACGGCTTCACGAGGTACGCCCAGGGCTGGGCACGTCGTGGCTCCGCTTAAGGCCTCCAGACGTACTTGAGAGAGCCGCAAGTCTGGGTAAGCCATTTGCACACCCGGCAAGGCTTCCAAACTCCGCAAGGCATCGTCATCTAACCGCACCGGCTGAGGCAGACTGCTGTCGGGCGCGGATTGCGAGCCAGTTTCCGGAGGTCGCACCTCGATGGTCGTTAGCAAACCCAACTGTCGCAACGGTCGTTCGATTTGCTCTTGAAGGCCGACGGCTACTGCCAGCATGGTAACGAGCGCCCCTTGCGCAATGGCCACACCCAGCGAGGTGAGAACCGTTCGCCAGGTGGCCTGCCTCAAGTTGCGGGCGGCGTGCAAAAGCAGATACCAACAGCGGACCACGGGGGCTTAAGGAACCTCTGCATAATTCGCCCGTATTGTACGGAACCTTTTAACAAGTC
>CAYRMD010000064.1:0-32379 GCA_964425225.1 uncultured Pirellulaceae bacterium | reverse complement strand
CGAAAAAAGCAAATTTCTACCTGTGACAGACGGGTGTCACAGGGGATTGACAAACGGGTATATGCCCGCATTTCCGTGGGCTGACGATCAGATTCCCTTGGGAGCTTCATTGGCGCACGGATTTTCCTACGCGCCGGTATACGAATCCAAACGGAGCATTGGTCCTATTTGCGGTATTTCAATCGTGGCTTGAGTTGCAGCTTCATTCTTCGTGCAACCTATGTAGGAGGACTTGGAGCCGGTAGACTCTCGAGCTACTGGTAATTTGCATGCTATCTTTTGGGTTTCCAAGCTGTTGGGGTTTTTCCAATTGGCTGTGAAGTCGCAACGGCTCATCGCCACTTCCGGGTTACCCCTTGGGATCAATTTCGGGTAGCAAGGATGTCGGCAAAGTCGCGCAAATGGTATCCGATTCCTACGTAGTCGAGCGTGCGGCACAACGCGCGCAGGGCAATACCCATGCCGTCCGGCCCGCTAAAGCCGCCGAACTGACCTCCGCCGCGTAGATGAGGTTCCAGATCCAGGAACACACCAGGGACGCCGCGTTTTTGTAGTTTGCGAGTCAGTTTAGGCAAAAGCTGCTTGAAATCGCGCAAGATTGCTTCGTGCCCGCTATCTCCCTCATCGCACGGGACAAAGTGTTTCAAAGCGTCCTCATCGACATGCCCTTGTCGCTGCACCGGTGCTGGATGCCGGTAGTCCTTGATGTGCATCCAACCGAGTCCTGGCTTCATTTTGCAGTATTGTCGATAGACTTCATCGGCGGTGACCCCTTGGGTAACGATATTTCCGGCATCGAAAATTAGGAGGAGAGCCGGATGATTCAATTGTCGGTACAGTTCGGCCATTAGATCGCCATTGCGTCCCACGAGATTAGCTTCAACTTCCAGACCGAACGTCAATTCATAGCTTTGGCACACATCTGCGATTTGGCCAAGGTAGTCAACGGCTTGGGCTACGTATTTGTACGGATCTTCGCCTCGGGGAGGATAGAACGAAAAGCCGCGGATTAGTTTGGTTTCGAATGCCACAGCAAGCTCGCAAGCTCGGTGTACATCCTCTTTGAGGTACTTGGCGAACGGAATGAACACATTGCGGGTACCATCGTCAACATCGACGAGCTTAACTTTGCCGATCGGTGAGCCGAGCGACGAAACACGCAAGCCGTACTTTTCTTGAAGCTTCCGCACCTCAGTAAGCTCAGCGCGCGAAAGTTTCATTACATTTTTCACACCATTGCCCGCATCGATGAACCGAATTGTGTAGTATTGCAAGCCTAAAGCCGCAAACGCTGCAAATTGTTGCTCAGCCGTTTTGTCCCAAGCTGCCTCGTCGGCAAATCCCGATAACAACACACACGGCTTGTCTGCCATGCCGCTCTCCTTGACAATAAGGCTCGTCCTGTAACCCAACCCTTGGTTCAGGAAGCCGGCTGAAGTGGCTAACCGGTTGGGGAAGGTACCACTTGGATGTAGTGCTGTCTAGCCGCCAAACTTTCGGTGGTAAGTGTTATTGAGGGTATGACACCGTTGGTTGAGGGAGACACGACCCATGAGCGCATTGACGAACTGGCCTCGTCAACTCGTAGTTGGTATGGTCGGTGCTGGAATGATCTTTGAGGAGACGTATGCACCGTTTTTCGAGAACGCGAGGCGCGATGGGCTCTTCGACCGGCGTGTCGGTCCATTTGAAGTGGTGCTCGGTGGTATTGCCAGCCGTACTGGCCAGCGTGCCGAACGCTATCTTCGATCCGGGAGGTTAGGAGATTTTCGGCTGTGGAGCGGTCCCGATGCCGTCCACCAAATGCTGCAGCATAATCTGGACGTGGTGTGCGTCGCCACGCCGGACGATAGACATTTCGCAGCGGCCCAAGCTGCAATCGCAGCGGGCAAACATGTGCTTATTGAAAAACCGTCCGTACTGCGCTTGCAAGAGCTCGATACGCTGGTGCAACTGGCCCACGAGCGCGGCGTACTGGCCAAAGTGGTGTACCACAAACTGTGGGACCCGGACCATAAAAAACTTAGGACGCTCGTGGCCGACGGACTGCTCCAACACGTCAACAACGGATATTGCAGTTTGTTGGAACCCAAACAGATCTCGAACCAGCAATTTGCCGAATGGATTCACGGACGGAACCCGGGGACCTACGTGGCGGTCCATTATATTAAGCTTATCGACTTTACGTTTGGCGGTCGACTAACCACTGTACTATGCTCGGGTCAGCGTGGCCTCGTTGGTCCGGCAGATGGCCCGACGTGGGATTCCACTCAATTACGTCTCATCTATCGCTATGACTCCGGTCGTGAAGCTGCTTTCGATATTCATACTAGTTGGGTAACTCCTGACAACTTTCCTGGATATGTCGAACAAGAGGTGCAATTTCGCTTCGATAACGGTGTCTGGAACGCCCACAGTCGAAAGCGGGGCGTGGAATGTACTATCGAACAGCGCACACCCTTGGAGATTAAAACCACAATGAACAACCACTACAATGCTGAGTTTTTAGAACCCAACGGGCGTCGTTGTCGGCGGGGTTACGGGATTGAAGTGATTGAGTGGTTCTTTCGTGAAGTAGCGTTCGTGGAATGGGGAGGGCCGGTGGATCAACGCAATGAACGGTTGCAGGCGATGCGCGCTTGCGCCCATAACGATCTATCAGCCGATCGGCAAGTAGTTGCCGCCGTGCATGCGATGGAAGCGATACTGGAACGGGCTGCAGCCGGTATTCCTCATTGCGTCGTGGAGGTCAACGGTCGGCTCGGTGGATTGATCCTCCACGAGCCCGGAGGAAAAAGCCACGTGCTGTATGATGCGGTAGTGTAAGGTGACGCCGACGGGGTAGGCCTAAGGGGGAACCGAATGGATCGTTACCCATTTCGGGTCGATAAGAATAATGTTACTTTCCGCCGAACCCCACCTCGGTCAGAGAGAGCCCTTTTTTGGATACAAGCGTTCCATGTTTGACGTTAGACGTCCGGGTGATGTGGTCGCTATTTGTTCAGACGGCATGCTAGTACGTAGCGCAACAAATACGGTAGGATCAGACAGAGGCAAAAACGGCAACGGGTCATATGAGTACGACACTAAGTAAAGACGCGGTCAAGCAACCGATCGAGCATCCCGGCGAGGAGCAGTCGAACGAGTGGCGGAGGCTGATCGCGGATTTGGAACCGCGGGGTCTGCGCACCTATACGCCCTCGTTGGCAGTCATTGCTCGCGCCGAAGGCGCTTATGTGTGGACTGCCGAGGGACGACGGCTAGCCGATTTCACGTCGGGGGTTCTGGTGGTCAATTTAGGTCACAATCCGGAGCACTGGTGGCAGCGATTTTTGAGTTACCTAAAGCTGGATGTGGTCAGCCCCCAAACGCTGTATCGGCGAGCAGTGCCGCTGACGTCGTATAACGCGGCAACGCCGCTGGAGGCAGAAGCAGCACGGCGTTTGGTGGACGTCTTACGAGCAGAGCCAGGTGGCACGCGGCTCGAACAGGTTCTATGGGCAGCCAGTGGGAGCGAGGCGGTTCAAAAGGCCCTATGGGCCGCTCTAAAATTTCGTCCCGGACGGGATCGAATCCTTGCTACACGGTACGGGTTTCATGGCAAAAAAGGTCTAGCCGGCGCCGTCACCGGTAGTGAGAACGATCCGGAGCGAGACCCTCGCGTACGATTTATCCGCTTTCCGATCGATGAGTGTATCGATTGGGAACGCCGACGCCTGCCAATCGATCTGTCCGTCTACGAGCAGGAGCTTGAAGCCATCGCACGCGAGGAAAAAGATCGGCTGGCTTGCCTTATTACCGAACCCTATTTAGGTGGCGGTGGTTCGTATCATCCCCAACCCGAATATCTTCAACTGCTCGAACGGTTTTGTCGGCGACACGACGTGTTGTTCATTCTCGACGAGATTCAATCCAACTTCGGAAGAACGGGGCCGCTGTTTGCTTTTACACGCTATGGCGTCGAGCCCGACATTGTGTGCTTGGGTAAGGGGTTAGGTAATGGGGTGCCTGTCAGTGCGGCTGTTGGGCGGCGCGATGTGCTCGAGAGCCTGAACTACGGGGAAGGTTCCGACACCTTTAGCGGCAATCCTCTATCAGCCGCTGCTGTACTGGCAACGCTGGATGCGTTTGCCGACGGAACGGTTTTGGACCAGGGACGGCGTCTTGAATCGGTGCTCCAAGCGGGGCTAACACGATTACGCTCGACCGGCCTGGTGGCCCATGTGCGAGGAGAAGGCTGCGTTTGGGGTGTGGAATGTGCTCCGGTCCGTAAGTACTCTGCCGCGCAAGTGGCCGAGGCATGTGTATTGGCGTGTTATCGCGGCGACGAGCATGGTCGGGCCATTCATTTGTTAGGACCATTGGCCGGGAAGGTGCTGCGTGTAAGTCCACCCCTGACCATGGACCCGGATGAGGCGGCTACGTATCTGGATGCGATGTTGAGGATCTTTCATCAAGTTGAACTCCAGCTACGCGCTGATTGAAACCGGAAGCCCCTCGGCGATCGCTTGGCAGATCCGGTACTGACTGGGGAAGGTGCACTGCCTGCCAGGATCGCGTCTTGCGTAGTGCCGCACCGATCGATAAGCAATTCGCTTTCGCTTGTTGACCTTCGCTTGGGGACGACGTACAATCACGACCCGAGTACAAGGTGCCACGGGTGGTTGCCTGCGTGTGATTAGTCTATGGACGAGATCGCTCGGGAGTTGCTGTGGGCTAAAGAAACGTGGCGCCACCAGCATTTGCTTGATTTAGAGCACCTTTCGGCCGAAGAACTCACGACAATTTTAGACGTAGCGGCTCTCATCAAGCAGCGCACCGATGCTTGTCGTCGTAAAGTAAACTGGTTGACCGGACGGACCGTGGCCAACCTGTTTTTCGAAAACTCCACGCGCACCCGTACTAGCTTCTCCCTCGCAGCTCGCCGGTTAGGTGCCGACACCGTCGAGTTTTCTGCGGTTGGCAGCAGCTTGGCAAAGGGCGAAACCTTTGTCGACACGGCTCGCAATATCGAGGCGATGAATGTTGATCTGATGGTCGTACGGCACCCGACTCCCGGCACCCCGCATTTGCTCGCCCAGCAACTGCGCTGTTCGGTCATCAATGCCGGTGACGGGGCACATGAGCATCCCACGCAGGGACTGTTGGACATCTTCACCATTCGGGAACGCTGCGGGCGGATCGCAGGCCTAACGGTCGCGCTGGTGGGAGATATTGCGCATAGTCGAACAGCTCGCTCGAACATCTGGGGCTTAACACGACTCGGTTCACATGTCATTGTCTGTGGGCCCAGTACGCTGGTATCGCGGGGTTGGGAAAAATTTGGCGTGGAAGTGGCGTTCAATCTAGATGATATCTTGCCGCGCTGTGATGTGCTGAATCTATTGCGGATCCAGTTCGAGCGGCAAGCCACGCGACCTTTTCCGTCGGTCCGCGAGTATGCTCTGCTGTATGCCATGAACCGGCGGCGCATGGAACGTGCCAAGCCAGGAATTGTGATTATGGCACCTGGGCCGATCAATCGCGGTGTGGAGATCACGCCTGATGTAGCTGATGGACCGCACTCGGTGATCCTCGACCAAGTAACCAACGGTTTGGCGGTGCGAATGGCCGTGCTTTGGTTGTTGGCGCGATAAACCAAGCAAAGAAAGCAAAGGCTATGACGCGCTTATGGATACGCGACGGACGAGTAATCGATCCGGCGTCGGGACAAGATCGTCAAAGCAGCCTTCTGATTGACGACGGACGCATTGCCGCTTGGGATGTAACCTCCGCCGAGGCCGAACAAGTGGTCGATGCCCGCGGGCTGATCGTCGCTCCGGGCTTGATCGATCTGCACTGCGAGTTGCGCGAGCCAGGATTCGAGGAAGATGAAACGATCCACGCTTTGACACGAGCGGCTCTACGCGGAGGATTTACGTCGGTTGTGTGTATCCCGGAAACTGATCCGCCGGTCGATACGCAAGCTGGTGTCGAGTTCGTGCGGCAGAAAGCCGCACGCGCCGGTCATTGTCACGTATTGGTCGTCGCTTGTGTAAGCAAGAATCGTGAAGGACGTGAATTAGCCGAAATTGGCACGCTGGTAGAAGCCGGCGCTATTGCCTTCAGCGATGGCAGTCGCTCGATTCAAAATAGCGAACTTTTGCGGCGGGCACTGGAATATTGCCGCATGTTCGACAAACCGATTCTCAATCATCCGGACGTCGTTGAACTCTCGCAGCGCGGCGTCATGCATGAAGGTCTCGTGTCGATGGTCCTCGGCCTGCCTGGCATTCCTGCCGAAGCCGAGGATGTGATGACCAGCCGCGATCTGCGTTTAGCAGAATCCACCGGAGGAAAACTCCATTTGTTGAGTATCTCGACTGCCGGCAGTGTCGACTTGGTACGCCGAGCTAAGTCGCGGGGGGTCCGTGTTACAGCCGACGTGACGATCGCCCACTTGGTATTCTCGGACGAAAAGCTCCGTACATTTGATTCGCAGTTCAAACTGCAACCGCCGCTGCGCGCAGCGGAAGATGTTCAGGCCTGTTTGGAGGGCATCAAGGACGGTACTATCGACGCCATTTCCAGCGGGCATGCCCCGCGAGCTCGGGAAAAGAAAATGCTCGAACTGGACATCGCTCCTCCGGGCATGGTAGCGCTGGAAACAACCTTATCGATGGTTGTCACGTACCTTATCCGACCTGGTTACCTCTCCTGGCTGGAAGCTCTTGAGAAACTGACGATTGGGCCTGCGCGCGTACTAGGAATCAGCCGTGGTACGTTGGCTGTCGGTGCGCCGGCCGACCTGGTACTGATCGATCCTGATTTTCGGTGGACGGTCGATCCGGCTCGCCTTGCCTCGACCAGCGCCAATACGCCACTCGTAGGTTCTCAATTGATCGGAGCGGCCCGCTACGTGGTTCTCGATGGGCGACTATGGCCGGCGCTTGCGCAGCTTGACTCGCCGTAACGGCGCTGCGAAACCTTCCGGGAACGGATCTTCCATAGTACACGGGTCTGTCGGGAAACGATCCACGGGATCATCCGAGTAAACACTGGGCAGTGTTTCCAACGTGCGTTCGCATGTTGAAGTAGCCTGCAAGTCCGGTGCTGATGGGCGTGCCCCTTTTGCTGTTTTGGGTCGGATGGGCCCTGGCGGCGAGCCTTTCCGGGAGGTCTGTTTTCTTGGTTGCGAGTCCGATGCCTTTTCGATTACACGAGCTTTCCCTGTCGGCCTGGTCCCGAGCTCACGATCCGATCCCGTTACGAGTGAAGCCGCATCGTTCAAACCGAAATAGCGGATCCAGTCTTCTAGACGCATGCTGCGTTGCAGAAATCGGACGGCCTGCTGTTCTTCGGATTCGGTTGGAAGCAACGGGCCAGAGGTGGGCGCCAACCGACCTGTATTCTGCACCTTTCGTCGCTCCAGCCACCTATCAGCATCGACCCAACGCGCGCCGTGCACACGAGCGGCGCACTGGATTTGGCGGTCACTGGAGACGACCGTAACCTCTTTGGGGTTGGCTATACGACTCAAGAGTTCGATCAACAACTCGTCGGCCGTTTCGTGTTGTACTGAGTAAAGTACCATCATTTGCTGGTAGCATTCCCAACGGGGAAGAGAGTTATTTTGCCGGCGCGCATCAAAGACGACAATGGTGTCGCACCGCTCCTGCGCCGAGAGCCTATCGGCGAGGAGTTTAAGGAGCGCCTGGCGTCGGCGCAACAAGTTCCCTCCTCGGCCAAACTGTCCGGGGAGCTTATACATGAGATTGTAACCATCAATTAACAACGGCATCCGGTAAGCCTTTTGACTGGTAAGGCATTTATTACGTGGAGGGTTCGTCGGTTGTAGACATACTCAGCGCTTTATCGGCAATATCTTTCCGGCACCATGCGCCGCGCCAGCGGATGCAGCGCACGGCTGTGTACGCTTGGAGCTTGGCAGCCGCAATCGAGTTCCCCAAAGCGGTTACCGCCAGCACACGCCCACCGTTGGTCACTATCTGGCCATCGACGGTCGCCGTGCCGGCATGAAAGACTTTAACATCGGGAAGCCGTGATGCCTCCTCCAATCCGCGAATCGGTAAACCTCGTTCGAAAGTGCCCGGGTACCCCTCGCTCGCCATTACAACACAAACAGCCGGGCGAGGATCGAATTCCGGAGGGGCTAATTGCTCCAAACTTCCGTCAACAACGGCCTCAAGTAGGTCAATCAACGGTGACCGCAATCGCATCAAAAGCGGCTCGCATTCCGGGTCTCCAAACCGCACATTGAATTCCAGCACTTTCGGACCTTGATGCGTAATCATCAGTCCGGCATAAAGCACACCACGAAATGGCCGCTTCAAGCGCTTCATCGCATGAATCGTGGGGACTAAAATGCGTTCGCAAATGGACTGCATCATGGCCGGCGTCACGAGTGGCGCCGGACAATACGCACCCATGCCACCGGTATTCGGGCCGCGATCCCCATCGTAAGCCGGCTTGTGATCTTGACACGGCGGCAGGGGAACAAGGGTCCGCCCATCGGTTAATGCCAGGACGCTCGCTTCCTGTCCGTCCAGTCGCTCCTCGATAACGATTTGGTCTCCAGCACTGCCGAACACTTTTTGTCGGGCGATACGGTCGACCGCTTCTAACGCGTCTCGGCGCGTCTGACAAACATGCACACCTTTACCGGCCGCCAAACCGTCGGCCTTTATCACTAACGGTACACTCTCATCGTCCGTTGGATAGCGGTCCAGAATAAAGCGTTCCGCAGCCCGGGCATCCCGAAACACGTGGAAATCCGCCGTGGGTACGTTGGCACTGCGCAGCAAGTTCTTACAGAAGGCCTTGCTGCCCTCAAGTTCAGCCGCTTGACGGGTCGGGCCAAAAATCCTTAGGCCTTCTTCTTCAAAAGCATCTACAATACCGGCAACCAACGGGCCTTCCGGACCAACAACCGTTAAATCGATTCGGTTGTCCTTGGCAAATCGAACCAAAGAAGCAATTTGGTCAGCCGCGATATCAACGTTCTCTGCATCCAGGGCGGTACCGGCGTTACCCGGTGCTACGAAGACACGGTCGACACGCGGCGATTGGCGGAGCTTCCAGGCAAGGGCATGTTCGCGGCCGCCACTGCCGATAACCAGGACCTTCATGGTAGCGGAGCTCCTTTCGGCTAGCGCGTAACCTGAGCATTTCAAACTCAAACGGTGGGCCGTCTGAACCATTATAGCGATCAAGTGCACAAACAGCCGAGCCAAATCTGCCGCTAAGGTGGCCAAGCTATGTGCGTCGTGATTGTAGGTAAGATTTTTCCCGAGTTTGCCCGACGTGGTATGACGTCTACCTTTTTTCGCTAAAGCAGAAGTAGGCGGAGTTGTAGTCTAGGCTTGCTTCTTCGCGAAGGCGTCACGTCGAGCGAGGGCTCACAGAGCCGCGACCGTAAGGGAGCGGATAATTCAACGCAAAAACGCTAAGGTGTGAACGCGCAAGGAAGACTGCATATACATTCTGATCGCCTACGTGGGCCGGGGTTTCTTTTTGTGGTTGCAGCTCATCCCAGCCTGCGTGTGATTGCCTGTGTAATTTGGCGCCTGGCGGTGCTACTGGACCTCGGCGTCGAGCAGCGTTAGCCGTCGAGGAACGTATCGGGGCAGCTCGTATAGCGCACCGAACTTGCGGTGCCGCCAAACGGTTATGTAACCCACTAGCCGCCGGCGAGCATTCTCATTCGGAAAGCTGCCGTGCAGCGATTTGGTAGCGTTTTGCTAGCGTCTTACAACATCGTGCTAGGCTTTGACTGCTAGCGATTATCTGTGCCTATAGGCAATACGGCGTGCCAGCAATCTTGTTAATGAAGAGGTTTCCAAGCACCCCGTGTCCAACGATGTCCGTGTGGTGCGCCTCAAGGGGCAAGGTGCTTTAAACCACCGTAACCCTTCTAGAGGAATACGCAATACACAAGTATGTAGATAATCATGGTCGCAGACCATAGAGGGTGGTACCGAGCCCGGGGACAGGTCCTGCCGGCGCGGGGACAGGTACCACAGGCCAAGGGACAGGCCCCGGGACTCGCTGATTTGGTAATATGAGAAACACAGTATAAATGATGAATGGAGACAACTTAGATGCTTTGGGAAAATAAGGAACATTGGAAAAGATGCGTCCCGTTCCACCGTAACGTGACCAGAACCCCCATTGTTGGCGGATAGGTTGCCGAATTGGTGCCGAGTTAGCTTAAGTTGCAGCGCAGGGCGAGCTGGTGTTATTGGACGCTGTCGTTCGGAGCCTGTTTCCGTGCGGGTTTTGCTAGCACGATATGCCGCCAGCGACGTGACTGGCCTTTGACGCTGTGTTCGGTTGTGATTGTACCTAGGTGCGTCATAGGTGCAGCAACGTAGTCTGAATTGTGCGTTTTTTGAAAAAGCCTACGGCACGCGTCAATCTGCATCCCCCGATGCTGGCACCGTGAACTTCGTGCACCAGGTCAGCGTACGACGTTCAGGAGCGGGTCCCCACCGAGCTGGATCAAACGGCCTGGGCCGATTCGCGAAGTGCCGCTCCCTTGCGCCCGCGGCTCTCTTTGGCAGCCATCTGCTGCAGCGATTGGGCTAACCCCGGCTGACAGCCGCATGCGTGACAGCTGCTTGTCACCTACGATCGACGTGCACGCACATGGCCGCGAGCATCGTGCAAGGTATCGGGCATGGGAGCCTATTGAGTGCCAACACGAAAACTGTGCGACAATTTGCCGCCCTTTTCGCCCTAGAGTTCGGGGCTTAAACAGCAATAAAATCAAGGAGCTTTTGGGGGATTCCCTGGCCGGAATGTCGTGTGCCGTACGGTTGACAATTCGGGCCGGTCCGATACAACAAGGCGCGTAAGAATCGTCAAGCTAAGGTAGGTATTTTTTCTGCTGGCTAGCGCGCTGCTAAGGCCACGGTCGTGGGCTGGGAGTCCACACTGGCGAATGTGATCCGACGAAATGTCGTGCGATTTTTGAGCGGGATGGGTCGGCATGAGCGAAGGCAGCAAACCGAATATTGAAGAGATTCTGGCGGCTTGCCGCCGGTTAGATCAAGGACGCAAAGCGGGCGCTGCGCAGCCGGCGCAGACGCAACAGTCGCCTGCTCCTACAAGTCCGGATGCCCAGACGTCACCGAGCGCTGCGGCCGGTAGTTCTCCCGGTACCGCCGGGCAACAGCCGCGGTCTGCGTCGAGCATGTCGGTCGAAGAAGTCTTGGCAGCAGCTCGCCGCAAGCCCGCAGCAGTTCCGCAGCAACCTGCTGGTGTACCAGCACCTGCGGAAAGCGGAGGACCAAAACCGACAAAAACGGGGGCGGAAATGAGCGTGGCGGAAGTGCTAGCGGCGGCACGCCGAGGGGCAAAGCCTCAAGCGGCTGCTGCGGAGTCCCCCCAGGTAACCGCGAGCGGGCCGACCGCTAATAAAGCCCCTTCGGCGGAGAAACCTGCTGCGCGACACGAGGTTAAACCTGCCGCTCCTAAACCTGCGGCTCCACTGTTGGCTGACACGGCCAGCATTTTGGCAGCGGCCCGAGCGGCTGCCAAGCCTGGACCGATGTCTAAAGCGGAAGCTGCAGCACGAGCCAAACCGACCAGTGTTGCCGGGCCACCGAAAGCAAAGAGTCTCGTGCCCCCAGAGCGCCCCGCCTATTTGGAACGTCCGTCGCGGCCCACACCGACAAGTCCTTCGCGGCGATCGTTTTTCGGAGCTTTGGTCGGCGTGATTTTCGGCTCCTCACTAGCCGTAGGGTTTTCATCATTGTTTGTTACCAACTTGCTGTGGTTGCTCGGCCTAGCCCGTTTCATGTTCCCGAATATCCTGACCGAGCCACCCACAGTATTTAAAGTGGGTTTTCCGGATGATTACGCTCCTGGCCAGGTGGAAACGCGATTCGTAGCACAATTTGGCGTGTGGATTGTCCGGTATGAGTATCAAGGTCAACAACAGATCTTCGCACTGCGTACGGTGTGTACCCATTTGGGTTGCACACCAAATTGGCTCGAAGCAGAACAGAAGTTCAAATGTCCCTGTCACGGAAGTGGGTTCTACAAGGACGGGATTAACTTCGAAGGACCAGCACCTCGACCACTAGAGCGCTATGCTATCCGAATCGCCGAAGACGGGCAGTTAGAAGTCGACAAGAGTCGGCGATTTCAGGAAGAGTTGGGGCAGTGGAAGGATCCGGCGTCGTTTGTTCCCGTCTGATCCCGGGCAGCCGAGGGGGCTACCGGTTCACGCATCACTTGGGCGCTTTAGACAGCATGGGAGAACAACACGCAAGCCGCGAGCCGGTTTTTTAGCCAAGGATTGGTTCAGTTAACTGATATTTTAAGTTCAAAGCACAGTGCAATTTATTTTTCGCACGGAGATAAAGCAGGCCATGCCATCGCTTTCGGAAATTATTCGGCATTCACAGATTTGGAAAAGTATTTTTCGCCATCCCGCCCCTGTAGATCGGCGAAACCGGGTGGTAGTAATGCTTACCAACTTTTTCTTACATCTCCATCCGGTGTCCATCAAAAAACAAGGTATCGCGCTTAGCTACACCTGGTGTATGGGTGGAGTAACATTTTTTCTGTTCTTGGTGGAAACGATTACTGGCGTTCTACTAATGTTTTATTATCGTCCCACATTGGAGTGGGCGTATAAGGACATTTTGGCTTTGCGAGATGTCATGTCGATGGGCATCCTGCGGGAATTGCACCGCTGGGGAGCCCATGCTATGGTCATCACGGTTTGGCTGCACATGTACCGTGTGTTTTTAACCGGCAGTTATAAGCCTCCCCGTGAGTTCAACTGGGTAATCGGAGTGCTGCTGTTGTTGCTGACCTTGTTACTATCTTTTACCGGCTACCTGCTGCCTTGGGACCAATTGGCCATCTGGGCAATTACGGTGGGTTCCAACATGGCCCGTGCTACACCAATTTTGGGCCACGAGGGTCCCGGTTCTCAGTTATTGACCGTCGATGGCATACCGATGATTACGAATGCGTCCGATGCCCGATTTGCTCTTTTGGGGGCACGGTTCGTAGGCGAAGAAACATTGAACCGATTCTACGTTCTGCATTGTATTGCCCTGCCATTGGCCGCAGCATTTTTGATGGCGATTCATTTTTGGCGGGTACGAAAAGACGGCGGTATCAGTGGACCGCTGTAAACCAGGGGGCGGCTTTGCGGGGATGATGCAGTGCCGAATTCCATGTAGGAAAAAAGTAAGTTGTGACTTGTTAGGGAAGTGCTGAGCTATGCACGGACCCAATTTCATGCAGTTTTACAAAGATATATCGGTCTTTCTAGTATGGTATTATCTGTTCCTCGCGCTACTCAACGCGGGAGCTGCATTTTATTTATGGCGCACGGGACGAGGCATCACGCTTGTAGGACGCCTAAAAAGTTACCATTGCTGGGTGGTCTTGGCCCTTCTATTTACAATGATCGCTCCTTTAGCCGCCAGCGGGGATCCGGAAGTCCTTCAATGGATCTCTTTACCCGGTGTGGTAAGGGATTGGATCGATTGGTTGATGGGGCCGGTCGTTTACAGCGTCGGCAGCGTTGTCGCGTTGGGGGTGTTATTTGTTGGTAGAAGATTTTTCGTCAAGCCCACAGTCGGCTGGATTATGCTCAATGCCGCTTTGCTTTTCATGGGGTTGGCGATGACCGATCCGGATTTTGCCGAGATCGTACGCAAGCCGGATAATGTGCCCATCGTTGGCTTAATCTATTTATTAGGGTTTTTCACTTGGTTGAGCGCTCATAAAGCCGTCGAGAACGACGATCGCATCCGAAAAGGATTGCCGCCTAAAGAAAAGGAGCTCGATGAGAAGGTGTTAGTGTGGCCGGACCTAGTTTATACCGAGCTTATTTGTATGGTGGCAGTGACCGCCTTTTTATTGGTCTGGGCGATTCTCATCAAAGCTCCACTGGAAGAACCCGCTTCGGCGGTCAAAACACCTAATCCTTCCAAAGCACCCTGGTATTTTCTGGGACTGCAAGAAATGCTGGTATACTATGACCCATGGATGGCTGGAGTCGTACTGCCAAGCCTTATTATTTTCGGTCTGATGGCTATTCCTTATCTGGATTTTAACAAAAAAGGAAATGGATATTACACGATTGATGAGCGAAAATTCAGTTACATCGTGTTTCAGTTCGGATTTATTATATTGTGGGTGACACTGATCGTACTGGGAACCTTTTTGCGTGGTCCCAACTGGAACTTTTTCGGGCCATTCGAGACGTGGGATGCGCATAAGGTAGAGGCTTTGAACAACGTGGATTTATCGGAGTTTTTCTGGGTACATGGATTGCAGCGTGCCCGGCCTCGCCCACCGGAGAATGCGTCGACGCTTGTTAAGGCTGGCTACATATTGCTGCGCGAATTACCGGGCATCGTTCTGCTGGGTATTTACTTTTCCGCGATGCCATCAGCTATGGTAGTCTGGAGCCGTTTTTTCCGTGAACTTTTCGTCAAAATGGGATTAATCCGGTATATGACTATGATGTTTCTGCTTCAAGTCATGTTATTATTGCCTATTAAAATGGTTTGCCGATGGAGCTTTAATTTGAAGTATTTTGTGGCGATACCGGAATTGATGTTGAATTTTTAAATTCCGAGCCACTAAAGGGGCGTTTCATCCGGAGGTAACCGGAACTCGCAGGGAGTCAGGAACCGATGCCAGCACGAGAAGAAACGTGGCGCGATCTAAAAAAGTTGCATCGCTGGTTTGCGGTGAGCAGTGTAGCGCTGTTGCTTTCTACGCTCTGGATGTTTGCGGCTGATCATGATCGGCCCTGGAAAAAGTATCAAAAGACGGCGCGCAACATCGATCTTCGCATGACGGAGTGGCGGAAGTTTCAGTATGAAACAGACGAGTGGCATCGGGAGCAAGAGCGGTTGGAGCACGAACTGTTGGCCGCGCGGAGCCGCCCGGTTCCCGAGCAAGTTATCGAGGATTTCAAGAAGGCGATACGAAAGGAAGCGGAGCGGCAGGGGCGCTTGAGTCTTCCGGACCTGTCCGATATTGACCGGTGGTACGAACAAACGAAACAGGCTGTGGAACAGGTCGGGAAGCTCCAAGAGGACCGGGATGCCAAAGCCCTAGGCGTCGAGCGGCTTCGTCTGCAAGTGGAAGACGCTCAAGCCAAACTGCAGCAAGCTCCTGCGGATGGCCGACAGGAGTTGGAGCAGCAGTTGCAGGAATTGCAACGGAATTTACAGGCGGCGCAAAATGCTTTGGCCGCCGCGGAACGGGAACTGCAACATGCGCGGCAGAAGCTATTGCAGCCTCGCCAGAAGTTGCTGGATGAATTGCAACGGTGGGTTCGCCGCGCATCTTTCGACGAAGAGCTCGCTTTGCAACGCCGTAAGTTTAAAGCCGCCGACGTCGACGCCCAGCGCGCCAAGTTGAATATTGCTATCCGCGACAATCGGCCGCAAGAGGAAATCAATCGAGAACAAAAAGCGCTCGATGCGTTAATAGAACAACTGCAAGTACTCACGCTTCAATACCAAACTGCCGCAGAATACCGCAAAAAGCTTCAGGACTATGTCAAACAGATCGGCCACGAGGCCGATGAATTGGAAAAGCAACTGGCCCGTCATCTGGCACAACGCCAGCAGCTCGATCAAGCTTTGGAACAGCAAAGGGCCACATTTTTTGTGAACTACTTTTTGCCGGGGAAAAAATGGCTCGAATTGCCTATCCTCGATGCATTCAACTCACCATTGAAAATCGACAACCTCTGGAGCGAAGGGTTGGAAGAAAACTACAACCACCGGTGGGTGCGGCGCTTTGACCGTTGTACAACTTGCCATAAGGCAATCGATAAGACGTTACCCGGAACGTCCAACCTACCGGCTTACCCGCACGAGACTCGCATCGAATTCCAACTTTCTTGGGATGAGGGCTCGACCAATTTGACGCAAAACGGACAGTCGCTGCAGTCTTTGTCGGCTGACGCCGATTTGGTCGAAAAGTTAGTCGGCGCTCGTTTGGCCGGTGAGGGATTGCTGCGCTGGTCGGACGTAACAGTTGCCTATGTGCGGCCTAAGTCGCCTGCAGCCCAGGCGCAACCCGTTGGTCAGGCTGCCGCTCTTTTACAGACCGATACGCTGCGCCGGCTGGCGCTGCAGCCGAAACCCTTCCTCGAGGCCCAGATTCCCGCAGGATTGATCGTAGGAGATGTCATTGAGGAAGTGAATGGTGATCGTGTCACGGGTGTCGGCCGTGTCGCTTTCAGTCTACTGCAATCATATCAAGAGGGTAAACCGGTACGCGTCACGGTGCGCCGAGGCTTGCCACATCCCTATGCGAGCCATCCGCGCTTGGATCTTTTCGTAGGTTCTGATAGCCCCCACAAAATGTCTCAGTTCGCGTGCACGGTGTGCCACGAGGGGCAAGGCAGCGCCACGGAGTTCAAATGGGCTTCCCATTCGCCAAATACGCCGGATCAAGAGCGCCGTTGGATAGAAGTGTATGATTGGTTTGATAACCATCATTGGGTTTATCCCATGTTTCCCAAACGCTTCGCTGAGAGTGCGTGCTTGAAATGTCATCACGAGGTCATCGAACTAGAACCGAGTGAAAGGTTCCCGGATCCACCTGCTCCCAAATTGATGCACGGCTATCACCTGATCCGAAAATACGGTTGTTTCGGATGCCATGAAATTAATGGATCCGATGGCACACGTCGCATCGGGCCGGATATTCGGCTGGAACCAAACTACTTCGCGGCAGCGTTGCAATTGAAAGCTGACCCGAGCTATCAAGCAATGACGGACCAAGAACGGCAATGGGTCGAAACGGTAATCTATCATCCTGAGCAGTCCGAGGTGCGGCGGAAGTTGTATCAGGTGTTGGTGGATGATGCCCAGGCGGAAAGCCCCCGCTTCACTGCTACAGCTCGGGAACAATTGGCTCCACTCCTTAAAGACGTCGATTGGGCGGGGCAAATGCGCAAAGTGGGGCCCAGCTTACGATTCGTTGGACATAAACTGGATGGTGCCTTCTTGTACGACTGGATTCGCCAGCCCAAACGGTTCCGGCCTGATACGCGCATGCCTCAGTTTTTTGGACTGTGGAACCATCTGGCAGACCAGAAGAGCTTAAAGACCGCACAGCGGTTCGAACCGATCGAGATCTTGGGAATTGTCGAGTATCTTTTAGATCGCACGCAAGCGTTCCAGTTTGGTGAACCTGCGAGCGGGATTACGCCGTCGAGCCAAGACGAGAAAATAGCCCGCGGTAAGTTGGCGTTCCAAACCCGGGGCTGTTTGGCCTGTCACACCCATCGCGATTTTCCGGATGTCACAGAGTATCGCTCGGCGGGTACCGTCGCCCATGCTCCCGATCTTTCGAATATAGGAGACAAGCTCGATCCCCAACGCAATCCCAATGGCCGCGCCTGGCTGTATTCGTGGCTTAAACAGCCCGTACGCTACCATGCCCGGACATTAATGCCAGAGATGTTCCTGGAACCTTATGAGCAGAAGGACGCCTCGGGCAAGGTGGTAGCGGTCTACGATCCAGCCGACGATATCACCGAATACTTAATGTACAGTCGGTCCGGTTGGCAACCAGCTCCCGATACCCCCGCAGCTCTGGATGAATCGATGCGCCAGGCGCTGGATGAGTTAGTGTTAGAGCACCTGAAGGGAATTTTTTATGTCTCTACTGCGCGCCAGTATGTCAGCCGCGGGATTTCTGAAGAGCAAGCCAGCGAGCTGAAAGGAGCCGAGCGTGAACTGATTGTCCCTGTTTCCCAGTTAGCAGATCCGAATCACAAACTCAGCGACCGACAAAAGTTGCTTTACATTGGTCGAAAATCCATCGCCAAGTATGGATGTTTCGGGTGTCACGATATTCCTGGCTTTGAAGATGCAAAGCCTATCGGCACTCCATTGTCCGATTGGGGAAGGAAAGATCCATCACGACTGGCATTCGAACATATTGCTCATTATGTCGAGCATGAGCACAGTACGGCTCACGATCGTGCGGGGCATGATACGGATGGGCAGCCCGGGCGTTCTGCTAAATTGGAAAGTTATGAGGATCAGCAAACTGAAGCTTATTTCCGTAATCAGCTTTTGTCTAGAAGTAGAATTGGGTTCATTTATCAAAAATTGAAGGAGCCTCGCAGTTACGATTATGATACGACTTCCAACAAAGGTTACAATGAATGGTTACGTATGCCGCAGTTCCCGTTTGATATGCATGACCGCGAGGCGGTAATCACCTTCGTCTTGGGTCTTGTAGCTGAACCGCCTACACAGAAATATATCTATAAGCCAGATGACAGAACTCACGCTATTCTGGAGGGGCGTCGTGTATTAGAAAAATATAATTGTGGCGGCTGTCATGTATTAGAAGCGGAGCGATGGCATTTGGCATTTAAGCCGGGCACGTTTGGTGACGCTCCAGAAGTTCCCGGCTTTGACTTTACGTTCCATCGCGTTTCTTCCACGGAGCTGGAGCGGTCGCGGCAGACCGATTCCAGCAATCGTGTGCGCAGTGTCGTGGAGGGACTGCCGCTTTTGGATAACGATGGCTTGCCCTTAGCCATGGATGTGGAAGGTGAGCCGCTCTTCCCGGAGGAGAAGTACAACCCTCGAAATGTAACCTTTTCGCTCATGCTTCTTAAGCCGGCCGTCCTGGAAGGACAGGTCTTCCAAGTGCAACAGGGAGCTCTGCCCGTGAGGGTGGCTGACGTTTTGCGGCGGTTTCCCAGTGAGGGTGGCGACCTGACACGCTACTTGTTGCCCCATGTCGTAGCTATTGAAAAACAAGCTAACCCCAATTTGAAAGCTTCAGAAAGCTGGGGCTGGCTGCCGCCGCCGCTCGTCGGTGAAGGGCTAAAAGTGCAGCCCGACTGGTTGCGCGATTTCCTGTTGGCACCCTATCCAATCCGTCCCGCGGTGGTCATGCGTATGCCTCGTTTCAATCTGTCTTCGAACGAAGCCGCACGCTTGGCCGATTATTTCGTGGCTCGAGATAACCCCGAGTTTCCCTACACACGTGTCGAAAACGGGCAACCGAATCGTTTGGACAGCCTCGACCGCCAGTATCGGGAGCGTCTCCAGCAAGCTGGGGTCCAGCTGGCTCGGAGTCGTTTCCAAGATGCATTGCGCGTTGTTACCAATAATCAGTACTGTGTTCAGTGCCACATCGTAGGAGATTTTGTGCCGACCAAGGAAGAACGCGGCAAAGGGCCGGATCTAGCAGCACTCTATCGCCGATTGCGACCCGACTACGTAAGGCGTTGGGTGGCCCGCCCCGCTGGAATCCTACCGTATACCGGTATGCCTGTCGTATTTACAGATACTCCGGACCAGCCCGGCGGTACCAATGTTCCGCAATCGCTTTACCTCGGCACCAGCCAGGAACAACTGGATGCCGTGGTGGACTTACTGATGCATTACGATCGCTTTGCCTCCGAACATATCCAAATCGGTCCGCTGGTAAAAGCGCAGCAACCGACCATGCCGCCAGCAACGGAGGTAAATGCCAACGCAAAGCAAGAATAGACCGGTAGCTTACAACAAAACGGGACACGTTAACCGGATTGAACGAGGCGCCCGATGCGCCGGGCAAAGAAGGGCCAGTAATAACGAAGGGGAAATCCACCCAGACGACGTACGTTACAAACCAGTGGATCTATTATGTCCTAGCCGTTGCCGTGGGGGTGTACGGAAGCGCATAGTGACTTTGGTCAAGGTTCTCTCGACGCTGGTGGGTCGGGTACCTACCGGACGAAAGGGGAGCTGTCAAGGAAGGTGCCCCGGCTACACACGTACCAGAGAGGAGTGCACAGACATGGTATCTATCCGACGATTTGCATGGGTCTTTGAGGTTTCTGGCTTGTTGGCCGTTGTATTTGGCCCGGTAAGCCTATTGCATGCTCAAGGGTGGGGTAATTTGAAAGCGCGCTTCGTGTATGGTGGCGAGGTGCCCCAGCCCAAACCATTGCAAATAACCAAGGACCAGGCTTTTTGCGGTCAATTCAATGTAGTTGACGAATCGCGTGTGGTAGATCCTCAAACGAAAGGCCTTGCCAATGTCGTCGGGTTTCTCTACGTGGCAAGGACCGCTACCAAGAAACCGAATGTGCATCCAGCTTACGAAGAGCTCAAGAACAAGCCTGTTGTGCTGGACAACGACAAGTGCCGATTTACGCCCCATGTGGCGGTTGTTTGGACCGAACAAGTAATGGAGTTGTCGAATTCCGATGATGTGGCGCACAATACGAATATTGCCACTCTCAACCCGGCAAATCCTCCTATCAATCAATTGATTCCGGCTAAGAAAAGTATCCAACACAGGTTCAAGCAGCTGGAAACGCTTCCCATTCCCGTAGCATGCAATATCCACCCGTGGATGAAAGGGCATGTGGTGGTTCGGGATAACCCCTATGCTGCGGTCAGTAATGAGAAGGGCGAGTTTTATATTGAGAATATACCTGCCGGGGAATGGAAATTTCGGTTTTGGCAGGAGGCCGTGGGCTATCTGAGCAAGGTGGAGGTTAACGGTGCCCCGAAGACATGGACGCGAGGTGAGGTGACAGTCAAGATTCAAGCCGGCCAGACAACCGATTTAGGAACCGTGGTCGTTCCGGCTTCAACTTTTAAGTAACAGGTAAGGAGTGTGTGGCCAGCATGGTGGGCTGTGGCAGTTTTTTGAGGATCGGTCTGCGAACGAACAGGAAGCGATTCCCTACGCCGACAGTATGGGCCGCTCCTTTGGCTGCGTGCCTGATGAGTGCGGTCATACTGTTCAGCTCCGGATGCACGCGGCGATTGCCGGCGGATGTATCGCCAAGAATGGAGGTCGTGCGAGAAATCCGGCAAGCGTTCGCCACGCGTAGCGTGCAACAAGAGGCAGAGCAGGCCACCAACGAGCCGACAGGCTACGCGTCCGTGGAAGGTCTGTTTCGCGTTGTTGGCACACCTCCGCCACGCGTTCCGTTGCCGGTTTCCGGTGGTGATGCCGGCTACTGTGCACCAGGCGGTAAAGCGCCTCTATCGGAACAAGTCGTCGTGGGGCCCGATGGTGGGTTGGCCAACGTCCTGATAACACTCGATATGAAAATCCCCGATTCGTGGATACACCCAGATTATGTGGCTACTGCCAATAGCACGTTAACCGGTCCTGCGGCATTCGATCAGAAAGGATGCGTGTTCTTATCTCATGTTTTTGCTATGAGAGCAACCCAATCGGTCGAAATACGTAACAGCGATGATGTTTCTCATAACACCAATTTGGCGGGCAAGGGCCGAGCACGAGTCGAGAATCGGGTGATTCCCGCAAAAGGTAGTTTTATCTATTCACCAGGAGGAGCATCCGGAGTACCTTTCGACGTTTCTTGTAACATTCACCCGTGGATGAAAGCATACATGTACGTGGCGGATCATCCGTACTTCGCTGTGACGGATCAGGAGGGAAAATTCCAAATTGCTAATCTCCCGGCCGGGGTCGAATTGCAGTTCAAAGTGTGGAAAGAAGTCAAACCGTCGGACTGGTCAGGAGTAACCGTTAATGGGGCACCGGGGAATTGGAATCGAGGCCGTTTCAAGGTCACGCTCGCACCAGAGCAAACACTCCAATTGGAAGTTCTGGTGGATGCCGCGACGCTGCAGTGACGCGGTGCAGCAAAGAGTACACTGCGTGTTCTTGAGACATCAGGTCAAGATCAAAGGCGTTACGAGGCAGTCCATGAATGGCAAGCACGTGACAAGACGGGGTGCACGGCACCGGACGCGGCACGATTGCCGGGCTTGCGTCTTGGGCCGGTTTTGCAATGCGCTACGGCCGGCTGTTGGGGAAGGCTCGGGGCGATTGGGCTGGTGGATGGGCACGATCCTTCTGGCGGCGTCGCTGGGTTGCGGGGCGCCGGTACCTCAGTTCCGTACGAACGAACTTTATCTAATCCATCAGGAATTCAAGAGTGAGCCGTTACCCCCGGCCAAACGGCGCCAGCTTCAACAGAACCTCAAAGATCTGATGGTCGCCCTGTTCGGCACGCCCGACGAACCCTATTTACCAGAGTTGGAAGGTATAGATGTACAGCAGTTGTGCGATCCAGTGAAACTGCAGATGGCAGCGGGTCCGGTGCGACTAGACCGATCCGGTGCGCCGCGCGGTCTATATCGCGAGCATTGTGTACATTGTCATGGCATTACGGGAGACGGCCGAGGGCCGACGGCTGAGTTTTTAAATCCGTATCCTAGGGACTTTCGCCGGGGGTTGTATAAGTTCAAGTCGACTCCGGCCGCCGAGCCGCCGACCCATGAAGATTTACATCGTACGTTGGTCAACGGTATTCCTGGGACTGCGATGCCCTCGTTTCGACTGCTCCCGGAACAGGATCGCGAGGCATTGATCCATTACGTGCGGTATTTGTCGATTCGAGGCCAGGTCGAGCGAGCACTTCTGGAAGCGACCTTTCAAACGGGGGATATCGACTTGGCGGAGCTTTCGCTTGATCAGATCAAAGCTCCGGAGAACGTTGTATATATTAGGGCGGTAGTGGCAGATGTAATGACGCGCTGGATACAAGCAGAATCCGAGGCGACGCCCGTTCCACCGCCGCCAGCCGTTTTTGAATCCGAAGAGTCGATCAAGCGGGGCCGTGACCTATTTTATGGGCCCATTGCCAATTGCGTGAAATGTCATGGGGAAACCGCTCTGGGTGATGGGCAAACGACCGATTACGACGAGTGGACGAAAGAATTGTTACCCAACGAGCCGGACAAGGTAGCGCGCTTTTTGGCCTCGGGGGCGGCTCTCCCTCCGCGTACGATTCGGCCTCGCAACTTGCGACTGAATGTCTTTCGGGGAGGTCGCCGCCCGGTCGATCTTTATTGGCGCATCCGTAATGGCATTCTGGCATCCGGCATGCCTGCCGCTTCGATGCGGCCTGAGGACGCAGCGCCGGATGATCCACGTCTTACCAACGACGACATTTGGCATTTGGTAGCCTATGTGCGTAGCTTGCCGTATGACAGCCTAAGCGCCCCGGAGCACTTACCGGTCTACCAGCGCGAACGGCAGTAGAAGGCAGCAATACGAAGATGATTGCGAGCGTTGGGTCACTCGACAGGGAGTAAACCAATCGTGAACCGCTGGGTTGAACGGTTGTGGAGTCTGTTGTTCTTGATGGTGCCCATTGCCGGTGTGGGGGTCTTTATTTGGGCAATGGCAGGCTGGTATGGAATGGAAGGTCACTGGTTGCCAGAGAATATTGATGAACAGGGTAAGGTGATCGATTCTCTTTTTCTCTTCATTTTGGGTTTGACCGGCCTCATCTTCGTAGGAACGGGTATCACCCTATTCTGGTTCTTGTGGTGTTATGGTGCGGCAAATAATGCCGAACCCCGAGTCAAGTACACTCACGGAAGCCATGCCCTGGAAGTTGTATGGTCCATTCTGCCGGCTGCCACGCTGCTCTTTATCGCCATCTATCAGATGGATGCCTGGGCCGATGCCAAGATCCGGCGGCCAACGATTCTGGTCGATGGCCAGGAACAACCCAAGCCGCCCATCGCAGAAATTACGGGGCGCCAGTTCGAGTGGCGCATCCGATATGCGGGTAAGGATGGACAGATCGGTACGCGGGACGATCTGTTTACGGTCAACGAGCTGCATCTGCCGGTGAACGAGGAGATCGTGCTGGCGATTAAGACAGAAGACGTGTTGCATAGCTTCTTTCTTCCCAATCTCCGCGTCAAGCAAGATGTTGTGCCCGGCATGAAGCAGTATGTCTGGTTCAAACCGGTTCGTACGGGAAAATACGACATCGTGTGCGCGGAACTTTGCGGGTGGGGGCATTATAAGATGCGAGGTCGATTGGTACTCGAGTCGCGAGAACAGTTCGAACGCTGGTTCGAAGAGGAATGGAACCAACAGGAACTACGCTCCTATGCGCCTCCGGCGGCCCAAGAGGAGTAACCGAGAATTCAGTAACAGCAATTTCCTCTTGCCCGTCATGGAAACGTTCGTGATGAAGGGAGGAGCATATGATTTCCCGAAGCAGTGAGCTCCACGACGGCCAAAGCCCCAGCGGTGGAATGACTTTTGTGGAATTCCTCAATACATATGTTTTTTCTCGAGATCACAAGATTATTGGATTGCAGTTCTTGTTTTCGACTTTGCTCTGGTTCCTAGTTGGGGGAATTCTTGCCCTGGGAATCCGGTGGCAACTGGCCTATCCGTGGCAGCCGATGCCGATCGTAGGCAAATGGTTATTTGCCGAGGAGGGAGGTCAGATTTCTCCCGAGTTCTATACGACACTTTTTACGATGCATGCGACGGTGATGATCTTCTTCGTGATTATTCCCATACTCGCCGGCGCGTTTGGTAATTTCTTGATCCCGTTGATGATCGGCGCTGAGGACATGGCATTTCCGACACTCAATATGTTGAGTTACTGGTTTATGTGGCCGGCATTCCTTTGTATCGGCCTGAGCTTTTTTGCGCCTCCTTATGGCGCCGGCGCTGGTTGGACCTCGTACCCGACTTTGGCATCTCATCCTGCCGCGGCCCCCGCAAGCGGATCTGCCCAGACACTTTGGCTGTTAGGGATCACGTTTGTCGGAGTCTCCTCGATGATGGGATCGGTCAACTATATGACGACCATTATCCAGATGCGAGCTCCTGGAATGACAATGTTCCGCTTGCCGCTTACGATCTGGGGAATGTTCATTACAGCAATTTTGCAGGCTTTCGCGTTGCCCATTCTGACCGCAGCCGGGTTTATGCAATTAATGGATCGAATGTTAGGGACCGGTTTCTTCACTCCGGAAAATTGGGTAATCAACAATGCTGCTCCCACCAGCGGCGGCGGCCAAGCCTTATTGTGGCAACATCTGTTCTGGTTTTACTCCCATCCAGCCGTCTACATTATGATCCTCCCGGCTATGGGTATGGTGTCGGATATGGTGGCCTGCTTCGCTCGAAAACCGATCTTCGGATACAAACCCATGGTCTATTCGATTTCGGGAATCGCGGGCTTGGGATTTATCGTTTGGGGACACCATATGTTCGTTTCGGGAATGAATCCGGTACTCGGAATGACGTTCATGGTAGCCACCATGATGATCGCTTTGCCTAGTGCCGTGAAGGTGTTCAATTGGCTCGGTACCTTATGGGGCGGCAAAATCCAGTTTACCACGCCGATGCTCTTCGCATTGGCTTTTATTTCCATGTTTATTATCGGGGGGCTGTCGGGCATTTTTATGGCTGCCACGCCGGTCGATATTTTCATCCATGATACGTATTTCATCGTCGCACACTTTCACTATGTGCTCTTCGGCGGCACGGCGATGGCCGTGTTCGGTGGGATTTACTTTTGGTTTCCGAAAATGTTTGGTCGGATGATGAATGAACCTTTAGGGAAGTTGCATTTCTTCCTCACGTTTATATTCCTTAACGGTACGTTCTTCACGATGCATATTTTGGGTGCTGTTGGCTTTCCACGGCGATTAGCGGATCCGTATCCATATATGACATTCGAGCATCTGCGGCCAATGAACGTCTTTATGACCTGGTGCGCCATCGGCATGGTCGCCTCGCAAATCATATTTGTAGTGAACTTTTTCGGCAGTATTTTCTTTGGGCCGAAAGTAGGTAGGAATCCGTGGCGAGCCAATTCGCTGGAGTGGGCCGCACCTAGTCCCCCAGGTCATGGTAACTTCGATTTCCAGCCTATTGTCTATCGCGGGCCGTATGAATACGGGTCACCGGAAGTCGATACGGACTACTATCCACAAACGCAACCGCCGCCTAAGGATCTCCCGCTGGTGAAGGTAGAGCACTGAGTGTGTTTGGTTGAATGATGCTCGTGGGTGGGTTGAGAAAAAATCCGACAACGATTGCAGGCAATCGGTTCAGTCGCCGTGACAGCAGCTCGCGGTGGCCCCACCGGTTTGCTGTCCTGTTGGCAGCCAGTACGTTGCTGCTGATTTGGGTCGGAGCGATGGTGACCACGTATCAGGCGGGAATGGCGGTTCCCGATTGGCCCACGACCTACGGCTATAACCTGTTTCTTTATCCATGGACGGCTTGGTGGCACGGTCCATTCGACCTGTTCATTGAACATGGGCATCGCTTGCTTGGGGCTACGGTCGGGATCGTCACGATAGGCTTGGTGCTGGTGAGCTGGTCGAGCGGTGCCAGTCGATTGATGCGCTGGGCTGCGCTGTTGGCGTTGGTTCTCGTCATCGGGCAGGGAATCTTAGGAGGCTTTCGCGTCTTGAACGATGCGCGGATGTTAGCAATGGTACATGGCTGTATCGCGCCAGCCTTCTTCGGGTATACGGTTGCACTCTGCGCTCTATCGTCAGGTTGGTGGAGTAGGAATCAAGATGCAAAGCGCGAGGGTTGCAGCCAGGGCATCGTTGCATTTGCATGGGCGGCTGCGTTGGCGACCGTTCTTTACCTGCAGATATTCTTGGGAGCCCAAGTGCGCCACGTGGGGGTCATGACCGAACCGAGCGTTTTCCGATGGATGGTGGTGTTCCATCTGATTGTGGCGGGTTTTGTGCTGTTTTTATCGCTGGGAGTGTATCGGGTAGTGTGGAAAAATGGGCAAGACCCATGGTTGCGGCGTAATGCCATGCTGCTTACTTGTCTCGTTTTGGTGCAACTTCTGTTGGGAGTTTCGACGTGGGTCTTGAAATATGGCTGGCCAGGAATATTGTCTGAACGCTTTGCCTGGGCCGCTCGCACGACGCTTTTAGCCGGGTCGCTCCACACGGCGCTCGTGGTCACAGCCCACGTAACTACGGGCTCGGTATTGTTCGGACTTGCCGTTTGGTTAGCGTTGCGAACCGGCCGCCCCTTGATCTATAGGCATGCTGACGACCGGTCCTGTTACCTTGAAGGAGTTGTGGTGTGAAAGCTCTGGGAACCGGCCAAATGGACTGCATGGCGGTCCAAAGTGCGGCTATGTCCTTCGGGGAGCGGCCGGCTTGGATCCAAACAGCGTTGGATCTTGTGACGCTTACCAAACCGCGGATCACCACGATGGTTCTCCTGACCGTTGCGGTAGCCGCGTTTGTCGGTGCCCGGGGCCACGTCGACGGTTGGATTTTGCTCCATACGGTTTGTGGTGCTGGGCTAGTTGCTATTGGATCAAGTATCGCCAATCAGTTTATCGAATGGCAATCCGACGCTCGAATGGCTCGCACCTGCCTGCGCCCGCTTGCTGCCAGACGCTTCTCGCGACTAGGGGCGGGGATCCTCTGTTTTGTGACAACGACGGTGGGTTTGAGCTGGTTGGCGGTGTACACGACCGAGCAAGCAGCCTTATGGGCCGCAGCAACCTGGTTTGGTTATGTGCTGGTTTACACTCCGTTGAAGCGGATCACGTCGCTCAATACCGTCGTAGGGGCTGTGGTGGGAGCGCTACCTGTGTTGATTGGCTGGACTGCTGTGGGGGCTCCCCTGGGTTTACGGGGCCTGGCTATAGCAGCCTTACTGTTCCTCTGGCAGTTTCCGCATTTCATGGCTATAGCGTGGCTGTACCGTGACGATTACCGCCGTGGTCTACTGCGAATGACAACGGTAGTGGACCCAACCGGCAAAGAAGCGGGACGGCAGGCGGTTTTGGCCACTTTGGCGCTGTTGCCCATCAGTATGGTTCCTGGTGTGTATAGCCCCGCTTGGGTTGCCGTCGTGTACATGTTGGCAACACTCCTTGGCGGCGTTGCCTTCTTGGGGGCAGCCGTCGCCTTTTTCCTTGCCACCAGCAACCAAACGGCTCGGCTGTTGTTGCGAGCCTCGTTGGTATACTTGCCGTTTATGCTGTTCCTTTTAGTGTGGTTGGCATCGTGCTAAGTTTTAGATTCCGACGAGGGGACGAGCCTAGGAAGAGCGAACATATTCGGGCAAAATAAAGAAACGTCGTTCAGAGCGTGTAACGAACCCAGAAGTAAGATCGCGAACGGATATGACTGAGCAAACAACACATACGGGTCACGAAGCCGCGGGACACGTCCACCTGCAATATCAGCCTTCCTTGCCGATTCCAAACGGTAAGCTGTGCCTATGGCTGTTTCTCTCGACAGAAATCATGTTTTTTTCCGGTCTGATTGGTACGTATATTGTGCTTCGCTTTGGGGCGCCGGCCGGGACGTGGCCGACGCCTCATGATGTGCATTTAGTAGAAACGATTGGTGCATTTAACACCTTCGTCCTTATTTGTTCGAGCTTCACGATCGTATTGGCGCTAGAAATGGCACGGGCAAACAAGGCGGCGGCAGCTAAGGCCGCGTTGCTCGCAACATTTTTGTTAGGTGCCGTCTTCCTAATAGTAAAAGTTTTCGAATACAACTCGAAATTCAGCTACGGTATTTATCCTCAGGCGCCGCACAGTCGGCTGTATGACAGGGCGGATATCGTCTATGCGGCAGCGGTACGGGAGCGATTAACAACGCTTCGCGCGCAGTTGGAACAGAGGAAGACCCTACTGGGAGAGCGGTTTGCGACCGGCGATCAGCAGAAACTGGACGTGATTGCCGATCTACAGCGCAATTTAGTGCAGTGGACGGAGCTGACGGCTACACACTGTGATGATCCGGCCGTGGCCGAAGATGTGCTGTTGGTGTTGGCTCAGTTGATTTATCCGCTTCATCGAAATGAAGAGAGATTCGAGGTGGCGCTGCGATTGGAACGCGCCGAGTTAGAGCAAAAATTGGCTGCGGTTGGTAAACAATCCGATGCGTCTTCCATGCGGTTCGTATCGTTTCAAGCCGAGCGGCAAGACCAAGCGGCTGGGCAGGATCAATCGGCTGCTTCAGGAGCCGTCGCCAGTGGCCGTGCCGTACTGGAAGATCCGGACAGAATCCGCCAGCGGCTCGAGTTCCTCGAAAAAGCAGAGCAATGGTCGCATCACGGTCTTAATGAGGAATATCCGTGGTTGAAGCTCCCGATTCATATCCCTAGTGGTCACATGTGGGCAAGTACGTATTTCTTGTTGACCGGATTTCACGCCGCACATGTTTTGGTCGGGTTAATTATTTTTGCAGTAGCGATGCCGCTTTGTTTGGACGCCAGACGAACGAATTTTTTGGAAAATGCCGGTTTGTATTGGCACTTTGTCGATATCGTTTGGATTTTCTTGTTCCCATTGCTGTATTTGTTCTAAACGGAAAGGTAGCGAGGCTAAAAAGGTTCGCTGGGATTTAATAGCGGTTTGTAGTAGCGAGAGGCGATTATGACGGCTACTTCAGTTAGCAGTGCTCCGGGTACGGAAGTATCTGATCACGGCCCAAGTTTGCGCGTGTTCCTCAATGTGTTCCTAGCACTCGTGGCCTTGACGGTAGTTTCGTTCGTGTCAGCGCGTGTCTTTCATCAGTCCCCTGTGGTTAGTTGGGCCATCATGATGGCTGTTTCTTGCGTGAAAGCAACCTTGGTTATTTCGTTTTTTATGCATCTTATTTGGGAAGCTAACTGGAAGTATGTGTTAACGATCCCGGCAACATTCATGAGTATTCTCATCATGTTGTTGTTGATTCCCGATATTGGCCGTCGGACTCGGATGTATTCCGAGGAGCGGTGGCGGAATGCGGCTCGTCCGGTCGTGGTCCACCAGCAGGCGCATCGCCAGGAATCGGCCGGAAAGTCCCACTGATCGGGCACAAGATATGACCGAATCGGTCGACAGATCCGATGTTGCTGTATCGATCGTCGACGTTGGTTACCGATACGCAACGCGCGTCGCGTTGGATCGAGTATCCCTTCAGGTTCCGCGGCAGAGCATCGTTGCTCTGGTGGGGCCCAACGGTAGTGGCAAGAGCACGCTGTTTCGTTTGGTCGCAACCTTGGTTCCACTTCAGCGGGGGCGGATCTGTTGCTTGGGGTTCGATGTTGCTTCGGACGTATATCGTATACGCAGGCAACTTGGCGTAGTGTTCCAATCACCGGGCTTGGATCGACAGCTTACGGTCTGGGAGAATCTGTACCAGCATGGGGCGTTGTACGGGTTGTCGGCTAGCCAGGTGCGCCGGCACGCCGGTCGTTGGTTGGAGCGTTTGGGTGTCGGGGATCGCGCGCATGAGCTAGTGGGGCGGTTGTCCGGTGGACTTTTGCGCCGTGCGGAGCTTGCCAAGGTGATGTTACCTGGGCCCGCCGTATTGGTACTGGATGAACCGAGTACGGGATTAGATCCCAAAGGGCGAGCGGATCTTTGGGAAGCGCTGGAGGAATTGCGGCGAGCGGGGACAACGGTGTTTTTGACCACACATTTATTGGAGGAGGCTGAAAGGGCGGATCGAGTAGCCATTTTGGATCAAGGGCGTGTGGTAGCCGAGGGGTCTCCGATGGAGTTGCGATCCGAATGTGGGCAGGAGGTGATTACGATACAGGCGGACGATTCGCTTGGGTTAAGTGGGTTGATAACAACGCGATTTGGGCTACAGGTGCGTGTAGTTGGGGGACAGGTGCGGGTGGAGTTGTCGGACGGTGCGCGGTGGATGGGTGAACTATTGGGTACATTTCGGGAGCAAATCCGTTCCATCCATTTAGGCACCCCCACGCTGGAAGACGTGTTCCTTGCCCGCACCGGCCACCGATTTGAGTAGACGCCGTCGAGTTCGTTTCCAGGTAGACATTCTGTGAAATCTCTAATTACGGAAAAAGTCCGGGATATCGTAACTTGACAGCGATAGCCGCAGCTGGATCAAGCTGCAACAGTACTTGGTAATGCATGAAAGCACCGGGAAGAAAATTAGTCCGGACGTAAATGTCCACCAGCCGTTCGTGGGCAATCGCATTTGTTGGATTAAGCCGAACCGCAGTTGAGTACGCCTCGGTGGCATCTAGAAGTTGGCCGAAATTCAAGTAAGTTTCTCCGAGGATCGTCCAAGCTGTCGATTCTTGAGGGAGTTCTCTACAAAACTTCAGAGCAATGTCGTGTGCGGCAGTCCAATCGCCAACACACATCGCAGTGAACCACGCAGCAAACATCTTAGTCGTTTTAGTCGTTTGTGCTAATGGTCTTGGCCTGCTAGTTCGAGCATTGGCGATCACGTAATTTATTGCAGGCACGGCAATTGCGAAGTTAATGTTCTGCCCATCGGTTCTAACAAATGTGTTAACCCCCACGACCTCTCCGTATTCGTCCAAAAGTGGCCCCCCACTGTTACCAGGGCTGATTGGAGCCGATGTTTGGATGACCGCCGTTTTGTGTAGTGGATCGTCACGTATAGCGCTGACAATCCCTTCCGTGAAGGTGTACTCCAAATCTAGGGGGTGGCCAAGAGCAAAAACTCGTGCTCCCGGACTTGGTAAAGGTTCATCGCGAATATTGAGGTAGCTACCGGATGCTCCATCAACACGCAAGACTGCTAAATCCCATTGCTCGTTAAGAACTAAGGCGCTATTAACAAATTGGCTAGTGCCGTCGTGGAATTTAATTACTAGAATAGTAGCATCATCGATTACGTGATGATTCGTTACGAGCAGACCGTCTGCACTCACAAAAAAACCAGTGCCCGTTCCCAAGGATTTAAATTGCGAATCGAGAGCCAGAATCGAAACCACCGCGGGTTTAGCCAGTTGATAAATCTCTTCGCCCGACAGTCGCCGACGGCTTTGCTCAGAACCTCCGAATGGTGACGGGGCATCAGGAATTTTTTTCCAACCGTCAGGCAAGACTGGCGACGGGGCATGATATTCTGCGCTATGTTTCCCGTTCGGCGAATCGCCCCTTATTGATGGTGCAGTCTCCTGTGGTGAGTTCGTACCTGTCTGATGGGCTAACTGTCTCCCCTGGTCTTCGCCCAGATTCAAGATAATCAATGAAACGGCAATTCCTAAAACCACCGCCAGGACGATAGCGACATTAAACCCGATAGTTCTGCGCGTCGTGGTTCGCTGAGTTTTTGCTCCATGGATGTTAGGCTCGCAGGGGCTCACAACGTTTCTTGACCAATCAGAAGCCTCTTGGTGGTAGCCGGACATGTCCGATGGATTTAAGGGGATCAGATCAGCTTTCCATGACAGTGTGCCGAAGCGGCGTTCAGGATTTTGGATCGCGGGCGCATGGCCTTGAGATGACGCATACACATTCGAGAAGTACTTACATTTTTCGATACCTTCAAACCGAGTCATTATTGAGAGACCCTCGCTTCCGGCTCCGTCCGCAGCAGTTAGATGTCGCCCGCACCGCGGACAGGACAAGGCTATATTGCCAGCGGTGACATCTCCGATATTCCAGCCCTGAAGACAATCTGGGCACCAGATAACCTTGGACATACAATTCTCCTTTACCTCGGACAGCGAGCTGTGTTTATGAGTCGACCGATACGGCCACGTTGGGTAAAGCGACAAAATATTAAGGAACCTCTGCATAAGTCACCCGTATTGTACGGAACCTTTTAGCAAGTC
>CAYRMD010000063.1:0-32442 GCA_964425225.1 uncultured Pirellulaceae bacterium | reverse complement strand
GCAGAGACGCAGAGGCGCAGGGACGTGGGGGAAAGAAACGCAGAGACGCAGAGGCGCAGAGACGTGGGAGGGAAAGAAACGCAGAGATGCAGAGGCGCAGGGGAAATGCAGTTGTAGGGGCACGTTGCCATGCTCCCTACGCACCGTACGAGTCGGCACCAAAATGGATAGCGCATCAGCACACGAACATTACTTTAACGCTTTCTCGGTCGACGTCGAAGACTATTTTCAAGTCAGCGGATTTGAACCGTATGTCGCACGCGAGCGGTGGCCGGAATTCGAGTCGCGCGTGGTGAACAACACGCATCGCGTCTTGGACATTCTTGCAAGACACGGAGTGCATGCGACATTCTTTGTCTTAGGTTGGACCGCTGAACGCTACCCGACGCTCGTACGGCAAATTGACGACGCGGGACACGAAATCGGTTGCCATAGCTATGACCACCGTCTGGTGTACCGAATGACGCCAGAAGAGTTTCGCGCCGACCTGGTTCGTGCCTGCTCGTTGTTGTCCGACATTACCGGTAAACCCGTGCGGCTTTATCGCGCACCCAGCTTTTCCATCGTCCGAAGCTCGTTGTGGGCATTGGACGTACTGGCTTCCGAAGGAATTGAATTCGATTCGAGCATTTTTCCCGTGTACCACGATCGGTACGGCATGCCCGATGCGCCTCTAGAGGTACACCGGCGAGACTGCGGGAACCGTCAGATTGTCGAATATCCCCCGGCCGTAGCACGTTGGCTGGGCTTGCCGTTACCTGTCGGTGGCGGAGGTTACTTTCGGTTGTTTCCCGTCTGGGTCACGTTGTGCCTATTGCAGTCCATCAACCGCCAAGGTCGCCGACCGTTTGTGGTTTATATCCATCCCTGGGAAGTCGACCCGGAGCAACCTCGGCTAGCATGCGGTTCTCGTTTGCGCCGATTTCGGCATTATGTGGGACTGCGCCACACGGAGCGCAAACTGGACCGGCTACTGCGGTCGTTCCGGTTCGGGACGGTGAGCCAGTCGGCTCTGCGGTTCCTGTCGGAGAGTTTAACGCACAGGCGCAAAGGCACAGAGTCGCAGGGGGTTTTAACGCAAAGGCGCTAAGGCGCCATGTCGCAGGAGGCGCGGAGTGATGGGTGGTTGCCCGGGGTGTCTGGTCCATACTAACGACTGCCCACGCCGGTAGTCTTTCGGGAACAAACAGCCATGGAACAGCAGACGGCTAGGCTGCGACGTATTGGATGTGACTCGCGATGGGTGGAGGTGCTCCGCCGCGGGTTGGGACACCGCGTTTGGGTCGAATCTGTTCCAAATGATCAAGCTGCCGGGTTAGCTCAGTTACCGCTGGCTCTCGTGCAGTCGCCGCTTTTCGGGAAATTCCTCGTCAGCTTGCCGTATGTCAATACCGCCGGCGCGAGCAGCACTGAGCCGCGCTGCGTCGGCGAACTGGTCGAGCGGGCGATCCAAGCGGCCGACCGACACCGGGTTCGATACTTAGAATTGCGATCCGAATTTGTTATCGAGCACCCGCGCTTCATGACGCGTCCCGATGCCAAAGTTCATATGCGGCTCGTATTGCCCGATTCGGCCAACGCTCTCTGGAAAGCACTGGATCCCAAAGTGCGAAACCAAGTCCGCAAAGGCGAACGATCCGGACTATCGGTCCACTGGGGCCGGCACGAGCTGTTGAACGACTTTTATCGGGTATTCAGCATCAACATGCGCGATTTGGGAACACCCGTGTACGGACGACAGCTGTTCCTCGCCATCCTGGACCAATTCGGGTCCGATGCCGAACTGTGCGTGATACGATTAGAACAGCGTGCCGTGGCAGCCGCGTTACTGGTACACGGAGAGGGGTTTACCGAGGTACCGAGTGCCAGCTCGCTACGTCGCTACAATTCCACGAACGCCAACATGCTCATGTATTGGCACCTCTTGCAGCGAGCCATCGAGCGAGGAGCAGGGTTCTTCGATTTTGGGCGCAGTAGCCCTGAAAGCGGTACGTATCGATTCAAAAAACAATGGGGAGCTGTGCCCTGCCCTGCCGTCTGGCAATACTATGTACGTCATGGGGAGGTTACCGCTATGCGCCCAGAAAACGCTCGATTCCAATTAGCTATCCACTTGTGGCGCAAACTGCCGGTATGGTTCACGCGTCTGGTTGGGCCGTGGATCGTGCGGGGTATTCCGTGACGCGGGGGGATTTAACGCAGAGACGCAGGGACGCAGAGAAAGGCAATTAACGCAGACACGCAGGGACGCAGAGGCGCGGAGAAAGGTAATAAACGCAGAGACGCAGAGACGCAGGGACGCAGAGAAAGGCAATTAACGCAGAGACGCAGGGAGAGCGAAGAAAACGATAACGTGTGGCGGCTGAGTTAGGGATTGGGTGGTTGCTCGCGGTGCCGTTCATACCATTCGACGGTGCGACGTAGGCCGTCTTCCAGAGGCACGCGGGCTACAAAACCGAACTTCTCGCGGGCTCGGCTTGTATCCACACAACGCCGTGGCTGGCCACTTGGCTTGGAGGGATCGAAAACCAGTTTGCCTTCAAATCGGCACAGCCGCGCGATGAGCTGAGCTAGCTCGCGAATCGATATCTCGTGCCCGGAACCCAAATTTACCGGTTCCGGTTCGTCATAGCGTTCGGCAGCCAGGATAATCCCCTCGGCGGCGTCCTCGACATAGAGAAACTCGCGCGTCGCACGCCCATCTCCCCAGATTTCAATCTGGTCTTGGCCCGCTTGACGAGCTTCCATGGCTTTGCGAATCAGTGCGGGAATCACGTGGCTCGTGTGCAAATCGAAATTGTCTTCCGGCCCATAGAGATTCACGGGAAAAAGTGTAATGGCATGGAAACCGTATTGCTGGCGATAGGCTTGAGCCTGCACCAGGAGTATTTTCTTGGCCAATCCATACGGGGCATTGGTCTCTTCAGGATATCCATTCCACAAGTCGTCTTCTTTGAACGGTGGTGGAGTAAATTTTGGGTAAGCGCAGATTGTGGCCAGAGCGATGAATTTTTCGACCCCCGCCCGTCGGGCTTCTTCCATGAGTTGAATGCCCATGACGGCGTTGTCATAGAAGAACTGTCCGGGCGAGGCCATATTGGCGCCGATGCCGCCTACGACCGCTGCCAGGTGAAACACCACCTGGGGTTGTTGTTCTCGCATCAGACGGCGCACGTCTGCTTGTTCTCGTAAGTCATACTGGCGGCTACGGACCACAAACGGCCGACATCCGCGCTGCTCAAGCCGCCGGCAGACGAACCTGCCTAGAAACCCCGCCCCGCCGGTTACCACCACCCGTTTGGCTGCCCAATCCATCTCTAGGGCCCCTTTGCTTACTCCTGCCACCCACGGGGGTGATTTTATGCGCTAAACCAGCCGAAGGCGAGAGGTTGGTCAACGCCGGGCGTTTTTCGGCTTCGGGCTACAGGCGGCAATCCACAAGACTGCTAGCCGCCATCCGCCACGCGCTTCCAATGATGTTTTGCGGACCCGCGGCATGAGTTTGCGGATGCCAGAGGACCAACCAGCTTTTACACGATTCTCAGTGGTCCACGCCCTTCGTCATCCGAGCGTTCTAGTTCTCGGCGAATTTCATGCAGCCCTTCGGCACACAGCTCGAACTCCTCACTGAGCCGTTCGAGCACTTCGCCTGGCGGCTCCTTCGGATCCACCGGCTCGATGGTGCTGGCTATGTAATACGACCGCTTGCCCTGCACGAGAAAATCCGTATAGCGATCCGAGGCGACGATACCGGGCTGTTGGCGTAAGGCTTCCGGAAAGAACCCGGTCCAAAACAAGGCATAATCGCCAATGTGGCGATGCACCTGCCGGCGCGCTTCGCCGACACGTAACTCGGCTTCGGCCGCCATCGCCGTGATGCTGCGCAAACGTTGCCCAGTAATGGATCGAATGGCTTCCAAGGCATCCTGGCGAATGAAGCGGACCAAAAGATCGCTTACGTAATCCACCAACCGCGTATCAGCAACGCCCAATTGGACTTGGAAGGTGTTCTCGGTCAGTCCGCAGAACAATCGGCGTAGAGTATTGCTGGGGTTTTCGAGCATCATGGTCGTAACCTCCGGCAATATCCTCCCTCTTTGAAAGTCTACTTCGGTTGGCAAAAACCGGCAAGTTCAAGAGAAAAACATAAACGCGCAAGAGAAAAGAAACACAAAGGCGCTAAGGCCCAAGAGGAGTAAAGTCACGTCTTCATCCCGTTTTCGTCGGGCGTTTGCGGACCGTTACCCCAGATGCGGCAGCGTACTTAGACTGGCATAAGGTAAGGTGGGTCATTTGTGCGGAATCGCGCGGCGGTATTCTTCCCAGGTATCGATATCCCGTAAAACACCTGGGTCGTCGCAGGGTACCTCGACGACCGGCTCATCGCGCAGCAATACATTAATACCCTGGTCCGGACCCAATCGAGCCACACGCGCTGCTAAATGCCAGCGAAAAGCTACCGGATGTCCGCGACGTCCCTGGAAAACCGGAACGGCGATCGGCTCGGATCGCTCTTGCAGTCGCTCCAGGAGTTGCCGAACGAGTTGGCTGGGCCAGAAGGGCATATCGGCCGGAGCCAGTAGCCAAGCGTCGCGCTCGCACGGTGTATACTTTTGAGCGATATGGGCTAGGGCCAAGGCAACGGAGTCTTTCATTTCTTCGGGTGATTTGGCTGGGACGACGGCTTCGGCACCCACGGCTTCGACTCGCCGCCGAATCTCCACACTTAGCGCTTCGTTATCCGTTGCTGCCGGCACGACAACGACTACAGCCGTCGGCTCGGCTGCTTTCCAAAGCTCCAACGCAGCGTCCAGTAGAACGCGGCCGTCACTCAGGGGCAACAGCAACTTGTCGGCCCCCATGCGACGCGAGCGGCCAGCCGCCGGTACCACCGCAAAACTGCGCATCGTTTTTCCTCGTATTACTTGCCGGATGGCAATATCCCACGCCTTGGCTTGCTCTATTCTCGCGTACCGCCACGAAAGCGTTCAACCATGGGCGACTCTCGTTTCTTGACATGCCCCTATTCTTCCTCGGCCGTTTCGCCTTGGGCACCAGGGCCGAAAATAATTCCGGTAGTGACTCGGTTGTACATCCCTGGAATAGCCAGCCCAATTCGCGTCTTTGCGCCTTGGCGTTGAACCTCTTGCCTATTTAAGCAGCAAAACTGTGTGTGGGTCTTGATTGCAGGTAGGTTGTTCCTGCTGAATACAGCATTGTGATGCGTGTTCGGCATTTGCCATTTCGTGGGCATGAGGATTTGACGCAAACGAGCAAAGGCGCAGGAAAACAAACGCTTGGCAAGATCCCGTAGCGGCTTGGTCACGAATTTCTCGCACAACCCTGGTGATTTTGTTAAAACGAGAACGCGAGCTGTGGCATTATCATTACAGGAGTCCCATGTCGAGGGCTCCAACAAAATTGGTTCTTTCCCAACCGGCGACGGGTGTTCCCAGCTTATTTATTCATTCCTCCTCTTGCGTTTCGAGTTTAAAGCTTCCTAGATCGATACGCAGCCAGTGTTCCCAGCTTGTTTATTCTTTCATTTGTGTCTCTGCGTTACTTGCCTTTCCCTGCGTCTCTGCGTCTCTGCGTTTATTAATTTCTCTGCGTCCCTGCGTCCCTGCGTCTCTGCGTTAAAAAATCTTTCATTTCCACCGGCACACACAGCAAAACTCGAACGGCGTGGTGGCGCTTTTTTCAGTACGGCGGATGGTGTAAACTCATTTCGTAGAACGGCGCTGGCGTAAAATAAGGCGTTGATAGGTCTTGTTCGTGCTGGCTACTCGTGACTGGAATTTCCGGATTACGGTGCGTAGACGGTTCATGAGTCGGCAGTAAACAACGATGGGATTGCCCACGAAACAGCTTGTTCCAAATAACGGACAACCGACGATTGGGCCGGACCGCGGCTGCGGGAAAGAAGTTTTTGTGCACCGCGACTTTAACCGAGCTGCTGCTTGTTACGATTCGCCGTGTACGGCCCGGCGGCTGGGTAGGCTGCGTTTTTTCCTGTGGCAGCGTAGCGGCGATGCCCGTTGGATGTTGCTGTTGCTGTTGCTAACAGGTGTGCTTATCGCAAGCGGCTGCCAATGGCCGTCCTGGTTCCAAGGCCGGCAGCCGGAATCGGCCGAAGAAATCTTGGAAAAGCAGGCCGAAAAAGAAAGAAAAATGCGCGAACAGCAGCAAAAGCCGCTGGCAGTCTTCCCCCTACGCATTTTGCCGCATGACCAATCCGAGCCGCAGTTGTTTGTCAAACCGGGTCACGTCGTTGCGGGTCAGCAGGCGTTTATTGCCAATCGAGAGGACTTGGCGTTGGAGATCACCACTTGGGCCGGGATGTCGATGGATGAGCCGATAGATTGGCCGGGTACCATGTATTATGTGACGTGGCAACGGGCCCTGGCACTTCCGAAGCAGCAAGAAAAGCTAGCCGATTTAGTCTTTTTTTTGCCTTCACCGTCACCGCGCTGGCTGGGACCGCAATCCAACGTGCGTCATCCGTCGTTGGTAACGGAGATACACGTGAAATCCGCACCGAAGCTCGATACGCGCGACACCCAGCCGGTGCTTCTCATGCCGTCCTATCAGTACCACTTTGTCGTGCTGGCTCGCGTTCCGGAATCCTATGGGTTTATAAAACGCCTACTGTGCGTCACGGAACCGCCCCTGACGCTCATCACGTCAACGCCACGGACTTTTTACCGAGTGCAAATCCCGAACAAGCTCGAACAGTTCGTTCCTTTGCCGCCGGAATGGTTCAGTTGGACATCGGTGGCCTATCTGGTGTGGGATGGGATCTCGCCCGATTTATTGACTCCGGATCAACAGCAGGCATTGCTTGACTGGTTGCATTTTGGCGGGCAATTGATCATCAGCGGTCCGGGTTCGGCGGAGAAATTGGTAGGGAGTTTTTTGGAACCCTATTTACCGGCAGCGCGGGTATCGGCGGTGTCGCTAAGTCAAGCGGATTTCGACGAACTGAATGCCCATTGGACAGTTCCCGACAAATCGGTGGACGGTCGATCGTTGCTTCGCTTAAGTGGCGAAAGCCTGGCCGGCATACAGCTTGAGCCGGCACCACATGGCCAGTTTGTGCCGGGCACGGGGCGGCTGGTATGTGAAGCCCGTCTTGGGCAAGGGCGCATTGTGATGACGGCTTTTCCGCTGACGGATCGTGATCTTCTCAGGTGGCCGAGCTATGACAGTTTTTGGAATGGCGCACTCATGCGCCGCCCCTCACGCCAGTTCCGTATCGACGACTCTACCTTTCTTATCTCCATGAACAATACGGTCGACGCCGTCGAAGATCCGCGTTTGGCCACGCGCCTGCGGTATTTTTCGCGGGACACAGTAGCCGAGGATCGAGATCCGCGTCGCACACCCGACAACACCGCACCGACCGTTGACTGGCTTGGGTCACCGGATGGAACGTCGGCTGATCTGTGGTTGCGACAGTGGCAATGTAAGGGCTTTGATGCGCGTCGAAACCAAGCGGCAATCTGGAACAGGGAAGTAGCCGATGTGGAATGTGGCGTGGGTGGCTGGTCGGACTTCAGCGGCGTGGCGCGAGCCGCTCGAGTTGCTTTGCGGCGTGCATCAGGCATCAAAGTACCTAACCGGCCGTTCGTCCTGCAAGTGCTGGCTGTGTACATTTTGGTGTTGGTGCCGGTCAATTGGGGACTCTTTCGGCTGTTGGGGCGTGTCGAATGGGCATGGTTTACGGCGCCTATTTTGGCCGTGGTCGGGGCAATTGCTGTAGCACGGCTTGCCCAATTGGATATCGGTTTTGTCCGTAGCGGTACCGAAGTGGCGTTTTTGGAGGTACATGCCGGTTACTCGCGAGCCCACTTGGCCCGGTACTTGGCTCTGTACACCTCGCTTACTACTCGTTACCGGCTACGTTCAGAAAACAGCTCGTTCTTGGCCTTCCCCTTTGCTGATGATCCACCATTTGAGCGACGTCCCCATGATCCACAACCACCGTTTCTCACCCGTCGCGAACGTTTTGTAAGCGTTGAAGATTTCACTGTCCCTTCCAACTCGACGGGGCTCCTGCACACCGAACAAATGACCGATCTAGGCGGCAGCTTCGAATTGCTCGTCGACCCGGCTGACTCTGAGGCGATCCAGCTTGCAAATCGCTCGCAGCTTACCGTCCGCGATGCAATCGTGTATTGCTGCAATGAATCGGGCGTTACGATGTATGCTAGTGTGGGCGAACTGCCTGAGAATTCTCAGCGGCGGGTGATTCCGGCATGGTTGCCCGGCGATCAGTGGCCGCCCGATCCATGGCAGAACCACTCGGTGTTGGGTCCCGTGCCCGTCGGCACGCCTGACGATAGCTCCATTCGCTTACCAGAATTGGCCCGTGTGGCTGCCCAACAGGTGCCGCTTGCCCCGGGAGAGTGGCGGTTAATTGGCTGGACGGATCGTGTCTGGGAGGACCTGCAGATCGAGCCAACACCGAATCAATGGCGTACAGGAACGTGCGTCTTGGTGCATTTGCGTGCAGGTGACTTACCCAAGCCGGAGCCCGATAAAAACCTGGTGGCCGACGTACGGCGATGGGACTCCGCTCATGACGAAACCCAACCACAACCATAGTGCACGTTGCACGTCTTACGGTTCTGCTCGGCACTCATGCGGCATGCTCCGCGTTAGGGAACTGCGGCTTGGTACCACGACGCTGCGGATGGGAGGTTCGATTGCTCCGATGCCCTGCGGCGAGGTCCGTCTGTTGGTTAAGGGCAATCAACCGAAGCACCCACCACCAGGAACGATTAGGGTGGCTGGCCAGCGTGGGTACATTGGGCGGCTGGGGCTTTTGATGCAAAAATAAAAGGTGAATAGCTACTGTTCGCCACCGCGTGTAACTGGGCAACGACCGGGTCGTACGATGATCGAGCTAATTGAGTTCGGCAAGGATTATGGTGATTTTACCGCCGTCGATAAGCTGAGCTTTAAGATTGATGCGGGAGAGCTGTTTGGGTTCATCGGCCCGAATGGTGCCGGGAAGAGCACGACGATCCGATTCCTGGCTACGCTGCTGCAACCGTCGCGCGGTGAGGGGATCGTCAACGGCTTTAGCGTTACCCGCCAACCAATGGAGGTACGACGCTCGATCGGCTACATGCCCGATAATTTTGGCGTCTATGACGGCATGAAAGTATGGGAGTTTCTCGACTTCTTCGCCGTCGCCTATCAAATAAGTAAAGCAAAGCGCAAGAAAATCATCGATGACGTGTTGGAACTGCTCGATCTAACCCATAAACGCGACGATTACGTCAACGGTCTGTCGCGCGGCATGAAGCAGCGCCTGTGTTTGGCGAAAACCTTGGTTCATGACCCGCCCGTGCTGATACTGGATGAGCCGACAAGCGGGTTGGATCCGCGAGCACGAATCGAGGTCAAAGCCCTGCTCAAAGAGCTACGCCGCATGGGCAAAACGATTTTGATCTCAAGCCATATTCTCTCGGAGCTAGCCGACTGCTGCACGTCGATCGGCATTATTGAACGAGGGCAACTGCTGATGCATGGACCGATCGATGAAGTGTATCGAAAGATTCGAGCGAACACGGTGGTGGAGGTGCGGTTTTTAGAAAACGCCGAGTTGGGATGTTCGATCTTACGAAGCTCGCCTCACCTGCGTGATATTGCGATCGAGGACGGACGAGTGCGGATCGAGCTCGAAGGGGGTGACGAGGTGGTGGCCGACTTGCTCGAGCAATTGATACGATCCGGCGTGCGCTTGCGCAGCTTCGCCCAAAAAGAACCCACTTTAGAGGACGTCTTCATGCTGGTTACCAAGGGCCTGGTGAATTAACCCAAAGTTCCCACTATGTTATCGCAGGATCCCTTGAGCAGCTCTAGGGCTGCCGTTCAGAATGGTTGTCGTGCACTGACTACGGCTGGACGCCTAACAGAGCGAAGGCTTTAGCTTGCACCTGCGTCGGATGCGGTTGCATTCAGAACGGCTTGCCATCGGCCTGCCCAGTAAGGCACGTTTCGTTCATTGTCAAATAGGAACTTTGACTTAACGCCCCGCAGGCTTACGTGGCAACTCGCCCCTATTTTCTCCCCCAGCATCTCTGCGTTTTTCATCTTTTGCAACTCTGCGTCTCTGCGTCTCCGCGTTTCTTTTTTCTTGACTCCCAGCATCTCTGCGTTTAACTCCTCCTGCCTCCCTGCCCTTTTGCGGCTTTGCGTTAAGTTCTTCTCTTATATCGCACGCACGGCTCGGGCCGACCATTTTACAACGGGGTGGGCGCATCGGGCGGCCGACTGACCCGCGGCTCTGTTGATTCAGGCCACCGGGCTAGTTTCAGAATCAAGTGTTCCAACGCAAAGCGCGCTCGATGGGGCTGCGAGTGGCTGCCTTTTAGTGCCAGATCGGTTTCGAGCAACCAGCGGTAGAGGCGACTAGCTCGGCGGCGTCCGATTTGCCGCAAGCACGCGGCGGCTTGCTGGAGGTTGCCTCGAGGTATGTCACGGACACTGGCGGCTGCCAAAGCGGCAACAATATCAGGTCGCTGTCCGGCTCGCTCAGCGCGTTGCACGATGCGAGTAGCTGCCGCATATTGGCGCAAGGCCCACGAAATCTGCCCAAATACTAAATTGGGATCACTTTCGCCTGAATCCAGTAAGCGTCCCAGCATTTCCAGTGCCTTGGGCGCATCGCCCCGCAGCATCGCATCAATCAATTCCCAACCGGTGCGCATGCGCCACGTACCGACGTGGGTTTCAACGAATTCCACCGAAAGATAAGTTTCCGGCAGCCGCAAGACGGCCAGTCGGGCTACTTCTTGATCCAATAGACCAAACTGAGGGCCAATGCGGTCCAGGAGGATCTCGGCTGCCTTCGGGTCTAATTCGACGCGGTGCGTTTTCGTCGCCCGCACACGCAACCACCGCGCGATACGCGCCGTGTCCACGCCACGACCTCCCCAGCCGGTCGGCGTGCTGCATTGGATGATGCGATGCTTGGCCGCCGCGATTTGGTAGATCCGTGTGTTGGACGGTAACGTATCCAGCAATAACAGCAAGTGCGTAGCTCCACAGGGCTCGTCAAGATACCTCTCTAGTTTTGCCCGGTATGCGCTTACCAATCGGTCCGCGTTCTCCACGATGATTAATCGTGGCTGATCCGGACAAAACAAAGAGCCTGTGGAGAGTTGGCTGGTAAGGTCCCGCCACTCGAGTTGGGCACCGTCGAGCGTTTCGTGCGGTTGCCCGTCATCCTGGGGATACGAGGCAGTGATTTGGTCGACCGCCAGGCGTTTCAGAAAACTCTCATTGCCTACCAGCAGCGTAATACTAGCTGCCACGCTACTCTCGGGATTATCCAAGAAATCCAGCGCGTGCACGACGCGCTTGGTTTCGCGTGGCGGTTGTGATTTGCCGCTCGACGATTGAGATCCAGTTGATGTTTTTTTCGCGGGTGTCATCGCACGTCCTTGGCACGTGTTCTGTACGACAACCGTGAGCCACTTGCGGCCTATTTTCACACAAAGTGGCGATCATACCAAGGTATCTGGCGGGACGATCCAGGGGCGCAGGGAGATTTAACGCAGAGGCAGGAGCGCGCAAAGGCACAAGCAGGCAATTGACGGGTACCTCTTGTTTTCCGTGCGTCTCTGTGCCTTGGCGTTAAATATCATGGGCAACCAGCAAGTATCGACCGGCGTGCAGAGCAGAACGTGACACCACCCATTGAGAACTTTATCCATCGAAATCGGCACCGTGTCGCTTGTCACTGAACGAGTCGGAACATGTCTGAGTCATGCTACGGGGCCTCGAAAAGACCAGAGCCTGTCGTCAGTACTTGGCCGTCCATGGCATCCAGGAGACTACGAACCAGATGAGGTGGTACGTCGCGACGCAACTGGTGAACCGAACCATCCAACAGCAGCACATGGGGCCCACCACTGTGGGCCGATCGCAGGCTGACAGAAGTCGTTGAGTTGATCTGGTACGAAAGTCCAGACAGATCGGCGTCTAGCGGTGCGGTCCAAGGGATTTTCGAACCAGCCATTTCGATGACCAAGACACATTGGTTTCGGGGCTCGCGTAATCGTACTAACCCAGCGTTTTCCAACAGCGACCACGCTGAGTTTGAACCAACAAGTGCGACGAATTGCGTGTACGACGAGCCGGGGCTCGTTACGTCGCGATATTCGTCAGGAATAATCCGTGCTACGGCTTGATTGTTGGGACTGTCCCACGGTTCATCGAAACGGTAGGCCGAAACCAATTGCGGATATCCCAAATACGGCAACAACAACACGCGCCAACTGTGCATCGGCTTGCCATCTGCCGAATACGTTACGGCGGGAGGAAAGCGACCGTAGTCCATCTGATAAGCCGCCAGAGCCACACCGATCCGCGCCAAGCGGCTCTTGCAACTCGAAGTGGCGTTCAATTGTTGCCATGCGCGAACGCGGGGCAATACCCCGACCCAAAGTACCCAGATCACTCCCGTTCCTAATATCAGGCTCGCAAGTGCCGTGAGCACCATCGCGCGCATCGTAGCGATCGATATATCGAAACCGAAACGCCGTTTACGGTCCGACCGGTCGCGCACCACGGGACGCTGGACCGTAATCGTCAAACCACATCCGGCACACGGCCCGGTTTGACCTTCGTACTGGTCGTCGACCAGTGTTTCCAGTTGGCAATGCGGACAGGTAAATCGGAACGGCATGAATCGCTCTAGCTATTCTAACAGGAAACAACGTGCGGTTCCGAATTTACTATTGTGGCACCCGCCGGCTCAAACGCACAGACACAAGCAACAGAATTTCCCGAAGCCTCGTCGTCCTAATCCGGGTATTGGCTTATTCGCCTCTACACCTGTGCGCCTTTGCGTTAATTCCTTCTTCTAGCGACTCTTGACATCTCGAATCCGTGCCCGAGGTACCAGGGTACTCAGGTCAATAGGTCGCGGGGTGATTTGTTGCGTACGATTGTTGGCTTCGTCAGTTACTTCTAATCGCACGAAAACGCTTTTGGGTACCGATGCATCGATCAGCCAATAATACTGTCCTGTATTGGGTAGTCCCGCAGCGATCGGAGTCCAGGGCCCCTCGGCTGTAAGGCCGAAGTAGAGGTTGACTGGGCGGCTAGCAAGGTGTTCATCCTCGGCCTGCCAGCGGATTTCTAGTTCTCCCAGGTGCGAGCCGGTACCGTACGAGACAGAGCTAATGGTAGCTTGTGGTGGTTGCGTATCGACGATCACCCACAAGTCGGCTGGGGCGCCGGAGCGAGGCACGTCGGTCGCCAGACCGTTGGCTGCAATCACGACGACCCGAAAACCGTAAATTCCGTCGCGGTCAACTTCCACATTGAATGGGCTCTGTTTATCGATATCCGCTCCCCACTTTTCCCATGTTTGACCGCCGTCGCGGGTTCCCCAGAGCTGCACCTCTTGGGCACCATTGGCGTGCGAGGCTTCAAGATCGTATTCCAGTTGAAAACGCCGTTGTGCCGTAGCGCGTACCGCTTGACCCTCGGGTACTGTGGGCTGAGTGCCTGTCGGCGCTGTTGGTGTCGACGTGCTCTTATTCGCGGAGCGGTTTGTTAAGCTACCCGGACTTTCCGGTTCGGTGTTCTCAGGCGATGCGTCGCGTGCCTCATGGGTGGAGCCACTCGTGGAGCGTGGCTGCTGATCATAAAACGGATTGCTCACTAGCTTACCCGAGGGCGAAGGCGCCACAGCATTGCTTACGCGGGCGATCGTTTTCGTTTCGCCAATAGACTCGGTACCGGACGCCGTCGGCGTAGACAACCTGTTGGGTAAACGGTTGTCCCGTGGCCATTCGGTTCGTGCGTCGCTTCGCTCGGTACTGCTCGACCCGGCCCCGGCTACCGAACGCGCGGCCTGCGCAAGGGCGTTTTCAGCAGGATTCGTACTTGCCGCGGATGCCGACGGATTCACCTCATACCCAGTCGCCGACCGGTTCGGTTGCCAATCTCCAGCAGGCGGTACGTAATCCGTTCCACGAGCCATCCCGTTAGCACTGTTGGTTGCTGCAAGCGGAGTGTCGCTACGTTGCTGGGTGACAGGCAACGAAGCTCCCGTCGGCGCGAAGGCCGTGGTATCTGTCGTGGACGCCTCAACGCTGCTGGGAGCTGTCGGCGAGGCTGTCGTGAAGCCGCCAATGCTTGGAGTAGCTCCCGCTGGTACGTTGGGTGTTGCCGTTGGACCGGCAGCCGATGCCGAATAGCGCGAGCTGTTGCCGGTCGCTGGCGAAAGTCCCCCAGGAGTCGGCGAGAGTTCTGCGTTTGACGGTTTGGGTAAAAAGACCCGCTGTATTTCGATTTCTGCATTACCGGCCAAATCCGCTGCCGACATCCGCAGCTCGATCACCTTCGATTGTACCACCGGACGCCATTGGAATTGCCCTTGCCAGGTGGTGGCGGTTGTACCGTGTGCCAATGGCAGTTTTTGTGTATGGGCCAGCGGATCGGCAAGTGTCTGCCACGCAGAAAGGATGCCCTCCCGATATTCCAACCGTAATGACTTCGGATCCAAATGCTCGTCGGCGATTTGCCATACGATTCGGATTTCACCGTTGGCCGCCAGTTCGGCTTGTAAGCGAATCTGCGGCCGAATCGTATCGACTACGACCCACTGCTCTGCACGCGGTGCTCCCTCGGGGCGCACAACATTTGCCGTGTCCACGGTCTTGGACGCGAACCAAAAGTTGCCGTCATGTGGCGCCTGGAAAAGAAACTCGCGGGCTCCCACAGGTTGCTGCGCATAAAGCTGCCAGTGGACACCGCCGTCGAGCGAGACGTAAAGTTGCACGGCCTGAACTTGATATGAGCTCTGAAGAAGCTGGATCGGTAATCCGAACCGCCGGGTCCGTACGAAAAACGGTTGGAGAGATGTACCGGTCCCCTGCTGTACCGATTCGTTGAGTACGGATTGGGCCGTTGGTTGACCTCCAGGATTAGCCGGATAGGACTGAGCCAAAGTGAGTTCGCTGGTAACCAGACCAATCGCCAGCCATGTCAGCCCCCCGAAAACTCGCTCCATGATCCGCATGCCTCACTGAAAATCTGCCGTGACGCTCGAATCCGCGACGCGTAGTGATCAAAACGGTGCTGGCCCTCGGCAGCGCCAGCGCACACTGATAGCTTTCGACGTTGTATGAATCGACGAGCGGCAACGGACGGGGCGATTCGTTTTCGGCTACCTTGCCCTGCTATTCCTGAGTTCGTCATTTTCCCAAGACAAAGTGTTCTAACAATCCGGCGAAGTTTGCGCCATTCACCAAGTTGCGTGGATTTTCAAACTGCGGCGGGAGTTCGCGGAAAACGACGCAAATAACTCATTCGCCATTTTTGTTCTTTTCACTCTGTATTCCTTGGGCCCTTACGCCTTAGCGTTATCCTACCCCACTCGCTTCCGGCTTGCGGCAGAGGGCGGCTTTGCGTACGATTCGCGCCTCAGGTGCGCATTCAGGTCAATGTTTCATAGACGGAACGGCGAGGATAAGCGAATGGAAAGCGGTTGTCGCAGCGGCCTTCACTGCTTTGTAGCCGTCCTGAGCATTGCGCTAATAAGCTCAGGATGCGCCACGAACAAGTTGGCACCGGGTTCGTGGATTCAAGTGTGGCCCCCAAACGGGTCAGCCAGCGAGCGATCGGTAAACGAGCCGAGCAACTCAGAAGCGTCTCAACCAGCCGAGTCGGCTGCGTCGACTCAGGAACCTGACGTGCAAACCTCGAGTGTCTCGCGCCACGAGCAATCCGGCCCCACTTCCCAACACCGACAGAGCTCGTCGCGGCCCGATTCGGCCGCATCCGCTCGTCCAACCCAGAACCAAGCTTCTGCTCGAGATGAACTGTGGCAGGACGATGTGCGATTGACGGAAGCCCAGCGCGAGCTGCTCGCCAAACAGTTTGCTACGCTACAAGCGTCTGAGCCGTTGGCTACCGGGCAAGCCAACTCAGCTCGGCGGTCTCTACCGCCACCTGACGATCTGCGCAGGGATACATCGGCGGCTCAATCCGTAGAAAGTTCCGTCGCGAACGCCCGCTCGGTGGGCGAATCGGCTGGCATTTCGGCTGCCGCAGCTTCAAACACAGACGTTGCGCCCGGAACGTCTGGGGTACCGCGGACCGAGGTGGCTGCGGGCGGTTCGTCTCGCTTGGGGAATCCTCTCGCCGCGTCTAGTACTGAAGTACACCAGGCGGGTACTTTAGGACCCACTAACGGTGCAGTTTCAGCCGCAACGCAGACAACATCCGCTGTAAGCCCCGTGAATTCTTCCGCGGGTAGCTCTGCCGACCAAGGTCGTAAATCATTTGGGGGCGATCCTGGATCGACAGAAGGGTCAGGTAGATCTGCGCAGCAGACAGAGGGTGATAAATGCGAGGGCGAGCTTCAAGTGGGACGTTGGCGTGATGATCTTCAGCGTGCCATTGAAAGTCTGGAGCGGGATTTAAAGGTTGCCTCTGAGCTGGAACCGCAACAGCAGACCCGCATGGAAGCCGTTTTGAGGTTGCTCCAAGTGGTGGCCGAGCGGCGCGATGACTCGGTGCGACCGATCGAGGGGCTGGATCCGGAAAGCAGCGAGTTCTGGAAATTGACTGCCGCAGGACTTTACGAGCTGCTCGACCCGCGCGGTTCGCCCGTCGCCGATCGCCGCTACAAGTTGGCATTGCGCTACCTGCGCGAAGCGGTTCATCACCTGGCTGCTGCTAGCTCGCTGGACGTACGCAACCTAGCAATCTGCCGCCGTGTTGATAGTTTTGGACAATACACGGAATTCGAACCGTATGAGTTTAAGCCGGAGCAAGAGGTGATTCTGTATGTAGAGGTAGGAAACTTTGCTGTCGAACAAATTCGCGAGGGATATGAGACCGAATTCCAGGGAAGCTACCAAATATATGATGCTGCCGGACGGCGTATTGCTGACTATGATCTGCCGCTTGATAAGCAAACGTGCCGTAATATCCGCACCGACTATTTTTTGCCGTACCGAGTTTTTCTGCCAAAGAACTTAGACGAGGGAAACTATAAGATTCAGGTGACAATCGAAGATAAAAAAGGTAAGAAGTTTGGACAGTCACCACCCGTGGCAATAAGAATTCGGCGGTGAAGTGGTGCGCTGGGTCGAACCAAGGGACGATAATCTAACGCCAAGGCGCCAAGGCGAAGAGGCGCAGAGTGGATGATGTCACGCGAAGGCGCAAAGGCGCACGAGCTGTAGAAAAATGTATTTGAGCGGGGCGCTGTGCCTTCTGCTTCGAAGTGCTCTGTCGTGCAAAAAAATGGTAAGTGTTTAGGAGGGGAGGTGGGTTAATTACAGGCGAGGTTGTTCGGGTGGCGGCGTACGATCTAATTGCTGTGGGAGTCGGTGGGGTCGGGAGTGCGGCATTGTATCATGCCGCGCGACGAGGTTTGCGCGTGCTAGGAATCGACCGCTTCCCCCCGGGTCACGACCGCGGCAGTTCTCACGGCGGTACACGCGCTATCCGAATGGCCTATTTCGAACATCCCGATTACGTGCCGTTGTTGCGGCGAGCCTATCAGCTTTGGGAGGAGTTAGAACACGAGCGACGACAGCGGTTGTTCGAGCGCGTTGGCTTGCTGCAAGTTGGACCTCCGAACGGTCTTGTTGTACCCGGTGTTCTTAAAAGTGCCACCGAACATCGATTGCCTGTCGAGCAATTGGACGAAGCAGAACTCGTGCGGCGTTTTCCTGGGTTTCGCGTGCCCACGGAGTGTGTCGCGGTCTACGAAGCCAATGCCGGATACTTGTTAGTCGAAGATTGTGTGCGAGCGCACGCCGAGCTGGCAGTTCATTGTGGTGCAGAACTTGCCATTGGCCAAATCGTGCGCGAGATTCATTTCCGCGGAGGCGATTTCTTAGTCGTAACCGATCAAGAGCAACTGCACAGCCGCTATCTTATTGTGACTCCCGGTCCCTGGGCTGACCAGCTCTTAGCGCCCCTAGCCTTGCCGTTGAAAGTGCTCATCAAATATCAATACTGGTATCCGAGTAGTGAATCTTGGTATCAGCGGCATTCGGGATGTCCCGTGTATTTTTTCGAAATAAAAGATGAGTTTTTCTACGGGTTTCCCCAATACGACTCGCGTGGTGTTAAAGTAGCTCGCCATACCGGTGGCCAGCCCTGCGATGATCCGCTAGCCATTCATCAAGAAGACGATCCCGAAGACCGGCAATTAGTCGAGCAGTTCCTTGCTGAATGTTTGCCTGGCGTAGCGCGGCCAGTAAACGCCCAATCTATCTGCTTTTATACAATGACACCGGATGGTCATTTTATCGTCGAGCGTCTTCCGGATACGGAGTGCGGAGTGTTTGTAGCCGGGCTTTCCGGTCACGGTTTCAAGTTCACGTCGGTATTGGGGCAGGCGATGGTAGACTGGTGTGTGAGCGGTAAAGAGTGGCCAGAGCTACGGTTTTTGCGTCGCGACCGATTCGATAGCTAAGCGATGCGATAACAATCTCGCGATCCCACGAAGCAATCGGATTCTTCGTTTCGCATCCTAGCGGCTCTGCGTCTTTGCGCCTCTGCGTTAAATCTCCCTCCCTACCGTCTTCCGTATCGTCATGTAGGACTCGAGTACAGACAACGAGGTAGAAGCCGGACAGTTCATTCAGGGCAGTTTACTCAGCAGCTCGCGCTCGATTTGTGCGTCGAAAGCTCGTCCGGCGGCCGCCAACATCGCGGCATATAGGGCTCGAGTGTTGCGTCGGAACGGGTGGAGGCTAACGGCATGTTCCATTGCTTGTAAAGCTTCGTCCCATTTGTTTTGCCGAGCTTGGCTTGTTGCCAGGAGCAAATAGTCGGCAGAGAATTGGCGCCGTTGGGTGAGGAGCAATGCGATTTGTTCGGCATCTTGGTAGTGGCCGGTCGCATCGAGCAGGTCGCCTAACACGAGCAAGGCGTTGATGAGGGCACCGCTGGGAGTATCCCGCCCGCGGACACGCTGCGCGGTAGCTACGGCGCGTTCCCAATCGGCTCGTTGCCAGTAGATGCGGGCAAGCGCCGCCCAGACGTCCGGATCATCCAAGCCGTCTTCGGCGAGCGATTCAAGAAGGTCCAGCGCGCGATTCTGATAGACGCTCTGCGCCGGCGCCGTAGTCGCCTTGTCCGCTGCTTCCAAATAGGCCAACCCGAGTAGCCGCCGTTGCTCGCGAGATGGCAAATGCGAAACATCATCCAGCGGAACTAACTCCGGCGCTATAGTCCCCGCAGACGCTGCGGCGTGTCGATCCGAAGCTGCGGTATGAATTCCGATGCGGTGATGCGTAAAAGCAAAATGCGGGATATCCGTGGGTGTTTGCGGCATGTGGCACTGGATGCAAGAGTCGTCGGGAGACGCGTCACGGCGGATGTTTTCCGGCAGCCGACACGCTTGGGGCTCGTGACATTCCGTGCACACGCGCCGATAGTACGCCGTCCGCTCCTCTTCGAGCAGTGGTTTATGTGGGTTGTGGCAAGTCGTGCACGTCAACGAGCTCTGTTGCCAGCAGCGGCTTTGCCGCATCTGTTCCACGTGTCCGACGACACTCATCTCGGTTTGTCCTTTGGCCCCATAGTTAACACGAAAATCGGCAAGATGCATGCCGGGCCGAAAGTCCTCTATGTTGCGATCACGCACCAACACCGATGCGGCTCCTCGCAAATGGCACTTTGCGCAAATCGCCTCCTGAAGCCGGCGATCTAGATGAGCTGGGTTGATGATGGTCTGGGCAACATCGGTCGATCCATTTTGATGGGCTTCCACGTGTTTCGAGCCAGGACCGTGGCAGCTTTCGCAACCAATCACCGTCTCGGTCATGCGGAATCGGTAGCGGTTGCCATCCTGCGTCTCGACGCGACCGGCATGGCAATGCACACACCCGGCATCCACCGGCCGCTCGAAGCTGTCGTGCATCGCCTGATCATATCCCGGCGACACCCACCAACCTTGACGCGAAGCGTACCACGTTATCGGCGATTCGAAGAGAAACCCGCCTCGCTCGACAAAGTAGCTACGTGAGTGGTGTCCCGATCCGACGGCCCAACGTACTTCGAACGTTTGCTCGATAAGCGCTTTGCCTTCCGAATCAGAGAGAATCTCCGAGTGTATGAGTTTACCATCCTGCCGGCGGCTAATGAACTGCCGGCGACTTGGCTCGTGATAGAATTTCGCGTCGGGAGGCTCCTGGTCCAGGTTCACCGGTTCCAAAGCCCTACTGTGATGTGTCTTCAAATACGAGTTCCATTCTTCTGTGTGGCAGTCCCGGCAGGAATCCTTACCGACGTATTGGGCTTCCCGAGTGGCTTGTACCGTGGCGATCATGCGCACGGGAGGAACGTACCACAGGGATGCGTTGTCACTATCGTTGGTCTTGGATGACGATCCGGTTCGCGGTGCCACTTGTGATTCGGTACGGGCGATGCGCGCAACAGAAAAGCGACGGGTCATCTGGGTTTGCCATAGTAAAAACGCCACTGCCAACCCTGTAAATAACACGAGGGGCACCACAAGCCATGCGGGGTGTGGCCGACGACTCATCGGGGACTTCCTGAACGTCGAGAACTCGGGTCGCGCTGGACCGCAGCTTCTTGAGTCCTCTTCCTATATCGGTTTTGAAGAGAGCTTCGGTCGTGCCAATAATCTTTCGCGAATCAATGCTTCCAATTGGCGCTTGATACTTGTTTTGTCCGTGGACTTCAATATGCGCTTCACGATAGCGCGCGGGTCGTCGTTCCCCCAAGTACCTCCATTCTGGAAAAAGTACTTTGCGGCTTGGCCGATGATATAGGAGCTAAATGCTGCGGCAATTGCCTGCGGTATTAACGTCAAAGGCGTCGCCCATCCTCCCGTCAGTGTCTTGAGGGCTCCGAACACGGTGTGGATGAGAACATCGGTGGCGCCAACCAAACCCGCCGATCCTGCTAAAGCGGTGACTAGGGATTTAGCTTGGTCGCGCCCCATGTTCATACCAAAAACATTGGCCAGCACTTGAATTAACATAATATCAATAAGTACGCCGGATCCTACATCCAATAAGATCACAGGGAGGCCGGCAACGACGACTCCTTTCATTGCGGCAAATTGTAGAATCAATTCGTTCGCCTTACGATCGCGACATTCCAGGCATACGCGTACGATCGCATCCGAAGCATCTTTCGCAAACAAAGTGGCGTTAGCCGCTACAAGAGCTAGTCCCTGCTGATCCAGGATTTGGAAAATAGCGAGCTTCAATTGCTGCACATCGGGTTGTGGCTTGCGCCACTGGATATCTTCCGTTCCATCGGGCCGCTGGATGATGTATTCACGTTCACGAGGGTCGGCGGCTGCCATGATAACTCGCTCTTCCGGTATCAATCCGCGCACGCGTTGCCGGACGACCTCAAGCAAACTGTGTTGCTGCTCACGCGTGAACAGATCTGCTTTGTTGACAACTAGGATGAGTGGTTTCTTATGCCCGACAAGCTGTAGGAGGGCATCATATTCGAGCTCATTCAAATCCGAATCGGTAACAAATAGGATCACGTCAGACAGCTCGGCCGCCTTTTTTGCCAGCCGCGCGCGTTCCGCTCCGTCAATCTCGTTGATGCCCGGCGTATCAACAAGAACGACGGACGATCCTGCCAACCCCGGTACGCGATACTCTTTCCATACCGCATGAGATACTTTGGGTGTCCAGCCGCCACAAACGTTAACCGACGCCACGGCTTCTCCCACCAACGCATTGATCAACGCAGACTTGCCAGTACTGATCTCGCCAAAAACTACGATTTCGACCCTGTTATGGTGGAGTTTTTCTCTCAGCTCTGTAAGCTGGCGTTTCAAGTCTTCTAAAAGCGCTTTTTCTTCGGGATTGAGACTGCCAATCTTATCGATCGCTGCATCGACCGCTTTCTTAGTCTCTTGCCACACCTCCTCATAGCTCTCTTCGCCTAACGTACTCGCAACCATTGTTCGGCTCCCTGTTGCACGACTAACTCTGATCTAAAGTGCAATGCCTTGGTCAGGAACATCGCCCCATCTTAACCTACCTCGTTTTTGTACCAAACCCGGAGAGCACGCGAATCGCCTATTTTTGATCGAATGCTTTATAATAAAAATGTTCTAGGTAGACCTCGATGCTGGGACAACGCAACCCAGTCTGAATTTTTATAATACTGGAAGTATCTGCTCTCAAGTTGCAATCATGCGATTATTCATACCGATTTTTCTTCAGCAGAAACCTCGTTTCGTCTAGTGTGATATTCTTCGACTAGCTTTCGTAGCGAACTAAGACTGGTAATTTGTTTCCATTCTTCGCTGGCTATTTCGGCTAAGGAGCGTGGCTGGTTGAGGAAATCGTGTTGATAGTGGCGGTTGGCAACACGGCCGACCCACCGTACTACTAGCAACTGAATAACTGCTTGCAGCGCAGCCCCGGCCAGTGTACCGGCTCCGGGAACAGCCTTTAATATGGACGCTAGGGCCGAGAGAGCTAGAGCTGCCGAGGTGATGACGTTAATGCCCAGGGTGGAGGCCAGGAGCGTTGCTAGTTGTTTGATGAATTTGGTCGCTTCATCCAGATCGATACGTTTTTGGTAGAGTGCAGCGATATCTACCACCAGCTTGCCACTTAAGCCGGCTGCGGCTACTACATCCAATATCGGAATGGGGCTTACTCCGGCCGCCAACGCAGCGGTCCAGGCATATCGGTCCGTTAGCCGCGCGGCCTCTTCGGCCCACGTGCGCGCGACGTCAGCACGGACCGCTTCGGTCATGCCACGGGCCTGAAGAAGCAAATTGGCCATTAGCAGTTGCGTGCCCTCTTGAGACACGATTTCCAAGAGTCGGCGAGCAAGCGGTTCCAAAACAGGAGGCTGTTCGCGCAGCTCCTCGTCTTGTCGGCCGTCTGGTAAGATGCGTATCACCACGCGAGGTGCCGGGTCGACAGCGACCGCGATCACGTTTCGCGGATCGACTAGCGAGCGTGTTTGGTCGACAATCTGGTTTTTTAGAAGTTCCAGGTCACGCGCTGTGTAATAGTCGCTCTTATTTAGGCAGACGAGCACGCGCTTGCCCATACGGTGCAAACCTTCCAATAACTGATACTCGAATTCCCTCAGCGGACCGTCCACAACCAACAGCACCACGTCTGCCGCTTTGGCTTCGCGCATGGCTATTTCCATGCGGGCTTCGCCGTCAATTTCCCCAAGTCCTGGAGTATCCACGAATACCACGCGATCGTCCTGAGGCCAGTTAACTCGATTGGCAGTGGTTGTAGTACCGCCACGCACATCCGTTTGAAAAACCGGCCGGCCCGCCAGTTGGTTCAGAATCGCGGACTTGCCACTGGAAATGGTGCCGAACGCGACGATTTCCAGTCGCTCCGCTGTGTGTTTCCGCTTTAAACGATCTAGCTCCTCCTGGAGGCGGCGTCGCACTTCGGGTGGGACCCGCGGGTCGCCAATCAACTGCTCGACGCGCTCCAGATGCTCGCGGAATTCCACTAATTGTTCGTCCGGCGACATCTGGTGTGGCCCCTTTGTTCGGCGACGGCGCTGCTCTTGGCGCCGCTTGGATTGCGACTTCAATTTCCAAATGGCCCAAATCAATGCGCAGAGCACGCACACGACACCCACCGCCGCGAAGACCAGATACATAGCGGCCAAATTAGGATTGACCCGGTACATTTGTTCGGCGACTTGGACGATTTTCGGTGGCAGGTAGATGAGGCTGAAACCGACGAGAGTCAGGACCGCGATCCACAGCCAGGCTCGGGTCCGCGGTAATCCGAGATGCATGAGGCAATCTCCTCGAAGCCTAGTGGTTGTCACCTCCTTTAGGATACCCTATAATCAGCTATTGTGAAGGGGTCCGGCACGTGTTGAGTTTCAGCGATTTTGCTCGATCCATCCGAACCGAAACTGCGTTTGACGTGCTGGCCGCCGCACGTCGCTTAAAGGAAGCGGGTCGAGACGTCATTGAGTTAGAAATCGGTGATAGCCCCTTTCCCGCGACGCGTTCGGCTGTTCCCGCAGCCATCGATGCCTTGAAAAACGATCAAGCTCATTATGGCTCGCCGGCCGGCATGCTCGAGCTACGCCGGGCGGCTGTCAGCTACCTGGAACGTGAATACGAAATCAGCCTCTCTCCAGAGAATATCGTTCCGGGACCTGGCGCAAAACCCTTCGAGCAGCTGTTCTGCGAAGCGTTCCTCGATCCGGGCGACAGAGTTCTTGTCTTCAGCCCCCACTTTCCTACCTATCCACCCAACATCGCTCGACGTGGTGCTCGCTTCATTCTATCACGGTTGGAAGAAAAGCGTGATTTCCGGCCCAATCTGGACGACGTCCGTCGATTTGTGGAAAGCCAGCCCCGTGCCAAGGCCATCTTCCTCAACAGCCCCCATAATCCTACCGGTGGTGTCATTCCCGAGGAAGACCTGGCCGCAATCGCCGATCTGGTGCGCGGACGCTCCATAGCGATTCTAAGTGACGAACCCTATGACCGAATGGTCTGGGAAGGCAAACACGCCACGCTTCTCCATTTCCCCGGAATGCTTGAACAGTGTGTTGCCGTTTATTCGTTTAGCAAATCCTACAGCATGAGCGGCTGGAGATTGGGCTTTGCCGTCTCTTCGGCCAACATCGCCGCGATGTTGGCAAAGTTGATCAACACCTGTTTATCGTGTGTGCCACCCTTTATTCAGCTTGCCGGTGCGGCTGCCCTGGAACAAGATACAATCGAACGCGAAGAGCGCATGCAAGAGTTTCGGCGTAAAGTCTATCGACTGGCCGATGGGCTCGACCGCATCCCCGGGATTCGTTGCCGACGCCCGCGCGGGACCTTCTATGCATTCGCCAATGTGCAGGATATTTGTAAAACGCACCACATCTCGTCGCATGGACTGGCCATGTACTTTCTGGAAGGTGCCGACGATCATTGGGGTGTAGCGTGTCTGGGGGGCGAATGCTTCGGTGAGGCAGGAGTGGGATATATTCGGTTCAGTTGCGCGGAGCCGGACGAGCGCCTGGATTTAGCGGTGGCTCGCATCGCCGAAGCCATTCAACGACATGACCGACTGGCGCGCTATCGCGACACGCACCCGGAATATGCGTTTTGTCCTTCGGGAGCCGGTTAAGAATAGGGGAATGATTTAACGCAAGAGCGCGAATGCGCAAAAGTGCTGAGGCGCGGTAAAAATACGGGCGGCGGTTTTTTGGGGTGATGGCAGTAAGGGCTTTGATTACTCAATGATTTCGATACCGGGAATTGCTGCACGCAAAGCATCAAGGCCGGCCGAAGTCACCTTGGGGCAATTGTTGATAAGAAGTGTCTTCAGTTTCAATCCGTAGAGATGCACAACCCCTGCATCGCTGATGTCGTTCCGTCCCACGTGCAACCACTCCAACTGACTCATGCGGCCGATGACTTCCAGCCCCTTGTCGGTAATGCTCACGTTGTCGAGGTTCAGCTTGCGCAACGTGCGGATGGCTACAAGCGGCTCGAGCCCAGCGTCCGTAACACGCGTTCGCAACAGATTCAGCTCTTCAAGCTGTGGCAGCTTTGCCAGATAACTCATGCCGGCATCACCCACGATCGTTTCACTAAGATCGACTACCTTGAGGCTGGGGATATCGGCCAATGGAGCGATACCTTCGTCGCCAATGGCATTGGCTCGCACATTGAGCCGCTCGAGTTTCGTAAGCCGTCGAAGATGTTCCAAACCCTTGTTGCCCAAGTAGGTTTGGTACATGCGTAGTTCTTGCAGGTCCTTCAATTTGCCGATCGACGCCATACCGCTGTCGGAAACATACGCATCGGCAAGCGCTAGAGCTACCAGATTCACCAAGCCTTCCAAGTGCACCATGCCGGCATCGGTGATGCCTTGTCCCCACAATCGCAAACTCCGTAGCTTTGTAAGCCCACTCAAATGGGCCAGCCCCGCGTCCGTAATGCCTCCTGCCGAACCGGCGACATCGGTTAAATCTAGTAGCTCGAGGTTCGTCTTAGCTTTCAAATACTCAAGAGCCCGATCGCTCAAATTGCATCGTACCAGCCGCAACCTCTTGAGATTCGGTAACTGGCTCAATATGCGAATCGCCTCGTCCGTAATGCTGGTGCGTTGAAGATCGACATCTTCTAATGATGCGATTGCCACAAGCTTTTCCATACCAAGATCGGTCACTGCGGTGCCCCCTAAGTCGATTACCGCCAGGCGGCGTAAGCTCATTAAGTGACGAATGCCCTCATCGGTTACATCCGGCCAACCGGAAACGTTCAATACTCGTACCGAAGGCAATCTAGCCACCAGCTCAAGGGATTGATCGTTACATTCGGTGGCGGTTGAAAAATCGACGATTGTCACACGCCCTTCGGGGTCGGTTTCCAATCGAACCCGAACGCTGCGCAGCTTTTCTATGACCGTCGGATCCTCGGCTACTTCCGGTTGTTCCCTCGTAGCCGGCTGTTGTTTTTCCGTCGGAGTTACCGTCGGAGGAATGTGCTTCGTATCGTTACGGCTACAGCCACAGGTTGCCCAAAGTCCGACTAGCAAAAGACCGGCCGCCAAACAATAGACGCGTGCTCGTGAGCTTACCGAGACCTGCATGCGCTCTATTCCTTACGACCACTGCAATTGGACGATTTCTTGGCGAACTATGACAGTGTAGCCTACACTAGACCAATCGCTTGCCCAAGGGGGAGGTCGCGTCTGCCAGGGGAAGTAAAACGCAAACGCATAAGAGGCTAGACGCAGAGGAAAGCAACGCAGAGGCGCAAACGAAGCAAAACACAGAGGCGCTAAGGGGCAAGAAAGCGGAAGCTCCTCCGGTCTACACAACGCCGTAGCGCATCGCGAATCCCGTTTGGCTTAGGGCTTCTTGACCATACGGGTGTCGGCAGCCGGCATAGGGGCGTTGCAACGTGTCCCTACGTCGGCCCTCGTCACGTTGCGTCTTTGCGTCTTGGCGTTTCCGTTCTTTTACGCCTTAGCGCACTTGCGTTGAAACCCTTTCAAGTTTTAGGCTGGATCGTTACGTTGAAGTGACGGCACCTGGTGCTTGCTCATAACTCAAGTTTTTGAAGCACACGCTCATCATACGGGGACGAGAGATGATCACAAGGCTTTACGTGGACAACTACAAGTGCCTGGTGAATTTCGATCTTCAACTACGTGATTTGACGGTCCTGCTCGGTGCCAACGGTATGGGCAAGACCGCGGTGCTGGATGCGATGTTTGCATTGCGGCGGTTGCTCAGTGGGCAAGCGAAAGTCACAGACTCGGACGTTTTTCCCGCGCGGACACTCACGCGGTGGCAAAGTCGGGATCGGCAGGTCTTCGAACTGGAAGTGACCTTGGACAATGATGAATTTCGCTACCGGCTCGAGGTGGAACACGAAATTGAGACGCGAAAGGCACGTATTGCTTTAGAACGGCTGGAGTCGCGCGGAAATCCGCTTTTCGAGTTTATTATGGGTGAAGTGCGGCGTTATCGCGATGACCACTCGCCCGGACCTCGCTTCGCTGCAGATTGGACCGAATCGGATTTGGCGCGAGTTCCCCCGAGTCGTGATAACCGGCGTCTGACACGGTTTCTCGAGTTCGTCCGCAAATCCGTTATCTGCGCGTTGCAACCAGCAAATTTTGAAACGGAATCCCGTGCTGAGGAGGCTGTACTGGCACGCGATGCGAGCAATTTTGCATCCTGGTATCGATACCTGTCCCTAGAGCGACAGGATAAGGTTTCCGGCTTCACGCAGGCGCTACGCGGCGTGATTGACGGCTTTCGAGACATTCGTATGGAGAGGGTGGGATTAGACAGGCGGGCAATGTTGGTGATTTTCGAGCATTCCGATAAGCGTTATGAGCTGCGGCTGAATGAGATTTCTGATGGCCAGCGTGCGCTGATCGCGCTGTACTCCCTCGTGTGGCTGGCAGCCGGTCAGGGCTATACACTTTTTCTCGATGAACCGGACAATTACTTGGCCCTGGACGAGATTCAGCCTTGGTTGATGGAATTGGAACACGTCTGTGGCGAAGAGGTACCCCAGGCTGTCATCTGTTCCCATTACCCCGAAATAATCGATTATCTCGGCGTTGACCGCGGACTGGTGCTCAAACGGGAGAGTTCTGGAGTGACAACTGGCCAACCTGCCAACAAACTGGCACGACAGACGGGGCTGAAACTCTCCGAGCTAATTGCCAGGGGATGGGACGATGGGCCGGCGAGTCCAGGTGGTGATTCTTTGTGAGGATCGCCAACACGTCGCTTTTGCGCTGCGGTTCTTAAGGCAGATGGGTAAGAGCTACCGCGTTCTGCGTGTTGAGGTCAGCCCACACGGCCGCGGCTCCGGTGAGCAATTCGTAAAAGCCCAGTATCCGAAAGAATTAGCCTATTACCGATCGCGGTGACCTCGGGTCGAACAGGCATGGATCGTGCTGATCGACGCTGATAAAGCGACGGTGCAAGAACGGCTTACACAAATTGATAATACTACCGAAAAAGCTGGCCAAGCAAAACGGCAGGATGGGGAGCGCGTAGCGATTTTCGTTCCTAAGCGGAATATCGAAACATGGCTCGCGTACCTGCAGGGGCAAACCGTGGATGAGAATGACATTTACCCGCGCCTTCGGCAAGAACGGGATTGTCAACCTCTTGTGGAAAAGTTGTACCAGATGTGCCAAAGCGGAGTTCTACCGGCCCCAGCACCACCATCGTTACTGGCCGCCTGCCTTGAATACAACGCTCGGCTTCGGCAATGACCCTTTAGGCCATCACTACGAAGTTCTTCTAAAACCGATGCGCAACGGGCTGGGTCGGCTCGCCAACCACTATAGTGGCGTGGCGGCTCGGCGACGCATGTTCCCTCGCATCGCCCTTCGGTAAAAAATCACTGCTCGCATGTTCTGTTTTCGCCTATGTGTGTCTCATTCTCTGCGCCTGAGCGCGTTTACGTTTCTTCCCCCGTGTGTCTCTGTGCCTTAGGGACTTTGCGTTAAAAACTATCCATCCTCACGGTGCGCGCTAGAAAATCTGAGCGCGGGGGCGTCCTTTACGGGCCCAAGCTGTGTCCAGGAATTCATAAAGGTCCGGGTCGTATTCGCGAAGTGCACCGTGTTCGTCGACCGGAGCGCCAGAAGAAAAATAGGGATGATCTTGGCCGCATGCCCCGAAATAAAGAAGTACGCCTTTTGTCCAATACCATTCGGCGGCATGTGCGGCGGGCGTACCGTGCCAGCGCCCCTCTTGCCGGGATTTTTCGAACAGTTCGTGGACGCGCTGCGCGAAGCGCTCATCGACGCGCTCCAAGCCCAATTCGTACTGCTGCCACAAGCGTGCCGGGCGCTCCTGGTACCCAGGATCAAATGGGCGGCTTGCCAGTGCTCGATACACAGCCAGGGCCATGGTGCGCACCACCGGGTGATCTTCGCGGCGCTCACCACGGGCCGCTGCTAGAACCGAACGTTCATCCACGACCAGCAATCGAGTCGTCCGTGAATAATCTACCGTGCGCAAGGTCGGATCCAAATCGGGTATTTCTGCCCAATTGCGGTACGGAGGCAAGTCGATTAAGCGTTCCTCTTCGCCGAGTACATAAAGTTGCAAGCCCAGATTAATGAGCCCTTTGAGCATATCGTGACGGTACGCGAACATCTGGCGGATGGTCCTGTTGGCATGCAACAGCGCCTCGTTACTTGCGCCTCGACCCAATACCAAAAACTCGCGAGCCCACGTAAACTTGGTAAAGTATTCGTCCAATCCCAACTCCGGTGGCGGGCGATCCACGCTCGGAAGGGACCTCATAAATCGATACCTCCAATCCCGGTCGGGTGGGATTCGGAGTGTGGAACGGACAAGTTCATAGCCTTCCGGATCGTATTGGCGGAGTTGTTCTCGAGTGGCAATAGGTCCATGATTCCAATTGTTGACGCGGTTGCAATCAAAATAGCATTGCACAATTTCCGCCCAGTATTCGCCCGGATTGCTGGCAGCATAGGTGCGCCTCCATAGACCTTTTTCCAGGGCGTTTCGATAGGCAGCATTGCGCCGCTCTGTCCAGCCGGGATCCAGCCGTCGCAGCGTGCCGTCGATCGTGTGCGCAAACTCGTGTACCGCAATGCTCTCGTCGTCATATCGATCGATAGGCCAACTGATCAGATTCTCTTCCCCGAAACTGGTAGGCCGACCACCGGTGCCTCGCACGCGCTCGTTGATGAAATCCGGCTGCGGATGATCGCGATACTCCGGCATGTCCGTATAGACTTGTCGCTTACCAATGATGATCAAATACATGCCCGACTCGGCCATGGACTGAAGCACATCAGGCCGGCCTGCCAGCATGGATCGCACAATTTCCGCTGTTCGAATGAGGGCTTGATCATCGACCTCGGCTGCCGCCACGACGGGAAGACCATCAATGTCCAGGTATTTGGCGTAAAACTGCCGTGCCGCTTCGCGATGCCGTGCTACGACTCGCTGGAAGAAATCTTCTGGAGGCTGTGTTACCTGCGCCGCTAGGTTGATCGGTAACCCTGCCAAAATCACGACCGCTAGACACAATGCACGCCGTTTGTCGGCATACATAGCAATACTCCCGAACAAAACCGAAAAGCAATTCTGAATTCGTGGCCACCAACCAAAATACCATTATGGGCGGTCGTAACCGTCTGGTGCAATCGTTTTGTGATTCAGCGCCCGATGTCTTCGGTGCGTGTTCTCAATAAACAACTATCTCAGAAAATGGTCCTCGGGCCCCCAGCCGAGGCTCGACCACAAGCGAGCGCCAGCCGATCAGCACTCGAATGTGCGTGCAAACCCAACACGCTTACAAAAAGAGCACGTGCTCGTTCAAGGGCAAGGACACACACGCGTAACGAGGCACTTGTCTTATTCTTTTCACTTCGTGCTTATCTTCTTGCCCCTCGGCGTCTTAGCGCCTTTGCGGTTCTTTTTCCCCTGCGCCTTTGCGTTAAATAGTCCACCCGGGCGCGGTATCAAACAGCGGATCGCGACTCAGTAGCCGACTTCGAATCCGATCGAAAGTCCAACGAGGGACAGCCGCACCGGGCCGGCTTCCACTTGGCTCGAGGTGTTGATACCCCCGTCGCTGGCAGCGGCAGAAGTTGGTAGTGCCTCGGTCAACGCTCGCCAGTACTGATACTCCGCGGCTACTCGCAGTCGAGCCTGTTGACCGGTGGAAAACGGATGAAACCACCATACACCAAGCTGGGCTTCACCTATCCAAAGCCAATCGTCGTCGCGAAATTCCCGTTGAGAGACATCGATCAGCGTTGAGTTGCGATCGGCTAAGCTAAACACATTGGCATTTAACTGTTGTTGTCCGAAAAGTGCTGCAGAGCGAGTCGACCAAAACAGTGCCCAACGGTTCGTTTCGCCCAGACCGTAGGTACCTTCCAGCGAAATGACTGGTCCTAGGCCGCGTGCACGGCGCGCGGCGTGAGCTGATCCTACAGCCAGTCCATCGTCGAACGCCGCCACAAGATCGAGCCTCTCGTCGTGTTGGAATTCAGCATATCGCAGTCCGAACCCCAGATCCCAACGCCGGGAATCGCTCGACCACCGCCGATGCCATTCGATGTCCCAAGCCGACACGCTTAACCGCTCGTCGGCTGAACCACGAAACGTGGGAGGGTCCGCCTGCAGAGCTTCGTGACGGTCAACTTCTGAGAAGCGAAAGTAGCGACCAAGTAGCCCGCCGGTACGATTCTGCCAGCCCAACCATAGCCGCACGCCGGGCTCAAATTGGTCAAGATCAGCTAAAGAGTCATCCAACAATAAGCTCTCGGGAACCAGACTGTCTTCCAGTACGGTATTGAGCTGAATCACGGTAGCTTCTGGACGGAAGGCTACGAGTTCTGCTCCGCCAACCCATCCGCCGGGATGCGTCGCCGATCGATGTGATCGACTACGCCGGCCTCGCCAAACGAAGTCGTCTTCGATTTGTTCGTCATAAACAGAAAAGTCTCCACCGAAAAAGTCGGTGGTTTCCAGTGCATCCTCTTGTTGTGCTTGTGTGGGTGGGACCATCCCGCTTGGACCACCGATCCATACGACGAGAAGTACCAGTAAAACTTGCCATGACTTCATCGCCGTCCTTGGAAAGCCGCTTCGGTCACGAAAAAACATAAAATCCCATACTGCTTGCCCATGCGGTTCTACCCGAGCCAGGCTGTCCCGTGGCCAAAAAGTAATCGTAGCCGCACTTGGGCCAAGCTTCGTTGTTGACATGAACTGACTCGGGGCGAACTATGAGAACGCTCGGGGTACCCTTTTACGAAACATTCTTCATTAGAGCTATCGACGGATTATTCGGCTGTCCCAAGTATCCTCCCTAGCACCGACAAAACCGGTGTATCCGTGATACTCATCATTAACGCAGAAATGCAGGGGGGAAGAAACGCAGAGACGCAGAGACGCAGCGACGCAGAGACGCGGAGA
>CAYRMD010000062.1:0-32637 GCA_964425225.1 uncultured Pirellulaceae bacterium | reverse complement strand
ACAGCTATTCTGGACGGCAACCCTAGAGCTGCTCAAGGGATCCTGCGAAAACATAATAGGACTTTAGGTTAGACCGTTCGGCCATTTTTTTCGGTTCGGCGACTGCTCTTCGCATAGTCTAGCATACGCCCGTCAGGAAAGCAGCGTCGTGCAATGCCGCGCGCCATTGGAATGCCGCAGAAGCAGGTGAGTTTCGATCCTCATACCGGCAAGCTTTCGTTTGCGATCGCATACGCCTGCTGGTTCTCTCGAATCGCAGACGTCGCACAGGCGGAATGCAAGAGAGCGTTCCCGGAACGAATCGAACATGGATGGCGGCATTAAGGGAGCCGGAGCAAGATCGGGAGGACTCCGTGCAAATGGCACCATTTCAAAACTTCGCTGCCGATGAAGATCAAACCGATCAAGGCGGCGTCGAAAACCGCCCGATTGAAGGCTTGGCATTGAAGTTCTACGGAGCGCGGGCAGCGGAACATCCAAGGCTTGGGATACAGAGCAGGCACGCCGTGGGCGTACCGGGTATATTCCTCCCCGAACAATCCTCTGAGCCGTTCCTCCTCGCGCCGCATCACCGGGATATGCGTCAAATAGAAGATCAGAATCATCGTGGCGGTGAGCACCAACGATTCCATGGCCAATCCGGTACCCAGGAATCCCAAGAATGAAAAGAAGTAGAGGGGATGTCGCATGACTGAGTAGGGGCCATCTTGGATCAGCCGCCGGTTCTTTTGCCCGGCGATATAGGCTGCCGACCAGATTCTTCCCATGGCGGCCAGGGAAAGCATGCCGCTGCCGGCCACCTTGAATAGTAGGTCTGGCAGCCCATTCGGCCGATAGACATGATGCACGAGAAGGGCTCCCGCGACCACAAGCCAAACGGCGGCCTTGGCAGCGAACAGTCGGACTTTTTCCGAGTGGTTGCATCGGCTATGAACGCCTAACTGCATCGCGATTTCGCTGGCGCGGGAAGCGTCTTCGCTATCGGCTGGTCCATCAATGGTGTCGGGCAACATGGGGCTTGTCCTTGTCGGCCGCGCGATGAACCTCGGGAGCCTGGGTGAAGACGCCTCACCGAGCGGCACCCGCCCGGGGAAGGGAAACCGTCGACCGATCGCCGACCACGACAGGCACCCGGCCGGAGCCGTGAACCCCGCCCCGCGCGGTGCGACGTGCTTGAACGCGCAATGAAGCCAACGCTGTACCAGAATCACCACGGGTACGTCAAGGTCGATGCGATTGGTGGTTGATGCGATTGGTGGGAGGGCACACACCAAAAACTAAAAACTGTCTTTCACCTTTTCCGCCTTGACGTTGACGGGGAAAGCTCTGTAGGTTTCGTTACCGTTGTTACGAGATCGGATATTCGTTGTAACTCACTTCCTGTAGGAGAAGAACGATCTTCGCCCGATGGCTACTTGTTACTGCGGTCGTCGCGTTTGTGGGGTGTGCCCGGTGGGATTTTTCCGATTCCACGCGCTCGGCAACCTGGCAGTTGCCTTCTGCTCGCTTGCCGCCTGACGCCGTCGTGGTCGAGGTAGCGTTCGGGCGCATCCGAGCTGCCGAGGCATCTAGCTCATCTGAGTTTTGGAACAGCGTGGATGAGCAGCGATTGGATCACCAGTTGCGCCGCCTGTTACTGGCCAACGGAATCCGCTGCGGTGTTGTCAGCCAACCACTTCCAGCCTGGCTTCGTCAAATGATCGATTTTCAAGGAAGCGCAAATGGAGGTCACACCGCAGCGGCTCCTGAAACTGCTGCAGATGTGACCGCGCGTCAATACCGACTCCAGATGCGCGCCGGCCAGCGGTCTTCGATTCAACTAACGTCAGCTACCGATGTAATGACTGTTCTTTGGACCGATGGTGAAGCCTGGCGGGGAGAAACGTTCCGCGATGCCCTTGCCAGCATTTGGCTGACGTGCTATCCGCGTGGCGACGGTCGTGTTCGCATGGAACTGGTGCCCATCGTGGAGCATGGCCCTCTCCGTGTTCGACCAATCGGTGCCGATGGCCTCTGGCACGTGGAATACAGTAAGGACAAGCACCGCTTTGATTGGCTTACCATTACCACAGAGTTGGCGCCTGGTGAGATTCTGGCCCTCGCGGCATCACCCGAACCGGTTGGGCTCGGAAAGACACTTTTCCAAAGAGACTCCGACGATCGTGTATGGCTATTTCTTCGAGTAGCACAGGTGCAAGACGACGACTTGTTTCAGCCCAACGAAATTACCAATTCGCATGCGGACGCTGCTGCTTTAAGCCACACCGATACTGCCCCTGTTCCAGCTGCGCGCGAGTCGAATCGACTTGCGAAGAATTGAACCTATCACCGTGGTATCATGACGTTACGAAGTATCCTCCCTTGCGTTGTCCTGCGTGTGATCGTCTTATTTGCAGGTAGGATGTAACTGTAACGCATCTTGTATCATCCGCGTTGTCCCCATCGCTTCCCAAGAGACATAGCTTTACAGAGCCCGAACCGTTAAAGAGAGCGGCACTCCAACAGAGCCGGGACCGTTCGGGAGAGGCACTTTGCGAATCGGGCCAGGTTCTATGATCGGGGCCGGAGGGAACCGGCTCCTACAGGTAGCGCGTTCCCCGGGTGCACTAAGTTCCGGCGACACCGCCGTGCGGATGCAGATTAATGTATGCCGAAGGCTATCTCAAAAACTCACGATTCTGGGATACGTTGCCACTCTGGCGCCGCACGTACCTACAATCGCGACGCACACGGCGTCAAAGGCGCGTCACATCCCTTGCGACATCTCGTGCTAGCAATACCCCTCACGAGCACCTGTCCCGACCAACGTTGTCGACCAACCTCAACCCGCGTAGCGTCCCCACGTTAGTCCAGTCGGGCCAGTACGCGGACGTATCCGGCGACAATGGCTGTTTTGGTCACGTTGCTGGGTTACAGGACGTATTTTTTCCAAGATTTCTTAATTGTCTCAAATGTCCATTCTATCTAACTTTAGAATTCTTACTGATCGTCGCAAATTACCAAAAGGATGGGTCTCAGCGCCTGGGCCCCCTGCCCACAGTGCCTGTCCCCTGGCCGGCGGCACCTGTCCCTGGGCGCGGTACCACCCTCTTTCGTTTATCACTATGATTATCTATATACTTATGTATCGAACCATCGACTGCCACGCTTAGGGAGGTTTAAAACACATTGACCCTTCGGGCGCACTCAACGCACGTCGGTGGACACCAAGGCCATTGGAAACCGCGTTACTATCGCGATTGCTGACACGCGGTGTTGCCCTGTTGGCATAGATATAAAGCCCAACGAGATGGTGTAGGACGCTAGCAAAAGAAATGACACCAAATGGGCGCACGGCGGCCTTTTGAATGGGGTGGGTACGTCACATTTGCACGTAAAAAGTTTTAACGTAAAGGCGCAAGCGGCGCAACGAAGACAAGAGGCACATGTCAATTGATTACGTGCGCCTTCGTGGCAAATCTCCTTGCCCCTTTACGCTGAATTGAATTGGCCGCTTGCTTACGGCCGCGGCTCTCTTGAGCCGTCGCTCGACGCAACGACTTTGCCAAGAAGCAAACGTGGACTACAGCTCCACTTAGTACTGCTTGACCGAAAATCTATGCCAGGCCCGCCAAGCTAATTTCACTCACAAACAAGACGCACACACTTGTCCTGCTACTCTGCTTATGGGTTTGTTTGCCAGTTTCTCCCTGTGGTCGCATCACCCGGCATTGTGGGAATTCCTGGTTAGCCGGATAATGGAACATCATAGGCTGGCTAGATGTGTCATGGGTTCGTGTGGGAGCTCGTCCCGCGCAGATATCAGTTCGGGGCACGGAAAAGGGAATCCACCGCCCGTTGTACGTGAGAGGTCGATCATGCCGCTAGTGAACCTACGGGTGGTTTTAGACCATGCTGCCGAGCATGGTTACGGTGTGGGTGCGTTTAATGTGAACAATATGGAGCAGATTCAAGCGATCATGGAGGCTGCCGACCAGACCGATTCACCGGTCATAATTCAAGCTTCGCGCGGTGCACGTAGCTACTCGCAAGACATCTACTTGCGTCATCTAATGTTGGCAGCCGCAGAGCTCTATCCCCACATCCCGGTTGTCATGCACCAAGACCACGGCAATAACGTGGCAACCTGCTTAAGTGCCATCAAGAACGGTTTTACCTCGGTCATGATGGACGGTTCGCTGCTGGAAGATGCCAAGACGCCGGCCCCTTATGAGTACAACGTTCAGGTGACGTCCGAGGTTGTGCGCATTGCGCACATCCTGGGCGTATCAGTCGAAGGGGAACTGGGTTGCCTGGGTTCCCTGGAAACCGGGCGCGGCGAAAAAGAAGACGGTCACGGTGCCGAAGGGACTCTGTCGCGGGAACAGTTGCTGACCGACCCGGACCAAGCGGCGGATTTCGTCGAGCGAACGAACGTGGACGCACTAGCTGTCGCCATCGGTACGAGTCACGGAGCATACAAGTTCACTCGCAAGCCGGACGGGGAAATCCTGGCCATCTATCGGATCGAAGAGATTCATCGCCGAATCCCTGATACGCATCTTGTCATGCATGGAAGTTCGTCTGTTCCCCAAGAGCTGCAGGACATGCTGCGGCAATATGGCGGTCAATTGAAGCAGACCTGGGGAGTACCGATCGAAGAAATCCAACGCGCCATCCGACACGGAGTGCGCAAGATCAATGTGGACACCGATAATCGCTTGGCCATTACCGCCGCCATTCGCAAAGTGCTGGTAGAACATCCGGATAAGTTCGACCCGCGAGATTATTTGCGGCCGGCGCGCGATGCCATGAAAAAGGTGTGCATCGAGCGCATGATGGCCTTCGGTCAGGCAGGCCAAGCGGCTAGTTTGCGCCGTAAGCTCGCACGGTGTTAGGGTCGACACTTAGACGGAAGTAATTTAACGCAAAGGCGCAAAGACGCAACAGCAACAAGAATCACCAGCCAAAAGCTGAATCGAGTGGCTGCGCTTGTGCGGCGCTATATTTCCGCAAAGTGTCTTCTCCGTGGTTTATCGCCGTGTCGGGGCAAAGGCCGGTCCTTTGTTTTTGTTAAGATTTCTGTGTTGCTGGTAACCGCGTGTCCACCGTAGAATTCGGCTGCCGACTGGATTCTCCGCACAACAGTCAAAGAACAAGCCCAACCACAGGCAAGGAGGTACCGACCGGTGGGCGCGGTAGCCGTACGATGCGATGCCGACCAGCCGTTTGCTGACGCCACGGAGATTCTTGCTTTCGCTCGTACCGTGCTGCGGCACGAAGCCGAAGCACTACTACGACTGTGCGACCGATTATCAGTCGAGGGATTCGCCCGTGCGGTTCAACTGATTCTCCGTTGCCAGGGTAAGCTGATAATATGCGGCATGGGTAAAGCGGGGTTGATCGGACGCAAGTGGGCCGCAACTTTCAGTTCAACGGGAACCCCCAGCCTTTTCCTACATCCGGGCGATGCCGTGCACGGCGATCTGGGTTGCGTCCAAACAGGGGACCTTGCCGTGGTCTTGTCGTTAAGTGGCGAAACGGAAGAAATCGTACGGCTTATCCCATGCCTGTTGCGGATGGCTGTGCCGATTCTGGCAGTTACTTCACATGCTGCCAGCACTTTAGGACGTGCTTCCGAAGTAGTCTTGGAACTGGGCCCGGTAGCTGAGGCATGCCCTCTGGGACTCGCTCCTACGACAAGCACCACGCTCATGTTGGCCTTAGGTGATGCGTTGGCATTAGTGGTCAGTCGCCAGCGCGGATTTTCGCAACGAGACTTCCTGCGCTATCACCCTGGGGGAAGTCTTGGGAGAAAATTAACGTATGTCGAGGAAGTCATGCGACCACTTGCGGAATGCCGAGTGGCATCGGATGCAGCAACCGTTCGCGAAGCGCTCCTGGCATATGATCGGCCGGGTAGACGTACCGGGGCAATCATGCTGGTGGATGAGTCGGGGCGATTGACCGGGATATTTACGGACAGTGATCTTGCACGGCTCATTGTTTCGGCACAAGACGCGGCGCTGGATCGCCCTATATGCCACGTCATGACGCGCACACCCAAAGTCATTGCGGCGGGAAGTCCGTTACAGCTAGCCCTGGACCTTTTACAAGAGCATAAAATAAGTGAATTGCCGGTAGTCGATCGGGATGATCGCCCCATCGGTTTAATCGATATAACGGACGTGGTAGGTTGGCCCCAAATGCCCGCCGCTTTGCGCCTGCATCGTCCGGTTGATCAGCCCAGTTAATAGCCCAGCAACAACTGCCCAGGCTCATGAAATCCGAAGTGCTTCGCCAGATCGAATTGATCCTATCGGACGTTGACGGAGTGCTCACCGACGGTTCGATTATCTACAACAATCAAGGAATTGAAACGAAAAGCTTTCACGTTCGCGACGGGCTGGCCATCCAACTTTGGAAGCGTGCCGGATATCGGTTCGGCCTGATTACCTCCCGAACGTCGCATATTGTAAAAGTACGTGCCGCAGAGTTGGGTATCGATTTCCTGCGGCAGGGTTCGGAGGATAAATTGGGTAAAGCGATGGAAGTCATGGCCGAATGCGGCCTGTCGGCCGAACGGGTCTGTTATATCGGCGACGATTTGCCCGATATTCCCGTAATGAAACGGGTCGGTCTGGCGGTGGCCGTAGCCGATGCCGAAAAGGAGGTTCGTGATCGAGCCGCCTATGTGACACGATTGCCTGGGGGGCGCGGAGCTGTGCGTGAAGTGGTCGAGCTGTTATTGAAAGCCAAATCGCTTTGGGATGATGTGGTAGCTCGCTACTTGGAATAATTGGCTCCCAAATCCACAAGCAGCTCCGGCAGCTTTCTCACGCGCAAGACCAGCCGAGTACCGAGTGCCACGAGGCGATGCTCGCAACAAGCGACCCGGTAAAGGTTTTGCTCGAGGTGGTGCACGGATGGGCCTGTTTGTTGATCGATGGCATGGACGTGGGCTTCCCGTTCTAGCGGCCTGGCTGCTGGCCATCGCAGCCTACGGGCTTTATCGGTTGGTTGTGGTGCCGCTGGTGGAACCTCAAATCGTACGGCGCGGCTCGCCGGAGCATCACCTGGTAACGGCACGGCGAACCAGTTTCGATCTTTCCCCCTATTTTCCAGCCGATGCTTGGGAACGTGGCCAGCCGAAAATTTTGGAAACCAACCACGGTATGCTACTTTTTGGTGACTATCAGCCTCACGCAGATGGAACTCTGGAACTCGCCCCGGTTACTTTGCTCTATTTTCCGCCCAACAGCGAAGAAACCACTCGTGTGCCGCTCATCGTTCAAGCACCCGAAGGTGCGGTCCTACAGTCGGATCGTCCCATCAACCTGGCTCGAGGTGACTTTGGACGTCCGCTGGCTGGCCGCTTGCGAGGTCCGGTGACCATTCGTCGGCCTCGCTCTTCGGCCGGCCGTCACGATGAACTGTATATCACAGCGCGCCATGTCCAACTGGAACGGCACCGCTTGTGGACCCCTCATGAGGTCGAGTTCCGGTTCGGTCCCCATTGGGGACGAGGCAAGGATCTGCGAATTTACTTTCAAGACAAAACGAATCCGTCGTTGGATGCTAACAATCTTATGCAAGTTGTGCGGCAAGTTGAGTTAATCCACTTGGATCAGGTGGCCATACGATGGGACACTCAGGCGGGACAGCCAACATCGGGAGCGGCGTCTGCACGAGAACCAGCCCCTTCCCAAACGACGTGGATCGAATTGCGAGCAGCCGGTCCATTTCGCTATTTTGTGCCGGAACGACAGGCGATGCTTTCTGAGCGAGTCGAGCTGGTATGGCGTCTGGCTGATGGAAAAACGGACCGTCTACGCTGTGAGACCGTAGAGCTACAATTGGACGACACGCTCGGATACGATGGGCAGACTATCCCGGTCGCGAAACGGATTTTGGCACGCGGAAAACCGCTAGAAATTGAATGCGAATCGCACCAGGTCGCTGTGCGCGCCGAATTGGTGCTGTGGGACAAGCAGGAAAACCAATTGCTCATCGAAAGTACCCAAGAGGCCCAGGTTCGCTACGGGTCGACGGATCTACGAGCGCCTCGGATCGAGTACCGATTTAGTTCTGGGGCGATTGCGAGCGAAATGGGCGAGTTGCGCGTGGACGGCCCCGGTTCTATTCGCGGATTAGCTGGAACGCGCATCCACCAACCATTAGACCTAATGTGGACAGGCGCTTTGCGCTTCGGGCCCCACGAAGGTCAACACCTGCTGTCGGTATGGGGACGGGTCCAGTGTTCCGTCGAGAACCTGGCGACATTCTCCGCAGAGCGGCTGTATCTCTTTGTTAAATCCGCATCGTCTTCCGCGAAAGCCGTTGCACCTACGAGCAATTGGGTACCCGATCGGTTGGTGGCACTGGAGCAAGTTCAGGTGGATTCGCCGTGGTTACGCAGCAAGAGGCCATCGCGGGAATTGCGAGTCTGGTTCGTCGCCAGCGATGTAGCACCCCCAACTTCTCCGGTGGCTGGTCAACCAGCCATGCCAGCCGCGCCTCGAACCGAAGCAGTAAATCCTGCTCTGCCGCTTGCGACAAATGATCCGATTTGGTTCCAAGGTGACATAGTTGAAGCGCGCATCCTTGACCAAAATGGCTATCAATTGGATGACATTACCGTGGCAGGAGCTGTGGAAATTAGCCGAACACCAAGCCGCGACGAACAGCCCAGTTTTCTATTGCGAGGTGAGTTGCTTCAGGCGAGTCGGGTTGCTACGGATCAACCACGGTTTCAAGTTCAGGGAAGTCCGGCCACGGCTGGTTTTCAAGGCCACATCATGCAAGGCGCTCAAATCGCCGTGGATGCTAAACTACGCAGGCTCCTTCTAGTTGGTCCCGGAAAAATGCTGATAGCTCCTACCCCGGGCGGTTTCGGAAATACACCACTCGTGCTCGTTTGGACCGATGGGCTTGATTTCGATGGGCAACTATTACAGCTTTACGGTCAGGTAGACATTTCGGCTCAACCTCAGGATGAGTCGGGAAGTGAACACCAACTGCTGATCCGCGGAGAGCATCTTGTGGCCGAATGGGACGAGGCACTCGAATTTCGAGCCGTTTCGACTCGTGCCTCAAGTGGTCAGGTGCGTAATGTGCGATTGCAAGGACCGATTCGGGCGGAACATCGAGCGAAAACGGCGGACGGTCATCCGCTTGCTATCGATGAGTTATCGGCAACGGCACTGGAATGGGTGCATGGGCGGGGGGATTTGCGCGCCGTCGGTCCCGGTTTCCTTAGCTCGCTGCGGCCTATTCAAATCCTAACGATGAATGAAGCGGCCCATACTCCGTCGGCACAAGAACGCCCGGACCGACTCGTCCACGTGCAGATCGGTTTTGAGCAAGAGCTGGTTGGCAATATCGAGCACCGCCAGGTAGAGTTCCGAGGATCGGTTCGCGCATATTACGTGCCGGTAGCAAACTGGGAAACCCGGTACGATCCGGCTCGCGCCGCTTTGGGACGTGACGGCTTGGAACTTTCCTGTGCGCGGCTGGTGGTTGCCCAAATGCCCTCCGGATCCAAAGGAACCGCGCATCATGAGTTCTTGGCTTCGGGTAATGTACGCGTGCGGGGCGAATCGTTCGCGGCAAGTGGTGACCGTCTCTCGTACGACGACCTTAAAGATCTCATGGTGCTCGAAGGCACCACACGCTCACCAGCCGTCATTCAAACGACCTGGGGTAGCGGCAGCGCTCAGGCGCGCGTCATCCGCATCTGGCCGCGTTCGCGCCGATTACAAAGCGAAGGCATTCGGGGAATTGACTTTGGCCCCATAGGTGACGGTCCACCGTAGTCGCAAAGCCATATTGGCTCAAACGCTTCGCTTGCTGCAGAGCTTTCCCCGTTCGGCACGCCGTGTCGTTGATACAATCCTTATACCGATCCCTGTCTGCTGCCTGGGGCGCAATAGACAACCTGCTTGAGAGTGTTACATATTACCCGAGGCAGGTTTATCACAAACTCAGGGATATTGCGACTCGGCTCATAACGCGAGTGGGGCGCATTTCCATCCGGCACTGCGTAAATCGACGGTTACATTTGCAAACTGGCGCCCATTCGAAAAGTTGATTTGCGAAGGAATCTCTCCATAATTCAGCGGTATTGCACTAGAGCTTGTTCAAAAGTCGGTAGGTATTAGGCACTCACGGTGAGATTTTCTCGGCAAACTCAGCGTTCTTCTCATGCCCGGTATTGTGTCCGTTGGAATGCGCGCCACAGAGACCCGGTGGGCACCGAAAACCGGGGAAAGCCGGCTCGAATGTATCGCCAATAGACCACCGTGCCGTCGTGCCGTCGAGCGAACACATCGCAGGGCGCTCCGTTGATCAAAGCTTCCTTAAGATGAGAATAATATTGGCTCTCTTCGGAAAAAAGGTAGTAGTTATTCACAGTAAAGATGGGTTAGTGAAGTGGATGGGCATTTGAGCATACATGACGGCCGCGAGGTCGATCGCTGGTGGCGTCAACAGGGATTTGACCCAGAGCGATTGCGGCGCCTTAAGTACTTGATATACGGCGAGGGTCGCTCCATCGAGGACGTCGTAGGCGAGCTTCCCCAAGAAGTGCACAGAGCAGTGGAGGGATCGCTTGAGCTGCGTCCCTTGCGATTGGTTGAGAGTCATCGATCCACGATCGACCGTTCGGCTAAACTCGTTTTTCAAACGCAGGACGAGCTGCGTATCGAAACGGTTCTCATGCGTTCAGCTAGTGGTCGGCTGAGTTTGTGCCTATCGAGCCAGGTAGGATGCGCAGCCAAGTGCATTTTTTGTGCAACGGCGCGCATGGGTTTGTTACGCAACTTGTCGGTAGGCGAGATACTGGCCCAATTCGTTGAGGCTCGACGATGGGTGGGAATCGGTGGACGCCCCATTCGCAACGTGGTTTTTATGGGGATGGGCGAGCCATTACACAATTTCGAAGCGGTTTGTGAAACGTTGCGAGTCATGATGGATCCGCGCCAATGCGGTCTTTCACCGCGGCGAATCCTGGTTTCCACGGTTGGTGTACCGGGAGCCATGATTCGGTTTGCCCGCCGCTTTCCACTTGTCGGACTGGCCCTGAGTCTCCATTCAACGGACGATCGGCAGCGCCGCACGTGGATTCCTACCGCTAAACATTGCTCGCTGTCCGAGCTGCGACGCGTATTGCGGCAAGTCAACGAACTGCAAAAGCGACCGTTGATGATTGAGTATCTCATGGTACGTGGCCAGAACGACTCCAGGCACGATGCGCTTCGACTGGTAGAATTTTTGAAAGGCTTGTGGGTTCATGTGAATCTGATTCCCTACAACCCCATTGCGGATGGACCTCCGGACTTTCTACCGACCGAACGCGACGCGCGTAATGCTTTTGCCAACGTTTTGCGCGACGCCGGCTTCTTAACGACAATTCGCTATTCTCAAGGCAGCGACATCCGAGCGGCTTGTGGACAACTTGTGCAGATGGCACGCCCAACGTCAGTCGAATGCCAATCGAGCTCTCCCAGGTCGAGCCCGCAACTGTCTTAATCATTCGTTTACCAGCTCAGATACACGCGCTAGGCCCCCTACACACCAAGCGACCAATCCAAGGTTACGGTGCGCTCACATGCACCGAACAGGTGCCCTGGAGCAACCGTGTGCCAAGGTACCGGCAAAGACGGGATTGGCTGCGAGATTCCCGATCGATACGTTCGCAAAGTACGTCCCTTTGCCCGCGCGAGAGCAGGCCGGTGAACGAACGGACGCGTGGTTTGGCCCACACGATCCGAACCAGAACCATGTGCCACGTGCCAATGTCGTTTGCCGGAACGTCGTTACAATCCGCACAATTGATCGGAGCGAGCTTTGGCCGAAGGCCAATCGCCAACGAATAGCCCTTTGGCGCTCGCTTCAGGATTGAGAACAGGCTAACTTATGGCGGACAATCCCTCACCGTGATCGCCCGATGGCAAAGCAGGAAATCGAGATGTTGTGGGGTTCCCGGACAAAGCGTCAAGACTTCGACAGTTTCCTGCGAACTGTTGCTGAACTTACCGACCCGGAAGGTCAGTTGGAGGTAGTGCGCGCACGCAAGACACCGCGTTTTGCACGCAGTTTTCCCGTTCTCATCGTGCCATACGAGAACGACCAATTCGCCTGGGAACAATGTTCCTTTGGTTTAAGTCAGGACATTTCTCTCCAGGGTATGGGGTTAGTTATAACGCGACGCGTTACCCACGAACGATTCGTCGTCGGGATCTGGCCCATCAACGAACTGTTAACGGCTGCTTCATCTCAGCCGGGGTTCCTGCGTGCGGAGCTGCGCAACCAAATGGAAATTGGCGCCGGGTTCTGGCGGTTGGGCCTTCGGTTTGTGGGAATCTTGGACGAATCACACGCAGCCCATCGCAAATTGGTCGAATTGGCCAAGGCGCTTTTGCCCCCGGAGCAGCTTCGTTTGTATAAGCGTAGCCGGGAACCTCGATTCGACCTAGAATGAGCCTCAGTCATGCCGGTAGTTCAGGGGGCCACGTGGAACGGACGCACCCGCACGTCAGCCCCGGCGCGCGCCTCGACTTGCTCGAAAAGATCTACTTCGAACGGTCGCACCAAATTGTTTCCGGCCAGATCTTCTAGTCGCGTGTCGACACACAAGCGGTACTCACCCGGTTGCCACGGGGCCTCTGGTACAAAACGCCAAGCGGTTTCCTTTTGAATCGCTTCACCGCTACCAGCTAATGGATTACCTTGGGCATCGACAACCCAGATCATACGTTGAAGTAGGCCGTGATCAAGCATCTCATCGAACTGCACGACTAGCGGTTCTCGGCTTCCGGCACGCGGCAGTTGTAGTTTCCACGTTTCCCACTGCGGCTGTTGGTCATCTGGTTGTGTGACACGGAAGGACTTGCTGGCTGTTTCAGCCAAAGGTCGGCCCAACGCATCGCTCCATCCGGCATCGATAACCAGTCGATACCTACGTCCCGCTTCCAGTACCGGTCCGAATTGTTCCCGCGGTTTAAGCCCGCGTTTGATGCGTCCCGGGTCCAGCAACAAAGTGAAACGCTGCTGGGACGGATCCCACAGCTCTTCAGGTAGTTCCAAGAACGGGTAAGGAACAACTTCGCCATGGTCATCTATCAATTGAATATGGCGGTAGGCTTCACCGCGCCGCATGGGCTGAGAGAAGTAAATATAGAACTTCAGTTGATTCTCGGGCAGCGTGTCGCTCGTCGGGTAGATCGCCACGACTCGTGCAGCCGGTGTATCGCTGGCGCTTTGGGGGACAAGAAACAACTGTTCCCAAGCGTTTGGTGCATTTGGTTCAGCAGCCGGGAACTCATGGGGCCAAACCCGCACTCGGTATTTCTGGCCAGATTGAAGCGCAAAACGGGGTTCGAAGCGGACATAGTACGTGTCCACGACGTAACGACCTGCTACGGGCGGCAGTTTTTGGTCCGCTAGACCATCCACGGCAATCTCGACACGGAAAACCGCTTGCCACTTTTCGGTGCCCCACGCCTGCTGCCGCACTGCGGCCAAGCTTGCCCGGGACAGACCATAGAGTCGAACGCAGTGCGGCGGCGACGGATCAACTTCCACGCGAAAGCTTGGCGTACGACGATCGGGTGGGGAACCCAAGACGGCTACGCTAACCAAAGGAATCAGCCAAGACATTTTCTGAGTACCTCAACGTCGATCGAGCCGAACGACGGTATGCGCTTCGCCCGTTCTTGGCACCGCACCCGTACCCTTGCCGATCTGCCGCCGGTCAGGCAGCGGCAGATCGGCTGTGAAAACTCCACGTTATTCACCAGGTGCGAAAGTGGTTCGGAAACTTTATGGAAGCGGAGCTGAGCGGAGATCGAGCTGTCCGTTTTCGTTTTGGCTCAATACCAGCGCGGCGCGGCTGTTGAGTCGATCCAAGTGGACGACTCCTATCCAACCTTCGAGCGTTTCAAAACCGGCGCCCGCCGTACCGTCGATACGCTGTGTGATGTTATGGTCGCCGCTCAATTCGACAGCCGAGATTTTCATTACCCCGCGCCTGCTGTTGGCCACCAGCAGGTAATCTTTGCCATCTTTCGAGTACACGAACATGTCGAGCGGTTGGTTGCGGTTGCCTAGCTCGGCAATCGTGACGCCTCGTACTTTGGCACCCGGTTGGAGTTGTTGGAGTGGGATTTTTACCAGGGGCGTGCACGTGTAGGCAGCCAAGATATGAGGCTCGCCATGCAACACGTACGACGTAAAAGTGCGGATGGGCGATTGCGTTTCAAATCGTCCATGCGAACCATGAAAAATCTCGACGCCAGCACCTCGAGTTCCCTCGGCAAACGGGTACGGGAGCACGCGTAACGTGGATGCAAATTCCTCATTGGCAAGCCCAGCTACAATTACACTCCCGTGCACATACGCCAGATCCGTAACCGCCAAAGCACGTTGATTGAGACGTCCTTGACCAGCCTCACGAGGAGGATTGGGCAGCTCCGCCTTGGCACAAGGAACGTTTTCTAACGACAGAATCTCGAACTGCCCTTCAGGATTTGTCCGCACAATAACAGCCTGGGCATCCGGACCCCGGCCACGAGATACCGACAAGTAAACGTTTCCGGAGGCAGGATTGGCCGCAACGTCCGCGATCAAGATGTCGCTCGGTGACACACCGAGTAAAGCGGCAACTTTCTGGTCCACTGCCGCAATCTGGTATTCGGCCTTTTCAGGATCTCCCTTTGTATCGCCGGTCGCCACCGCATAAACTGCCGCAGCTAACGGGTCTCCGATCAGCAGTACTCCCTCGGGTGCAAATGCTAGAGGACCGGCTGATCGCAAGCTGACGTTTCCAGGTTTCAGCCCGGCGGGGCCATCAGCCGCAGCCGTCCCTACGATCCCAAGAGCTACCAATCCAATCAGTACCAGGGTGCATCCAGATACTATGAGCCGCATGATAAAACTCCTCACCAACGGACCCTCGCTTTGTATTACTTGCCGACCGCCATCTGCCACGATGACGCTCAGCGGCCGGCCCTGCGCTGGACCTTCGCGCGCTTGCGACGAACTCTTATTATCAGCGTTAACCAGCGGGTTGCAACCACGTTTCACAAAAATACCGAAAATGGTGCGACAACCATGAATAGCCAGGACCATTCTAACGGTGGGAAAGCGAGAATCGGCATCGTTACCGTATCGGATCGGGCTAGTAGCGGGCAGTATGAAGATCGAAGTGGACCGGCGATTGAAGAATACCTGGCCGAGGTGTTGAGTTGTCCGTACGAGACACTCTACCGACTGATCCCCGATGAACAGCCCCATATTGAAAAAACGTTGTGCCAGTTGGCCGATCAGGAAGGGTGTTGTTTGGTGATCACAACGGGTGGAACAGGTCCAGCAGCTCGTGATGTTACTCCGGAGGCTACCGAGGCGGTGTGTCAAAAGTTAATGCCGGGATTTGGAGAACTTATGCGACAAGTCTCGTTACAGAAAGTGCCCACCGCCATACTTTCCCGTCAAACCGCCGGTATTCGTGGCCAGACGCTGATTATCAATCTGCCTGGCCAACCGCGTGCCATTCGTGAATGTCTCGACGCTGTTTTTCCGGCAATCCCTTATTGCATCGATCTGCTAGGCGGCCCCTATTTAACGACACGTCCGGAGCGGCTAGTCGCCTACCGGCCAAGCAAGTAGGCGAAAGCTCTTTTGAAAACAATCGATCCATCGCTCAAGGTTCGCCGAGACGTCGTGGGGGCTTAGCTTCAACCCGCTTTTGTTCAGCGAGCCGCCGTCGGAATAAACGGGTTAATGCCTCGTCGGCTGCCTTTCCCGTATCGCTCTGCGGCTTCAAAGGCGACGCTGGGGACTGTGTTCCTGATGTATGCAGGTCACTATGGACTAAGCGATCGAGAATGCTTTTGCCGAGCATTGGTTCGGTCCGAGCAGATTCTTCGTTCGAAGGTGATTCTCCAAGCAGCACTTCATCGGCAATGCGCTCGATATCGTCTGTCTGATGTACACGACGTGCCACATTGTCCGGAGCAGCTGGTTCGGTTACTGCCGAACCGACGCGTACGAGTCGCAACACCAAATCGCCGACTTGCAACGTATCACCCGACAGAAGAGGGCGCTCCGAGCGGGTTTCTACGCCGTTGATGTACACCAACTGGCCATCGCATGGCACGACGCTGACTTGTACTCCGTCCCAGCAGATCCAACAATGCGCATCAGCTAAGCCCGGCGCGGCCGAGCGGAGGTACGCTTGCGGACCTTTCCCAAGAAGATACGCCACGCGAGCACCTTCCCGACGCACCAAATGGATTGGTCCGAGCCGCACGGGCCACTGTTTGGTGCGAACCCGTAGTTGAAGCTTCCCGCCAAACATGGTTGTCCTTTGGAAGTAACCTAGCCGTAGGAAACCTCGCACTACCTAGCGGACCAATACTCGCCGCTGGATCGCACGGTGCTTCCGCCAGCTACTCCCCCTTTCGGAACCGCGTAACCTATATTTTAGTTTACGGTCTGCGCATGGTTTTTGGCAAATGCAAGTTACGATATCGCGTGGCGGCATAAATAGGGGATGTTAAAATGGCGTCCGTTCAGTAGATAGGACTGATCTTCAAGGATACACGCCGCTTTGAACTTTCCTAGATAAACGCCGTTGTTTTGGGGCATCCCAGTGGCACGGAAGCCCCAGAGGGTGTACGAGGAGGCGTTACGGGCTACGCCATGACATGCGACATGAAGGTAGTAAATCCATGGGCGAGATTCGCGCCAAGCAGAAACATGCCTCGCATATTACGACCTTCCGGGCCGAAGCGATTCCCCCGCTGTGCGATCTTCGCGAATGTATAGGACCGATCATTGAGCCGTACAGGTGGCGCTACAGTAGGCTGTGTCGATACGCGATTGTCTATTCGATAGGGAGCCGTAACGATGATCCGTATTCTATTGAGTGGTTGGATCGGTTTAATCGGTGGGGCAATCCTATGGGCGAGTGAACCGCTTTCCCTACACCCAGAAAACCCACATTATTTTTTGTTTCGGGGCCGAGCGATGGTAGTGATCGGTTCCGGCGAACATTATGGTGCCGTACTCAACGCGGACTTTGACTATTTGCGTTACCTGGATGAATTGGCAGCGTGCCGGTTGCAGCACACGCGTCTATTTAGTGGATCCTACGTTGAACCCCAGGGAGCATTTCACATCGCTCGCAATACACTAGCGCCCGCCCCAGGTCGGTATTTGGCCCCATGGGCCCGAAGCGATCAACCGGGTTATGCCAATGGTGGAAACAAATTCGATTTGAGCAAGTGGAGCGAGCCCTATTTTCAGCGACTTCATGCCTTCATAAAGGCTGCCTCCGAAAGAGAAATCATCGTCGAAGTGAATCTGTTTTGTCCATTTTATGAGGAGGCGCAGTGGAAACTCAGTCCTCAGAATTCCGTGAACAATGTCAACAACCTGGGACAGGTCGAGCGTACGAACGTCTATACCCTGGACAAGCACGGCGGATTATTGAAAGTGCATGAAGCACTTGTAAGAAAAATTGTGACCGAACTAAACGGCTATGATAATATTTATTACGAAGTATGCAATGAACCTTATTTTGGAGGTGTTACACAGGAATGGCAAAATCACATTGCACAACTTATTGTAGCGACAGAGGCTACTCTTCCAAAGAAACACTTGATTTCGATGAATATTGCTAATGGTGCCAAGAAGGTTGAGGAATTGCATCCGGCGGTATCTATACTAAATTTTCACTATGCGTTTCCCCCGGATGCTGTGGCACTGAATTACCATTGGAACCGGGCAATTGGTGTGAATGAGACAGGATTTAAAGGAACTGGCGACGATTATTATCGACGTGAGGCGTGGGAATTTCTATTAGCCGGAGGTGCACTCTACAGCCACCTGGATTACTCGTTTGCCGTGGGGTACGAAGACGGTACGTTCGATTATCCGGCCACGCAACCGGGGGGTGGAAGCCGCCGGCTGCGCACACAATTGGGCTTTCTACGCGCGTTTTTCGAGCGTCTGAATCTAGTGCGGCTCCGACCAGCTACCGTTCAGCAGGCGGAACCGGATTCGCTTAGCGTCCGGTTATTGGCAGAACCTGGCCGCCAATACGCCGCTTACCTTTGGGGAGGACCTGGGGCTGTGGTACTCGATGTCCCGCCAGGCACGTACGAAATCCGTTGGTTTGATCCGAAAGAAATGACGATCCACGGCCCGGAACGCCGGGAACACCCCGGCGGTACCTGGCGACTGGAAGTGGGCCGTGCCGAAGCCGCACTGCAAATCCAAGCCGCCAGCGGAAACGGGCACTAAAACCCGATAACATACGCTAAACCTAGCCCAACTGCGACGGACTTACCGATCCAGAACTTCCAACGTAATAGCTCCCAGAGTCTGGCGGATTATTGGATCACCGGTCGTTGCCGTCGGGGCGTCGGTCCGTGGGGCCGTCCGGTCGTGGACGATCCGCACCAGGTCGATCGGCTGGGCGGTCTTGCCCACCGCGTGCTCCGGGACGGGGAATACGTCGGAGAAAATTTTGGAGTTCTTCCCGGTCTAACGCACCATCCTTGTTGGCATCTGCCGACTCGAACAGCTCAGCTCCTCGTCCGCGCAGTAGCGCGATGAGCCGTTCCGGCATTTCCTCGCGAGTTAATTTGCCGTCCCCGTTGCGGTCGGCCGAGTTGAAAAGCCGATCGGCCAATTGCGCCGGGTTCAGCCCATCCAAACCCAAAGCACCGCGGATCCCACCGGGAACCTCCACGGGCAGTCTCGGTAACCACTCGTCACGCGACAGTTTTCCGTCGCCATTCGTGTCCAATTTTTTCAGAGCCGCAGCAGCGTTTTGAATCTCTTCGCCTGAAAATTCCCCGTCGCCATTAACGTCCAAAGTAGCAATGAGCGGAATGCGCTGGATCAACTCTGCCAAAGGCCCGCGCCCCGGTCGGTCCCCGGGCTGACGCTGCGGACGATCCTGCGGCCGGTCTTGTCCGCGTGATTCGGCGAGTATAAAAAACAGAGCTACTACCAAACTTAGCGTCCAAGATCGGATCCCCATACGAATCTCCTTTTCAAAAAGGCACCTTCCCCAAAACACTTATTGGCGATAAGGGCCGCGCACACAGTTACCCAAGAATCCATCGTAGCTACGACTAAGCTCCACAAGCAATTGGTAGCCAGCAGGGGACCATTCGAATCACCTGCAACCGGCCCGGGGTGACTTGCCCGGCCCGGTATTATAACCGACGAACCAGCAGTAAAACCACCAACATCGAACAAATGTTTTTCTAATAGCCAAGGTTGCGCTAAAAGTGGAATTGATTTTTTTAAAGAGTCGTTATAATAGTGAGGAAATTGTGAAAGGAGGTGTGTTAGGCGGGGTGTCGGTATGGCCAGTCCGCATAACACGGCATCGCAGCCTCCCGAGACGGCTTAGTGGCCGGGACGCCTGTTAAGCCGTCGGTCATGCGTCCCTACTGCCAAAGGCATCTGTATGACGCATTCGGACGACGCGGCTTCAGTGTCGGAGTCGTCCGACGAACAACCTCCAAGTTCGCTCGGACGAATTTCTTTACCTGTCGTAGCAGCAACGTATTCGGGAAGTTTTGACCCCAGTGTTTCCGTATCGGGCCCAGTGACAACGACCGCTGAGAAACAGTGGTTTCGGGCCTCGGTTCACCCGGAGCGTCCGTCGCGCGGCTCGCGCTCTTGGCCCACTCATCCGCGGGCTAGATCCTTTCGCAAGCGATTCTTCCCCGATGCCACGGAATCGGATTGGAACGATTGGCGTTGGCAAGCACGCAATCGCATTCGGTCGCTAAAACAGATCGAATCCATGTTGCGGTTAACCGAAGAAGAGCGACGGGCGTTGGAACAAGGCGGGTCCATGTTGCCGGTGGGAATCACGCCTTATTACATGAGTCTGTTGGATCCGGACGATCCTCAGCAACCCTTGCGGAAGACGGTAATTCCCACGGTCAGTGAATTCGTCAGGACGCCTGGTGAGGCTGACGACCCATTGAGTGAGGACGCCCACAGTCCTGTACCCGGATTAGTGCATCGTTATCCGGATCGGGTGTTGCTGTTGGCGTTAGACTATTGCTCGACGTATTGCCGCTATTGTACGCGGTCGCGTGTGGTCGGACATGGAGAAATCACCCCGAACGAAGCGCGGTTGGAAGCCACTTTCGATTACTTGAGGCGTACTCCCACGGTGCGCGACGTGCTTATTTCCGGCGGCGACCCCTTGGCGTTAAGCGACGAGCGGTTGAGTTGGATTTTGAGCCGGTTGCGAGAAATTCCGCACATCGAGTTTTTACGCATCGGTACCAAAATGCCCATCGTGCTGCCTCAACGTGTCACCACCTCCTTGGTGCGCGCACTGCGACGGTTTCATCCCCTCTGGATGAGCCTCCATTTCGTGCATCCCGACGAGTGCACGCCAGAAGCACGTCGAGCGTGTGAGCGCCTAGCGGATGCCGGCATCCCCCTTGGCTCGCAAACCGTCCTGCTGCGCGGCGTTAACGATGATGCTCAGGTGATGAAACGGCTCATGCATCAGTTGCTGCTGATGCGCGTTCGGCCATACTACCTGTACCAGTGTGATCCGATCTCCGGTTCGGCGCATTTTCGTACCCCAGTCTCCAAAGGGCTTGAAATCATCCAGGCACTGCGCGGTTATACCACTGGATATGCCGTGCCCACCTACGTGATCGATGCTCCCGGAGGCGGAGGGAAAATCCCATTGCAGCCGGAAACGATTGTCGGACGCGATGGCGACGATCTGCTGCTGCGCAACTTCGAAGGACATATCTATCGATATCCTGACCCTATCGCCCGTGGTTCGGCTAACGAGCAGTGAGCCCATCGATCAGCCAACCCGGAACGGTTTCCTCGAGGGACCTCAATGCCATGGAACAAGACGAATGGGATGTCCTTTGCGTTCGCTGTGCGAAGGTTCAAAGGACATGTTGTCAGACCTGTCAAGTGTACGTGACGCCGAAAGACGTTGATCGTATTGCGCAGTTCACGGGGCTTGTCGATTTTTACCACGATGCGCCAGCCGACGATCCCGTTTACCTGGAACAGGATGACGATCCTCCCTGGCGCCAATTCGTGCCACAACCGGATGGCACGCGCCGTATCCTGCGACGTCGTGATAATGGCGATTGTTGGTTTCTCGGTCCGAGTGGTTGTCAGTTACCGCTGGACGTGCGACCGCTCGTCTGCCGGCTCTATCCGTTCCAGTACAACTACCAGGGGCTTCAACCTCAGTTGGGACAACTTTGTCCCTTGCGGTTACTCAGACCAGGAAAGAGCTTCCTGGAGGAACTGAGGATGAGTCGAACGCAGGCCGAGCAATGGCATCGACAGTTGTACGCCAAGATCCAAGAAGAACCTCAGTTCCGGTCCCATGCCCAGTACAGCGCGGTTGCAAGGTGATACGCACTATGCACATTGGGCTAACGTACGACTTGCGCACCGCTTACATCGCGGCCGGCTGGTCGGAAGAACATGCCGGAGAGTTCGATCACGAAGAGACGATCGACTCTATCCAGAGCGCCTTAGAAAAATGTGGCTATAACACCGAGCGGATCGGGCACGTGCGGCAACTGGTCCGTCGCCTGGCTTCGGGCGCACGCTGGGATCTGGTATTCAATATCTGTGAAGGGGCATTCGGCGTTTCTCGTGAAGCCCAGGTCCCCGCGATACTGGAAGCCTATGGCATTGCCTACACCTTCTCCGATCCGCTGGTCATGGCCGTCTGCTTGAACAAGGCGTTGGCCAAAGCGGTTGTCCGCCAGGCCGGTGTGGCTACTGCCGATGGCTGGCTTGTGGAAGCGGTAAACCAAATCGAAAAAGTGCCAATCGGTGCGTTTCCGCTGTTCGTCAAGCCGGTCGCTGAAGGGACCGGCAAAGGTATCTCGCACAACAGTATCGTTCATAACCGGAGTCAGCTCGTCGAGCAGTGTCGTAGGCTCATCGAACAATTCGACCAGCCTGTTCTTGTAGAACCCTATTTAGCGGGCCGGGAATTTACCGTTGGACTGATCGGAACTGCCCAGGAGAGTCGTGTGCTGGGAACTTTAGAGATCCGATTGCAGTCCGAAGCACAGATGGGCGCCTACTCGTTTCATAACAAGGAGCACTGTGAACGGCTCGTCGAGTACCGGCTCGTTCTCCCGGAAAACGATCCGACGGTCGACGCTGTGCAACGTCTGGCGCTCCGCGCCTGGCAAGCCCTGGGTTGTCGCGACGCGGGGCGGATCGATGTGCGATGTGATGCCGGTGGCCGACCCTTCTTTATGGAAGCCAACCCGTTGGCAGGTTTACACCCTACCCACTCGGATCTTCCCATGCTGTGTACCGCATTGGGAATAGCGTATGAGCAGCTTGTGAACTGGATTGTACTCTCAGCAGCCAAACGCATCCCCAAAGCCTTGCAGCAACGTCGACAACTCGATCGGCTCGAGGCATCGCTACCAGAAGCCGAAGTCACGAGTAGCCGACCCCAGCGCCGCGCTTTCACCCCAGGATAGATCGGTGAAGGACGGGATGTGTGAGCCGTGTTTGCAGATGATTCTCTGTGGCTGGCCGCGCAGGATGTGGGTCCCACGTTTTCCACTCGACCTCAGGTGCCCCGATGAGTAATTGGTGCGTACCGGTGGCCAGGGCTCTCCATCGAGCGGCATGTTAATAGAGCCACAACGTACGGCAGCAACCCTGCGCGAATTGAGCCATTTTTTGAATGGGCGGGCTGTACTCCCCCAAAAGGGGATGGCACTTGTGTGGCGTACGTCGCCCAGCTTTACCAAAAGGTCGCGTCGCCGTCACCAGGACATGGCGCGCCAGATTGCCTGCACGCTTTCCAGATGCTTACGATGAAGTTCCATAACAATAATAGTAAACCACGCACCAATTATCAGCCGCACATACCCCTATCGGGTCCTTGGCTTTGTAGCGGATCAACAACACGAGATAATGGAAAAATTTTTCTTTTTGAAATACGATTTTACATAGTTACGTGGCTACAATAGAAAAATATCCACCGTTATCGGTTTCAATGTGAGCAACTTTACTCGTATCAGCTAATGAAAAAGCACAGGTGCATCGGCACCGGGCTGCCAACTCGTATCGGCAGAGAAACTGCTGTGGGCTATAATCTTATACAGTTTACGGTAATCCACCGGGTACAGGCAGATCAGGCTTGGCAACTACATAGCAAGTCGCGAGCAAGCAAGACCTTCGGTGGATGGCACATCAACGGCCCCGGATTCTTCCGAAGGGTCTTCGGCAGGTTGACAGGGGCCGAGACCGGCAGAGTCAACGTTCCATCGGAAGGAGGCTTTTGGGCGACGGATACGCCAAGGTGAGCTTTCCGTATAGTGTCCAGCGCCCTGTGCAGTTTTCTGGGGCGGGCGCAGGTGTGCGGGAACGTTCCGCGCAGTCCAAGCCGTACGCCAGGCGAAAGCTAAGGAAAGCCACCCGTTAGTGTCTGTACCTGTACGTTGGCAGAAAAACTGTGGCGTTCCGAAGTTATGTTGTTACGCAATAGGAGGATCTAGTGTGATAAAGCAAGCTGGCAGATTGGTGAGTAATTAGGACCGAGTAGGTTCAGGGCAAAACTGAGTCAAACGGATGAACGGAACTATGTGCAGCAGCAACAACGGCACGGGCAATTCTGGTCGGCGGCGGGTAACAGCACAAGCGCTTGCCGGTCAACAGCGTGAGATTTCCGTAAGCGAATTCTTTACGAAGAACAAACACCTGCTGGGTTTTGATAATCCCCGCAAAGCGCTTCTCACTACAGTCAAAGAGGCCGTGGACAATTCGTTGGACGCGTGCGAAGAGGCGGGGATTTTGCCGGAGATTTGGGTCAAGCTTACCGAAGTGCAACCGGGCCGGTACCGGGTGAGTGTTCAAGATAATGGTCCGGGAATTGTGAAGAAGCAGATTCCGCTTATTTTCGGTAAGCTCCTTTACGGCTCGAAATTCCACCGTCTTCGCATGAGTCGCGGCCAACAGGGAATTGGCATCAGTGCAGCCGGAATGAACGGTTGGATGACGACCGGCGTACCGGTAAAGATCATTTCCAAAACCGGTCCAGACAAGCCCGCCCATTATTTTGAAATTCAGATCAATACCCAGTTGAATCGCCCTGAGATTCGTAATGGCTCCGGGGAAGGGGTGGATATACCTCCTGGAGAAAAAGGGCACCGGTACATGGCCGAGCATGGCATCGAGTGGGTAACCCACTATGATCCGGAAGGTTCAGGAGAACCGGTGGAATTGGCCAGTGGTACTCGCGTGACAATCGAATTGGTCGGCAAGTATCAACGTGGCAGAGGCAGCGTCGACGAGTACATCGAGTTGACGGCAATTGCCAACCCCCATGTGACGATCCACTATGAAGACCCCGAGGGGCAGCACCGTACGTATCGTCGTGTGACGACTCAATTACCACCCGAGCCAAAGGAGATCAAGCCACATCCGTACGGTGTCGAGCTAGGCACATTAGTAACGATGTTAACTCGCAGCAAAGAACGAACGCTGCAGCAGTTCTTGACGCAATCGTTTTCGCGGGTGACAGCGTCGTCCGCAAAGGAAATCTGCCAAAGGGCTGGGTTATCTGTGCGGGCGGTACCTCGGGAAATCCATTCCGACGCAGCCGAAGGGTTGTATCGAGCCATTCAGGAAACCAAGCTCAAGGCGCCTTCGACCGATTGTGTGATACCGATCGGCGAGGAGTTGCTGTTAAAGGGGTTACGTCAAGTTCTGCCGGGCGAGTTTTACTGTGCGGCGAGGCGCCCGCCGGCTGTCTATCGTGGTAACCCATTTGTCATCGAAGTGGCGTTGGCCTACGGCGGCGGTGGAACCGTCGAGAAAATCACACTCGAACTGTTGCGCGATCTGGTGGCGCAGACCGATGCGCGCACCTTGCGGCAGTTTCTGTTAACGACCTTCGATGGCATCGGCCCTGAGGGAGTGGAACGAATTTTGAAAGAAGCCCGTTTTGGTTCGCGTCAGGTTCCGTCAAAGCTCAAACCGCGGGACATCGATCGGCTTTACGAAGTGATGAAGAATGTAAACCTTTCGGAAAGTCAGTCGATGCAGATATTGCGATTCGCTAACCGCGTGCCTCTCCAATTTAAGCAACGCGATTGTGCGATTACCGAGGCGGTCATCAACACCAACTGGCGTGCCTACGGATTGAACCAAACCCGGGGTTCTCTTCCCACCGGACCGGTTAGCCTGATGGTGCACGTGGCAAGCGTTTGGGTACCGTTTACCAGCGAATCGAAAGAGGCCATCGCTTCGTATCCGGAGATTCAGCGGGAACTGAGGTTAGGGCTTCAGGCTGTGGGCCGGAAACTCGGATTGTACCTCAACCGCCGGCGGCGCGTCCAATTAGAAGGACAGCGACGTAATATTTTCTTGCGTTATTTGGGAGAAGTAGCCGACGCAGTCAGTCAGATCAACGGATGTGATCGCCAGCAGCTATACGAGCAATTGCTACGGGTCGCCAAACGCAAGACGTTGGAAGCCGATGTACGTTTTGACGAGCGCGGCCAAAAGATCGATCTCGACGAACTGGGCGAGCACGTGGTAGTGGTCGAAGCTTCACCGGAACAGTTGTTTGTCGAGGGGCAAGACAAAGTCGCGAGCTGATATCGTTCTTTGCTGGAAAAACCTAGCAAGGTGACGTCTGACGACGAAAAAACAACGAGGTGACTCATGGCAAAGCGGAATGCACGATCGGTCCAGGCCGCCGAGCCTGCAGCGGTCAAGCTGAGCGATTCGGATCGCCGAACGCTTCAAGCATTGCATGAGCTGGCAGCACGTGTCACGAGCAGCGCCAGTCAGGGGCGCTCGCCCTTTTTGGAAATCCCCTCCCGAACGCTTTCCAATGTGCGTTTCAACAAGAGCAAGCGAATCATCGAAATGGGTTCGGGCACCAGTCGCCGGGAGCTCTTCAATCTTTCGCAAGCCAAGGCCTACATGCAAACGCTCTTGGTGGCTAGCGGCGCAAAGCGGCTCATCGAGCAAGGAAAAACCACCAGCCTCCGCGGACTCTACTACATGCTCAAGCACACGATTAAAGGAACTAGCGAGGAAACGTTCGACGACCAGGACGAATCCGATGCGATGATCGAGGATGTCGAGGTTTTGCTAAACGCCTTGCGCGAGGAACTCCATTTATATGCCAAAACGCAAGGCGTTATGGTAGGACCGATTACCGTTATTGATAACGGAGACGAGATTGATTGTTCCCGCATGGGATCCGGCGGATACGGCATTCCCTCAATTGTGGAACCCGATCGAATCCAGTTCCGGGATTGCCGTGCCCAATTTGTATTACATGTCGAAAAAGATACGGTTTGGCAACGTTTCAACGAAGATCGATTTTGGTTGAGGCACAATTGCATTCTAACGCACGGTGGAGGCCAACCCCCACGTGGTGTGCGCAGGTTGCTGTACCGGTTGCACCATGAGCTGGGTTTACCCATCTACTGTGTTCTCGATAACGACCCCTGGGGATATTACATCTACAGTGTGATTAAGCAGGGATCGATCAATCTAGCGTATGAATCCAAGCGCATGGCGATACCGGAGGTGCGCTTCCTTGGGCTGCGCAGTACCGATTTTGAACGGTGCGGCCTTTCGCCGAGCGTTCAGATTCAGCTTACCGAACAGGACATCAAGCGCGCCAAACAGATCGCCAATTATCCATGGTTTGCCCATAAACGCGCTTGGCAAAGAGAAATCGAATTAATGTTGAGGAACGGATTCAAGTTAGAAGTAGAAGCTCTTATTAGTAAAGATATTAGCTATGTTACGGAAGAATATGTTCCGTCGCGTTTGGCCGAACGAGATTTCTTGGATTGAGTCGCCTTGGGCGTGGTTCGTGGTTTGTTGAGGCGTAGGCCCTCGCGACGCGCACGCTGTTATATGGATGCAACGACACTCGCTATTTTTCTAGCGGTCTACGCCGGCATGATGCTCGGTGAATGGCCTGGACTAGCACTGGATCGCACCGGGATTGCCCTGTTGGGGGCAATCATGGTGTTAGCCAGTGGTAGTTTGTCGATGGAACAGGCATGACAATCGGTGGATACTTCGACGCTAGGCTTGTTGTTCGGGCTGATGGTCGTATCGGCGCAATTCCGCATCGGCGGTTTTTACTCGCGTTTTACACGATGGCTGGCTAATCTCGATGTCTCCCCGCAAGCGCTGCTGGCCGGAACGGTCATCGGAGCTGGCGTCCTTTCGGCTTTGTTGGCCAACGACATCGTTTGTTCGGCGATGGCACACTTGTTGGCCGAGGGCTGTGCACGGCGAGGTTGGCGGCCCATACCGTCTCTTCTGGCATTGGCCTGTGCATCCAATATTGGCTCGGCAGCAACGCTCATCGGTAATCCTCAAAACATGTTGATCGGCCAGACCTTACAACTCTCCTTTTCCAAGTATCTGGCTCAAGCTCTGGTGCCGAGCGTGGCAGGACTGGCCGCCGTTTGGGTAGTGATTGTGCTCAAATATGCGGGCCGCTGGTTAGAGCCTGTACCGATCAAACCCGTTGAAGCGGTACCGTTCCTCCGCTGGCAAAAGGCGAAAGGCTCGGTTGTATTGAGTCTCTTGATGGCAGCGTTCCTCTGTACGAAATGGCCCCGGGGACGTGGTAGCCCTGGCCGGCGCCGGGGTGTTGCTCTTGAGCCGCAAGGTGGCCTCGCATCGCTACATCCAATTGGTCGACTGGAATTTGCTCATCCTGTTTATCGGTTTGTTCATTGTCAACGGAGCGTTCCAACATGCGGGGTGGTTATCGCAAGTCCTGGCAATGGTAACGCAAGCAGGAATCGATCCGACCCATCCGGGATGGTTGTTCGGATTATCCGTGGTCCTATCGAATCTCGTATCGAATGTGCCCGCGACAATGCTGCTGTTGCCTGTGGCTAAACACCCACTGGCCGGCCCTATCTTGGCGCTGAGTAGTACGTTGTCTGGCAACTTGATCATTGTCGGGAGTATCGCCAACATTACTGTGGTGGATGAGGCTAGGCGCATCGGCGTACGTATCGGTTGGTGGGAACATGCCCTCGTAGGCGTGCCGGTTACGATAGCTTCGTTGGTGCTTGCTGCGGTGTGGTTGTTTTTCTGGCATTATTTCGTGGAGTATGGCGGAAGCTAAGGCACGGCCTCCAGGCGCCGGCAGGCATTGGGTTTTCGGTCTCAGAGCTACAGAGAATTGGCCTCCCGCCGATAGCAACAGGGCCGTTATAATGCCGATTGGCGCTACGAGACGGCGCTAGAATTCTGTTGTGTCGATGCCCAAAGGGCGTTCCATGTGACCAGTGCGAAATCCAACCGGGATACAGGTAGGTATCAAAGGAGTTGATTCATGCGGCCTGAGATGGTCTCGGCTGAAGGTAACACCCCCAGGCGTTCTGGGGGCGTGCTCCGGATGCGTAGCTGGTGGCTTATTGGTCTCTGGAGCGTGTCCGTCCCATTGCTCGCGCAAGCGCCGCCGCCGGCTGAGGACTTATTCCCCGATTCTACACGCCTTTTTGTATCGATTCCCGACCCGGCTCTTTATCGAAGCCGATGGCAGCAAACAGAGCTAGGCAAACTATTTCGTGACCCGCTGATGAAGCCTTTTGCTGAGGATTTACGGCGACAGTTGGATGCGAAAATCGCTCAAACCTCGACTCGCCTTGGCCTGCGATGGCAGGATCTTGAGGGCGTTGCCGGGGGTGAGATGGCTTTCGGACTCGTTTTGTTGCCCGACGAGACCAGACCGGCACTAGCATTAGCCGCCAAGTTATCGAACGATACGAAACATTGGGAGGCTTTACAGCAGAAGATTCGTCAGGAATTAATCGGTCGTGGTGGGCAAGAGCGGATCGAACAGCCAGCATCCTATCAACTTCATATATGGTCCTTTCCTCCTTCGCGTGATAACCCGCAACCAGCTCCCGCCGTTTTCGCGCAACACCGCGGCTGGCTGATCGCTTCGGATCATCAGCAAGTAGCCCTTGGTTTTCTACGGCGGTTGGACGGTGAGGGTAACGATGTACTGGCCAACTGGCCAGACTACCGCACCGTAATGGAACGTGCACGGCGGGGGGCAGTACGCCAAGCACACCTGCGGTGGTTCCTCGTGCCGCTGGATGTGGCGCAAAGCCTCCGTGATGCGCAAACGACCCGGGAACGGGGACGCGACAAGATCCGTATCTTGCGCGAACAAGGGTTTGCGTCGATTCGCGCCGTAGGCGGCCTTTTGGAACTGGGAACGGAAGGCTTCGATAGCCTGTATGAAATCTACGTGTACGCTCCAGCCCAAGAACGCATACTAGCAGCTCGCATGTTGCAGTTCCCCACCGAACCACGTCTTGCCGTTCCCACGTGGGTGCCTGCTCAGGTGTCGGGATTCCTCATGGCAAATTGGCAGATGCGCGAGGCATTCGAAGCCTCCAAGACACTGATCGACGCAATGGCGGGTAGCGAAGTATTCGAGGATGCCTTGCGCGATATTGAGGTAGATCCCAACGGCCTGCGGATCAACCTACGGCGAGAGTTCATCGCATACTTAGGTACCCGTGTCTATATGCTTACACGCAATAGCGAACCGGTGACGCCGCAAAGCGAACAACGGCTTATTGCCGTCGAACTGACGGAACCGGCACGAGTCGAAGCGACGCTTACCCGTGCACTTCCCCGAGACCCCAATGTCAAAATTCGTAAATACGGCTCGTACACTGTTTGGGAAATCATTCGCAAGGAGAATCTCCAACAAACACGTCCGCAGGGCTTCCAGGGCTTTCGTCGAGATCAGACTACGAGTGGACCGACCAGTGATCGGCAACTTTTCAAGAACGGAGCGATGGCGGTAGCATTTGGCTACTTGTTTTGCGCCACCGACGTCGACTTTCTGGGCAAGTTTCTTACCACGGCCCGTGAGCAGGCACCGTTATCGGAAGCAACTGGGTTCCGAGCTGTGGAGGCCGCTCTTAGCCCTTTGGGAAATGCCTCGGACGAGTGCTGCCGCTACTACGTGTACCTTGGCGATGCTCTTAAGACGGATTATGAGTTATTTCGGACGGGTAAAATGGTAGACAGTGAGACATTGCTTGGGCAACTGCTGAATTACTTTTTAGCTCCGGATGAGGAAGGGCTCAAGCGCAAGCCGTTATTAGATGGCTCGAAGTTGCCGGAGTTTTCGAAAATCCGGCAGTATTTGCAGCATGGGGGATTCCGAGTCTTCGCCGAACCCGACGGTTGGCGGATCGTGGGTGGATTGGTTTCCCGTCAAGAGCGTCGCGCCGCTCGTCAAGAATAGAAAACCGCCAGCCACCTTTCGGGGCTCGGTACACTGCTTAGCTTACCAAGGGCTCCAGAACAACCCGTTGCCGCGCAAACCGACGTCACCCGAGGGAACAGCCAGATTCTGAATCTCTCTGGCGTGAAAACCGCCTACATAGCGCGGATACTTTCCCCGATAATACGCCCAAGGGCGAACCGCAACGACGCGCCCAGGCCCGGTGACCGAACCGTAAAAACGCGTATCGGCCATCGGGGCCCTATCCGCCTGACGAGCGTGCAATTGCCGCCACTCACCGGCATCGATCGGCCGAGTCAGCACACAGAGCAACAAACCCGACCAGGCTGCAATCCTCCACATCGGAACCGCTCCTTGTACAACCAAGCGGTGTGAACGCACCATACGATTAAAGGATCGGCCGTGCCCCGCCGAATGCTATGGTGCTTTACCCGGCTTGAACCGCTCGCGTACAGGCCCTGCGTGCACACCGAGCCCCTCCGCATATTCGCTACGCTAGGACATAGCTACCGGGCACACCTTTCTCTACTATAGCCTCTGGATGATGTCGGTGGGCGGAGGTTTTTGGAGTTTTCGGTAACTCAGGAAGCCGTTCGATCCGGCCAGTAACGCATACCGGGACTAGCTTTTTTAACGATTGGGAGCTTTTGTCCGGCTCGGCCAGGCGATAGACTCGCCTTTGCCATGAACCGCTTCGTAGTCGACAGCAACCGTGGTGACACGATGGCCCCGAGCTTCCGTGCCAGCCGAACGCGATGGTATGTGTTGGCCTGGTTGTGCAGTTTGTCATTCCTGTTGTACGTGGACCGAGTCTGTATCGGTCAGGCGGAACAGGCGATTCGCGCGGAGCTGGGCCTTAGCAAATCTCAGATGAGCTGGGTTTTCGGTGCTTTTACGTTGGCCTATTGTTTGTTTGAGGTTCCAACCGGACATTGGGCCGATCGCTTCGGTTCGCGCCGCGTACTGGTACGCATAGTCTTGTGGTGGACCGCGTTTACCGCTCTGACAGGAGCCGCTGTCGATTGGATGAGTTTGCTGGTGGTGAGGTTTTTGTTTGGCGCGGGCGAAGCGGGCGCTTTTCCCAATACAGCGCGAGTCATTACGCGATGGTTTGCATCCGAGGAACGCGGTATAGCTCGCGGAGCCGTCATGACCGTCTCGTTTCTGGGAGCAGCCGCCGCCCCTATTCTTTCGGCAGCCCTAATGGAAATGGTCGGATGGCGGGCAACGTTTGTGGTGTTCGGGGCTCTAGGGGTTTTCTGGGCTTGGGGATTTTACAGTTGGTTCCGTGACGATCCTGCAGAGCATCCATCCGTGAATCGTCAGGAACTCCAAATCATTCGCGGTGCAGCCATGCCCGACTCTCCCGTCGCAGCCCGCACCCCACGGGATTCCCTTAATTGGAAACGCGTGCTTACGTCCCCCAATACCTGGTTGATGGGTGGTATCATGACTGTGTTTTCGATTCAGTTCTATACGGTTTTCCAATGGTTTCCGACGTTTTTAAAGGAAACACGTCAGGCTAGCGAATTGCTTTCCGGGGCTTATACCAGCAGCGTGATGGCGGCAGCGGCTGCTGGATGCATCGCCGGAGGATGGTTTGTGGACCGTGTTAGCCGTTGGACTGCCGACCGACGCTGGACACGGCGGCTTTGCGGAGCTGTGCCGCTAGCCATAGCTGCATTAGCTACCATGGGCTTAAGCTCCGCACAAAAGGATCATCACATCGTTGTCTGTTGCGCTGTTGCCCTGTTTTTCACCGAATTCGCAGTACCCAATTGGTGGACCATCGTCGCAGAAATCAGTGGCCGCCACGGCGCTGCTTTATGGGGTTTGATGAATTCCATGGGCGGTCTTGGCGTCATACTCATCACGCTCGCTGTGGGCCATTCGGTGGATCAGTTCTCGCAGCACCATACGTTGCCCGCGATTTGGCAGGTAGTGTTTTCGATGGTCGCGCTCTCGACCTGGTGCGGGTGCATTATGAGCCTGCTCGTGCAACCCCAACGGCTCATCGCATCGGGAAAAGGTGAGGAAACACCGTGGTCATAGAGCCTCCTGGCTGAGCGCACATGCGTGACCCTATCCAGCCGCCGGCCGCGAAGGCCGCCAAACAGCGCCGTAAACCCTGCGCACGAACGTTCCTTTTGGGACACAACCTACACTCGAAGTTTGCCATGTAGGAGGCGACCAATACCAACATTGAATCTGAGTCAACGCAGTGTGTGCGTCTTGGTTGTCGGCGGAACCTTGGTGTAAGAGGCTAGCCATCGCGGAAGTTCGCCTATTATTGCCGCAAGAATTGAAACGAGGTATCTCCTTTGTTGGTA
>CAYRMD010000061.1:0-32970 GCA_964425225.1 uncultured Pirellulaceae bacterium | reverse complement strand
CCTCAACGAAGAGAGGATTGAAACCGTCCGATTGTGCCGGCAGAGGTGCCTCGCGAGGACCAGTTAGAAGAGTCGCCTCAACGAAGAGAGGATTGAAACTCGCGCTGGCGCCGGAGGCTATCTCCGGCCTTCTTGTTAGAAGAGCTGCTTCGACGAAAAGAGCATTAAAACCGTAGCGGCCTGTTGCCACGTGCCCCTACGGTCACTACGGACACGCTTGTGCGTGTGGCCCTCTTACGCAGTATCACTAACGATACGGACTACCCTTGTGGCTGCCCCCCACGGCGATCACTCCCACGGTATTGACCCACTTAACAGTTGGCCCCTCGTGTCGGACACGTACATGCTGGATAGACTTGTATTGGGTAGGTCCCTGGTGGGTGATGAACGTGTCAGACAAGGCGGCCAGGCACAAGGACTGCCTCCAACAGGATCGTTACTGAATATCGGCATCGATCACCGAATGTTCGTTGTTCTATGCAGAACGTGTGATCGCTGAACCTCTTCCACAGAAAGTGACATGTTGTGGAAATCGATGGTAACGACGGATCCGCGGCCCGATCGAGCCGGTATGTCGAATCATCAAGCACTACGTGAGTTGGCGTAACGTGCGCTTTCTCGGAATCTATAAGAATCTAATACATGGTCTTGCTATTGATGCGGGCGTAACCACACTGCGCATCGAAATCCACATCAGTAACCCGGCGCACACCGCAGTCTATTCTACCTGCACGAACGTAGCATGCTGCGGTCGCCTAGAAACGTTAAATGAGAGCTACTCACTCAAAATAAATAGCGCTCTAGCCGCCATACGCGCGCAATCACACCGCCATCCAGCCAATTCGTGCAATCCGATCGGTTGATCAAAGCTCCCCAAAAGTGAGTTCTGAGCACCGCCCGATGCGCCAAAAGTACAACTCCTCTGTAAACGGAATGGGCCGGCGAGTCTTGGGGTCAAATTGTGATTGGCAACAGAGCGCCATCGCATTAGGCGGGGCAGCATTGTGTAGAGCAAACTTCCATACCGTCTTGCCAGACGTGACATCTATTACAAGGTGCTCCGGATTGCCGTCGCCTAAAAACTCACGGACATAGTATAAAAACTTGGCTCGTAAATCATCGTATTGTTCATCTACAAATCCTTTAACCTCTACACTTGTACTGCCGTGCAAACCCCTCAATTCACGTACTATCTCTTCGGCTTCTGTCGCATTGCTCGAGTCATAAAGCAGCATAACGTGCTGAGGATTCACGGCTCGCGCTAATATAACCGACAAATCAAAACTCGCACTCGCGATCGAGACAAAATAGGTAAAGGGCTTCGAAAACTGCTTGTGGATCGTGGACGATAAGCGCTCAATCACGTCGTCGCGAATCCTTGACCTATAGTATCGGCGAGCAGCTGAATGGTCAGGAATGGTAAGGAAATAAAAGGTCCTCGCATTCTTAGGAGCATGGCGATCGGGTGGTAGGGCAAGCTCTTCCAATATCGGGACCAAAAGGTCGCGAAAAGCTGCTCCCGATCGGGGAGTAGCCATTGGCATCTGCCGCAGTTCAGGATGAGGTCCACCCAGGGAATCGCAAATCTGGTCCGCTTGCTCCATGCACTGGTCCGGCAAATAGACCTTGGTAACCCCTAATTGCTGGGCCAGTCGTAGCTTTTCTTGGAGTTCGTCGACGGGTGCTGCTCCCGAATTCTCATTCCATCCCGCAGTCACGATGACGTCTCGTTTCGGGATGATACCATTCTCGGCAAGAGTCAACCCGACGGCCAATGCGAAAAATGCGGAGTCGAAACTGCCAGGTAAGTCCGACAGATCTAAGTGCTTCGACCAATCATCAAAAGAGAAACGCAAGCCCCAATTCTGACTTTTCAAATATTTGGAATCAAGGAGTACCTGGATCACACGATCGGCTTGTTGCTTCAAAGGCGACGGTAAAATAGGGTGATGGTTCGTGTCCTGCTGCCAACGTAATGGCCATATAGTAGCGGACCGAAAAGGACTATCGTCCCCTCGACCCAGTGGTAATGCAAGTAAGATAACGCAATCGCCGCACGATAGATGTGGAATCGCCAATGTTTCAGCTATAAGATCTATGCCATGTAGCTGCCGACAGTGTTCATTGGCTAATGCGAGAACATCCGTCTTGAAAAACCATTGAGCTGCACTTCCCATTTGAACCACACGGTCATATGCTTGCGGCGGTTTCCAAGGAAGGCGTTGTCTAGCCCATGCCATAAGCTTGCGGTCGGTTATCATCGGCGCAGCGCAAACGGTCATGTTGCCTTTCATACTGAACGTACAACCGATTCGAAACCCACGGCAATGCATGCGCCGTGGGCCCCAACTGGACTTGGATCACGTAGACAGCGCAGGCAAACTTTTCGCCAACGAACCCAATACCCGCGAAAATTCCTCAAGAGTGCCATAGAGCTAACGGATTAATCAATCGATTATGACGCAAATCCCCCAGACGAATCACACTAAGACGATATAGCCGGATAATCCAATTACCGTGACTATCTATCAGATCCTTCTAAACCTTGAGTCTCACTCCCCAAGATCCTCGGCTGTTCCTTGATCAAAATCCCATGCGATCCCATCAACCTCTAGGACAAGGGCACTGTCAGGATTTAATGACTGGAGTGATTCGGTAAGCAAATGCCATTCCTTACATAACAGTCCGTCCTGATTAATAGAGAACTCAAGCCCACACAAGCGTGCAGTGTGTCCGGCCAGGTTTCGGGCTGGCTCATCATCTCTTTGCCGGAACTCGATACAAAACATCGAATCGACTTTTACACTTGCAGGCAGTGAAAGTACAGCCTTGTATTGCCCGTCGGGAGATCGCCACTGGACGAGCTCTCGGATCGGTAACTCATAGTTCGGTTGGGCAGCGGCAACCGCAGGCGACGCGGGCACTTGCAAGATGCGTCGCACGGTCAACACATGAAATGACCGCGGTTGCGTGCGGCGCCATGCAACGCCAACAGCCGAGTGGATTTGGTGGAACAACTCTTCTGCGCTGTCATGCACACGCCTGGCTCTGTCCCCAAGACTGCTCAGCCACCAGGGAGGAATAGCGCGGTAGGGTTCAGCAAGCAGTGCTCTCCAATTCTCAAGCAATGGCGAATCCGATACCGTCGCCAGGATGTCAAGTGTCTCGGCAGCTTGAAGCGCCTCATCCCACCTGGCTAGTGCTTCTTGGAATGCATCGACAGCTTCGTTTAGTCGGTCAGCTATGTCCCGTTGCTCGTCCAGTGTACGACCGTAAGTGTCCAAAATGGCAACGCCAGCGCACCACAGGTCATGGCGCACTTCCAAAAGCTCCAGGCACAAGTCTTCCGCGACACCGCTTGGTGCTTCGTCCCACAAATCGGGAAGCGCTCGTGACCGTTCGGCCATTCTTTCTGCGACTTCTTGGCCGTATTGGCAAGCTGCGAGCGCAACGTCGGGTGGGAGGTCACCGTCCAGGTCTTCGGGCAGGGTGACACCATACACTTTGCAACGACCGACCGCACAGGCCAGTTGAAGGGCCGCTGCCCCAGATTGGGCATCCCCGTTATTGAATCGTTCAGCGCCGAGTGCCTCGTCCGATAGAGCGGCTTCAAGCTCTTCCACAAGGTTTACAAAGAGGCCACTGATCATTTCGTGTCTTGTCATGGCATCACCTAGTCTCCCCCAAACAGCTGCGTCCTAACTCCGCTGTCAGCTTTTTTCAACGCGGGGCATAAGGACACGGCGTACAAACAACTTTTACTGGTTCGTTTAGCTTATCTTTGACTATCTCCTTTAGATTCACCGTCCGGATCCAGGCTATTTGTGCTTTGTCGCTCCGGTTTTTTCCATAGTTGGATTTTCGGGGAGCGACATGGCAATTGCTCTTTTGTACCCCAATTTCCGAATCTGCCTCTCCACGGCGATCCCGGTATCTCCGATGCGAATCCCCACGTTTCCGGCGTGACAAAATCGATTGTCAAACGGCCTAAGGTGCGGCGCGGGTAGAGCTGTTTAGTTTCTGGATCGATTCGCGAGAATCGCCAAACAAGGCGGTTGGCGACGCTCTTCCATACCGGTCTATCGCTACTAGTAAATACGTCGAGATAGTCCGGAAAACGACAACTCACCGCAAAAAATCGATCCCCTGAACCGACGACACGTCCCAGTAGACCTGCCGGAGTAACAACGAGCCAGGAATAGTGCTGGATATTCTGAGTAAAAAGAATCACCATGGGTCTTTCGTGGCCTTCAACGAGCTGTGCACTACAGCTATCAACTAGGTGTTGCTTCAGAGCATCATCTGCTTGGCACCCGGCTGATGCAAAAGAGCGACATTGGTTCGTAACCTCTGGTCCGACGAGAGGTTGCCATAAGTGTGGTTTGATATGCACGTCAAATGCCGCTACTGTCACAAGAGATTCGTGGACCAGAAGTTCAACGTGATATGCTGTGCGCGCCTGCCAGCTCCTAGGGTCAGTAACCCGCACTCCAGTTAATTTACGTATCGTTTGCTTATTTATCGCAGTCATTTTGCAATGCTCTAGGAATACGTTTTCCAAATCCTCTCGAGAACTTCCTTGGCCCGGTAAAAGTGTTGCACAACGGCAAGGACGCTCATGCCGGTAGCCTCGGCTATTATTTCGGCTCGTGCCTGAAGTGTATCCAGGTCGTCAATGGCCGATGGCGGGAAGGGATCGGTAGTCTGAGGGTGCTTCACGCGAAATAAGTTTACCCAGTTTTGCCATATGTTGTTGTCAATTCTTCGAAACATTCCTAAAAGTGCCAAAGCTACCACGCGACGTTTCAAAGGCAGGGCTCGCTCCAGCTCTCGCACGGCAGAAGGGGGCAAGAATGGATCATATTCGTTCGATAGGTTCACCCGGCGCTACAACTATATCTGCCAGCGTTATACCTTCCGTGCTCTCGTCCGTTCCTTCTATGGGTTCGTCAAGTGATATTTTAAACCTACGGCGTTTGCGCAGATAGTCAACCACGCAGTTATGAGATACGCGGTAAGACCACGCCGGAAAACAGTTATTCCCGACTGGATATCGCGACAGTCGAAGGTACACTTCGCTGGCCACATCGCGGACCATGTAAAAGGTGGACGCTTTAAAGTAACGCAGTTTTTTGGTGCTATCGCGCCAGGTTCCATCAGTGAATGAGTTGCGGGCCGAATTCTGACTCTCGACCGCCTCTTGTACGCCGGTCGCATCCCCAGCATCTACCGAATCCGTGGTCTCCTGAGGATTCGTCTGATGATCTTCAACGGTTGTTTTCGAATGAGCCGAGCGATGACAATAACTACAGAATCCGGCAGCAATCTCGGCCTTCACATCCGATGGTACAACGATCCCAAAGCGGCGGAAGCATTTTATCACATGGTCGACAAGCAAAAGATAAATTCGTGAGGCTGCCTCGTTGCGCTGCGGGTCATCATTGGTTAAGGCTGACGCTACGATTGAATCCCAGTCCTGGTCGAGTGATGGTTGGATCGAACACACTCGTATGCCCCTCAATGAGTCACTAGGCGTTAAAAATGTCCAGACTGGCTAGCTTAAATAGCAAATGTAATAAGATCGTTGCGGATTGTCCAGCGTCAGGAAGGTGAGCCGTGGCAGGGGGCTATAAAGAGGCGTTACCGGATGAGCTCTTGAAGCCCGATAGGTGATGGCCCCGGCATCACGGCCCGAAATAGCGGAGGAAATTGCGGATCGGTTGGCCAGGAACGTAGAGCACCGGTTGACCAAGCACTCCGCGTGTAACATGCACCGTTGGCGGCATGGGCACGATCGGCAGTAACGGCGGCCAACCCACGCGGCTTTGCGGTAACGGTGCCACAGCGCTCGGTAACTCTGAACCACATGTGCCGGAAGCCGACACCACTTGACGCGGGACAGAACTGCTCAGCGGTACGCTCGACGGCATCGCAGGAGCCACAGGTGCCGAGACACCTGGCGCTGTTATCACGGTGCCCGATCCACCGAGTGGTGCACTGGTCGATGGGGCGCTACTCGGTGGCGCGCCGCTTAGCGGCTGGTATGCCACCCGCACTCCATACGCCGTGCGCTCTGCTGATGAAGCGATCGATCGCCAACCGTGGCTGTAGTGTTCGGGTATGGGGGGAGATTCCCCACGAGCTAATGGCATTGCCGCCAAAGTAGCTAGTAAGCCTAGAATCGAATAAACAGCGAATGCCGAATACGGACGACTCATGCTGTTACAAACCCTTTGTGATGACCGGTGGTAACCTTAATCGGCCATACCGACACAGCAAACTACCATGTCGATAGCCAATCGAAGCACTGCCTTTTCTAATATACGTACGTTCTTTTGTGTTCGTTCGGAAAATGCCCTCAATGAGGAATTGGACGCCGGGGAAACAGTGTGACCTCGAGAATCCTGAGGATTTCACCGGATATTTTGCCTAGTGAAAATAGGCGATTTATAGGGAAAGGACTAGAGGTGATCTAGAGGCATGAAGGAGGGACCGACTGTAGATTACCTAACGGGACTTCCCATAGGGTCAGGCCATGCCTCTTTTGCGCAGTTCGCTCATTACTTCGCGCACAATCCGGGCAACGTGTTCGGGATCGACGCCTTGACCGGCTGGGCATCCACCCACGGGCTCCTCGGTAAATCCCTCTTCCGCCAACAAACACTGCAGTTGGCGACTGAGTTGTTCCAAAGCGAACTGTTGCGTTTCCGATTGCGGTTGTCGGCCGACCCCCGTGCGAAACCCTCGTAGGCGCAATGCTGCCCGAAACCCTTCGGGAAACTCAGCCGTGAGGATCATCGCGTCGAAAAGTTTCAGAAGCCGGTACTGTAGATCAAGGGCCTGATCCAGTTGGCGCGAGACCGTTAAATCGTAGAGCTTGCGTGTAATTTCGGGAACTACGCCACTGGTGGCGTTCGTACCGCCATCGCAGCCGATCAGTAGCATGGGCATCAACGCGGCGTCCCATCCGGTCAAGAATGCAAAGTCGGGACGAACCGGTTTTACCGCCGCGATCATTCGCATCATATGCGGCAAATCTCCCGAGGAGTCCTTGATCGCGACCACGCGTTCGCATTCCTCGGCCAGCCGTACGACGGTGGGGACGTCAATGGGTGATGCGAACACGGGAATATTGTACAGCGTAATGTCAACCGGCGAATGGCGTGCGATTTCCCGGAAATAAGCGTAAACCCCGGCGGGTGAAAGCCGGTAATAAAATGGCGATACAATGGCAACGGCCCGAACGCCTAATTCGCAGTAGTATTCGCAGGCTTTGATCGTCTCCCGAGTGTTGGCTTCTGCGGCACCTGCCAAAATCGGCACACGGCCGGCAACTTGATCCGCAATGATTTCGATAATCCGCCGGCGTTCCTCCGCGGTGAACCGCACGAATTCTCCCGTCGAGCCGTTTGGGTAAAGACCATGCACACCACGTGCGATCAGCCAATCAACATAACGGCGTAGTTCCGGCTCGTTGATTTCTCCTCGGTCGTCAAGCGGCACAATATTCGGGGTGAAAATACCTCGTAACGGAATCTGCTGGGTACTCATGGTTCAAGTCGTGTTTACTGTTGGTCTGCGTTTCATTGCATGCCGGCTGCGCGATTGGCGCTGCGTTGTACGGACACATCCGTTTGTACCGATACCACCGTTATTGATACATGTACCATGCCACCTCGGGTGCTTCGATCGCCCTCCGGACGAATGACTGGCCAGTAGCTTCCCTTGTCGTCGATCGGAGCGATTACTGCTCTTCGGGTAGCTGCCAACTGCTAATTGTACTGGATCTCAACTAAAGGACCGATAGTTGTTACAAACATAGCTTGTGGTGGGCGGATGAGTTGTGATCGACTATGGGCGAGGAATGATGTTCAAGCGTGGGCCAGGCGATTCACCACGTGAGTCGTACAGTGCCGGGCACGTTCGTGATGCGTTGCGACGTGCCGATCTGGCCCGCACGTTGTTCCGTTTCGCACTCGCAGCGGCAGTTTTGCTCTATTTGTTCGTTTTTTTCTCCGGCGGTGGGAAGCGACTCGAAATCTACCGAACCCTGTGGCAAGGCTATCTGTTTTTGCCTGAACAGTTGGTCTCCGACCTTTTCCAGATGTGGTGTGGCGGACAGCCTCAGGATGCGACACTTCTAGATCGGCTTCCGATCCTCGGACTTGCCGGGTCTTGGTCAGTAGTGGCGTGGGCTACTGGCGACTGCATGATGCGGTACTTAGCCTTGCGCCAATCAGCGCTTGAACGATTCTGTTTTGCGTGGGGCGTTGGTCTACAATTCTGGTCACTTTATACGCTGGTCATCGGTTGGGCAGGAGCCTTGCGGCATTCCTGGTTGTGGTGGATACCAGGTGTTGTGGCTGTGGCAGTGGCTGTTTGGGACCGCCGCAAATGTGTAACTCTCGCTAGACGCTTGGACATGAGGCAACGCGTGCGCTCGGCCATTCCGTGGTTACCAATGATTCCACCACTCATGTTATTGCTGCTCTTAGCGGTTTTACCGCCTTGGGAATTCGACGTGCGTGAGTATCATCTGCAAGTTCCCAAAGAGTGGTACCAACAAGGCCAAATTGGATTTTTGCCTCATAACGTGTATGGCAATATGCCTATGGGCGCGGAAATGCAGGTGCTGGCCGCTATGGTGCTCTGGGGCGGACCAGAAGGTTGGTGGTACGGTGCGCTGACCGGAAAGGTCCTGATTGGCCTGTATGCTGTGCTCGGCGCGCTAAGCCTTGCCGTGGTACTTGAACACATGGGGCGCCCGCGCGCCGGCCCGTGGGCCGCAGCCGTTTATCTGTCGACCCCATGGATACTGCACGTATCGACGGTTGGGTTAATTGAAGGCGCCGTAGCGGCCTACGCCATCCTGGCAGCAACAGCATTCGGACGAGCATTGCATCTTCTCAGCGAGTCGCCCGGAATGGCTCAGAGCGACCCTACAATGCGCGGAGAAACCAGTCGCGGGAACCGATCCGAATCGACCCGGTGGTTTGGCCTAGCAGGATTTCTCGCCGGTGCAGCTGCTGCATGCAAATACCCAGCATTGTTGTTCGTCGTGGCTCCAATGACTGTGTTGGTGGTCTTGCAACGTCCTCTACAAAAAAGAGCCGTTTTGCTATTCTTGCTTTGGAACCTCATCAGTGTTGGGCCATGGCTGTGGAAAAACTACTATTACACGGGCAATCCAACCTTCCCACTACTGTACAGTCTCTTTGATGGCCGCTACTGGGACGAAGCGACCAACCATCGGTGGGCGAATGCACATGGACCACCCCGCGACGCACACGGACATCGTTTCCACTGGCATCAATTGCGTGATGCCATACGGGACATCGGGTGGGAGAGTGACAAGTTAAGCCCGTTGATCTGGAGTTTGGCAATCATCGGCTGGTTTGAGCCGCACGTTCACCGATGGCGACGTTTTTTTGCATGGTTAATCGTAACCTACTTCATCGGATGGTGGACGTTTACGCATCGATATGATCGTTTTTTCATACCGTGTTTGGCTTGGGTTGCCGTGTGGTCAGGGTTGGGAGCCGAGCTTCCGACGCCGGATCGAATGTGGCGCCGATTCGTTCACGTACTTGTTGTGGCCGGAATACTTCTGAACTGTTTGGTGGTTAGTACCGGAGCCCTTACGGGCGACAATCGAATTTTGGTACCCTTGCAGAAATTGCGGCGCGATGAACCTCAATTGCTGCGGACGCATCCTGCACATCTGTATCTGAACGATCACGTGATGCCCGGCTATGCCGCTGTAATTGAGGGCGACGCACAAGTGTTCGATCTGGAAATTCCTATTTATTATCACACGTGTTGGAATCCGAGTTGGTGGGAGCTTTGGACCAACGGAAAGACGCTCGACGAACAAAGGCGTATACTTGCCGAGCACCGTGTGAGCCACGTTTTTTTTCATTGGTCGGAAATCGCTCGTTATCGCCAACCGGGAAACTATGGCTTTAGCGAGTATATCACCAGAGAGCGCATTTATCGAGATTTCGTGCAGACCGGATTGTTGCGGTATGTTCCTGTACCGTCGCGCGATGGGTGGCTCGATCCCCAATCGGGCGAAATATTCGAAGTGATCTACTTGCCGCAGAACCATCCTCAATCAAATTAAAAGGCCGAGATTCTTCTCGGCGAGCGCGAAGCGATGGATGCTCTCATGTCGAGTCTATTCGCGAACCGCTTTTACCATAGCATGGTTAAACCGGTTTCGAAGGCGGGTAAAAGGTCGATTCAAACTGTTTGCTTCCCAAGCGAACCGTATCGAGGGCACAACTTTGTCCCCTCATCACAACCATCGACAGGATGTTGATGTTCGTGCTGAAACTCTGCTTTGCCGTGCGTTGTTCTCCTGCCTTTCTGCCGCCACGGTTACTTCCTCATAGCCCACATGCATCAACATGACTTGTTGCGCACGGTACCGAAGGTAGAAGGTTCGCACGTGCCACTAACATCGGCTATGAACGTACCTGGATCAAAGCTCCAAAACCGATTCGCAACCGGTCGAGCTCTTGGCCAGTATCCGTGAAGGGTAAGATGAGTTAGGAGACCGATCCCTTAAGTTGACACGTGAGGTGAAAAGATGCTCACCAGGTGGCTCGTGGCGAATTACTATCGACAAGTTGCAGATCGCGTGTGGCAAGAAGCACTCCATGGCGTGGAAACATGGTTGCGGGGCACGGCGGATCCTCCGGTACCTCCGGCGCATTTCCGTTGCGTTTTAGCTGTTGGTGTCAAGTGGGAGGCAACGCCGATACTAAGAGCGCTCGAGCCGGCCGCCTCGGCGCGCTATAAAGAAGGCGTCGAGTACTGGGGTGTGTACCGGGATCTACCTCTGCGTGTTGTGGAAACCGGTATGGGCCCCCAGCATGCAGCAGTGGCGACTCGCGCATGCATCACGCGGCGTAGGCCCGATTGTGTATTGGCCATCGGGGTCGCCGCGGCATTGAAAGATTCCCTGCCCGTGGGAACTGTCTTCTCGCCGTTGCGGATCGTGAATAGCGACGGTATCGACATGAGTGGGAAGGTGGCCGACTGGCCTTTATCGGATCAATTGCCCGCACCGTCGGGCACGCTCGTCACACTGGACCATGTGCTCACTTCGTTTGATCAGCGGCGCAATGTCGCTGATCGATACGGTGCAGATGCTGCCGATCAAGAATCGGCCGCCATTGTTCTGGCCTGTTCTGAAGAGGGTGTAGCTTGCCGTGTTGTGAAAGTCATCGTCGACGCTTGGAATGACGAGCTTCCTAGAGACGTGCAGCGTTGGCTAAAGCAAAAAAGTTGGGCGGGAAAGCTTGGGGTCCTCACAGGAGCTCTCTTATACCGACAGCAAGAACTCATGCAGCTCAAACAGTGGAAAGATCGCATGGATCTGTGTAACCGTCGATTGGCCGAAGCTTTAGGTTTCCCTGGCGATGACAACCCGAACCCCCAAGCTCCGTGACGCTTAAACACGACCAAGCTGACCGAAGAGATACTCAATCTGGTAAGTCTTCTAGTCACGGGCTGACACACTTTAATTGTTCAGATGACTTGTTTTGAAAGGGGGCATCCCGACAGGAATTGCCGAGTGAAAGAAGTGGCACGTGAGCGTACCACTCGGCGTATGAAGCTGGCGATCGCCACGTGCTATGGGGTTGGCAACAGGTGGTGCGTTGGCGGATGATGCGAAATCGCCTCTTTGCGGCCGTGGCCTGGGGAGCTAAGATTCAGGCGGAAGGAGTTTACGTGCCATGAAAATCTTGTTAGCGGCTCCGCGAGGCTTTTGTGCTGGAGTGAATATGGCAATCGAGAGTTTGGACCTGGCACTGCGAGCCTTCGGTCCCCCGGTCTATGTTTATCACGAAATCGTGCATAACCGCTATGTTGTTGACAGCTTTCGTGCGCGGGGAGCCGTGTTCGTTAACGATTTGGAGCAGGTTCCGGAAGGAAGCTACTTACTTTTCTCGGCCCATGGAGTGGCGCCCGGAGTGCGACGCGTGGCTCGTCAACGGCGTTTGACCGCCATCGATGCTACTTGCCCGCTGGTGACCAAGGTGCACTTAGAAGCTATCCGTTTCGCGCGGGAAGGTTATACGATCGTTTTGATCGGCCATGAAGGACATGACGAAGTTGTCGGTACTATGGGGGAGGCTCCCCAGTGCATGGTCCTGGTCGAAGACATCGACGATGTAGACCGGCTCGAACCGCCCGCCAACGGAAAGATCGCCTATTTGACGCAAACCACGCTTTCGGTGGATGATGCCAACCGCATTATACGGCGACTACAAGAGCGGTTCCCGCAGATTGTGGGACCTCCCAAAGAAGACATCTGTTATGCAACGCAGAATCGCCAGGAAGCAGTTCGCCAATTGGCTCAGGAGGCAGACCTGGCTTTGGTAATCGGGAGCCAGAACAGCTCTAACAGCCAGCGCTTAAAAGAGATCGCCTTGGAGTATGGAATCCCGGCGTACCTGGTGGATGGAGTTCAGGATATCGACCTCGCATGGTTTTCGGCCGAGGATACGGTACTTATCACGGCCGGCGCAAGTGCGCCGGAGACGATCGTCGAGCAGTGCATGGCGTTCTTAAAGGAGCATTTTCCAGCAACTGTCGAGACGCGGGTGGTGCGCACAGAAGAGGTCTACTTCCCTTTGCCGCGCGAACTTCGCGGAGTCGGTGTGGCCATGTAGCTCCAACGCTGGCCGCGCTAGGGCGATGCATCATTACACAGGTGAGTAATTTCTAATTGCACTGCTGGAAAACTCACTGTTGGAATCAAGACAATCGGCCAGCGCAGTTCCAAGTAGTTACTTTGTGCCAGTCGTGCACCGATTTCCGGATATGCCTGTGGATCACTAATCACTAATCTTCGACCATTGAAGATAATCTCATCGCAAGATGGGATTGCTTCGATGCGCAAATGAATAGAATCTCGCGGACGAATTCCCGTGGGGCGTCCAAACCGCCGCTCGAGCTTGGCCCAGCAAGCAGACGGGTACCCCTGCATAATCTCCTGGAGCCAGGCTTGACATTCGTCCGGTACCTTGAGCGTACCGGTTTTTAACATCTGTTGTTCGCGATCGATTAGTCGATATTGCCAAGGGCCCCGAAGTCGGATTACGTGATGCGGACAGCTCATCGACCTGCCTCGAGCAAGGGCTATAGCGTCCAAATCTGGCTGTGATCGAAGTGGCGTAGCATGTCAGAAATGCCCGGACCGTTACGCGACTAGGCACTTCTCGCAACTGACGGCTAAGCCCGTCACGGTCCGAGCTCGACGATGCGGATGTTGCGAAACTCCACACGCGTCGTCGGATCGTGTCCCTGAAGCATCAATGTCCCAGCCCGGAGGCGACGTCCCAACCGCGGATTGTCATGGTCGGGCCTCTCATCGCGCCAGTCGGTCACCTGCAACCCGTTGACCCAGGTTGCCATGCGATCGTCAACCGCAATAATCGTCAAAGCAAACCAAGTCTGGTCATCCGCAGCAACCACGCGAGCTGGTTGCCGACGGAAAATGGCCCCGGTTCCTTGGTCTTCCGGCTGGGTGCGATCCCCCGAACGGTAACCGTTATGGATTTGACATTCATAGCCGTTCATCATTTCTCCTGGAATACAGCGGAAAAAGACCCCTGAGTTTGCCGACGGTGTCAGAGTGCGGCATTCCAATTGCAAAATAAAATTGGCAAAACTTTTTTTAGATTCGATCATTCCACGACCGCCCACCAGCCGTAATATTTCGTCCTCGTGTTCAATTCTAACAGGTAGATTCGGAAAGATATTCCAGGCATCCAGAGGACTGCCATCGAATAGAGCTTCGGCATGAAGCGGGCGAATACGAATATTGCGGAAAGCAATGGAGCCTTCGTTGTATTGTAGACCGATCAGTCCCGATGTTAGAGGGTTTGGATCGCTGTATTCCAAAACCATTCTTCCATCTAATCGGATGGATATTGTATCTTTGTCACAAACGACGTCAAATGTTCGCCAACCACCGCCCGCAGTATCCTGAGCAACTTTTCGGCGACCTACCAGACTGCCGGTTGGAAACGGATTGTTTGACGGAGCAATGTTCAGCTCGTAACAGTCACGTCGAGGGTCGGTTGGGGTAATTGGTGTCCGCAGAAAAATACCACTGTTGGTGTGCTCGTCGGCTCGGAACTCTACATGCAGCTCGAAGTCGGCAAATGGAAGACGCGTACACAGCAGGCCCTTCTCGCCCGACCGAGCGACGATCGCGCCGTCTTCGACTCGCCAGTCCGTAGCTCGCGCAGCTTGCCAGCCAAATAGACTGTAACCGTCGAACAGGGAAATCCAGCCAGCTTGCCATAATTCCGGCGGCAACGTGCCTGGTGGCAGTTCCGTTGCTGCCGTAGCATCGGAATGCGATACGTACGTAGAGGCTTCATGCGCAACTTCCATAAACCTGTCGGTACGCAATGCGACCTGAAGTGCCCCATGACGTCCAGCAATTTGCTTTGCTTGGGGTGGCTCGTGGGGACCGGCCCCATCTGCCGAAAGACTCAAGTGGTATGTGGCTAGGACCTCCAATAGCACAGCCAAAAGCGCTAACTTGCATGGGTTCACCGAAGGACTCCTTTTCATAATCGCCAGTGCTTTACCTTGCGCGCAAGTTGATTCATTCCAACGCCACCCAGCCCATTGTAGCAAGTTGCCAAATAGATCCACAAAGCACCTGCAGCATCGGCCGTTGATGCTAGGAGGCAAAGAAAGGATCGGCAGGTTCGCGAAAGTACTCGAGCAAACCACGGTGGCACGCTGTAAGGTGCCGTGGGCTTCAGAGACACTAGGAAAAATAGTCGTAACCTGTCGGTATGGTGACCCTGTCGATGACTTTATCCGGGGAAATGCAATCCCGTAGTGGCAGATCATTCGTTTGTGGCCGTTGGACGACCATTCCATGTAGGGGACAATTGGCCGAAACATGAGAGGGAGCCCCCGTTGCAAAAGCGACCGTTGCTTGTTCGCTCGCAAGAAGCCAGGAGACGTGCTCAACGGATTCACATTGCCTTCCAGAGCGGAAAAGACGGCGATTGCCCAACAGGCCTACGCAAATCACGTTGCGACACGTCGCGCTCCGGTCGGCGCCAGTTGATGTGCAAGTCGTGTAGGAACAATGCCGTTGCTGACCGTTCGTCAGAGTTTGGCTATTGATGTTGGGTGTGCGAAGTGGGAAATTCCTGTAGCTACTTCGCTTGTGAACTTTGTCACAAAGGGCGGTTTTTCGTTGACTGTGACATATCGCGGCTATACCTTAAATGTTTGCGGTGCGGATACGGAGCCAAGCCCGATGCGCAACAAGAATAAGAAGGATCAATCAAGCAGGTAATTTCTCTTTCGTCCGATAGAGGAGGAGAGGTACAAAACAAAGACACGTGGAAGAATTGCCAAGGGGAACCGGAAATGACTGTACGCGAGATTCTGGAGCGCAAGGGAACCACTATCTACACCACAGCTCCTAAGGCTACGTTGTTGGAGGCCGCCCAGCTAATGATGAAATACCGTATTGGATCTTTGCTGGTGGTTGTCGACGGAAACCTCATGGGGATTTTCACGGAGCGGGATCTTTTGCGAGTAGCAGCCACTGGCAAAGTGTTAAGTGAAATTCGGGTAGAAGAGGCAATGACGCGGGGCGTCATCACGGGCAAAGCGGACGACTCGGTGACCGACGTAATGAAGCTACTTACGGAGAAACGCGTTCGGCATCTACCGATCTTGGAGGAGAATCGATTGGTCGGTTTGATTTCCATCGGAGATGTGGTTAAAGCCCAGTACGAGGCGCTCGAATTTGAGAACCACCTGTTGAAAAGCTATATTTCGTCGTGAACCGCTCGCTGCGTTCCGACTTGGCGTGTTTTTCCGTTGTGTCGGAAAACGATTGAACGCAGAGGCGCAAAGGCTTAGGAGACCAGTAGAAAAGCTGGCAAGATCGTGTGATGGACTTGCGAAAGAATTTGCTTTCGCAACTTGCATTGCCCAAAGCATGGAAAAAAACCTCGCGAGCTAATGCGCTTATCTTTGTTGCATCGATCCGCTTAGCGTGTTGACGTGCTGAGTATGCTGAAAAATATCGAGCTTAGCCCAAAAGCCCATCACTTCAACTATAGATGCTGCGGTCACTCGGTATCGAAGCAAGCGACAGAGACAAACTACCGATCGGAAAAATAATTGAGCGTGTAATAGGCTTCTGCATGAAGCAGAGGTTGCTGTTCTTCAGACCGCACCCCAGGGAGGAAAATTTCGTGCACGTGACCTTCTTGTAAGCCGTCGATGTAGAGCCGCACCTGTTGTCCGCCGTCGAGTACGCGGGCTTCTTTCAATACAGGACTCGTCCGATCGACTTCTGGGCTACCATAGTCAGCTTGATAAATATAGGTATGCGTTGCCAGTCGGTAGGAGTCCAATCGTTGGGCGGTAGCTGAATCGACCGGTTGCGTAAACGTCAATAGAAAGCCGTCACGCATCAATTCAATACTGAGGATCTCGAAAGGAACGAGTCCCGTCCAGTCCACGCGTTGCAATGCGAACGACTTCGGCCCCTTAGACCCCCAACCACGATTGGTTCCCCCGACGAAAAGTTTTCCATCCGGGGTTAGATGCAGTGCAACGTTTCCCGAATCGAATCCTTCGCGGAATGGAAAGCAAGCGCCCTGGTAGTGGCCCTGGACTTTTTCCAAAAACACGCGCATCACGGTGCTATTCGTTTGATCGCCGACGAAGAGCTGATTAGCAAAAGGTCCGAATTTGCCTTGGCTTAAGTCGCAGGCGATGCCGCTGGCCGATTGTCCCATCCGTTTATATGGAAAGTAAACGGCGGGTGGTACCAATGCGGGGATACGTTTGGCTTCCACCATCATTCGGCTACCGCTCCTGGGCTCAGGAGGCCGGGGCCCCATGATGTCGGCTACAGCGTCGTACCAACGATTTCCTGCGGGGTGGCCTTGGAAGCTGCCCGGTACCAAGTGCTTCAAACTACAGGTACCATTCCAAGGGCCCTGGTTGTCGGTCATGAACATGTCTCCGGCGGCATTCATACCGATACCGCCGGGAGATCGCAACCCGCTGCAGGTGGGAATCACGGTGCCCGCAGGTGTTACTCGCACGCACCATCCCCTGAGGAAAGCATCGCTGCTGAACGAACCGGTCAAACAGAGCACAACCCAGATATTGCCATCACGATCGAAGGGTGAACCGAATGCATATTCGTGATAGTCTCCGCTTAACTCCCAGCCATCGGCGACCGTTTGGAATTGATCGGCGCGTCGATCGCCGTCCGTGTCGCGCAGCCGCGATACCTCACCGCGCTGTATCACATACAACCAGCCGTCACGCTCTGTTATGCCGAGCGGCTCGTGTAGGCCCGAGGCAAAAAGGTGAAAAGACATCTGTTCTGGCTCACCCAATGGGTTACTCACCAGGTATATATCACCGCGGCGCGTGCAGACGGCTAACTCGCCAGTCGCGGTCATCGTTATTCCACCCACCTCTAAGACAACGCCTTCGGGAATCGGCAGGGAAACGATTCGATAATAGGTCGCTTCGCTAACAGTCTGTCCAACCAGTGGCTGCCTGAAGTTAATCAGTAGGAACAATACTCCGACGATGACACACGTCAGTCGAATAGTGAGTCTTCTACGCATGGAGCATCTCCCTCCGACATCCCGACGCGTTTAATATTACTAGTGGATTAGAACCAAGCCCTTCCGTCGTGTCAAACAGTGGTGCCAATGCTAAACGACAAAGTTATTGGAAGAAACGCAATACGGAGATAACTTTCAGGAAATGCTGCTCATGAAAATCGTGTTATTCGATATCGACGGTACACTGCTGATATCGGCCGGTGCTGGGCGCGAAGCTCTGGAGACAGCTTTTTCGGATTGCTTTAGTTTGCCTTTGGTTTACTCCGTGGTGTTGGATGGACGGCCAGATCGCGCCGTGGGCGGGGCCCTACTGGCGGCCCATGGATTAGCCGACTGTGATGAAAACTGGTTGCGTTTGCGTGACGCTTATTTGAAACGATTGCCTGAAACACTTCGTAAACGCCCGGGACGAGTACTGCCCGGTGTGCGCGACCTTTTGGAGGTCCTCAATCGACAACCGGATGTATTTGTGGGGCTGTTAACCGGAAACGTACGCCAAGGAGCGCGTTTGAAGCTGGCACATTATTCGCTACTGGATGCCTTTGGATCCGAATTAGTTGGGGGATTTGGTGACGTGGATCGGGATCGTAATCAGGTTGCCCGGCGTGCCATGCACGAGGTGCACAGTCGATTCCAGGATTTGCCATCGCCTACCGAATGGTGGGTAGTAGGCGATACGCCTTGGGATATCCGCTCGGCTCGGGCCATTGGAGCCCGAGCGGTGGCGGTGGCTACCGGAGCCTACGGCGCAGACGAATTGGCACCCTACGGACCCGATTTTGTGTTGGAAAGCTTGGAACGTCTGGAGTCGTTACCCAAGTGGTGGCGAGAATAAGCGGGTCATGCATTCTGCACCGTTTTGATTCCTATCCCCATCACTTGCAGCGGCACACGTGTGCGCGTGCCTTTTTCAGGGCTTTGCCGGTCGGCGTGCGTCGGGGCGGCTCTTTGAGGCTAACTGTTTGATGGCAGCTACAGCCAGGCGGTCACATTCCTCGTTTTCCGGGTGCCCCGAGTGCCCGCGTATCGGTACATATTCCAACTGGTGGCGGCCCAAGAGTTGATCCAGTTGCAACCATAGATCGAGATTCTTGATGGTGCGGGTATCGCTACCTTTGCCGTGCAACCACCCGCGTTGTTTCCACTTGGGCAGCCATTCTGTCAGGCCTTGGCCGACGTACGTGCTGTCGGTAAAGAGTCGGACATGGCAGGGGCGTTTCAGCGCTTCTAAGCCACGAATGACCGCCACGAGTTCCATGCGGTTATTCGTTGTGACAAGCTCAGCGCCAGAGCGTTTGATTTGGCGTCCCGAAGCTGGATGGCGCAGGATGAAGGCCCATCCGCCGGGCCCGGGGTTATGGCGGCAAGCGCCATCGGTATATAGTTCGACAAAATCCTTGTCGTTAGGAGTCGAGCTCTTTTTCACGCATTGCTTCCTAACTCGCGGGTGAATACGTCGGGTGCACTTAGCTCACCGCCTCGGTTTGCGAAATCGACGCTCCGACCTCCGAAGTGCTCGGCGCTATCGGGCGATACCAATGCCACGGCAAGGTTACCCAAAACGTGCTGCCTTTCCCTAATTCGCTGGTAAAGTCAATCTGTCCTCCGAGCAACCGGCACAGCTCCTTGACGATAGACAATCCAAGACCAGTTCCCGAGTACTCACGCGTCAGGCCGTCTTCGCCCAGAATCCGCCGGCCTTGCCGAAATTTTTCAAAAATAATATCCCGATCCTCCTCAGCGATTCCTACGCCGGTATCAGAAACGGTTAACCGCAGTTGTCCATCGGTCAACTGCTCCGCGCGCACGTGAACCCGGCCACCCTCTGGGGTGAATTTTATGGCATTGGACAATAGGTTAGTCAGTATTTGCTGAACTTTAGCGGCATCTTGAAACATCAGAGGAAGATCCTGAGGCACATCGACCGATAGGCTAATGTTCTTTGCGTCTGCCAAGTGTCGTACCAGGTCACACTGGGTGAGGACGAGATTCGCTATGTCGAACTCGCTGGGACGCACTTCCATTTTGCCGGCTTCGAGTTTTGCTAAATCCAGAATGTCATTGATCAGTTCCAGCAGGGCGCGCCCGGCTTTTTGGATATTCTGGGCATAACGCTTTTGTTTGTCGGTCAAGGAGGGAATCGACTGCAGGACTTCAGAAAAGCCAATAATACTATTCAAAGGAGTGCGCAGTTCATGGCTCATATTGGCCAGAAATTCACTTTTGACCCGGTTCATTTCGTATAGCCGCATATTGAGCTGAGCAAGCTCGTCGACCTTGGCGTCCAACGCACGATTGGCCCGCTCTAAATTCTCTTGGGTTTCGGTCAAATGGCGTACCATGCGATTAAAAGAGTCCGCTAGTTCTTCGAATTCGTCGTTCGTTTGAATCTCCGCACGTAGTCCAAGATTGCCATGGCTAATTGAGTCGCTGACGTCGCGCACATGTTTCAAGGGAGAGACGATTACATAGCGCACGATCACGTACAGCGTGATCATCGTGCCAAAAAACATAATGATCCCGGTGGCCGAGAGAATTGCGCGAATCCAGTGGACAGCCGCTAACGATTCCCGGTAGGGAAGGACTACCTTCACCACGCGGAATGGCTCATAAGCAGCCGGTAAAGCGGCTGTCTCCGTTGATGCCGATACCGCACCGGAGGACGGTAGTCGCACGTGGCAACCACGGCAGGCGTCTTTAAAGTAGACCGGCTGATAATAGGCGTACTCGTAGCTCCCGGCTTCCGCAAGCGGCCGAAATTGCTCACGAAACACCACCGGGACGCCATCAGGAATCGCAAAATCACCGAACTTGAGTGTTTCGGGCATCGAAAGTAAGGCTTTAAGCGAGGGAATCTCGCCGGCTGGCTGAGCATTGTCCGCAGTCGCCCTTGAGGCGGCTGCCGAATTGGGAGCAGAAGCCGTGGCGGTTGCCCTGCCGACTGCAGTCCCTTCTGGGGTACTACCGGCAGACAAATCCGGCTGTTGCCTGCGGATCTCTTCCTGAAGCTGTTGTAGAATCTCGCGCTCCCATGCTTCTTCCGGAGCGACAACACCTAAGTTAGGATCGCCTTCCGGGCCGAGAATCTCGGCACGGTAGCTGTCGGCCTCTAAACCGCGAATAATGTCCTCGACCAGAGATTTTTGATCCTCTGTACTGGCCCACGCAACGAAATGGAGTTTAAGCATCTTCATCACCGTAAAGGCACGAGCACGTTGCTGAACGTTAAATCGGCCTTGTTCCAACGCTCGGAACACCGGTTCTTCGGCCACTTGATCCACCCATACGAAGGCAGCGGCGATCAGGAAAAGCAGGCAAGCGCCGAAAAGCAAACGACATTTGCGTTCCAGATTCGTTTCGCCAAGAACTTTCGTGAGCGAGCGATAGGACATAGATCACTTCTCAGGCACCGCTACCGTCCGTGACCTCGTGCCACGGGGTAAGCAATTTCCAAACTGTACTATTTATTACAGCATATCCATTGGGTCTACATCGGCAATCCACTGGACTTTTTCCGTAGAACGAAAGATTTCTTTGGCTTGGCGAAGGATGTTACGCAGCGGTTCGATTTCTCCTTGGGATAACAACAAAATGTGATAGCGATACTTACCTTGTAGGCGAGCGATGGGAGCGGTAGCTGGTCCCAACAATCGCGCGTCAGCAGTTGGCCAATTGTGGCGCAAATAGTCGGCCAATTCTGTTGCCACTTGCTCGGTGGCCTGTAAGTCGGAGCCTCGCACGACCACGCGAATCATCTGACTATAGGGGGGATAACCAAGCCGTTGGCGTGCCGAAAGCTCCGCACGTGCAAAAGCCTCATAGTCATGGTCCGCTGCGGCCAGCAAAGCCGGGTGTTCTGGAGTAAAACTTTGCACATATACATGTCCGCCGGCTGGCCCTCGGCCGGTGCGCCCGGCAACTTGCGTGACTAACTGAAAAGTACGCTCCGCGGAGCGAAAATCGGGCCAATGGAGCGCCGCATCGGCATAAATCACTCCGACAACGGTGACATTGGGAAAATCCAAACCCTTGGCGATCATTTGTGTGCCAAGCAGAATGTGTGCAGAACCATCTCGGAAACGGGTCAGCGCTGCGGCATGTGCCCCTGGCTTTTTCATGGCGTCGCTATCCATCCGCACACAAACTGCCTCGGGGAAGCGCGCCTGAAGTTCCAGTTCCAGTCGCTGGGTACCACGACCATGGAGGCGGATGGTTTCCGAGCCGCAGCGAGGGCATTGTTCAGGAGCTGCTTCTTCGTGGCCACAGTAATGGCACAGCGCTCGCCATTCCACCCGATGGTGCGTCAGAGGAATATCACACTGAGGGCAGCGAACGACATGGCCACAGGCGGCGCACTGAATGACGGTGGCAAAGCCCCGCCGATTGAGCAACAAAATCACCTGGTGTTTCTGCTGTAGCGCCTCGAAAATCGCCCGATGCAACGGCCGGCTAATGGCGCCACCGGAAATCATGCGGTGGGCCTGTTCGCGCAAATCAATCAACGCCACCGGCGGTAACGGTCGGTTGTAGATGCGGCGTGATAATCGAAGCAGCCGGTACCGGCCCGAAATCGCTTGATAATACGATTCCAAGGAAGGCGTAGCCGAGCCGAGAACGAGGGGAGCGTTCTCCAACGTACATCGGTATCGAGCCACCTCGCGTGCATGGTACCGAGGTGTTGTTTCCTGTTTGAACGAGCCGTCATGCTCTTCATCGATTACGATGAGACCCAGCTTGGGAACGGGCGCAAACACGGCGCTGCGTGGGCCAACGACTACGTCTACCCGGCCCTCGTAAATCTCTCGCCAGGCGCCGTGCCGCTCGATGTCCGATTGGTAACTGTGTAAAACCGCGACGCGCGCGAATCGATTGCGAAAACGTTCTTCTGTCTGCGGTGTTAGACTTACCTCGGGAACCAGCACAATCGCCTGCTTTCCCAATGCAACAACCTGTTCGATAGCGCGAATGTAGACCTCTGTTTTCCCGCTGCCGGTAATGCCCTGAAGGAGGAAAACCTCAGGCTGCGCTAGGCGAACAGCTTCGCAGATAATAGCACACGCGTGCGCTTGTTCCTCGGTCAATACCACAGGCGGAGTATCACTCACGTGATTCGACCAGCCGGGTGATGTGCCCAATTTGCGGATGCGTTTGGCTACCACCAACCCGCGACGACGAAGCTGCTGGATCGGACCTGATGAACAGCCAGCGGCCCGTTGCAATTCTCGCAAGGTCATCGGCTGATCCGCCTTGGCCAATACCTCCAAGACGGTCCGTTGTTGGGGCGACAGGCGCAGCGAGTCAATTTGGACCAACGCTTCGGGCAGAAGTGAGAAGACGACAGTAAGTCGTGTGCCGGCCTGAGACCGTACGCCTGCTGGCACGGCGGCTTCCAGCGCCTGACCCCAGGTACAAAGATAATACTCCGCCATCCAACGGGTGGTCCGAAGCATCGCGGGTGTAAACAGCGGCTGCTGATCCACGACCTCCACTATTTCTTTGAGCTGTCGTCCAGGCGGTGGAATGCGATAGTCCGTTTGGACACAGTAGCCGATTATCAGCTTGCGCCGGTTGCCGATGCGAACCCGCACACGCCGCCCGACTTCGACCTGATCGCGTAGCGAATCGGGAATCAAATAGTCGTAGTGGCCGTCAAAATCGGCAAAAACGACTTCGGCTAGCGCGCGCCGTTGCTCGTCCTGCCCCCACGGCGTCGGTTCTACAAAATCGAACAGGCTTTGTGACGGCATAGGTTAAAAGCACCAGGGCATTGGGCTTTGGTTAACCCTACGGTACGATCTGGTTTGCAGGCCGTACCCTGACCATGATAACCCTCGGGAACGGGAAGGCCGAGGGCCGGCCGAAGTTTACACGCCTATGGGAATCCTAACCATGCGGATTGGGTTATTTGGCGGCAGTTTCGACCCAGTACATTACGGACATTTGCTTTTGGCCGAATGTTGTCGCGAATCGTGTGGTTTGGACGAGGTGTGGTTCATGCCTGCGGCCACCCCGCCCCACAAACAATATCGCTCAGTGACGGATGGCAAACACCGCGTCGAGATGCTGCGTTTGGCGACCGCGGGCCATCCGGCCTTTCGTGTAAGTACGTGGGAATTGGAGCGGGGCGGCGTCAGTTACACGGTCGATACGCTTCAAAGGATGCGGCAGGAATACCCGCAAGCTGAACTTTATTTGCTCATCGGTGCCGACATGCTGATCGATTTACCGTCGTGGCGCGAACCGGATACGATCTGGCGATTGGCGCGCGTGGCTGTCGTTAAACGTGCCGGTCAAGATTTGTCACTCGAAATCCTCGCCGAACGATTAGGCGCTCAGCTTTTAGAAAGCCGTCCGCCACAGTTTGTCGATATGCCGCTTATCGAGCTCAGTAGCTCTGCGATCCGAAAAGCAGTAGCTGCCGGACGGAGCATCCGGTATCGCACACCACGTGCGGTGGAGCTTTATATCGAACAACATGGTCTTTATCGAGCTGACGTAGATGAAACGTCTCGTACGCACTGACGATTTCGGCGGGCGTTGCCCACTTTAGCCACTTGCTTCGAAGTTAGCCGTTAAGGAAGTCGTTTGGCGACAGCCGACCAAAAGACCAGTATGCGCCGCATCCCGTGCCGGGGGAACGCAAAATGAATTGCCAATTGATGGCTGTTCGTTGTGTAATACGGTGTTGTGCTCTTCTGTGTGTGCGTCTTGTATGTAGGTAGGACGCGGCTGTAACCAAGCCGGATATCACGCGGGGTTCGCCCTATCGCTTCCGAAGATGGATAGCGTTACAGAGCCACGATCGTAAGGGAGCGGAGCCCAACAGACACGCGACCGTAACGAATCGGCAGAATTATTCCAGGGACCTCTGCAGTGGCGTTGCACTGGAATCTTTTAGAAAATCGGCAGGTATCAAGCACGGACTCCGATAATTCTTTGGCTACGCTCAGCGTTCGTCTCATGGCCGGTGGTAGGTGCGCTGGAGTCTTGTGCCACAGAGACACAAAGGGCACCGAGGAACGGCAAACGCCGCATCCAACGTATCGCCAGCAAGAGACGCCAGCACGCGAACATTTCGCAGGGCAGTCGATTGATCCGAGCTTCCTTATATTTCCTGTGCCTCTGCGCCTTTGCGTCTCTGCGGTAAATCGTTTCCAATCCTGGAGCGGAAAAAATGCGAAAACTCACGCATAAAAGTGAACGGAGAAACTTCTGGCACAAACGTTGTGTGAAGTGCCACACAATTTGCTGATATGCTTTCAAAGCGTCCGTGAGTCGCAAGAAAATATGTTGACAAGGGGAGGGGCGGGCGCGTCATGCTACCAATAGGAGACTCGTGGCCCTGTTCGAGTAGTGTTGCCGAATCGGTCGTGGATCGAAAGCCGGTAGCGAAAGGGGCGGTTCATACTTCGCGTCGGCAATCTTTTCGGAACGTTGTTTACTACCGGTTGGGACATGGTGCGCGTCATACTTGGGCTATTGCTACTGGCTGCGGCGAGCTTGAAAGCCTACGACGCGATTCGGCGCGGAGGTACGTCCCCAATCGAGCCCTCTGAAAAAATACACCATCTTGTCGTAGCTGGCGAACTGGTTTTGGGGCTGTGGTTAATGAGCGGTAAAGCATCGTCGTGGAATTGGTTTGCTGCTGTTAGCGGCTTTGGGTGTTTGGCTTTGGTGTCGCTGCGCGGAGCGCTAACAGGGCAGGTTTCGTGTGGTTGTTTGGGCCGCATAGCGGTAAGTCCTTGGGAGAAGCTTCCGGTGGCCTTCGGTGCGTCAGCAGCACTGTGGCTGTGGCCGCCTCGTTCAAACTAGGCAAGAAGGCTGAAGTTATTCGGTCTACCCCGTGAAATACCGTGAGCGTTGGGGGGACGTCGGCTTTGCTCGTGAGTTTCGTGGGCTTCGGTGTTTACGTGCGAGTTGTAGGATCGGTCGCTGGTGCGTAGAAGAAGCCGCGTGTGGAAAGGCCACCAAGTGTTCAGATTCGCGGCAGTTTTGCAGAGATCTGCCATGGCACCCAGGTGACAATGGAGCCCGAGCCTACGGTGCACGTGGAGCAGCCGGTCGTCAATTATTGGGACGAACCGGTGCGGATTACAAAGGTACAGCCCTCCTGTACGTGTACCGATGCCAAACTGGTCGATGAGCAACTGGGTCCCAAGGGGCGTACGACGCTTAGCCTGTCGGTCTACGTGGCGGACGGTGGTCAGCCTTTACCGATCGGATGTATGTTGGAAAGCGAATCCGGTCATCGGTGGTGGCATCGATTCACGTTGCTACCCTATCGGCCAGTATTACTGGATAGCCAGACGCAGCAAATTGTGGTCCGCGACGTGTATATCGGGCAGCGCCGAAGCGCAACGACGGCATTGGCCTACTATGCGCGGGGCGGTCAGCTTTCGGCCTTTGCTGCTGTCGTTATCCGAGTGGATGGCACAGGTGTTGTATTGAAAACGGGGCAGTGATCCCGTCCCGAGCCGCTCCATCATGGGTTGGTGGGCCGGTACCGCTTGCCTATTGAGCTGGCGATTGAACCGTCGGAGAGTGAGGGGCTGCGTGTGGCGCATCTGCACGTGGCAAACTGTCAGGCCGGGCAAGAGACCACACTGGCCGTCATACCCATCGTGTGGGACATCAAGAGTTGGTATCTGACACGCCCTTACCCATTCTCGTTCAGCTTCAATCGCAAAATGAGCAGGTAACGTTGTCCTCAAGGGTCCGCAGGCGAGACGGTGGTTCGTGGGGGATCGCTAAGGTCGAATCCCAGGTGCCGTGGATCGTGCAATGCCAATTTAGGGATGAGTTTGCTGCTGAGCACGAGATCCAGATGTCGGTCGATTCCGCACGAGTGGATAGTTGGGCGCACGGAGAAGTTCTGATCTGGTCAGAGGAAACGCAATCGCCTGTTCGTAAGGTGCCTGTTTCCGTGAAACGCTAGTTCCAAGCGGAGAATGATCGGTATTTGGATTCGCTATGAGTAGGGCTTTTTAACATCTAAAAGGAGGGTACACATGAACGAGAAACTTCAACGCGGTGTGATTATGGTTGCCTTGCTCGCAATTCTAGTGCTGGTCGGAATACCATCGTACGAAGTAGTTGTGTCGCAGCCGGTCCTGCTGTGCAAAGATCCGGTCGATTCTAACACACGGTGCGAGGTGAAGACTGTCAATGGCGTCTGTGACGGTTTGGGGTATTGTCAGCGTGAATTTGACTGTTTCCCAGTGGTAACCTACTGTCCCCAGGAAGGGAGGTATTACCCATTCCGGCATACGGTTGAGCTTTCTCAAACCGGTGTATGTCTCGAGGCTGAAGGATGGGATTGTGAACACTGCGGCTACCTTAAGGACGCGGACGATCCGTGCCGCTTCGTGTGTGCCGAAGTCCGGGGCTATAAATCGCGTAGAGCGGACGGAATTTGTGTGGAACGCTGTGAAGATACAGTTTTCAACTATGCGGGACATGCAGCTTGTTCGAGGTCGGTTCCCGTGTCGGATCCCAATCCCGAACCGTGATGGCCGAGACAAGTACCGCGGCAAACCCCGCTGCTATCTTGAATAAGCTCGCATTGGTTCTCGTCAATAGTCTTGGTGCGGGCGTAAGTACGATGTATGCGTACCTTCTTGTCGTTACGGCGGTTCTAAACTCGAACGATTCGTTACAACAACCCGGTGTTTTGGAAGGTGAAGCGGCTAGGGCCTACGCGCGGGTGCTCATCGACGGCTTCCTGGCGAATTATCGAAGTCTCCCGCACTATAAGGTGACATACCGGCTTCGGGTAGGCAAGTGTGTAGCCCCAGACATGGAAAAAGCGAGGGACGTTGGCCCAACGGAAGAAATATCGGAGGCTGAAGTTTATTTAGCTGTTGATGGTGAACAGCGAGCGTACCAGCTACGCACGGTCGAGCTAAAAACAACTCTCGTTGTCGAAAATGGAAAGCGCACTACAAGCGCTCCATTTTTGACAAAACCGCTTTGTCCTATAAGACCTATTCGATGCACGGATCGGGGGCCTTCAATATTTCGGGAGAAGGTACCGGACTACCCTTCGAGGGTCCAATGTATTCACCGTGGTCAATGAGTGTAGTCGGTGTCGCTGATAGATCGGGTCTACGACGGGCTTTAGAACATATGAGTCTTGGCGGTCGCGTAGTAGTAAAGCAAAAATAGCAGGTCTTAGGTCGGGAAGTCGATATACTGGAAATTGTCATTCACGCCGAACCCGAACCATTTTTGGAGCGACTTTATGTTGATTCCGCATGGGGGTTTATCCCCATAATGGAAGAAACAACGCACGATTTATCCCCTGGGGCTCTGCCGGAGCGACGCAGTCACTGTCTGGCGATACGCCAATGCCCGCACGGACGGTGGTTTCCGATGCGGCAGATCTATGTGAAGCGCAGTTCTCCGAAGGGCGTAAGTCCGGGTCAAGAGCGGTTTTTCGTGGCGGACTTGACTGTCGAATCATTGGGGTGCGATAGGAAACTGACTCGTGAAGAGTTGGGCTTCCAGCTGGGGGCAAATAGCAGTTTTTGCGATGGAGTTACGAGGCGTTTAATCGCGTTGAAGCGAGACCAACTGATAGCTGCCGCGGATCTACCTGAGGTGTGGGATGTGTTGCTTCGCCAGGGGCGCGACGGCCAAGGGGCTCCATTCGAACTGCCAGAACGTCCGAAACGCAGCGGCACGATTTTCCACTGGGTTTTATCAGTCGTTGGGTTAATCGTGCTGGGTATGTTGTTTGCTGCTGTAATGTGGCGGCGCGCAGTGAAACGTCGCACAGGCTAACTGCCGCCAATCGTCGTTCCGAATTTGATAGCAGCCTGGCAACTACGATGGAGAAAACTCGAATCCGAAGAATCACGCCGCGAAAAGAAGCCAAACCTGCGCTGTTCTCAGCGCCAACCACGGATACCGCACGTGCAGCGCCTCATGGCTATTGCGCCGGAAATTGACAGACGCGTGCACGCGATGTCTGTAGGTGGAATAAATATCCTTTGGGCAGGAGACGTTCATTTAGGTTGGCTTATTATCTATTTCAAGGCATCAAGTGATACCGGGTCAATGTGGAGATTGGTGCACCAAAGGCTGAATCCACTGAGGCCACCGAGCCGCGCCCGTAAGGGAGCGCTTAGCGTGATTTAACACAGTGATACCAAGGGGCCAGGCGGAACGAAGACAACATGTACTTTTCGATCGCCAACTAGCGTTTTGGCATCTATGCGTTTCTACAGTTCATTCAAGGCCGCTCTTGAATGTGCCGACCTCAATCCACGCGATTTAGGGTTGTGCTGGATGGTCGCTGTATGCAACGAGGATCGGAAATTGAATCATTGGCAGCGACTGGTGTTGTGGATGCTTTGTACGGTGCAACACAACAGGTACATAAGCAGGAGCCTCGCGCGGGGATTCCAACTTCCGAAAACTAACGTGCACCGCGTCGACCTCGTATCGACTCACCTCTTGGGATGGAGAAAAGGCAGCCCCTGGGGACGGCATGCGGCGTGGGGAGTCGGTTCTGCCCTTAACTCGACGCGCACATGAGTCGGCGGACTTTCCCCGATGCGCGGCCACCATGGATTTACGGAGGAGGCTTACCGTGCTACGGCTTTACCGGAATCAAATGGCGCAAGCGAGGGCTGCACGGGCGGCGCAACTTGTGCTGCAACCGCCGGAAGCAGGATAATAAACGCTGTACCTTTGCCGACTGTGCTCTCGACGCGAATCCGCCCGCGATGCGCTTCAATCACTTCACGGCAATGAGACAGCCCTAAGCCGGTGCCGCCCTTTCCGGAACTGTCCGGCCCGCGCTTGGTAGTAAAAAACGGTTCGAAAATTCGCGGTAGAATCTCCGGAGGAATGCCGGTGCCCGTATCCCGTACCACCAACTGAACCATATTGGGCTCGGTGGCTGGAGCCACTCGTACCCACAGCCGTCCTCCCTCGGGCATCGCCTGCCTGGCATTCACAAATAGGTTGATCAAGACCTGCTGAATTTGGTTCCCGATGGCTAAGACCGGTGGCACAGGCTGAAGATCGCACTCGACGTGAATGCGATACTTTTGCATTTCGCGCTCTAACAACAATAAAGCGTCCCGAACAAGCCCCGGCAGGTCGATTGGCTCGAACGAGTCTGAACGATTCCGCGCAGCACCCAAGATCGTGGTAGTAATCCGGGCCGCACGCTGGCCAGCAGCCAATATTCGGTCAAACGCCTTGGTGCGAGTCGGCTCGTCCTCGGCGCGCAAGCCCAACTTCGCGTAGTTGATGATCGACATCAAAATGTTGTTGAACTCATGCGTGGCCGTGCTTATAAGTTCCCCGAGGGTGGCTAATCGCTCCAAGCGCGTCAACCGTTCCTTGAGAAACTCGACTTGTTCTTCTAGCTGTCGTTCCCGATCCGTACACGACATACGTTCTCGCCTCGTGGATTGCCCGACCGCTACGTTTTGGCTTGTTTATCCGGACCGTTGTTTTCTGCCTTTTTTGCCCCGCAGGCAGTTCTTAACTCTTTGTGAATCAAATAGTTACGGCTAGCTTTCATATCGACGAATCCCCCTGGCGTCCTGAAGACGAAACCGATACAATCCGCCGCTCGCACAAAGGGCAGGATGAATGGCGGATCAAGCTTGCCGCAGTTTCGTAAGACCGCGAGCCCTTCAAAGACTTTTGACGGGCACTGGGCATTCAAGAGGAATTGCACCGAATATGAACAGCTTAACGTTGTTGGAGGAAAGTTTTCGCATTGCCCGTCGTTTGGGCTACTTGATCCGTCAGGAATGGATCGGTTCGGGTGGCGGGTTGTGCCAATGGCGCGGACGGCGCTGGATCTTCGTCGATTTGTCACAGACCGTGCCGGAACAATTGGCCTTAGTGACGGAGATCCTCAGCCGTGATTCCAGGCTACAGGAAGTTGCCATGAGCCAAGCTCTTCGCGCGTACCTGAATTCACGACGTGCGGCATGATAAAAGTGAACTTGCAAGATAAGGCGACGGGATACCCAACCAGTCCTAGCCATCACGACGTTTGTATATCGTTGTGGAATCTGCCAGTGTGCTACGGGCTTTCCGCGATGTGGTTACCATTATCCAATAGAGTCCCAGAAACATGTGTCTGCGGCTTTCCGTACCAGAGCCAATGTGGGAGGTTTGCCCGGTCCAGGTGGATTGGAGCGGTATGTCGAAGCGCTGTATGGACGGTGTGGCTTTCGTTACTTTTCTCGAGCTCAGGTTGCCGCACGCCGACCTGTGCGAACCCGCCATTCTGTGCAGAGCCCAGTTCCACCTCGCTGGCACTATGGGAGAACCCGATGTTTGTGCCGGCTATGGATATTGACTTCTTATGGGATCAAGTTGTCGATGCTGTCGACGACTATTTCCAGATCGCTCGTGAAGAAAGATTGCGGCTCGTCGGAAATGTCTTGACCGAAGGACGGCTAGAAACTCATCCATTAATCGGAGCAACCTGGTGGGAACCGTGGAAACGGGATTCGACACCCGGTTTTGAGCGGTGGCAAAGCACGTTTCAGACTATTCGTCGTACAGCTCGGGTACGTGTCACACCCACCAAGGGCGGCTATCTTTTAGACGTCCAGGTAATCAAAGAGTTGGAAGATGTATATCAACCGGAGCATGCTACAGTCGGTGGGGCGACCTTACGGCACGACGGTGCTTTGGTACGCAGCGACGCTGTCCCGCCGCGGGGCCCCACTGTACTGGGTTGGATTCCTCTTGGGCGTGACACGTTGCTCGAGCAGCGGTTATTGGCGGACCTTCGACAGAGGCTGATGGAAGCGGCGAACTTGGCAAAGCCGGACAGCCTAGGGAATTAGTGACGTACCGGTTAGTTGATCTAGCTGCGTGGCTTGCTCTACTCGCGACGTCTTCTTTCGTTTTGGGTTATAATCGCAGCTCAGTGGTGCGATTCGCTAGGAGTCCTCCCCGACACAATGATAGGTTAAGTGCATGTGACTCAACAGCATCGATCCCGGCGGCAATTCATCAAGAAGGTGGCTTTCACAGTGGCAGTCGCTAGCTGGAACCGAGCCTCAGCGCAACTAGACCAGTCCTCATCTGAACTTCCTAATCAGCTTATCATTGACACGCATCAGCACCTGTGGGATTTAAGCTGGCAGAAACTTCGCTGGCTCGATAATGCCCCACGGGTTTTGCGGCGCAATTATTTGTCAGAAGATTATCAGGCGGCGATTGCTCCATGTCAGGTGCAGGCTATCTACATGGAAGTCGACGTCGCCCATGAGCAACTCGATGCCGAAACTGAACATGTCGTTCGTCTCATTCGAGGGCGATCCGGATTGACATGTGCGGCTGTGGTAGGAGCCAGACCTGCGGCCGAAGATTTTGAACAGTATTTGGGACGATTAAAAACGTATCCAGAACTAAAGGGAGTTCGTCAAGTTTTGCATGTGGCGAGTACGCCACCGGGTTACTGTTTGTCCCCGGAATTCCGGCGAGGAGTGCAGAAGATGGGTGCCGCGGGATTGAGCTTCGAGTTGTGCATGCGACCGACGGAGCTAGGCGATGCCGAGCAACTGGTCAAGGCATGTCCCGACACACAGTTTGTGCTGGATCATTGTGGCAATGCCGATCCCATGGCCTTCGCCAAAGCGCCGTCTCGACAACCAGAACACCCGCCCCGTGCTTGGCAAGTGGCCGTGGAACGTTTGGCGAAAGCTCCCAATCTGATTTGTAAGATCTCCGGTATCGTAGCCCGCGTCGGGCAACCGTGGTCGGCCGAGGACCTGGCACCGATTATTAATCATTGTTGGGATTGTTTCGGACCGGATCGGGTCGTCTTCGGAAGTGATTGGCCTGTTTGCCTCGTCGGGGCTCCGCTCATTGAATGGATACGTGCTCTGCATCAGATCGCTCGTGGACGTCCTGAAGAACATCAGCGCAAGCTGTGGTCGGAAAACGCACGGCGCTTTTATCGTCTCTCCTGATTTTTTGCCGAACGCTTGACCCTCTGCCGCTTGCACTCGGGTATTACCACAATATCGCGAGTGGGTCCGGTCAGTAATCTGCGTTACTGTGTTTGTAATTGCTCTTTGTCCGCTGACTAAGCCGCGTGAGTGGGTGCGTGAAATTTTTTAACGCAAAGGCGTAATAAGGTAAGCGTGAGTAAACGGGCATGACCTGATGCGATTTGGGGTGCGTGCGTCACATGTGTAGGTAAATGGTTTTAACGCAAAGGCGCAAAGACGCACGGGCGCACCGAAGACACGAGGTACATGTCAATTGCCTGCTTGCGCCTTTGCGTTAAGGAACCTCTGCATAATTCGCCCGTATTGTACGGAACCTT
>CAYRMD010000060.1:0-33155 GCA_964425225.1 uncultured Pirellulaceae bacterium | reverse complement strand
CGACTTGTTAAAAGGTTCCGTACAATACGGGCGAATTATGCAGAGGTTCCTTAGGAAATATTCTACGCTTTTTTTGGGTTCAAATCGGAACGCCTATCGCAGGTGTTCTGAAGACGAATACGGCCATCGGACAACGCAGCGGTATTAAACATGGCAACAACCCTCTCGACTTTTCCAGTGCCGTCGCCCGTTACAGCTATTTCCAGACGCGATACAACCTTACAAGCCGCTCGCGACTTTTTTAACCAGCAATTTGATAACGATTTTACCTTTTGGGACGGAAAGAACGGTGAAATTGCGCTGAAAGGGGAGCGATGCTTTGGAGAGCTGTTGACGATTGGCGCAATGGTACAGGCTGTTGCCGAAAGGGGACAGGCCGAATACGTCGATGAGTGCGATGGAGCCGTCTTATTGGCAATTCCGCTGCTGATTTCGGCGCATGAATCCGTCATCGCGGTGGCTCCCTTTGCCACGAAGCCATACTCGGTTCAGCATGTCGCTGACGTGGCGCGCTTGCTGAATGTCAATCCAGACCGGGCACGCGACTGGTGGCAGCATCAACAGCCGTGGGATCCGGAGCATTTGCTGCGATGGGCAGCTTTGGCCTGTCGCACGTGGAATGCAGAACAGCAAGCGCGGCGACTGCGTTTCGAGCTGGAAGACGTGACGGCCACTTTGGCCCGCACTTTCGAAGAGATCAGTCTGCTCTACTCAATCACGCAGCGGCTGCGGATTTCAGCAACGGACGTGGAACTGGGCCAACTGGCCCTCCAATGGCTGCAGGAGTATCTGGAAGCCGAAAGCTTGCTCGCGCAGTATCTGCCGGTAGCTCGACCCGACGAGATCACGTATAAAGCGCGCACCGAGCCGGTTTTGATGAGCGTCGGGCCAGCGCTACTGGATAATCAGAGTTTCTCGGAATTAGTAGCCCATCTACAGCTGACAGCCAACTCCGGCCCATGTGTGCTGAATCGTAATGTGACTTCACAAGCTTCCTGGCCTTTTCCGCACGTACGGGAGCTGGTAGTAGTGCCGATGGTCGAAGGACGTCGACTGTACGGTTGGTTAGCTGCGTTGAATCGCATCGATGGGCGAGAATTCGGCACAGTCGAAGCCAAGTTGATGGTGTCGGTGGCTGCAATTCTGGGTATTCATTCGGGAAATCGCGAGCTGTATCGACAACAAGCCGAACTCCTTGCCAGCGTCGTACGCGCCTTGGTTTCCGCCATTGACGCTAAAGATCCTTATACCTGTGGTCATAGCGACCGGGTGGCACGCATTTGCGTGCGATTAGCTCGCGAGATGGGTTGCTCGTCCGAGGCTCTGCACACGGTCTACATGGCAGGCTTGTTGCACGATATTGGCAAGATCGGAATCGATGACCAAGTCCTGCGAAAACCGGGCGCATTGACTCCCGAAGAATACGAACATATCAAGCAACATCCGGTGTTGGGTTACCGCATCTTGGCGGATATTCGACAAATGGCGGATGCCTTGCCCATCGTGTTGCACCATCACGAACAATGGAATGGCAAGGGTTATCCCGCGGGCCTAAATGCGGAGCAGATCCCGCTATTAGCTCGCATTGCTGCTCTTGCTGATGCCTTTGACGCGATGACCAGTGATCGTCCTTATCGCAAAGGCATGCCTGTGGAGAAAGTCGAAGAGATCTTCCGCAAAGGTGCTGGTGAACAATGGGATCCCCGCGTGATAGAAGCTTACTTCCGCTGCCGCGATGAAATCTTAGCCATTGTGCGCCAAGAGCGGGCAAATTTATCGTTAGACGTGGATAGCTGGTTTAAAGACGATTCAGGAAATGGCTCGTCGCGCCAAATTCGGTCTGCAAACGGTGAGGAGTTAAACACCGCGCACGGAGGGACTTTCGGCGATGGAAAATCCCAGGGCCAGCGACCGAAGTAACTGGAGAGCTTTCTGCGCGACGGGCTCTTCCGCGGGAATCTGCTGCACAACCCAAAGGTCGCCCCTCTCCCACTGCTCAATCAACGAACGGATCGTTCGTGCTACCGACGCTACCCACGCCGATTGCTCGTCGCGGCTCATGGGCCAAGAGCACAAGAGCACTTGGTTTGGTTCCCGGTGGCGGAACATCCGATGAAGCCGGCCCGCTTCCGCCTTGATCAATTGGCCCGCTTCAAACGCGCGGCGTAATTGACCCCGCCGATTAAAATGCCACACCGGATCTTGGTCCACATAGATACTGGCGCTGCCGTCGGCACGGAATCCGATCACAATCTCCTGACCCTTTGAACTACTCAACAGGATTCGTTGTCGCAAGGCTACGGCCTCGCGCATCAAATCTTCTCGATCGGCTTCATGACGCGCCATGGTTCATAGCAGCCGCCGCACGAACAGGAAAGGTCACTACTCGAGCCGATTTGCCCGCCCCGATCGGGACACGTTGATCCGGCTCTTGCCACGCACGCCGAACATAGCCCATCGCAAGAGTGGCACCGAGCCGAGGTGAAAAAGTAAACGAGGTTACATAGGCACTTATCTTACCGTCATGGTGATAAGCCCCAGGTGAGCACGAAAAACCCTCGGGCCAGACCATGCCGCGCAACTTTCGATTCACGTGCCCCAAGGCGTCAATGCGTGCCACTGTCTCCTGACCCAAGTAACATCCTTTCCGGAAACTAATGGCTAACGTATCCCGATCGATTTCTTGGGGGAAATTCTCCTCCGAGATATCAAGGCCATACATTGGCCAGCCAACCTCGATCCGCAAAGCCTCCCATGCCTGGACGTTCACCGGTTCGATGCCCAACTTCTGTAGTGTTCCTGGCCAGGTATTCCATTCGTCGCGTCTTATAATTACCAGCGAAAGATTCTCGTCCGGTACCCATTGGACCCAACGACGTGGATTGTCGGGTGATCCTGACCCAACATGTTGATAACGCTCCGTGGGTGTGGAATCCCAACCGGCGGTCGCCAGGAGCTGGATCGCGACCGGGCCGCCAATCGCAATGGTCACCCACTGATCCGTTAGATCGGAAAGGTCTAACTCTTCTCGGATTTGGTATCGCTCGAAATGTCTTAGAAGCGAAGGGGCTTGTCCCGGAGCACCAACGAGCCACAGTGCATCGGAATCGAATAAGACGATCAGGTGCCCCAGCGTTTTGCCCTGTACGGATGTTATAAACGCCTCACATCCCTTACCCGCCTGCAAACCTAGAATATCATTGGTGCACAGACCGTGAAGAAAACGGACGCGATCCTTGCCTGCCATTCGCACGATAGTCCAGCCGGGTAACTCGATCCATCCACCGCAAGCCGTCAACCGGCGGTAATCCTCTAACCATTGATATTCTGCCATGGCTCGCGCCGCATTGTCTTCCGAAATACCCTTGTTTGGTTGCCCATTGCAATCCTACGCCTCGAGAAAAAAGACAGCAATAGACTCTTCATCCTAGCTGTCCTTATGCTGCTCTTGTACAGCACGGGGTTTTCTACCCATACGATGCACAATTCGTCAACGCGCAAGATAGTGAACACCACCGCGGGGATCCGCCCCGATGGCAAATAGCACCCAACTATGCTGAATGGACTCGTCGGGGACCGGCCGAAAGCAGAGCGTACCGGGCACTCGTACTCTTCGGTGCGACCGCTAGTCCTGTAACGTCCTTTTCGCCGGCGCAGTTGTGTCCGGATACCCGATTCGTCCCATGGCGGGCCATGATTCTACCTGCCGGATGGTTTTCACAATTGCCACAGAAGTAACAAAGGTCCACTCCCACCGGTCGCGAATTCCTATACCATCTCGAGAACAGTGTGTGCGTCACGTTTGTAGGTGGCACCGAGTCGTTACGCGGTGGACCGCCAACAAAGTTAGCCTTTTCTCGGATCGTTAGATTTGACATCGTTAGACTCGACATCGTGATTGGCCTGGGCGTGGATGCGCAAAAAAGCTGAATCCAATGTAACTCTCCATAACAGTGAGGTAGGGAAACGGCATGCCGTGCCCCTACGGGATTGCCGCATTGAGTATAGGCGGATACGCGTTACAACCAGGAAATGGCGGGATCGGCTTGCCTACAATCAAGACACGTACACGCGCTAGCGGTCGACACGCCCCTGGCCTGGGACACGCTCGTGAAGCGTAGCGAACTTTTCGTCACGCAGAAGAATTTCAGCACATTTTGCGTGCCGAAGTAGCATCAGAGGCACGTCAAGACTTTCTTCGACGAAAAGCGACTGATCCTGCTCGGACAGGGATTCTTTCAGAGCCAGCACCAGCAAGCGCATGCCCTAATGGTCAAGCTCAAGATCTCCTGCGGGTACCGCGTAGGCACTCATTGGAAACATACGTGGGACAGCGGGGGCTACGGAAGCGGTAGCACTTTTTCATCCAAAGGCACTCCCGGCGGCAAAAGCGAAGGACACGAAGCCCAAAGTGAAGAAGCCGAACGTCGCATTGATTCTCGTCGACGATGTGGGCTATGCTGACGTGGGCTGTCACAGATGCGAGGACGTTCCAACACCGTGCATCAACTCCAATCATTCATCTTAGTTGCTAAGGGACACAGGCGAGCTCCGTCGGAGCTCAAATCCCATCGTTTGCCGACGAAACGGCTCGTGATACCTTTCGCGCTGTACTCAACTGGTTGCTGTTCTACCGGCTCCTCAGCGTTTCCTTGGGTTGTCGCAATCTCAACACTCGCTGAGTACATTCACTCCGGTTCGACATCGCACCTTTCCATGCCGCGGCCACTCCGGCACGGTCAGACTTGAGTCGCGAGTTGAGGAACGACTTCCGCAGGAACTCGCGGTTTCTCACACTGAAATACAAGAAGCACAGAGATCATCGACAAAATCGGCCATAGGCTGGCCCAGCATTACGGCGTTACGGACGAGGATTTGGACTTCGTCATCAACTATGAGTCCAGGACCGGATGAGCCAGCATGGCGGCGACGAGGATGGGGAGGAATAGTTCGCGAGGGGATCATGCCCGAAGCACGTATGGGGCGGCGACAGGACCGACAACAAGCTGGCGTGGACACGATGAAATCCAAAGCGGTCCAGTCGTGTCTTTCTCCCGACGACAAAGGAAGGTCAGCTAACGAACTGGTAGGAACGCATTACCATGGCTCCAGAGATTCTGGTCGGCAAGCCGATCGTCAAAGGAACTCGCATTTCGGTCGAGTTCGTGGCCGATCTACTTGCCCGCGGCTGGGCACAGGAACGGATTCTGGGCGAGTACGATTACCTGGGAGCTGAGGACGTGCAGGCTTTTTTGGCCTACGCTAGCGATGTGCCGAAGTTAAAGCGGGTCTACTTGCTACCAAGCGGCTGAGGGGCGGATGATGCGCATTCTAGCGAATGAGAACCTCTCCGCGACGGTTATCCAGACGCTTCGCGCTCACGGGCACGATGTGTTGTCTGTCAACGAGTCGCTGCGCGGTGAGACGGACTCCGCCAACCTGGCCCGCGCTAGCCGAACAGCAACTGGTCGTGACGCACGACAAGGACTTCGGCGACCTGGCTATTCGCATTGGCGTACCTGCTGAATGTGGCGGATCCTGCTGCGTCTATCGGCCAATAACCGCAATCTGGACGATCAGCCGGCGGTGCAAGCCAAAGAAATCCGCTCGGATTGGCCAGGCCATTTAAGCGTGATCATCATGAGCGCATGGGCATGTGCCGGCTGCCACGTGCTTCATCGCCGCCGGTGACGCGTTGCAACTTCACAGGATCGGCGGCCACGAAGTCCACGACCAAGTAGAAGGACCTGCCCTGGAACCCGGTCACCGGGTGCACCACGGTGAGCGAGGGTGTATGCGTCTGGGCTGTAGGTGGGACGTGTCTTTCGAGCGGGAGATTACCCAGATTTGCCATACGTCACTCCCAAGATCTGAAGTGATGCGGGGTCAATGTTTCCCTTCGTGAAACTCGGTTCGATCCGGCTACAGCTTTCGAGACCCGCGAGCGTAAGGGAGCGGATGTTTTGAGCCCTCGCTCGACGCGAGCGCCTTTGCCACGAAGCCCCCGCATCGGCTCGCATTGGGTTGGGCCGACAAAGGCAGACCCACACCAGGCCCGGCAAATGACCGAACCATTTCATCTCACGTTAAGTTAGATTTCTCGTTTCCATTTCCTGCCGCGGAGAATGGGAAAAGTTCCGCTATGACTTCCCATTTACTCCAAAATTACGCCTACAATCAAGACGCACACGCACCGGGCATAACCAAAGCGAAGGGCCCTTGAACGGTAGCGTCTGAACCGCCATACTGTTGGACACTGCTTAGGTCGTATTGCGGATTGCTCAGGCTCGTTTTCGCAGTCGAAACGCCCATAAAAACAAGGAGTATTCGATGTCACGGCCAGGAGCTGTCACGTTTAAAGGCGCCCCGCTTACGCTGGTGGGAAATGAAGTTCGAGTGGGCCAACCGGCTCCAGATTTTACGCTCCACTACTTCGAGGGGGGCCTCAAGACAATTACAAAAGCGGATCTACTAGGCAAACCCACGCTCATCAGCGTTGTACCGTCACTTGATACACCCGTTTGTCAAACGCAAACCAAGCGGTTCAATCAAGAATTGGCCGCATTGGGAGACCGCATTAACGCTCTGACGGTTAGCCTCGATTTGCCATTTGCGCAGGGCCGATTTTGCGGTGCCGAAGGTATCACTAACATGCGTGTGGGGAGTGACTATCAAGAGCGTTCCTTCGGTCGAAATTGGGGCATGCTGATTGACGAGCTGAAGTTATTGGCTCGCGGTGTGTTTGTACTCGATGCCCAGGGTAATGTGGTGTACGCCGAAACCGTTAAAGAGGTAACAAGCGAACCCAACTACGAGGCTGCACTGGCGGCACTGCGTCAGGTGTTGGCAGGCTAAACTGGACCGTAGCACACCGCGAGGGGTCCCTATCCAGATCGCGCCTGGCTCGGATGATTTTTTTACCTCGCTCGGCAAAACCAACTGTACCAAAAGGTTAAACGGCTGCGGGAAAACGAACGTAATTGAACCATAATCGACCTGTCGGCCACTGTAGTACGGCATGTTAGGACCGGTGCGATAAGTTTTTTCCTACTCTCGGCTCATGTTGCCGAGCGTATTGACAGCTTGTCAACCGACGAAAGCCATTTGCCATGCTGTACGAGTTGCATTTAGGGCTTGCTGGCCGTTCGAGGCAACGACGTTCACGCCTGAGTACCATCTTGTCGAGCGAAAGGTAGTTCGCCGGATTTGCTCCCCATACGTGTGTGCGTCTTGATTGTAGGTGTGATTTTTCCTTCCTTTGGTTGCCCTGGCATAGGTCTACCTTTTTTCGGTGAACCAGCAGTCCGCGGAGCGGTAGTCGGCGTTTGCTTCTTGGCAAAGGCGTTCCGTTGAGCGACCGCTCAACAGAGCCGCGGCCGTAAGAGAGCGGCCCATTCAATGCAAAGGCGCAAGGAAGCCTACATGTACATGGCGATCGTCTACGTGTGACACCGGGGTGTTTGCGTTATTCCAGTTCTTCGAAACCCTACTGGTGATTGTCTCTGCACCAACCCGCGCAACTGGCAGTGGCGCGGGACGCTCGGCTCCGAGCAACGATGGCCGTCGCGCAACGTATCGAAGTGACTGATATCGTGGACCGTTCGTGCAGTTCCGCCAAACGGTTACCTAACCCATGAGCCGCCGGCGCGCGTTCCCCTTCGGAGAGCTGCCGTGCCCCTGTTAGGTAGCGTTTCTTTCGCTAGCGTCTTAAAACATCTTGTTGGGCTTTGGCTGCTAGCGATTATCGATGCCAATAAGCAACACGGTGTGTCAACAATTTGGGCATTAAAGGGGTTTCGAAGCGCCCCCTTCTGGCGACCTCTGCATAGTGCGTCCAAATGGGCAAGGTGTTTTCAACCACCGTAGCCGTGCCTGGCGAGAGCGCCATACATAAGTATGTCGATAATCTTGATGGTAATTCAAAGAGGGTGGCACCGAGCCCGGGGACAGGCCCTGGCGGCCCCGGGGACAGGCACCTTGGGCAAGGGGACAGGCACCGCGGCCCTTTGATTTGGTAATTTGCGACAAATAGAAAGCATAGCTAACGATAACAGATTGCGCACTCAAGAAAGAGTAGTGATATTGGAAATACCAGCCATGTTCCACCGTAAGGTGACGAAAACCGCCATTGTCGCGATAGCTTAGCGAACTGGTGCCCAATTGGCTAAACTCGCGCTACAAGGCGGGTCGGGCTTGTTTGACGCCATCATTCGGAACAGGTTCTCTTACGGATATTGGTAGCACGGGCTGCGCCCAGCGGCGTGACTGGCCTTTGACGCTGTGTGCGTCGCGATTGTAGGTACGTGCGTCATCGGGGTAGCACCGTACCCCAAAATCGTGAGTTTTTGAGAAAGCCCACGGCATGAGTTAATCTGCATCCCCCGGCGATGGCGCGGCGAACTTGGTGCACCCGGGGAACATCCGACTAATAAGAGCGGGTTCCCTTTGCGCCCAGGTCAACGAACGTGGCCCGATTCGCGACGCGCAGCTGCCTTACGGTCGCGGCTCGGAGGATTTAACGCAAAGGCCCTAGGCGACTTAACACAGTGGCGGAAACCGAAGAAAAACCAATTAGGCAAATCCATTGTCTTCTTAAGCCTTGGCGCCTCGGTGTTTCTTATCGGATCAAAGGGCCGCTCCCTTAAGGTCGCGGTTTGGTTGGGCGCCCCCGTCTGATGGTCGCGGTTTTGTATAGCGAGCCATCTTTGGAAACGATGGCGCCAAGCCGGCTGACAGCAAGCTGCTTTAGAGCTATGTCCTGCCTACAAATGAGACGCACCCACTTCCCAGGCTGACCTAGCTATTTCCGATCGAGTGGTGTCCCCGTCTCCATGCGGCCGGTGACTTGGAGATTGGCCCTATTGTGCGCGAGTGCACGGACGATTCAAAATAAACAAGGTTCGATGCGTTCCACGAGGATCGTAGCCATGCGCAAATCGCCGGTGATCGTAGTAGGCTTTCTTGTTTGGCTGGTATTCCTGGCGCGGGTTCAGGCCGAGGAAGCGCCCGTCGATTATCTTCGGCAGATTCGGCCGATTCTTGCCGATAACTGCTTTCGTTGCCATGGTCCAGACGAGGCTGCTCGGCAAAGTGGGTTACGGTTGGATGTGCCGGACATGGCGATGGCACCGGCAGACTCAGGCCGTGCGGCTATTGTGCCAGGAAAACCCGAACAGAGCGAGTTAATCCGGCGCGTATCGAGCGAAGATCCCTCTGAGCGAATGCCTCCTCCGGAAACCAAGCGGCATTTAACAAGCGAACAAGTCGATTTGTTGCGTCGCTGGATAGCGCAGGGTGCATCCTACCAGGGTCATTGGTCCCGGCAACCCGTCTGCCGGCCACCTTTGCCTCCACCATCTCCGTGGGCAGTGGATGATCATCCGGTGGATCGGTTCATCGATCAAAAGCTGCTCGACTTAGGACTGCAACCGACCGATCAGGCGGACCGTTACCACCTTATCCGACGATTGGCTTTGGATTTAACGGGACTTCCGCCAACACCCGAAGAGGCGGAGGCCTTTCTATGCGATCTGTCACCGGACGCCTACGAACGATTGGTAGATCGATTGTTGGCTTCACCGGCGTTCGGCGAGCGGATGGCATGGGATTGGTTGGATGCAGCCCGCTACGCCGACTCGAATGGCTATCAAGGCGATGCTGAACGGACCATGTGGCCTTGGCGCGATTGGGTGATCTCAGCGTGGAACCGGAATTTGCCCTTCGACCAGTTTACGATTTGGCAACTAGCAGGCGATTTACTGCCAGAAGCCACGGATGAGACTCGTTTAGCAACCGGGTTTTGCCGCAATCACATGATCAACGGTGAAGGGGGCAGGATTCCCGAAGAGAATCGAGTTGATTATGTGATGGACATAACCGAAACGGTGGCCACCGTTTGGCTTGCCACAACGTTGACTTGTGCTCGTTGCCATGACCACAAGTACGATCCGTTCACGCGGCGCGACTATTACTCGCTTTTTGCCTTCTTTAATCAAACTCCCATTGACGGCTCTGGGGGCAACCCACAAACGCCGCCGGTGTTGGAGGTGCCAACCGAGGAACAACGAATGGCTCAAGCCCGCCTATCAGAACAATTGACCGCATTGCAGCAGGAATTAGTGCAGCGTGAGCAGGCCTTGCTGGGACAAAACTCAAACGAGCCTCTTCCAGAGGCCATCCGCAAGCTTTTGGAGCACCCGCCGAAGAACCGCGACCAGAACCAATGGGAGCAATTAGAGAAACATTTTGTGGAGCGTGCAGCGGACTATGTGCAATTGATCGCTCAATGGCGCGAGGTCCAACGAGAGTACGAGAGGCTACGACGTGAGATACCTCGAGTCATGATCACGGCGGATAGGGCTGAATATCGACCAACGCATATATTGGAGAAAGGGTTGTACAATCGCCCCGCCGAAGAGGTGTCACCGGATGTGCCGTCATGCCTACCGCTGCTGGGCGAGGAATCCGTTCGCAATCGTTTGGCTCTAGCCCGATGGTTAGTACGTCCCGACAATCCCTTGACGGCACGGGTGATTGCCAATCGTATGTGGCAACACTTTTTTGGAAACGGTTTAGTACGCACGCCCGAAGATTTCGGTACTCAGGGCGAACCGCCAACTCACCCGGAATTACTGGATTGGCTTGCCTCAGAGCTCATCGAATCTGAGTGGGACATCAAGCGGCTTTGTCGGCTGTTGGTCACCAGCCGTGCCTATCGACGTGACTCGCGGGCTACACCAAAGCTTTTGGAAGTGGATCCGGAGAATCGCTGGTTAGCGCGTGGGGTACGGTATCGATTAGCGTCGTGGATCATTCGCGATCAGGCTTTGGCGGTCAGCGGCTTGTTGACGGTTCGGCTCGGTGGGCGGCCGGTATTCCCGTATCAACCCGACGGTGTTTGGGAGGAAGCAACATTTGGCAACAAGGGTTATCGCCAAGATCACGGGGAACACTTATACCGTCGCAGTATTTACACGTTTTGGCGGCGGATCATGGCACCCACGCTATTCTTTGATGTAGCGTCGCGTCAGGTGTGTTCGGTACGGGTGCTACGCACGAATTCTCCGTTACACGCTCTGGTGACGCTCAACGATACAACGTATGTGGAAGCCGCTCGAGCGCTGGCGACCAGTCAGTGGCGCGCTTTGGACGGGCAGGGCACCGATGCGGAGCTTGTATCCGGGATGTTTCGTCGCGTTTTAGTGCGTCCGCCTACTCCTTACGAGTTGTCGGTGTTGTGCAGTGCACTGAGTCGGTGGGAGCTCTACTATCGGCAACATCCGGAGGCGGCCGACGCGTTGTTGTCGGTCGGTGAGTGGCCACGACCGCAGGGCCCAGCACCTCGCCTTGCCGCCATGACGATCGTAGCACACACAATCCTCAACATGGATGAAACGTTATCCAAGGAGTGACCGTATGCTGTGGCATAACCCCTGGGTGGAACAGATCACGCGCCGCGCGTTTTTTGGGAGATCAGCTACCGGACTCGGAGTGGCCGCTCTGACATGGTTGTTGCAGCGCGATGGCGCACATGCCGCAGCGCGTACCGGAGGTTTGCCAGGACTGCCGCACTTTGCGCCTCGAGCGAAACATGTGATTTACCTGTTTCAAAACGGAGCTCCGACGCACGTCGACCTCTTTGATTTCAAACCAAAATTACAGGAATTGCACGGTCAACCCGTCCCGGATTCGTATGTGGCGGGCAAACGCTTCAGTACCATGACCGGTTCGCCTCAAGGAAAGCTGTTATTGGCGCCCGTCGAACCCTTCCGGCAGCGTGGAGAATGCGGCGCTTGGGTAAGCGATTTTTTGCCATATACGGCACAGGTGGTAGACGATTTATGTTTCATCAAGAGTATGCACACCGATGCGGTTAATCACGCTCCGGCTATCTGCTTCCTCCTTTCGGGTGGTCAAATTCCTGGACGGCCGACGCTCGGCGCGTGGCTCAGTTACGGCCTGGGGACGGAAAATGACAACCTGCCCGCCTTTGTCGTGATGACTTCCGTCAGCAAAGGCACAACGTGTGGACAAATCTTTTATGACTTTTACTGGGGCTCCGGTTTCCTTCCCAGTCGCCACCAAGGTGTGAAATTCCGTGGAGGAGGATCGCCTGTACTGTACCTGGACAACCCGCCGGGTGTTTCCACCGAAGTTCGTCGCGGAATGCTTGACGACTTAGCTGCGTTGAACCGAAGTAAATGGCAAGAGTATGCCGATTCGGAGATTGTCACTCGCATCGCGCAATACGAAATGGCTTTCCGCATGCAAGCCAGTGTTCCGGAGTTGACCGACTTGTCCGATGAGTCCGCGTCGATTCTGGAGCTATACGGACCGGATGTACTGCAACCTGGCACCTTCGCTCATCATTGTCTACTGGCTCGGCGCCTTGTCGAGCGCGGGGTGCGCTTCGTGCAACTAATGCATGCCGGTTGGGACCAACACAATAGTCTCACTACCGAGCACTACACCCAATGTAAAGATACCGATCAACCGTCGGCCGGACTAATCAAAGACCTCAAGATGCGTGGTCTTCTGGACGAAACTTTGGTCATTTGGGGTGGCGAATTTGGGCGAACTCCGTTCTTACAAGGAAATCTAGCGGATCGTCCGCGGTGGGGACGCGATCACCATCCGTATGCCTTCACCATTTGGTTGGCCGGAGGCGGCGTGCGTCCCGGAATCACATATGGAGAGACGGACGATCTGGCAATCAATGTCATTCGTGACCCGGTCCATGTACACGATTTACAAGCCACGATCCTTTACTTACTGGGCATCGACCACGAGCGGCTTACGTTTCGGTTTCAGGGCCGCGATTACCGGCTGACCGATGTACATGGGCACGTGGTGCACGGCATCCTGCGCTGAATTAGCACGTTGGGTAAACGAAAGAATCCCGCCCCTATCCCCGTCGATTCTTAATAGAGAAAAAGCAATCGGCGATAGAGGTATCATGTTTCTGCCAATGCTGGTGGGGTTTGGCGCGAGATTAGTTTGCCGACTGCGGCGAACTGGTCAGCCAAATACATCAGCACATCGTCTAAACTGAGTACCCCAACCAATATTCCTCGCTCGTCGACAACAGCCAACCGGCGGATTGCGTTCTGTCTCATCACGTCCAAGGCCTCGTGCAACGCCGCATGTTCCTTGATGCTGATCACGGGCGTCGTCATCACTTCTTCGACCGTAGTGGTCATCGGATCGCGGGACAGAGAAACTACGCGTTCCACAATGTCCCGGTCGGTCAGGATTCCGATGGGGTGCTGATCCTGGTCGACAACCAGCAGGCAACCGATCACTCGGTGGTGCATCCGTTCGGCCGCGCGCCACACGGATTCCTCACGTTCCGCTAAATCGACGCTTCGTGTGCAAATCGTTATGACAGACATTCTGTCCTCCTAAGGTTCAACTTGCGCGCTCAATGCAACCGAAAACCGATCGGATAAACATGCTTGTTGGAATCGCTCTGGAATTCTCCATCCGTCTAAATCTGCCGGGCGATGAAGACGCACGGGATTCGCCAGCGCTTCCCTCCTTGTCAATGGCCCCTGAAGCCCAAAATGCTCGACCGGGCAATCGTATCCGAGAGACTTCCTCGTTTGGGCATTCGCCAGGTTTCCTTCATAAACATTGCGGGTGTATGCGGCTAGCTTTCCGCTTCGGACTAGCCGCTTTGGACCTTAACAACCAAAATATCGCAGGAAGCTCGCTCGAGGACCGGTTCGGCAGTATTGCCGATGAAGAATCCTGCCAAGCCCCGGCGGGCCACGGTACCTATAACGAGCAAATCAATTTTTTTGCTCCGCCACGAATTGAGGTAGTACATCTCGAGCATCTCCATGCAAGAGATGTTGCGTGGTAGAAGCTGGCTTTTGCGGAATTTGGTCTAGTAGCCGGTTCAACGCCCGAGTTTGGTCCTCCTGGAACGAACGGAATAGCTCGACAAACTCACGTTCCGGCATGTGGCTACGCAGCAGACTCTCGCCAAACAGGGTAAAGGCGTAAGCTACGTGCAATTCGGCGCCCAACCATTCGGCTAACCGGGAGCTGACCTCCAAAATGTCCCGATTTAAGGCTTCATGAGCTGGATCCGCGGTACCGGCATCGACGGCAGCCGCAAGGCGGCGCCGGGCCGTCCCCACATCAGGAACCACTAACCAGACGCGAGCCGGGCAGAGGCGCAACAACCGCTGTGCGGTCGTCCCTAAACTTCCGGTCCGTCGACTATGTTGCCCCTTGCTCGCTAAAAAAACCGTGTCACATTCCAACTCCTCTGCCAGTCGGACTAATTCCGTGGATGTATTCCCCACCTGAATACGCGTGGTGACGTCTAAACCTTGAGCGCGAGCTTCCTGAGCAAGCTTCTCTAATTGGGCTTCCTTGTCTTTAAGCCAAGCACGTCTCACAGCTTCCAGATCGGTGCTGCGCCATTGTTTTGGCCAACTTAACTCCGGAATTACCTCGACCAGTGTTATCCGCGCACCGGTACATCGCGCAACCGCCACCGCCTGTTCCCAGGCGGTGTGCCGCTCTAACCTAGTGTCCACGGCCACCAACAAATGCCCGAATGGCTTCATGCGGTTTCCTTTCTAAGGTTTCCGAACCTATAAGGTGCCCTCGCTGGTGCCACCACATGTGGTGCAATCGGCTCTTGAGCAATGCGCATGCCGCATGCCACGTGCTACGTAACCCGGTTTGATTCCGAAAAGCCATCCCTTGGTCACGTTTGGCTCGAGTCGCTGCGGGAGCCAATGGGAAGCACGACCACTGGACACGGACTGGCACGTAACACCTTTTCCGCTGTCGAACCAAAAAGCAGTTTTTCTAACAGGCCGCGTCCACCCACCTTTCCCATGACGATAGCATCACATAAGAAATCTTGGGCCTTTTGAACAATTTGCACGAACGGTGTCCCTTCCGATACAAGCACATCTACCTCGACGCGCCCGGCACCGAGTTCTTGCAATTGTTTCAATTCGGCATAGGCCCGTCGTTTCATGCGTTCGACAATTTCATCGCGTGCCCCGAATTGATGACTTGTGGCAAACTCGATCAACGACGTATCAATCACGTGCAGCAGGATTACCACAGGCTGCTCGCCCGTTGCCAAGGCCATTGCTTGACGTACGAGTTCCTCGGAAATCGGAGAAAGGTCAACCGGCACCAGGATACTGCTCCACTCCATCACCAAGCGCTCCGCCTCTGAAGGCCACTCGACGCCTGAAACCGTGCTTGTATTGCAAATTTTTTCGTATTCGAATCACACGAAAAGCTTACCACTTTTCCCGGCCGTCCTAAAGTGGCCGGTTAAAAACCACCGAACATCTGAACGCATGTCTAATACACCTTGACCCGTGAATCTGGTGCCTGTGACCTGGCCCGCCTCAGGTGTGCACAGACTGTCTCAATGCCGCACATTACCGCCGGGCGTCCGCGGACGCCTATAAACAACCGGCTCAATGCTAGTCACCTTTTGTCCATGGTGCCGAGGATTGCTTTTCGAAATTTGAGGACGTTAAGAATCCTTCAACACCAAAACGCTCGGGTGCAGGACAAACCGTTCCCAAGTCTGGATCACCTACTTGGGCCTTTCCGTAGTTGGTCCCCCTTCGTTTCCCCAGACCGGGTATTCCGATGCAGCCGTTTTCCTATTCGTGCGAAGGCGAACGCCGTTCGTAAAAGACGGTACCCCGAACCGCGAGAGATTGGAAGTCGAACATCTGCCACGAGGAAAAGCAACAACTCGAGGAGCGAGGCGATTGGCCAGATACGTCGGTTGTTATTCGGATCGAGTACTGTCTACACAGCCGAACGTGGCAGAGTTGTTGGAACAACCTCGAAGGCCGCGTAAGTGCCTTACTCATTCGGCTCAGAGAAAACTCAAAACTGTACCAAACGTTAAGAAGTCGAGCGAAACGAACACGGTGTAGGCCACCGGGAGGTACGCCCGCTTGAGCCGTTAGCTGTGCGCTCGGTTAACACTCCCCCGGCAAAACCGGCTCACGGATTGCCCTGTCTTAGCGCCTATCCCAAGATGCCGGCAGCGGAAGGTGATTCGCGCCGTTACGAAATGAAGGAAGGCAAGGTAGTTTTCTATCGTCTTTTTTGTAGTGACCCGATTCATCGCCTCCAAAACTTGAAGACAAGTAAAACGACCGCATGAATGCGGTGACTACAACGCGGCTCCGCTTTCACTAAGCAAGAATCATAGGATAGGCTCTAACCCAGGGTAGTCATAGTATGGTATATCATTTGCAAGACATGTTTCGGAAAGAGAACTTCTCAGGGGGAGCGGATCGTGGGCGACCGAGCGCTGGCCCGATTGGCGGGTGAGAGTTTAGCCGTTGGTCCTTGAACCGAATTGCGCCGAACCGGGAGAAAACGCGTGGCCGGTCAAGAAATTGCCGTTAATTCGTCCGAAGCGCAACCACAGAAAAAACCTATTGACAGAACGGCACCGCGAGAAGCTGTGCGGCGGATGTTCCTGCGTGTGGCAATGACCAGCGGGCTCGCGGCGGGCTATGGGATGTTTGGTCTACTAGCAGGACGGTTCCTGTACCCAAAGGGCGGCCCGCAGCGTCGCTGGCAGTTTGTCACCACCATCGACAAATTGGCCGAGGGTGAATCGCTTACGTACGTGGCTCCCAACGGTGCGAGTATCTTGATTACCCGTCGTCGCTCCGGCGACACCGAGGATTGCTTCGTGGCATTGTCCAATATCTGCCCTCACTTGGGATGCCAGGTACATTGGGAGCCGCAGAACCAGCGCTACTTCTGTCCGTGCCACAATGGGGCTTTTGACAAAGAAGGCATGGCGATCGCTGGACCTCCGGCCAGTGCCCGTCAGCAATTGATGCGATTTCCTCTTAAAGTTGAGCGCGGTCTGCTGTTTATTCTGGCTCCCGCCGAATCGCTCGCAGCAACAACTCAGGATGCCGCGCCACAGTATGCCTCTGGAGCATCCTTGGCATGCGGACCTAAACAAGAATTTTCGCGCCCAGGAGGTATGGCCTAATGCCGGGCGATCAAGCAACGTGGACAAGGCGGCTCAGTGACTGGTGGAGGGAGCGAGTTCCAGTAAGCGGCGTGAAGTTGCGCGAACTGACCAATGAACCGGTACCAAACCATCTAAAAAAATGGTGGTTTGCGCTTGGCGGCACGCCAGCCTATTTGTTTGTCATACAAATATTCACAGGGATCCTATTAGCCTTTTATTATCAACCCTCCCCAGTAACTGCCTACGAATCGGTCGCCTATATCACGCATCAGGCTCCCTACGGGTGGTATTTCCGCAGTTTGCATAAATGGGGTGCCACTTTCATGATCGCCGCAGTGATATTACATCAGATGCGGGTCTATTTTACGGGGGCTTATCGGCGTCCGCGCGAGCTGAACTGGGTAGTGGGCATGTGTTTGTTGCTTTGTACTCTGCTGTTGGGTTTTACGGGATACAGCTTGGTGTATGAACAGCTCAGTTTTTGGGGTGCCCAAGTTGCAGCCAATCTAAGCGAAGCAGTTCCCGTGGTTGGCGGCGTTCTCAAACAGCTTTTACTCGGAGGAAGCGAATACAACGAACATACGCTTTCCCGTTTTTACATTCTCCACGCCGCCGTCTTACCGGTAACTCTCATCCTTCTGCTGGTTCTTCATATCGCCTTTGTGCGGCTCCATGGAGTAACCGAATTGAAGTTTGAAGGAGAGGAAGAGGGAGGAAGCAAGTACTATGATTTCTTTCCGGACCACCTTTACACAGAGCTTTGCATCGGCCTGGTGTTAATGATTCTGTTAAGCGCGCTGGCAACTATCTTTCCCGCCCTCATGGGCCCCAAGGCCGATCCATTGCATACCCCGGAAGTGATCAAACCCGAGTGGTTCTTTTACGTTGTATTCCGATGGTTGAAACTCTTCTCCTTGACAACAGCCATTATTAGCGCCGGATTCATTGTAGCAGCGATGTTCCTCTGGCCCTGGATCGACGCCATGCTCGTGCGCTGGACGCGCTGGCCAGAGATAAGCACGTATATTGGAATTATCGCTACGATTCTCTTGACAGGGATGACGATCTACGAAGCGTTAGTGGAGCACTGAACTATGTCGCTGCGGGCTAAACAGTTATTGATCGCCATCTTGGGGTTCGCGTTTTTGGCATCCTTGATCGTCGTACAATGGGCGGAGGTGACACGACGTCAAATCGAAGCCGGTGTTGCCGTCCGCAAGGTTAAGGCCCCCGCCTCGTCGCGCGCCTGCGTCGATTGCCATCGTCAAGTATCACCCGGAGTGATCGCTCATTGGGAAGGAAGTACGCATGCATGGAAAGGGGTTGGTTGCACCGAGTGTCACCAGGCCGAGTCGGACGAGCCAGATGCTTTTGCTCACTACGGCGCTACAATCGCCACCATTGTTACTCCCAAAGACTGTTCCCGCTGCCACCGGCAAGAAGCCGAAGAGTTCATGCGGTCGCATCATGCCAAAGGAGGCAATATTCTGGCTTCACTGGATAATTTCCTGGCGGAAACAGTCGAGGGAGCTCGGCAACCGTTCAACCCCCACTCTCCTACGCCCGGAATGCAGGTCGATTCGGTCAACGGCATGGCCAGTGTCAACGTTGGATGCAAACAATGTCATGGAAGCAAAGTGGCGCTGCGGGCAAAAGACGGAGGACTCATTACCGTCGATGATCTACGCCCAGGACCGGATGGCAAGCCGACCGTCCGTCAGGTGCTCAACCGGATCGACCGCGATCCTTCTGGTCGCCCTATTCTCGAACCCAGCAGTTGGCCCAATACGGGAATTGGACGCATCAATCTTGATGGATCGTTAGGCTCGTGTTCGGCCTGCCACTCGCGACATGATTTTTCTCCGCGGCGAGCGCGACAACCCGAGAATTGTGGCAAATGCCATTTGGGACCTGATCACCCGCAAAAGGAAATCTATGAGGAATCCAAACATGGAGTTGCCTATCGAGACTTGCGGGACAAAATGAACCTGGATGCAGAAAGCTGGGTACTGGGCGAGGATTATAGCCAAGCGCCTACGTGTGCCACCTGTCATATGTCCGCTCATACGCGCAACGGGCGTCAGATTACCCATGACCCCGGCATCCGTATCTCCTGGACCAACCGCCCACCCGTCAGTCTGCTCATGGATACCGATGCCCAGGGCAATATAGTGAAAGCCACCAATCCAGAAGAGCGCAGCCAGATTGTCGACACGTGGCAGGCTAAACGCAATCGCATGAAACAGGTCTGCCTCCATTGTCACACGGAGCCATATGTCGATGCTTTCTATCAGCAATATGATGAGTTTGTCATCAATTACAACGAGAAGTTTGCCAAACCTGGCCAGCAACTTATGTCAGCCCTACGACAAGCCGGTATGCTCACATCGTTGGAATTTGACGAAGACATCGAATGGACTTGGTTCTACTCGTGGCATCATGAAGGTCGACGCGCTCGTCATGGTGCCTCGATGATGGCTCCTGATTACGCGCATTGGCATGGGATGTACGAGGTGGCTGAGCGGTTTTATATGCAACTGATTCCTCAAGCAGAGGAACTCGTTCGCTTAGCCGAAGAGCAAGGTCGTACCGAAGCTGCACAGTCGGTGCGCCAAGTCATTGAGGCCATTCTTTCCCGACCGGAACATCAATGGTATCGCCAAGGGCATCGACCGCAAGCGGACGGGACCAATAATTGAGCACGAATTGGTAGGGCCGTTTTCTTGAGTTCACCGCATCGAGCTGGCCTGGCGGTCAATGTGCATCGTATAAGCTCGACACCGGGCCGGGTAACCATACCCCCGTACCAACCCCAGCAAGAATCTCCATGGCTTTCCTGATGGGATCTTAGTGCGGAACGAGCCGACAGCCACGCGTCTAAGCAACTAGGGAAGCCTCGTCGGAAAGTTTAACAGCGCACCGCCTCTTATCGGATACGTCGCGTGTTTAGATCGACGGGCCAGCGTCCTTGCATTTGGAAAGTTGCCGCCCATGGGCTGCATTAACCCGGATATTTCTTTTTAGCTCCTGTTCCGTCCCGGAGGACGTTCTGGAATAGATATACCCATTTCCTTCATGAGAAGCTTGAGATCCTCCCACGCTGCGAACTTTTGCGAAGGATTTCTTAACAGGTAGGCCGGGTGATAGGTGACAATTACTTTGGCCCAGCGCCACGTATGGACCGTTCCTCGCAATTTACCCACCGGACGTGACGTACCCAAAAGTGCTTGGGCAGCCCACACACCCAGACAACAGATAAACTCCGGTCGCAGAATCTCCAGTTGTCGTTCAAAAAATGCTCGACAGTTTTCCACCTCAGGCCAAGTAGGTGCTCGGTTATTCGGCGGGCGGCACTTGAGCACATTCAATATGTACACTTCTTCGCGGCGCAGGGTACATGCGGCAATCATCCGATTCAACAGCTCACCCGCCCTTCCGACAAATGGCTCACCCAACCGGTCTTCGTCGGCTCCCGGCGCTTCACCGAAGAAGCATAACCGGGGCGCGGGGTTACCCACGCCGAACACCGTCTGCGTACGATTGCGCACCAGTTCCGCACATTTGGTGCATGCCCGAACTTGTTCGTTTAACTGCCGTAGAGCCTCGCACCGCTCCGATACGGGCAGCGACACGGGTGGGATGCTGTTGAACAACGAAGATTCCGCCCCGACAGCCACCGTAGGTGATTTCCGTAGTTGCTCCAAGTCGGATTGTTTGGTTTCAGGTACCTGGTTGAAAGAAACCGGTGAAGTGATCAAGTTCGTTTTCTGACTATTGCATGCAGAAGTCGCGGTGTTCACTGCTTCGCCTGACGTTTGCCCCGCAGCTTGAACAGTGCGGGACATACTCGACGGCCTTGGCAGTTGTTCGATCCCGCCCATTGCCAAACTCGTTAATTGCGCACGCAGCGCTTCCACAACATGTTCTCGATCCATACGAGGCTTCCATCGCTTATCGTGACCAACGCTCGTGACGGGTGCCGCGGTGACCAGCGATCTGGGCTTTATTGTAAGGTGACCTGCTGGGGCGGGAAGCACCGGCACGATGGACCGGCAGGACATAGCGATGGACCACCGGCATCCAGCCGAACGAAACAGACGCGACTCAGAGCCTATCCCAAAATACATGGTTGGTGAAAGCCGGGCCGCGTTCGTAGTGGCCGCATTCATGCGGTCCTTTTACTGGTCTTAGAGTTTTGGACCCGATGAATCGAGTGACTACAAACAAAGAAGGTAGAAAAGTACCTTGGCTTTTTCCATTTCGCATCGGCGTGAGTCACCTTCTGCTGCCGGTTTTGTGGGATAGGCTCTAATCCCGCTTCGCTGCGGAGTCGTCTGGCTCGATCCACTCGTGTCCAGACGCTCCCGGCACGGCGGGCGAGCGGCGGTGCAGGTAGAGGCGGATGGGGATTTCGCTAAAGGGTAGTTGATCGCGGAGAGCACCCACCAAGTAGCGGCGATAATCAGCGGAAAAAGCCTTTGGCTCGTTGCAGACCAATACTATCGTGGGCGGCTGGATCCCAATTTGCGCTGCATAGTATATCTTAGGAGTTCGATTCTGATACAAAGGAGGCGGATGACGCTCCAGTGCTTTGCTTACAAGTCGATTCAGTTCACCCGTGCTAACGCGCTGCCGCGACTGCTTGTAGAGCATTTGCGCATGATTGATCAAGGCCTTTACGTTCTTACCTGTCTTACCGGTGATGAAGGCGATGGGCGCATGCCACATCGTCGGAAAGCAATCTCGGATGTAGCGTACCCAACGTTCGGTGGGCATCTTGCCGTAGAGTAAATCCCATTTATTGACTACGAAAATCAACGGTTTGAACTCTTCGTTGATGTATTGGCATAACTGCTTGTCCAGTTTGCTAATTCGTTCCGTGCAGTCCAGAAATAACAATACGACATCGGCTCGTCGGATACTACGATACGCTCTGTGGATGCCATAGAAATCGACATCCGTCTGAATGCCTTTGGCTCGGCGTACGCCTGGCGTGTCAATAGCGATGAAGGCTTTCCCGTCCATTTCGAAGCGTACGTCTACGCTATCGCGCGTGGTGCCTGGTACTTCGCTGACGATCATCCGTTCGCCGCGGTAGAGAGTATTGATGAATGTACTCTTTCCGGTGTTGCGCCGCCCGACAATGGCGACTTTCATTTCGGGTTCCTGAGGCGGCTCATCGTCGGCCACCGGCAGTCGCTCGACGATCAATTGCAGCAATTCCTCGCGGTTGCGATTCTGATGCACGCTTACCTTCACTAGCTTGCCCCGGCCCAGCTTATAGAACTCATCGGCCTGAGGCTCCAGCGACGGAGCATCCGTCTTGTTGGCAACTAAGATGACGGGTTTATCCAAATAGCGCAAGCGCCGCGCTACCTCTTCATCCAGCGGCACTAACCCGTCACGCGTATCGACCACAAACAAAACAACGTCTGCACCTTCCAAAGCGATTTCGATCTGCTGTTGGACCTCAGCGGTCAAATTGTCCGCATCCTGGATCCCCATGCCTCCGGTGTCGACCAGCTCGAAATACCGATCCGCATAGGAAACCAAGTGCGTAATCCGATCCCTGGTCACGCCGGCCATGTCGTCAACAATGGCAATCCGGCGACCACACAACCAGTTAAATAAACTGGACTTACCAACATTCGGTCGACCTACGATAACCACCTGAGGAATGCGCATACTCCCATAATAAGTCGCCTCCCGAGTCTCTGTGTAGAGGCAAGCAAGAAAACCGGTTCGTAAGAGGAGCTACCCACAGAAACTTCCGACTCAGTCGTTCGGGGCGCTGCCCGTTGGGACGCTCAAGCCCTTGGGATTTCGCCAAACCAACAAGAAAAGCTTCGGCCTGTTGGCGATCCAATTGGTCAGGTGTGCCTTTGTCGCAACACTGTCCTTCTATCGCTTGCCCGGATCCCGTTCTAAATTTCTCTTATCATTTTCGCATCTGATTTTGCCTTCCACTTCAGTACCCACGCGGCTTTCACGATAGCTGCCGGCCCCTGCGGCAAATACAGGCGGTCCCCTGGAAACCTCGTTGTCCGGTATAGAAGATTGGCGCGCTGCCGACGCTGTAGCTCAGTCAATTGGCCAGCGAGGCAGTGCGCCGGCTCAGGGTAGCCTCAGTTGAAAAAAACGGATTGTACTTTGGCGCACCCGCCAATGGGGCAGCTCTTGGACACTCCAGCCTTGTTGGCGGGCCCACGCAACGAACGGATCGGCAGCAGGTCGGTTTGGTTCTGTCAATAACACGGATCCTTGGCTAGTAAGGTGCCGGCGCCAGAATCGATCCAAATGTGGCCAATCTTCGCAGGAGTAAAGAATATCGGCCCCGAAGATCCAATCGAACCTCGTGTTCAGAGTTTCTCGCTGCCAGTCCAGGCGTCGGCACCGGACTTGCCTGCGCCACGGCCAGCTATTCCATCGGGCAACGAGCAAAGCTTCTGGTACGGCATCTACCAGCACAACCTGTGCCCCGCAAGACGCGGCTACCGTTCCCACTAAACCTAGTCCACAACCAAGATCCAGGACCGACTTGCTCACGATGGGCAAGTCGATCACGTAGGCAGCCAAGGCCTGAGCGCTTTCCCACGGCCAAATCCAAAAGGGCTGCCAGCGCGGATTATTTTCTTGACCTAGTCGCGCAGCCTCTTCCAAGCGACAGCAGGCCCAGTTCTCGTCGGGAATATATGCGATTTCGAACGTTTGAGGGCCCACGATGATCACTTGACGGCTCACCGGCAATCGGCGCACTATTCGCAACCAAAGTCGCAACCGCTTCGCATCGCTGCCGAGGCTGACGTCCAATGCGCGAGCACCACCTGCTGAGCAGCTCTCGCTCAGGGAAATATCCACGGCACAACCCACAGTACATACAGTGGAATGAGCACCAATCCGAATACGTTCATTACGCAACCGGCACGCACCATGTCACGAATGTTCAAGTGTCCGCTACCAAAAACGATGGCGTTAGGAGGCGTCGCCACCGGAAGCATAAAGGCACAGCTTGCCGCGAGCGTCGCAGGTATCAGAAGCAGCAGTTCCGGCGCTTGCACAGCGCTGGCCAGACCGGCAACGACCGGCAGGAATGTGGCTAACGTGGGCGTGTTGCTAGTAAGCTCGGTAGCTGCCAACACCACGGCGGTCACAGCAACAGCTAGTACCCAGGTAGGGCAACCGTCTAATAGCGCCAATCGCTGGCTGATCCACCCATCGAGTTGGCTGGATTGAATGGCTGCGGCAAGGCTGAAGCCTCCACCGAACAACAGCAAGATGCCCCATGGTAACCGCCCCGCATCGTTCCAAGTCAATACGGGGTGGCCAACACGATTTACCGGGAGGACAAACAGCGAGAGTGCTCCGGCCATAGCGATCAGGCTATCGTCTATTCGCTCGATGAATGGCCACCGCTGGCTGAACCAATTCCAACTGCTCAAAGGACCGCGGACCAACCACGCCACAGCAACAGCCGTGAAAACCGCCAGCGACACCTTTTCTCCAGCGGACATGGGGCCCATAGCGCGAAGCTCGTGGCGAACCCAGTCGCGTCCGGTCACCAAAACGGTCTGAGAAAGCCCAAAAAACTTATGCGTCAGGAACCACCAGGCCAACAGGAGATAAACTACCATGAACGGCACAGCAAAGGCCATCCATTGGGCAAACCCGATATTAATCCCGCTGCGTTGCGCAAAACCTGCCAACAACAAATTCGTGGGCGTACCCACTAATGTCCCCATACCTCCGATACTTGCTGCGTAAGCAATACCGAGCATCAGGCATTTGGCTAACGTAGTTGCCTGTCGCCCGCTGGTGACCATATTCCCCGAGGGTTGTTGTGTTAACTGAACAAGGCTCATGCCGATGGGCAGCATCATTGCTGCGGTCGCCGTGTTGCTCATCCACATGCTAAGGCCCGCCGTTACGGCCATCACACCCGCCACAAGACGCGCCGGACTTGTACCTACGTGCGCTACCGTCCACAGCGCCAGGCGGCGATGCAAACGCCATCGCTCGATGGCCAAAGCCAAGAAAAATCCCCCCATGAACAAGAAAATGTTCTTATCGGCATAGGCAGTTGCCACCTCACTGAGCGGGGCAACGCCAACCAAGGGAAACGCTACGAGCGGCACCAGCGAAGTGACAGGTAACGGCACGGCTTCGGTAACCCACCACAGAGCCATCCAAGCAGCGATGGCCGCCGTGGCTGCACCCGTTTGGCTCAACGTCGGATCGAATCGAGCCAACATGTACGTGGCCACAGCGGCTGCCGGACCAAGGACTACAGCCCTCCAGCGTAGTGTGGCACCCGTTGTTTTGTCGTCCAGTGGCTCCACCGGATGGTCCCCTCACCCGGCACACCACAGCCTCAACACCTTACGGTTTGTTGCTGTTCGATTCGTTCACTGCTTCGGCACTCTCTCAAGGCCGGTGCCTTTGGGCAACCGAAGCGGTCTGCTGGCGACGTGCTGCGCCACATCACCCAGGCTGTGGGCAAGATCACCAGCGTCATCCCTGTCAAAGTACGAGCCGTGTAATGTTGACCATGCCAAAGCGACTTGAATAACAGAGCAAAACAAATCTGACTCAATCCCACTACCGAGACTTTGCCAGGTTCACCATGAGCGAACGCTTTGGTTAAAAGTAGCTGGCCCACCGTAGCCGACGCACCGACACCTAGCAACATCGCCCAGGAGATAAACGTCGGCCTTGCCACCGTCTTTTCCACTGGCAACAGCCAAGCGGCCAGTAGACAGAACACAAAAGCAGTTGCCGAAAAATGCACCACTACAGCTCGATGATCCAAATGGCGTAAACGGTGCAGAGAAACCAATGCCAAAGCGCTCGTAAATGCGCTAACGATTGCAGCCGCCACCGCCAAGGCCGACATCGCTTCGTTAGCTTTCCATCCGTTAACCATCAGTAGTGTGTTCGTTCCATGCCGAGCTACTGACGAAATCAAGAGCGGATACGGCAGATTTACTCCCATCAACACGGCAACGCCTACCACCCCAACGATGGCAGCACACCAGGTGTCGACACCAGGGCGCACACCGAGCATGGGCCACGATAAAACAGCTACCCAAAGCGGATACATGTTCGTCAGCGTCAAGATCACTGCTACATCGTAGTGAGTCAAGGCAAAAAAGCCGAGCAGCAGACTGATGCTTCCCGCTAAACTTCTCCACCAGAGTGTCGCCGGACGCACGATGAGGAACTGCTTTCCAGCCGCCAATACTAATGTCGCGGCAAAGAGCATCGCTAATCCGCTTCGCGCAGCAGCAATCCACTGCCAGGTAAACGTCACCCGCAGCTCCGATGCCAATACGGCCATCAGCGCAAACGCCGCTGCCCCAAATAACATCCACACATAAGGCGAGCAACGATGCAACATCATCAATACAGTCACCTCGAATAAACCCTAGATTATTAATCAAAGCACAATATTACGGTAGCGGGGCGCTTCGCTAACAGAAGCAGGCCTGTGCAACCTGATTGTGGGTAAGGTTTTTTGTGGTAACGCGGCCCTAAGGTAGGTTGCACTCTTTCCGCTAGACCGAATGTGACCCGACGCGGTGGATGTGTGCTTCTTGGCAATAGCGTTCCAACAAGCGACGTCGCGACCGAGCCGCCACCACGAGGGAGCGGCACGCCAACAGAGCCGGGACCGCCAGGGAGCGACACTTCGATCTAGTAACAAACGCCAACACGCTGAGGCGTAACAAGACACTGGATCTAATGGGTGCGTCCTGATTGTAGGTCAGCCGTTCCCGCCGCTTCCCAGACTGATGGTGGAGGGCCCCTTCAGGGCCGGGGGATGATTCGGCAGCGCATAGCCAGCGTGTTGCGCTTGGCGCCCATTCGAACCCAGGCCCTTCGGCTGGGCTAACGGAAAGGCCCCTTCAGGCCGGACTACGCATGGCGATTTCCGTAACGGCGCCTAACCGGCTCGAAGCACTGTAGCGTGGATTTTGAACGAAACGTGCCTTACTGCGCGTGCCGATGACAAGCCATTCTGGATGCAATCGCGTCCGGCGGCCGGCCCAAATTAGAGCCTCTGCTCTGTTAGGCGTCGAATCATAGGGAGTCCCGGACAACGATTCCGAGTTGCAACCCCACACCTGGTGAACAGTTACTTCGAAGACAAGAGAGGAACTTTCGGTTAAAGGCCGAGAGGCACGAAGACGCAGTTAGGAGATTGGTGCTCGATAGTATGTTCTTTGGGCCTCGGCGTTGAATTATTCTGCCGCTCACTTACGGTCGCGGCTCTGCAAAACGGAGCTGGACCTATCCTCACTGCACGAATCCAAACATTAGTCACGTACCGCTGCGGATGATGGCGCGGCGGTATGGCAACCCGGGCTACGAGCCTGCTGCGTTCGAGATACGTCTGACCTACAATCGCGACGCACACACTCCGTAGAAGCGGGGATTCCGCAAGCAAAACCTTGAAGTTCAGCCAAGGCGCGCAGCAATTCAGAAACCCCTGGGTTACTCAATCGGCAGTTTTCCCAAATATTCGAGCCTGTGTTTTCCGGTCCACCGTGCCCTCTGTGACTCTGTGGTGCAATCTCCAATGTACACACCACCCACCACGAGAAAAGTATTGCGCGCAGCGACAAAATTTCGCAGCCAGCGCTTAATTCCTTCTGAGTTTTCAGAAGGTTTCAGTGCAATACCGCTAACGTATGCAGAGTCCCCTTGAGTCGTGCTTTGAAAAACTATTAGTAGGGCTGTGGCACGCTGCTAATCGATGTGTTGGCGGTTTGGATAAGATTAGTTTTCGGCAGGTGTCAAATATCTTCCACACGCTTTCGGGGCACCCAACGCGTGGCCGTATCAGGGAGAGTTTTTTTCGATCACGCCCCGTACGCGTCGACCGTTTTACTTCTTGCCTAAATACGTATCGCCAAAGCCCGATCCATTTATTGGAAATCAACAATCATCGGCGATAATATGTGTTAGCGAGCGATTGTTACGTTTTTACCAGGTCATCGTAGAAGGGTGCTCTTATGTGCTATCGAGAATTGACGTTTTACTGGGAGGTTATGGGAATCGTCGTCGGGTTGTGTCTAGCGGTCGCTGCCGGATCAGCCGGATGTGGTCGGTCGAGCATTCTGAGATCCAAGGCTTTGAACGACAATACCGCAAGCGACGAAATCGCCTTGGAAATGCAATCGCCGGCCAAATGGACTGAGTACCAAGATTCACAGGGGCGTGTCACGAAACTGTTGGCGTACCATGGCCGATTGGACCGGAATTCAATGGAACGATTGAAGGGCAACTATGCGGATGTGTGTGAACTGGTCTGTCAGGAATGCACTGGCTTGACAGCTGAAACCCTGGAAGCTGTCGCGGAACTTTCCAATCTGAGGCGGCTTGCTATACTGAACTCCCCGTTACCAGAAACAGCGCTAGAAGGTATTGCGAAGATTCGGCACTTGCAATCGCTTCAACTGGTCAATTGTGGGTTGAAAGGGGACCGAGCCCAATTGCTGCAACAACTGGCGTTGGAAGAATTGGAAGTCACCGATCGCGATTTATCGCCCGAAGCGGCCAGTAAAATGTCGGCAATAGCTGCTCTGAAGGTTTTGCGCGTCGGTTCACCCGGCGTGAACATTACGGACTTGGTCGGTGCCGCTGGCCACAACAACTTGGAGGAATTGGATGTACGCCATTGCCGTGCTGTGGATGGATGGATCGACTTAGTTTGTCAAATTCCACATTTGAAGCGCCTTTATTTCGACGGCCGGATCTTAAACGATTCGATAGTCGAAGGATTAACGAAGATCCAGACCCTAGAGGCACTAGACCTTTCCAGTTCACCGATCACCGACGAAGGCCTTGCTCGCTTGGCACAACTGCCCAATCTTGCTGAATTGATCTTGCGCAATTGCGAGAAGCTTTCGGATGGAGCGCTGGATGTGCTGGCTCGTTTCCCGAAGCTGGCGCATCTGGATATCAGTGAGTCAGCGATATCGGGCGAGGCGCTGCCGAGACTTATCCCGCTTACATCGCTGAGTGAACTAACGGTGCATCAAATGCAACTGCGGGGCGGGCGTAGCGCGGGTCTACAGCGTTTTCGTGAAGCGCGTCCCGACTGCGCCGTGAACGTTGAGCAAGATTTAATGTTCTAACCCACGTTATAGTGAACGTGTGTGCATATCATGTGGGTATGTGTGCCGGGACGCTCCGGGCAGCAAGATTGACGCACCTTACCCATCTCGGCTACTCTTTAGCAGGACGTAGTACCTCAGGCCGACACGTGATCGGTCCACCCCATGTGCTCGCCTGAACGAGAATGGTTTGTGTGGGTGGATGGCTACCTTTAGTAAGAAAGGGTTGCGCTATCGATCGGATTCAGACGCGTGTCAATGAACAGATTCGGGTTTCTCCGGTCCGAGTCATTGACGTGGATGGAAAGCAGTTGGGGATTCTTTCACGAGAGGAGGCATTGCAAAAAGCGCGGGAAGCCGAATTGGACTTGGTGGAAGTGGCCCCCAACGAGCGGCCGCCGGTTTGCCGCATCATGGACTTCGGAAAGTTCAAATACGAAAAGAAGAAAAAGACCCACCAACACACGCACCATACCAAGACCAAAGAGATTCGCCTGCGGCCGAAAACCGGAGAACACGATGTCCAGTTTAAATTGAAGCAGGCGATTGGGTTTCTTCAACATAAAGATAAGGTGGTTGTTTCGGTCCTATTCAAAGGCCGCGAAGTGGCTCACATCGAAGAAGGGCAGCGATTGCTCGAAAAGGTGATCGAAGAGCTCTCACCCTACGGTAAGGTGGAGTCGCCCATCCAGCGGGCTGGACCCTTTAAATTGACTTGCACAATCGCCCCGAAATAGCATTGATGTCTACCTGCTCGTATTTGTGATGTGCGGGTGGCCATTAGCCCTGAGAATTGGATTTTCCACCCTCGCGTAGCCGTTATGTACCTGCTTGGGTGCACCGCACGAACCGTTAACTTCGCCTACGACGGTCGTGGCTCAATGGCGCCATCCCGCACAACCTTTAAGTCGCATAGATTAACCGTCATTCAATAGCGATCATGGAAAAATTCGGGAAACGCGAAGAGGCGAAGGTGCCTAATTGGCGATAGATGCGCACCTACTGTCTCAATTGCGCCTTGACGACTGGATGCGTTTGCCTTGAATCCTTTTTAACCCGAACGCATCTGGTAACGATAAGAAGTCCCGTTATCAGTAACCCATTCAATGCTCGACGGCGGCTAGCATCATCGCAGCCAGTTGAATCAAGCCGCGTGTGTGCGTCTTGATTGTAGGTAGGTTGTTCGCGCTGAGTCCTCCGTTGTGATGCGTGTCCAGCATTTGCCAGTTCATGGGAGCGAGGACTTGCCGCAGACGAGCCAAGGCCGAGCAAAACAGACACTTGGCAAGATCCGGTAGCGACTTGGTCACGAATTTTTCGCACGACCCTGGTAATTTTGGTGAAACGAGCTAACCCGAGCTGTGGCCTTTTGATCACTGGGGGCCTATGTACAGGCGTTAGGCAAAATGGTCCTTTCGCAACCGGCAGCGGATGTTGCCAGGTTACTTATTCTTTCCTCTGCGTCTCTGCGTCTCTGCGTTAAAAAATTTTCTACCTACAAACGTGACGCACACCCAAGGTTCTTACTGGAGCCGTGCCACACGCACGCTAAACACACCGACTCGTGAACAGGCTTCTACGGTTATTGTTACCTGTTGCCAGTCCTTGGAGTGCTGAACGACCCGCGCGGTTGGTCCAGTGAATGTGGCTCATTGTTTTACGGATGCCTGTCTGCGAACAATTGTCTCGATATTGCGATCGGAAATATCGCTTTGTTCGGGACAATCATCGTTTTTGTGTTGACTATCGCATCGTGCATGCTACGGTTTATGGGATTTGCGATCATGGTGTGAAAGAAGCTCTCATGGTATGTCTGCACTGTCGGCAATCGGCTCATGACTTTTCAGGATCTGAACGCGCACGACATTGACGAAGCTAATACTATCGATCTAGTCGACCTCGGGCAGCGCGCGCTACGTCGACTGGCTTTTGTCGATTTGCGTTTGGCGCAGTTAGAGGCTGACTGCCGGAGTTTGGCGACGGGTTCGCGTTTGGAAGGTGGCGAGGCACAGCTTCACACATTGCTGGAGCAGTTACTGGCTGCGGTGGAACATTCGCAATCCGAACAGCGCGCAGCTTTCCAGAGCTTGTGTGAGCGACTAGACGAGCTGGACAGTGGTTTAACTTGCTTGCGACAACTAGTGGCAAACAGTGACACCGGCGAGCAACCGGACCGTTGCCAACCAAGGGGGACGCCAGTCGGATGGGAAGGGACAAAGCAGCGCCTGTTAGAGTGCTGGGAGGAAGAGTCAGCCGAAGGTCCACAGAGACAGCAGCCTGAGTCGGCATCACCCGCATCCCTGATAGACCAACCGGCGAGCGGCTGGAACGAGCTCCTTGCGGCCAAGGAACAAGAAATTGCTTCCTTAAAGGCCCAGCTTGCCGAGTGGCAGGAGCAGTGGAAAAGTGTCGAAGAAAATGAACTGGTGCGGCAGGAGCAAGAACGGCTGTTGGAATTACAACGTACCTGGGAGGCAAAGCTTCGTCAGGCAGAGGTAGAGATTTCGATTGAGCGCGCTAAATTGGCCCGCGAGCGCACTGAGCTCGAGGAGAAGCTGCGTAACATCGAAGCGTTACAGACGGGGCCTTCCAGTGGGGTTACAGCTCCGGCGCGCAAGAGCCGCTGGTTGTCGCAATTGGGCTTGAGTGATTAAGCTTGATTTTTGCCATCTCGTAGATTTCAGGATGAAAAATGATGTGACGCAAAGGCGCAGCGACGCAATCGCAGACTATAGTGCCGGCAAATTAAAGTAACGATCGCGTGAAACAATCCGTTTTGCATTACCCTGCTTGCGCCACAACATGGAAAACTCTGGAAGCTGATGCGGGGTTCTCTTTTCGATGGGCTCGCCAAGGACGTTGCACTGCTAACAACGGCAAGATGGTAAGTGTGGAAGAACTCTGGCCGTCGTTGCTGCGGCAACTGGCGGCCACACTCAGGAATGTCGCGAGCTACTGGCTTTTTGTGTTCGCGCGAAAAACAGCGTACTGCAAATGACAGCTCGGGTTTATTAGGACCAATGCGGGTCTTAAACTGGTAACACCGGAACATGAGCTGCCTCCTTTTGACGCGACTGTTGCCTTGCAACTGGGAGTGAGGAAACCGTACGAGAATGCCGAGGTGTAGCGCGTTGTCGAGACGAGCGCAAGTAACGGCAAAGTGAGTCACAGCATGTCGACCTCCCTGGGACGTCTACTTGCGTCGATGTTATTGGGCATCATTTTCGGCTTTGGTTTTTCGCGTCCGGAGTTCGCTCAAGAACCGCCGGTCGATCGGCTGAACGAACTGCTTCGTCGGTTTCGATCGGAGTTCGTGGTTATAAAGCCGGGTGAAGATGGCTTTCCTGCCGCTTTTATGATGGGAGGTCCGAAGGCCAGTGAACAGCCGGTCCACGAAGTGCGCTTCACCTATGGCTGGGAGATTTCTCGGTATGAAGTAACACAGGACGTGTTCGAAGCGGTCATGGGCTACAATCCCGCTCGATGGAAAGGAGCACGGAATGCGGTGGAAATGGTCAGTTTCGACGAAGCCATAGAGTTTTGCCGCCGGGTAACACGGCTCCTACACGAGCGCCATTGGTTGGAGGCTCAGCAACACGTGCGGCTTCCGACGGAAGCAGAGTGGGAGTACTGTGCGCGAGCAGGAACAACGACCGACTACTGTTTTGGGGACGATCCCAAGCTGTTGGATCACTATGCATGGTTCCGCGGCAATGCAGCGGGGAACGATCCGCCGGTGGGAGTAAAGCGACCCAATCAATGGGGGCTATACGACATGCACGGCTATGTGTGGGAGTGGTGCTTGGATTGGGTCCACGAGGATTACCGGGGAGCACCCACCGACGGCGCGCCGTGGTTAACCGCTGGCGATTCCTCGCGCCGCGTGATCCGCGGCGGAAGCTGGAAAGATGAGGAGGGTTCGCTACGCAGTGCATCGCGAAGCGGCGTGCTCCCGCACACGCGAACCGACGACGATGGCATGATGCTTCTTAAGGAACCTCTGCATAATTCGCCCGTATTGTACGGAACCTTTTAACAAG
>CAYRMD010000059.1:0-33309 GCA_964425225.1 uncultured Pirellulaceae bacterium | reverse complement strand
CGACTTGCTAAAAGGTTCCGTACAATACGGGTGACTTATGCAGAGGTTCCTTAAAGTATCCGCAGGTGGAAAGGATAGTGGTTTGCGAGATCGAACCGTTGGTACCGCGCGTTGTAGCACGTTATTTTTCCGACGAAAATTATCGTCTGGTGGATGATCCTCGCGTACAATGGGTCTTCGACGATGCGCGGCATTACATCCTGACAACACGGGAATCGTTTGACATTATTACCTCCGACCCGATTCATCCGTGGGTAAAAGGTGCAGCGAGTCTTTACACGGAAGAGTATTTTCGCCTGTGCCGCGAACATTTGAATCCGGGCGGTTTAATAACCCAATGGGTGCCGCTTTACGAGAGCGACCTACCGACGGTCAAGAGCGAACTGGCAACGTTTTTCTCGGTTTTTCCGGATGCCCTCTTAATGAGTAATGATTTTCGCGGCTCGGGTTACGATGTACTCCTGCTCGGTATGCGCGAACCGTTAACCGTGGACCTCGAGGCTATCGAACGCAAGCTGAGTTCGCAGGATTTTGCGGACGTAGCCGCATCATTACGCGACGTCGGATTCCACTCGGGCTTCGACCTACTGGCCACATTTGCCGGTACAGCTGGCGACCTTAGTCCATGGCTAAAAGATGCGCCGCTAAATCGCGATCGGGATCTACGGCTTCAGTATCTGGCAGGGCTCGGTGCTACCTACCATCGCGAAGAGCCGATTTTTCGTGAGATCCTCCAACACTTACGGAGCCATGAGCCGTGGATCGTCGTACCGACGGAGCGAAAAGCGGAGTTTATTCGCCGTGTGCAGCGCGATGCAAGTCAATCGGAGGACTCGGAGCATTGATCTCGAGAGCCGGTCGAATCAGCGAACCAACCAGCGTTACTCGCTGTGCATGCTACGTAAGGTCCTCATGCCTAACCTGACAACCGCGGGAGCCATCGGGGATTTCGGTAACTAGACTTTGATCGGTTTAGCCGAAGAAAGTATGAAAAAATGGGTAGCACTGGTCCGCCCGCCTTCTTCGGAATTAGCCCACGGCGAGCGGACATTTTTGGAACGCACTTCGATTGACGTTTCGGAGGCAACACGTCAACACGATGCCTATTGTCGTTTGTTGGCGCAGTTGGGAGCTATCGTCATCGAATTGGAACGAGTGGATCACTTGCCGGATGCTGTGTTCGTAGAGGACACAGCCGTCGTATTGGACGAAGTAGCCATCGTGAGCCATTTGGGCGTCGCCTCCCGGCGACCGGAGGCGGATCTCATCGAGCCAGTGCTTCGACGTTGGCGGCCCACGGTCCGCATCGTTCCACCGGCCACTCTCGAAGGGGGAGACGTTCTTCGTATAGGACGCCGTCTCTGGGTAGGACTCTCCCGGCGGACGAATGCCTCGGGAATCGAGGCTCTACGTGCTCTAGTCGAGCCGCTGGGCTATGAGGTAACACCGGTGCGCGTCAGCCACTGCTTGCATTTGAAAACCGCATGCTGTCCCCTTCCCGATGGCAAGCTGCTGGTCAATCCCAAGTGGGTCGACATATCGGTTTTTGCTGCGCTCGATTGTTTGCCGGTGCCGCCCAAGGAACCTTGGGGGGCCAACGTCCTAGCCATTGGCAATGCCGTCGTCGTTTCCGATACCAATCCGCAGACTGCCTCCCTGCTTCGGGAACAAGGCTACGCCGTACACCCTGTTCGAATCAGCGAGCTGGCAAAGGCAGAAGCAGGAGTTACTTGTCTTGCTCTCTGTTTCATGGCGGATTGAGATGGTGTACGGTGGGAGGGCCGACTCAAACGGCTAAAAAACCTCTGCATAACTCAGCGCTATTGCACTGGAACCTCTTGAAAAATCGGCAGGTACCAAGACGCACTCCGAAACGGTTTCGCTAAGCCCAGCGTTTTTCTCCTCCCCAGTCGTGTGCACGCTGGAGTTTGTACAACGAAGACCCGGAGGGCACGGAGGAACGGGAAACGCCGTATCGAACGTATCACCAGCAGACAACGGAGCTGTCGAGCGGACGTCGTTGCATGGCCGTCGGTTGATCAGAGCTTCCTCAATCAACTAGAGATCAAGCTCGACTTTCGCCATGTTCTGAACCACAACGCTCTTGGCGAGCTGATCGATCAAGAATACCGCATCGTCTTACGAATTTTTGCGCGACACGGCCCAAGCCTGCTTGTTCAGGAAATACGCCTTCTGAAGCCGTCGCCGCTGGAGATAGACTGTTGTTTTTCGTGTAGCGCCACTGCGCCTTTGCATTAAATAATGAGCATCGTATGTTGCCCCATTTCCAATCCGGGATCGCTCGTCTGAGGCAACATCTCAGCTACGGGCGCGTGCCACAGGTACTCTGCATTAGGATGCGCCGAGCGCGGCGCACTCGTCGTAAGGCTTGCCCAGACGTCGAGCCGATGGCCGTTAAATGCCCCATTTTTCTTCCAATGGTAGCTCGATGTTTCCCATAAAGGTGCAGATAAACGCCCGGCAAGTGGCACACCAGCGAAAACCGAGGAGTCTGTGGCAACCATAGCTCACCCAACAGATTCACCATAGCCGTGGGGCATCGGAGGTGCGTATCACCGAGCGGCAAATTGCAGATAGCCCTTAGCTGCTGTTCGAATTGACTGGTGATTGCCCCTTCGATCGTCAAGTGGCCCGAATTATGTGGTCGCGGAGCGATTTCGTTCACCCAAACTCGGTGGTCGTCCGTCAGAAAAAACTCGACACAAATCAGTCCTATCAGTTGCAGTTGTGTGGCAATCGCCTCGGCGATCTGAATTGCCTGGCTGGCTGCGTGTTCAGGAATACCTGAAGGACACACCGAAACATCGAGTATATGCCGTCGATGCCAGTTACGTATGGGAGGATAAACTGCGATGTCACCGCGCAAATTGCGAGCTACGAGGACGGAAAACTCCGTATGGAACTTTAGCCACTCGTCCCATATCGCCTCGCTCGTACGTAGTTGCTGCCAAGCCTGTTGGGCCTGGTTCGGATCGTCAACGCGAATCTGACCTTTACCGTCGTAGCCATGGCGCGCCGTTTTCAACACAGCAGGCGTGCCAATCGCGTGGAGCGCCTCGCGAATATTCTCTTCTGATCGGATGGGATGGAAACGGACCGTGGGGATTCCCGCAGACGCTAAGAACTGCTTCTCGAGGATTCGATGCTGGGCAACGCGCAGTGCCTCGGGCGAAGGATATACCGGACGGTGTTGGGCTAGTTCCTCCACGGCTTCGACTGGTAAGTGTTCGAACTCGTAGGTAATAACGTCGACCGAAGCAATTAATCGGCGTCGCACATCCGGATCGGTCAACGAACCGCACACGTGTTCGTCGGCTACGGCGGCTGCCGGAGCTTGGGGGTCTGGATCGACCACGCGCATGCGGTAGCCCATGCGACGGGCGACGAGCCCCAGCATGCGGCCCAGTTGCCCTCCACCCAACACGCCGATTGTCGCGCCCGGTTCCCAAACGTGCCACGGCATCGAGCTATTCACGGCAATCGTTCTCCCAAAACAGCGTCGCGCATCTGCATCCTGTGCTGTTCTAGACGGTCGGCCAACTGTAGGTCGTCAATGGCCAAGATTCGCGCAGCCAACAAGGCGGCGTTCACGGCTCCGGCTTTGCCAATCGCCAAAGTACCGACCGGCACTCCCGCCGGCATCTGCACGATCGACAGTAGCGAATCGACACCCGCCAGTTCCCGTCCTCGCACCGGCACGCCGAGTACCGGAAGGGTTGTTTGGGCGGCTACCATTCCCGGCAGGTGCGCAGCTCCTCCAGCCCCGGCAATAATTACGCGCAAACCCCGCTGGCGGGCAGTCCTGGCATACTCACACATCCATTCGGGCGTACGATGCGCCGACACGATGCGCCGCTCGTGCGGCACTCCCAATTGCTCAAGCGTCGACGCCGCATGACGCAAGGTCCGCCAGTCGGACCGGCTCCCCATAATGATTCCCACTAACGCGACGGGCTCGGCCATGGCACACCCACCTTTCAGAGGATGCGTGAAGTTCACGGTTGGGTCACAGTACGGGCAAGTGCTTTCCAGCGAGTGTACGAAAAAAAAGCCCGGCGCAAAGGTGACGCGTGCCGACCAAAGGCCGAAAGCCACCCAAAACGAAACTTTATTTCTTGAAAGTGCTGTGAATGCAGGCCAGAATTACCGTCAAGGGTCTCGGGTAAATGGCTCGGCTGTCGGCTGAGAAGGAACCTCTGGCATGTCGTCGATTCGGGAGCGGTTATCCAACGGCTGGTGGAGGTGCCGCAACCAGGTCCACACCGGGCATTCACGTCGAGCAGTGCTCAAACTGGGTGGGCTGAGTCTGCTGGGCCTCTCGGTTCCCCAGCTAACGTGGTTACGGCGGTCTCAAGCCAGTGCTACCAATCGCTACCGAGGAAACTCATGCGTCTTTTTCTTTCTGTTTGGCGGCCCTAGCCATATCGATCTGTGGGATATGAAGCCGCAAGCACCTGCGGAAGTTCGCGGAGGATTTAAGCCCGTCTCTACGTGTGTGCCGGGGATTCAGATTTGCGAGCATCTCCCGCTTCTAGCACATCAGCTTGATAAAACCTGCCTTGTCCGCTCGATGACGCATCAAATGAACGTGCACGGCCCAGCCTGTAGCGAAATTTTTTCGGGTCGTCCCTATTTTGGCGCTCCGATTACCGACCAAGCTGATCCACAGGATTGGCCATCGCTATCGAGTATTGTTCACCGGTTTGGTCGCCGACACAGCATTCCGCCCTCGGTAGTGCTCCCCTGGTACCTTCAATTTCCTGGACAGGCGCGCCGCATCGCCGGTCAAACCGGTGGCCGAATGGGGGAACAATACAATGCGCTTTTGGTGCAAGGAGGCAGGCAAAACCTCACGTTTCGTATCGATGGTTTACGACTGCGTTCTCAAGTGCCGCTTGAGCGGATAACCCAACGGATGCGGCTACTGGAAAGTATGGACGGCCCAAGCCAACTCGATACATTTATTGCTGCCGAAAGCTGGAATCGATTGCGGCGACAATCGTACGAGCTACTAATGAGCCGCGCGGCGCGCTGGTTAGATCTTGAGGATGAACCTGTTTCCGTACGCGAACGGTACGGTAAGACGATCGTCGGCCAGAGCCTCTTGATGGCCCGTCGCTTGATCGAAGCCGGCGTAGCTTTGGTGACGGTCAATTGGGAAGACGAAACCAAAGTGGACGGCGCTAACACTTGCTGGGACACCCACCAGGATAACTTCCCCAAATTGAAGAATCTGCTTTGCCCGATTTTCGATCAGGCCTTTTCAGCTTTCTTAGAAGATCTCGATCAACGGGGATTACTTGATACAACCTTGGTTGTAGCTGTCGGCGAATTTGGGCGAACGCCGCGTTTGGGGCAATTTTCGCAAAGTAGTAACACCCGCAAGACCGGTAGAGACCATTGGCCTAATGCATTTACCGCATTATTGGCTGGCGGTCGTGTTCGCGGCGGGCAAGTCTATGGCCGCACAAACGCGCACGGGGCATTTTTTCATGAGAACCCGGTTAGTCCAGCTGATTTGGCAGCCACCGTTTTGGAACACCTGGGTATCGACCCCAAGCAAACGTACCTCGATACAGTACGCGGCGAGCGGTATCAGCTTTCGGAAGGAACACCTATTCGCGGTATTCGGTAATCGAGACGTAATCGGTATGGGGACGGCAATTCGGTTTCGCCCCTCCTCTGTCATGATGGATGCGACGCTTTCCCGAGTGTGTGCGCCACAGTCGTAGGTACAAAAATAACGTAAAGGCTTAAAGGCGCAAGCAAGCACGAGGTGTGCAGCTATTGAGGCTGCTTCGCGTTTGCGTTAAATCCCAAAGCCCGATGACATGGTAAACGTCGAACCTGCATCAGAACCCGGTAGTCTGTGTAAATGTCTCACCTACAACCGTGTGTGCGTCACATTGGTAGGTGAATAGTTTTCATACAAAGGCACAGAGACACAACGAAGTCCAGAGGTACATGTCAACGGCCTACCTGCACTTTGCGGTAAATGTCCTTGCCCCTTTGCGCTGAATTGAATGGGCCGCTCCCTTACGGTCGCGGCTCTGTCGGGATGCTGCTGCCTAACGGCCACGCTCCGTAAAGTTGTCTATCTTCTGAAGCGATGGGGCGAGTCCTAGTGATAGACCGCTCGGTTACGGCCACGTCCTAGCTACAAATGAGACGGGCACAATTTACGAACTTTTAAGCTGTTGCGAGTTGACACTTGACTAAGCTTCGTGCCCAGGACGCGCATTGGGATCGGACCAGGGATTTAGGGCCGTGTTCCGTGCACCCGATTATGAAGCTACGGGACCGGGCGTGCGGCACCACTCGGTAATCTGTCTTTCGACGAGCGAGGGTAACGTGGGCCGGAAAGGCCAGAGTTTCTCTACTAGCAGGTGATCAGGTTGCTGATATAAGGGTCGCAGCAGTTGGTCGACTTCAGAATCAAGAGCTCCTAGCCAGTCGGGCATTTCGAAACCGGCCCCGCAGGGGTCGCTCGCCAAGTTCTCCAAATCCCTTTTCAATTCGCGCAAGGGATCACCGTTGGTTCCCCCTCGTTGCTGATGCACCGAACGGACCAAGGCTCGTAATTGTTCCTCCGCCAGAAAATGCTTGTATCGCAGAACGATTCGATCGGCCACGGTAGCAATCTCGACCGAATATTTCTTTTGCAGTTTGCGTAGTTCAGAAACTAGCTGGGCGCTGATGGGGAAGACCTGATGCAGTAGCTCTTCGCCACAAAACCGCGATAACTGCTCGAATTCATGACGCAGTAACAGCTCGTAGATAAGCGTAATGGGGCGCAGATTCCACCAGATGCGGTGGAATCGCGCTTGAAGTCGCAAAAAGTCAAGCAAAACAAAAAGTTGTTCACCGCGATCCGATTGAGTCGTCGTGCTGTTGTAGTCGCGGTATTCTGAGTAATTTTCGCAAACCGATTCGAGTATCAACGTCAGGATGCGAATTGTCCTCTGCCACTGGTTCGGTGTCTTAATCGTCTTCAGGAACTCTGGGGGTGTATCGGAATGGTCCCGTAACTCTTCTAGCCAGTGGTCCACTCCTTGATGCAGAATTCCGCGGAGATTACCGAATGCCAGCATCTGTTGGGTAAACAGTCCGGCGCCATTCCGAGTGATGAAGCGTCGCACTTGCTGCCATGTGTGTTCTTGTTGCAGATGTTCGACAACCGACAGCCGCAACATTCGGCTGTGGTCCAACCAAAGTCGTGTCAGTCGCTCGCGTATTTTGAGCAACACACCATGCAATCGTGATCCGGGCAGATCGGCCGGTGCGCTTTCGCTGTCGTGGGCTCGGAAGCTCTTGAGGGTTGTACCCACAATGGATCGCAATCCCAGTTCGTACAGCTCATCGAATTCCGTGACCGCACCTTGTCCAGCCGTGTTGACACGGTCCATTTGCCGTGCCAATTCCAGGAGTTGACAACTTTCGCGGAGCAAGCCGCTGCGCGGCAGGCATATCAAGAGTACTTCCAGGATACGGCGTCGCGTCCGAGCCGCGATGATTTGACGCGGTTCTCCACCACGGGCCAACGGCAAATAAAGAAGCGGTCGAAACCGTAAACCACTGACCAACCGTGTAAAGGCCTGACGAGCATTTTCGGTTTGCCCTCGCCGCAAGGCTCCTACGAGCGCTGCTGCCCGCGTGATCTCCCGCTCAGTAAACGACGCTTCGCGTTCCACAGCAGGCGGTGCTGTCGGCCCCAAGGCAGAGCGCAACCACACAATCGCCTCACCCATGGTTACCGCGGCATCGATCACCGTTTCTACCAATCCATCACGTGTCGAACGCAATTGATCGTACTCGATCAGCTCTTCGATCGAAGCCGTGGGATTCGGGAGTGGAGCGGCAGCTAACTCGGCCGCCAACCGAAACAGCTCCACCCGAAACTGTTCTGCCTGCTGCAACCAACGAAGCCAAAATTCACTCTTGATCTGCTCCTCCTGGTCGAACGAAAACCCAGGGTGCAACACAATTAATTTCCAGAGACGCGCTACATATTGCAAAAAATTCATGCGAAGGCGGATGCTTTCGTGAAAAGCATTCGAGGGAGAGTCGGATCGAGAGATGGGAAGATCGGCCAGCGAACTGTCGATTCCGTCATCTGTCTGATCGCGATAAATCATCCCCTCATAGGCCGCGCGATAGATCTCCGATGGCGTATCCGAGAATTCTTCATCCTCATCCAGCAATTCCTCATCGTCATCGGCATTGCGTACATTGACCTCGCTGGCCGTTCCGCTGGTCCCTGTGGGGACGCTCCACAGCTCATCGGCGTTGGCCTCCAGTAACTCGATGAAGCGCCGCGCAAGATTCCAGCGCATCTTCTGCACGGGCGGCTGCGTTTCTGGTGGAGAGTGATCGGCTAGGCCGAGCATCCATCGTAGGGCCAGGTCAAGAAAGGAATGTTCTCCATGGACGAGTTCGATCTCCTGGTGTCTGGATAACCAGTGAATGAGTAATGCCATACTGCTGGAATAATCGCCGCGATCCAACAGCGCGTTGACCACGTGCGAGTACGCTTCGACGGAGGGAAACAGTTCGACATGCTGTGACCAGAAGGCTACGCCGCTGGCGGCCGTACCAGCCTGTTGCCAATGAGCCAAGGCTTGGGCCACTCGTTCGGCACCTCGGAAGACCGCGTCCGGATCCGTGGCTTTTACATGGGGACTTTCATGAGCTGCGAACTGGCGCCACCAGTCGACCAACTGTGCGAACCAGGTGCGTACGCGACGAACGAGCTCTGGCTGGTTGCCGACCGCTGCGCTACTCCAGGCTCGCACACCCAGTGAAAACAACTGCTCGACTAATCGCACCAGCTCGTCGATTCGGTGATCCGGCACGCTTTCTTGAGCTTGGAATAGCGGAAATTGAGCGGCAAAACCCAAGATATTCCAGGGATCGACAATCGCCCCACATTCGATGCCGCGGCGCAAAAGTTGATCCGCCTCCTCCAGATGCTCGATCGCCTCGGTCAATCGACCTTCCTTGAGCAATTGGTTGACTCGCTCTAGTCCGCATCCCAAGCGCCCCAATATTCGCGCGGAGGCGGTCCCTACACGTTCGACTTGTTCAGCGGCTTCGTCCAAAAGCCCGAGGCGCAGGTAGGTTCTGGCCAATTGTAGCCGGGTAAACTGGCGCGCTCGACGGTCAGCGATCGCTCGGTTCAAATGCTGCCGCGCTCCACCAAATGGTTGGCGCCGACTGCTCGCCTCTTTCACCAGACGCGAACGATGGGTCGGTGAGACGCACGCCAGTGCCCATTCATAGAACGCGTCCCGATGATGTGCAATTTGGGCAATTAATTGCGGAAGCGTCACCGTAGAAAGATGTGCATCCGGGCGACTGCCGCAAGTGGCGGAAGCCATTAAGATGGTCCCAGCCAAAACAATTCCGGCCTCCCACTGTAGGTCGTCACGCTTTGACGCACGCTCACTTTCGATGCGCTCCAACATCGCATCGAGTGTCATTTGTTGTAAAACGAACCGGCGATAGCGCCCCTGTGCGTCTAAAAAGTGCCTATCCCACATACCAAAAAAATGATTGGGGGCTTTGCTAGCCGGGTGATCAAAATCATAGGGGCGCGGATCAAGCGCCAATTCGGTCAATAGCTCCAGTTCGAACTGGGCAAAGCGTAAAAAATGGCTCGGTGTTTGCCACAGCACGTGCAGAGCGCGTTCCACGATTGTCTGATATCGCCCATAGGCTACTCCCGCCCCCTGTATGTAGAGCGGGATGGGGCGAAACCATTCATGCCGATACGGTTCACATTTCTGGGTTTCCAACGTCGCGACAGGACGAAAACCAATGTAATCATTCAACCGCTCCAGGGCACCTCTAACGATGCGGTCGATCTGATCCCAAGGTCCACCCTGGGCCAAAAGACATTCCCAATACCGGCCCAGGAAAAATGGTTGAAACAGCTCGTGGTCGCATTTGCCACCTAACAAATCGCTATGGAAGTCTCGATAGGCCGGTAGTCCATGATCGAACAAAAGTTGGATCATTGACCGGGCCTGCCCTAGGTCGTCGAAAGCGCGGCTCGTACCTTCAAGCCGGATAGTACCCTCGATGAGTGTCCGTTTTAGTTCCGTCAAACACGCCGATCCTGCGCGCTGATCGGCTTGGGCATACAGCCAGTTTAAAGCAGATAAGAATGCCGGATCGGTCGCTCCCGAGGAGTAATTCAAATAACCCAGCACTTTTTCCAGTGCGGTATCCGTAGTCCAATGAGTCGGGCTCGTTACCATGGGTCGCCTCCGTTCGTCAACAGCGACTGGAACACCGTGCATTCCCATCAGCCGTAGGGACCCACCCGTTGGCTGGATCCGCCGGCAAATCGGGCACCGAATGCCGTGCCCCATACGCGACCGGACACAACTGCGTTTATCCTACGTTTTTTGAGTAGACCGGTCGAGGGCTAGTGGCCTTCCGTGGTGGCGGATGCGCTTACGGTTTTTAATCGTTGGACAGCGTATTGTCCCTCGTGACAGCCCATTCCAGGAGTAGTGAATCGAGCGAATTGTGCTGCACCATAGTCGCTACTACGAAACAAGGTCCACGGAAGGGCCCTCTCCAACAAGCCAGATAAGTTATTCCAGGATCAACTGGCAGATGGTGCCGAAAGAAGACCCTGAATGACGTTGCCGAATAGATGGTCTAGCTCCATCGGCCCTCGTTGGCCGGGTGCCGTTCGTCTCTGGCTTCGAGGCTGGGCCAAGCAGCGACATGAGGGCACAGAAAAAATCCAGCATAGGTGCAGCAACCTGGTGCCCGAATTATCATAGACTAAGAACCCGGGGAAAGTTTTTAGCTTGCCGTTAGCACGTCGTGCTGGCTGCTAACACCCAGTAGCGACACGTCGTCCCCAGGCGAGTTATGCACATACGGTCGGTATCGTCGGGCAACTGACAGCCAGCAAGCGAGGCGTCGTACTATGGGCAAATGGTTGAGGTTGGTGTTGTTCAGCGGGAGTGCGATAGCATGGGGCGCCATGTTGCTGGCCGCTTCGCTTAGCGCTCAGGAATTTGGATCGACGTTGCTCGATCAACGCGACCTGGCGCGGGCAGGGCTCAACCGGCAATGGTTTATTCGAGCTACTACGTCGGCTAATTATCCCGGCCCTATCGCTTGGACGCTTTATGTTAGCCCCTTTACCAAAAAGACGGTCGTGGAAGTCAAAACAGAAACAGCCACCTTTCGCTACTCGGATCGCGATTTGGACATCGAGGGGCGGCCCCTGGGGACCGAGGGTGCGCAGCGTAAAGCTCAACTTCAGTCCGAACGACTCACTCTGCGCGGCCAGCCACCCAGCATCACCACTCAGGAAATACCGGATGCTTACCTTGTGGTGCTTACGCCCTCAGCGACGCTCGAATGCTTTGAAGCTGAAACGGGTACCCGTTTGTGGTCGACGCAAATCGGTGAGCCGGGTCATCCAGTCTTCCCCCCAGCCGTATCCGAAAAATTCGTGGTAGTAGTCCATGGAACCGAATGGATTTTGCTAGATCGGGTAACCGGGGACATTCTGTGGCGTAAAAGAACCGAAGGCGTTCCTGGTTCAGGCCCCGCCCTATCCCAGAATTTACTGTTTGTGCCAATGCATAATGGCGTCATGGAGATCTACTCGATCCAAGATTTCCAGACACCGGTAAGCGTTTTGCGCTCTTTGGGACATCCCACGGCACCGCCTTTGACCACCCCTAGAACCGTTGCTTGGGCCACCGATGCTGGCCACCTTTATGTTGGGTTGGCGAACATCCGCGAAATGCGATTTCGTATCGAAACAGGCCGCTCGATCGAGAGTCAACCTGCATACCGTCCTGCCGGCCGGTCGGGACTCTATTACATCCCTTCGGCAGACGGTTACCTCTACTGCGTCGACGAATGGTCGGGGATTGTTCAGTGGACATACGCCACTGGACAGGCATTGTTCCAGACCCCACTGCTTTTCAAGGATTCCGTGTTGTTTGTTACCGCCGAAAACAACCTATATCATCTCGCCGGCGATCCACCGCAACGGCAACCCGAATTGCAGTGGATTGTCCCGGGTATTCGCCGTGCATTGGCAATCCACGAGAACCGTGTCTACGCGGTAGGATCCGTTGGGCAACTTGTCGTTGTGAATTTACAAAGCGGCAGTCGGATCTTCCAAAGCGTTCGACCATTACCTGAGGTTCAGTTGAGCAACGATCGCACGAACCGAATATACGTGGCGACGGCAGAGGGACGAATCGAATGCCTCCGGCCACAAGAATCGTATTACCCGACGATCCACGTCGACTTGAGTGTCTGGGGATCCGCGGCTGCGGGGCCGCAAAAAGGCACCGAAACTACGGATACGACGGATATGACGACTATGGGCCCTATGCCGGGTAGTACACCGCCCGAACCGATGCCACGCCCGACGGATGCTGATCCATTCGGGCCACCCCGTTAAATTCGCATTCGTAGCACAAATATCCGTCTCGTGCCATGCATTCTCTCCCATGGCGCGAACTATTGAATGTGATTGCTCTGCTGCTAAGCCCGCGTCAAACCGTAACCTAAAATGCATTGGCGGGCCCAGTTGTCCAGAGTTTCGCCGCTACCTTGCCAGTAGGCTGTGGCAGGCAAGGCATCGCGCATGAACCCGTGCACGGTTCTCCTGCGTGGGTCAGCGAACTGGTTTGCCTAGGCACGTAGCCAACGGCCATGGGAGCTGTAGTGTGAATATCCGATCGATTCCTGCTCAGAATCTACCAGAATTCCCCGAACTGGTTGCCTCCTGGAACCGCTTGCTCAGCGAGCGGCCTGATCGACAAAGCCCGCATCTTTGCCCGGAGTTCGTGCGGTTCATGGCCAACGTGCGACCCGGAGTCGAAGTCGCCGTGGTACAAGACCAAGCTGGCATTGCTGCGTTGTTGCCTTATTGCAGGCATCGAAGAGCTGGCGCCGCACCAATAGCCGGCACCTTTTCCGATCTAGAGGGGGGGGTGTACCGAAATGAGTACCACCTCGATCCATTTAGACTATTGCGACATCTTCGACTGGGCCAATGGCACTACCGCAATTGGTTGGCTGATCAGGAACCCTTTGGCGCATGGGCTGCAAGTCGCTTCTTGAGTCCGGTGATTGACCTAACGGAGGGTTGGAATGCCTACTGCCAATACATTCGCTCCCGGGGCTCTGAGATACTCAAGCGAACCGAGCAGAAGCGCCGGAAGGTGAACCGCGAATTGGGGACGATCCGTTACGAATTAGATTGGCCCGATGTTGCTACACTGCATCAAGCATTGGCCTGGAAGCAGCAATGGGCCGAGAGTAAGGGCATTTATAACGCAATCGACGAACCTTGGCACCGGCCAATGTTGGAACGCTTAATCGATTACCATGATGGTGTCTTTCGCGGTCAAATGGCTTGTCTGCTAATCAACAACCGTCCCGCTGCCGTAACTCTAATGATTCGTAACAAGCGGGTAGTAGCTCTCTGGTTCGGTGCCTTCGATCGCCGATACGCTTCCTACAGTGTCGGGGCCATTTGCGACTACGAACTCCTTCGAGCTGCAGCGGATCACGGTATCCAGTCGATTGAGTTAGGCCGCGGCGATGAGCGTTACAAGCGACAATTGGCCAACCGATCGATCCCCGTAGTTGAGGGTGAACTTCGGAGCAACCGTATGTCCGCCCTGTGCTCGCAACAATGGCTGCGAATCAAACAGTACTTGCGGTCCTCGCCCTGGGCCGAGCCGTTGCGCAAAGCGGTTTGGACTGTGCGGCAGCGGAGAACCAACGCGTGCAGGGTATCCGTGAGCTCCGGTGTCGAGCACAACGCCGAAACGGATCAACACCAGACCTTAGCCGAAGTCAGGAATCGTACGACGACCTGGCACTGTTGCGATCAGCCACTGGTTCGTGCGGTTACCGGTTGCTCGACGGGCGACCAGAACGGATTGGCGGAGGCCCACGGCTGTTCACCGGCCAATTCTGCGCCACGGAAATCCCTTGATAATTCGATCTAATAGCATCGTGGTTATGTGGAGAATCCATGCGCAATGAACCAGCCATGCATAGTGTCTCACGCCGACGCAACGGAACATACCCTGATATGGCCTGCCGAAGAGCCAAGGCTGCAAGTGCTGTGTCGACATACGGTCGCCTGGCTGCTCAGCAAAGCAATAGTTCCGACGGCCGCATACTGCCAGCATTCGTACCGCCCCGGAATCCTGATGTACCATCGTATCGCGCGTCCCGTCCCCGGGCTGCCGCAACCGTCGATCAATGTACCGCCTAAGCGATTCGAGCAGCAGTTGTCGGGATTACTGGCGCGAGGTTATCGATTTTGGCCGTTGCGACGGCTGCTGGATGCTCAGGCATCGGGTGAGCCGGTTCCCAAACAAGTCGTGGTGGTAACGTTTGACGACGGTTTTGAAAACCTGTGGACCGAAGCGGTTCCAATCTTGTCGCGGTTAGGGATTCCGGCAACGGTTTTCCTAGCAACCGCATACCTAGGGCAGCAAGGTCCTTTTCCCTTCGATTACTGGGCCCGGCGCTACTATTGGAAGGCACCTGCCGAGACATATCGCCCGTTGAGCTGGGAACAGTGCCAAAAAGGTTTAGCTTGTTCGCTCATCGAGTGGGGAGCCCATACGCACACGCATCAAGATTTTCGTGGCCGCGCGGAGGTCTTTCGTCAAGATCTCCAACAGTGTCTGAAACTCCTCGAAGCCAGGTTGGGAATCCACCAGCCGACGTTTGCGTTCCCCTACGGGGCACCGTACCTCGGATTCGTCGATGACCGGTTGTTGGAGGTGGCGCGGCAATTGCACGTGCGCTGTGCTCTAACCACCGAAACGGGCTTAGTCGACCTGGGGACTAGCCCGTTCGGTTGGCCTCGGCTTCATGTTTTTGCCTGGGATACTGCCGCTACACTCGACGCCAAGCTCCGTGGGTGTTATGCCTGGTTACCCTGCCTGGCCCATCAACTGAAGCTGTTACGTCAGGGCTCGAACCGAAAGCAACCCGCAGCAGCGAAAACCGGCTCGATCCTTGCCGGCATTCTGCCACCCCTCGCACCGACTCGGGCTGAAAATAAAGCTGCGATACAGGCCAGGCCAAACCCGCTTACCTTCTGGCCACCAGCTACGGAACCTGCTGGTTCGAACACGGGTCGAACCGCCACGCCGTCCGGCTTCCCTTTGCCATACCTCAGCATCGTGGTACCAACGTACAACCGGTGTTCCTGGCTTAAAGAGGCCATCGCATCGCTTTTGGTTCAGGAAACGTGTGGGTTGTTCGATTATGAGATTATCATCGTGGACAATGCTTCCAACGATGGCACAGCTGGAGTTGTGGCAGAAATGGCGGCTGAAGCTCCAGAGCGTATTGGATATGTCTACGAGAGCCGCCCGGGCGATGCCCCGGCCCGCAATGCCGGAATCCGCCAAGCCAAAGGAACTTGGATTGCTTTTTTTGATGACGATCAGATTGCCGATGGGAACTGGCTTATCGAGCTTTACCGTGTGGCCAGGCAAACCTGTGCCGGAGTTGTCGGTGGGCCGGTACATCTTTGGCTGGACGAACACCAGGCGAACTGGTGTGGAGCGCAACTTCGCAGGTTGATGCGAGAAACGATCCTCTATGCCACGACGCGTCCGTACCATATACGCCATCTTCCCGGCACCGGTAACGCACTTGTCCACCGTTCGCTTTTCGAACAACTAGGAGGCTTTAACGAAACATTTCAGGACGGAGGCTCGGACGTCGATTTTTTTGAGCGAGCTCGCAAGGCAGGGTTCGCGTTGTGGTACACACCTAAGGCGATCATCCGCCACCGAGTGCCGCCGGATCGACTATCACCAAGGTTTATACGATGGGACGCGTTGTCCGGCGGGGTTGGTCAAGCACGGCAGGTGGATCGGCCACGATGGGGAGTTGCTTTGCTACCAGCATTGGCACTGCTTCGAGCCGCCAAAGCAACCCTGTGGCATCTACCCCTCGCTTGGTTCTATGGATGGGCCGGGCGTCCCGGTTGGGCGCTTGGTCACTGGAGCGTGATATGGAGAGCTGAAGGATACGTACGTCAGACCCTAGCGTTCCTGCTGCCGCGAGTCTGTGCCCAACGCGCGTTTTTCGAGTCTCTGGAGTTCCGCAAGGGACGTTTACTCGCTCCCTCCGGACGCGACACGTCTTTTGGTCGATCACTCTCGCAGGATACGCCACCCATTTCCGATGCACCACCGGCTTGCGCACCTAACATTATCGATTTAAACCCATCCTCGGTAAACCGCCAGCCATGATCCGGTTGTTGCAAATTTTCAATCAATACCGCAGCCAATTTAACGGCGAAGAAAATGTGGTAGTACGCACCGCTGAATTGGTCGAGCGGCATGGTGGCCAAAGCCGGGTGATGTTGAAGTCCAGTCGAAAGTTGAAGGGTTGGACAGGGCGAATCCGCGCCTTCTTGAGTGGCTTTTACAATCCAGCTTCGGCATGCCAAGTCATCCGTGAAATTCACGAGTTCCAGCCGGATGTGGTTCACGCTCATAACCTTTACCCGCTCTTTTCTCCCTCGGTGCTCGTCGCCTGCCAGCGCATGGCAGTCCCCGTCGTGTTTACCGCTCACAATCAGGCGCTCACGTGTCCCAGAGCTGATCACCTGCGCCGCGGAAATCTATGTGATCTATGTCTTGGTGGCAAAGAATATTACTGTGTGTGGCATAACTGTCGCAATAATGTGTGTGAGAGCATCGCGTACGCTGCGCGGAGCGCTTTTGCGCGCAAAAGACGATTTTTTACAGATTATGTTCATGTTCTTATTGCACTCACACATTTTGCTCGCGATCGTCTTATTCTCCATGGTTTTCCTCCTACACAGATTCGCGTCTTGCCGAACATGGTCCGACTGGCCAGCAACCCCACAGATGCGTCCGAGGGAGAATTCGTGCTCTTTGCCGGTCGAATCAGTCCCGAAAAAGGCGTTGATCTTTTATGCGAAGCAGCCCGGCGGTTACCCACGATACCTTTCCACGTTGCCGGCAGTGGCCCGCAATCCGAGCAGCTTCGCGCATCGAGCTCGCCTAACGTCCGCTGGTTGGGGCAAGTTTCTTCGAATGACTTGCGACAGCTCTATCGCAAGGCGCGCTTGCTCGTTCTGCCGAGCCGCACCTACGAAATGTGCCCGCTGGTTCTAGGAGAAGCGATGGCCGAGGGGCTGCCCGTCGTTGCGTCCAGAATCGGAGGGATTCCCGAGCTGGTCGAACATGGTCGCACGGGAGCGCTTTTCGAGCCAGGAAACGTGGACGCATTCGTCGGTTGTATCGAAAAACTTTGGGACGCCCCGGACACCTGTCGCCAATGGGGTGAAGCCGGTTGGCACAAAGCGCGGCAGGAGTTCAGCGAAGAGGTGTATTGGCAGAAACTATTGAGCATTTATCGGCTGGCAACGCATCGCGCCGGCCGAGCGTGGCCCTATTCGGACCCGGAACCCCTCGTTGTCGATCGCCTCGAGGAAGTTCAGCAGGAGAGCTGCTCATGATCGATCTCGGTACTTACTCGATTTTGGGAATTCCGGTGCGTGCCGTAGATTATGAAGCGGCCGTGGAAATCATTCTGGCTGCGGCGAAGACCCGCCGCCCATTTGCCGTATCGTGCATGGCCGTTCATGGCGTTATGACCGGTGTTTTGAACCGACAGCACCGCTATCGGTTGAACCATTTCGATATGATCGTCCCGGATGGGCAACCTGTGCGATGGGCACTTCGCTGGTTATATGGCGTGAAGTTACCCGATCGTGTTTACGGCCCAACGTTAATGCTTAAAGTGTGCGAGCGGGCGGCGCGCTTGGCTTTACCGATATTTCTTTTCGGTGGAACCGAGCCAATGCTCGAGCGACTTCGAGACCGTTTGTGTCAGAAATTTCCGCAACTACGTATCGCAGGCATGCGCGCCTCGAAATTCCGGCGCATGTCCCAACAAGAAGCCTGTCAATTGGTTGATGAAATCCGACACAGTGGCGCTCTCATGACGTTCTGTGGCCTGGGCTGTCCCCGACAAGAAGTGTGGGCATACGAATTCCGCGATATGGTCAGTATGCCTATCTTAAGTGTGGGGGCCGCTTTTGCCTTTCACGCCGGCCTACTGCCTCAGGCTCCACCCGGCTGGCAGCGCCGGGGGCTGGAGTGGTTCTATCGCCTGTTGCAGGAACCGCGGCGTCTGTGGAGCCGCTACCTGCTGCTCAACCCGTTGTATCTCGGCATGCTCGCCTTGCAATTGTGTGCCGGATGGTATCCACCGTGCCAACCTAGCGACCGACCAAGTGAAAAATTGCTCTATGGCTAGAGGCGAATCGTAAACCCCAGTTATCGAAACTATCGAATCGCTCTTCGGCTCTTCTTGTTGCTGTGGCTGTCTTCGACGCAACGCGAGGCGAACGATTCGCGCAAGGATTGGTATTGGGATGGAACCGGTGTGTTGCCACTTCTTTCTTATCTTTGTTGGACAATTCATGGGAATTTTTCTTTGCACCGCAGGTACCGGATTTAGGAAACGCTGCGCCATTTTTCCCTGATGCACGGGCTTGGCTGAGGAGAGCTACTCGAATTGCTCCAGGACTTATACGGATGTTTAGTACGAGGCGCTAGAACGGATTCCGTTTCCAGGCTACAATGACGTCCGTGGTCCGAGGTAGGTTGGGCTTTAACGGGAAAGGGAGCATATGGCGATTCGGCGTAATCGACGTGAATTTTTGGAAGATTCCATGTTCGCGGCTGCCGCCGCCGTTGCAGCGTCTTCGCTACCGCTGACTGCGCAGGCAGAGACACAAAGCTCTAGCCCTAATGAACGTCTTGGGGTAGTCATCATGGGCGTACGCGGTCGTGGGGGAAGCCACATCGGAGCCTTTGCTGGTCGCAAAGATACGGAAGTGCTCTATATCTGCGACGTGGATCGTGAAATTGGCCAAAAGCGTGCCGAAGAGGTCGCTCGCCGCCAAGGAAGGAAACCCCACTTTATCGAAGACATTCGCCAGGCACTGGAAGATAAAAACGTCGACATCGTCAGCATCGCCACCCCAAACCACTGGCATGCCCTAGCATCAATCTGGGCCATGCAGGCCGGTAAGGATGTCTATGTCGAGAAGCCGGTCAGTCACAACGTAAGCGAAGGGCGGCGTATGGTGCAGGCGGCACGTAAATACGGCCGCATTTGCCAAACCGGTACCCAATGCCGTTCGAATCCCGGTATGCGGCAGGCCATTGCATTTGTTCAAAGCGGCAAGCTGGGTGCAGTGAAAGTAGCACGCGGGCTGTGTTACAAGCGACGCCCCTCGATTGGACCGCGCGGGACCTATTCGCCACCGGCGTCGGTCAATTACGACTTGTGGCTCGGACCGGCTCCGATGGCACCCGTAACTCGCCCCCAATTCCATTACGATTGGCATTGGCAATGGGACTACGGCAATGGTGATCTGGGCAACCAAGGTATCCATCAAATGGATATTGCGCGTTGGGGGCTCGGTGTCGATCGATTAAGTAACCGCGTATTGAGCTATGGCGGTCGGTTCGGTTATGTGGATGCTGGCGAGACAGCCAATACGCAGGTAGTGATCCATGATTACGGCGATCAGACTCTGGTGTTCGAAGTGCGCGGGCTAGAAACCGACGCGCTCCGCGGTGCCAAAGTCGGTGTGATCTTCGAATGTGAAAAGGGGTATGTGGTGATCCCCAGCTACGATTCGGGAACCGCATTCGACCTGGATGGCCAGATTATCGAGAAGTTTTCCGGTGGCGCCGATCACTTCGAGAACTTCTTGATCGCCGTGCGCAGCCGGAAGCCGTCGGACCTAACCGCCGATATCGAAGAGGGGCACCTATCGAGCGCCCTATGTCACCTGGGGAACATCTCGTACCGCCTCGGTACTCCGATGTCGGTCGACTCCGCTAAGCAGCATTTAAGCAGCATTCGTTGCCACGATAATGTCCTTGAAACGTTTGAAAGGACACTCCGGCACTTGCACGACAATCAGGTCGATCTGGCCAGCCTGCAAATCACGCTCGGCCCGAATTTGGAGTTCGATCCCCAATCCGAAACGTTCCCTGCCGACAGCAGCGCGAATGCCATGTTGACACGCGAATACCGACGGCCGTTCGTCGTGCCGCCGACAAACGAAGTTTAGTTCACCGCATTCGTTGTAAATGGGGTCAAAGACCGGTGAGACTCCCTCGGCTTACGAAGGGAGCTCTCGGCGGTTTTCATTTAGTATGTGCCTGGTCCTAGTTATGCCGGCCTGCTCAACGACGCACTGCCATGCCTGGCCGTTGCCATTTTGAGGACATGCAGGATCAAGACTGACTCAACGCAAAGCCGCTAAGGCGTAATAAAGCAAGATCCAAAAAGTCCCTTCTGTGCTTGCGACTTTGGGTCTATGGCGCGTGGAGTTTCTGTCGAATAAATCGTCTACTTGAATATCTTCGCGGTTCACGACGGTAAACTGTAGCCGTACTGGGCCCTCTAGCAACGGCGGTACTAGAATGAAACAGGGTGGTATACGGCCGCTCCACAGGAGCAGTCACCGGGACACGAAACCTATTTTGCGAACAGATATTATTTTGCGAACAGATATGTGTTGATATCCTTCTTGAGCCAAGCGCTCAAAACATGAGAGCTACGCACGATCTCCTGTTCGGTGCGGCACGGTCCATCAATTATGGCACGCGCTGCTAAGCCGAGCCTCATACGCGTAGCTAGGTACCTTTTGATCTTCGTGCGCTGAAATGCACATAATAGGCACCAAGGAGTTGCCTTAAGCTAGACGAATCAACCAAGTGTAACAGGCAGGTCTATTAAGGATGGATTCTCCCCTTTTACTCGCCAAGGCACCACAGGAACCGTCCATTTGGATTCTCTACGAAGAAGGACCATGCTATGCCGTGTGGAAGCCGGGTGGATTGTTGTGTCAAGCTCCACCAGGCATCGATAGCATGGAAGTGCGGTTGAAAGCACTCTTGAAGCGGCGCGAGCAAAAAACGGGAAACATTTACCTTGCTATTGTCCATCGGCTGGACCGGCCGGTATCAGGGGTCATGCTCTTTGCACGGCATGTACGAGCTGCTCGTCGGTTAGCCGAGCAGTTTCAGAATCGCCAGGTACGCAAGATTTATTGGGCCCTGTTGGAAGGCAGACTGGCGTGCACCGAAGACCGATGGGTGGACACGATGAGAAAGGTCCCTGAGCAAGCCCGCGCGGAGTTGGTACCTGCCGAACATCCCGACGCACAGCGTGCCGAACTCTGCCTACGCGTGCTCGGCTACTACCGCGGCACGACGTGGGTGGAAATCGAACTCCAGACCGGACGCATGCACCAGATTCGCCTCCAGGCTTCCGCACGTGGACACCCGGTGGTAGGCGACCTATTTTACGGCGCCAAAACTTCATTTGGCCCTGATACCACGGATGAGCGAGCTCGAGCCATTGGGTTGCACGCTCGCCAGATCCAATTTTTCCATCCCATGACGCGAGTACCCATTTGTGTTACAGCGCCTCTGCCGGAATACTGGCCTCAATTAGGATAGCGGTTGATCATCCCCGAGTTTAAAAATCCCAACGTACTTTCGATCGTGAGTCCAACCCCTAAAGGCAACATGTCGCTGTAGCGTTTGATACTCCTCTGGCGTCATATCCACCTACAACGCATGCCAACGCGCAACGGCTTCTAACAACACCTGTTCAAGTGCATAGGTTCGGTGACGGCCCGCAGTGTACTCGATTCAACCGTCGGTGTGCGCGGTACAAACATGCTGACCGCTTGGGCTGCTAGTAGTCTCGAACGTTCAATAGTCATGGATGCGATGACCCATCAGGTGCAAAAGCCCCCCAAATAGGGCACGACGTAGCGGCCGGCTTCGAAGCCGTTCCTGCCGCTTGCCGACTGGTATATACCCAACCGCACCCTAATGCTAACTGGTTCATAGCCTTCGAGTAGGCTCTCATCGAGAAGCGAATCGAAAAGGGCCGACCGACACGAATTCGGTTAGCCCCTTCCATACTTTGCGGTTCTCAATTTAGGGGTCGATAGCCTTGCACCGGAGTATTGGCACGGGCATCCGCAGCAGTAACCAGTACGCGGTGTACGGCTTTTGAGTTGGTGGCGATTCGGTATAATCGCGGCTTTGATTCGTACGGTTTAGGGTGCAACGTGGGGAACGTCTAAGAAAGGCGAATGTTCGCGTCGGTGGTCCATGGGAACGGCCGCCTTGGAAAAAGTCTCGAAAGGTGCGGCGGTGCGGATTGGAGCCGTGTCGTATTTGAATACTAAGCCTCTTGTCTACCAACTGGAATCCCTAGCGCCGTGGGCGCAGTTGGTATTTGACGTACCGAGCCGGCTAGCCGAGGGCCTGGCCTGTGGCTCGCTGGACGTTGCCCTGATTCCCTCCATTTCCTGTGCGGGTCGGCCGGACTATCAGATCGTTTCGGATGCCTGTATTGCCTGCCGCGGTGCCGTTTGGAGTGTGAAGCTATTGAGTCGCGTGCCGACTTCGCAAATACGCACTTTGGCTTTGGATGAAGGGTCGCGGACAAGCGCGGTTCTAATTCAAGTGCTGCTGTGGCGCCGGTACGGGCTTCGCCCCAACCTCTTACCATTGCCGTTGGCTTGCGATCCGACGCAAATTCCTGCCGATGCTATCTTGTTAATTGGTGATCGGGCGATCCACCTGCCGGAGGACGACTTTGTGGAAGTGTGGGATCTTGGCGAGGCGTGGTGGGCGGAGACTCGCCTGCCTTTCGTGTTCGCCATGTGGGTGGCCCGCGCAGAGTCGGTTATGCCCCAATTAGCCGCGGCCCTGAGTGCTGCTCGCAATGCGGGCGTGGCGGCTGTCGAGCGAATCGCCCGCGACGAAGCCCCGGGGATGGGTATTTCGTTCGACGCCTGTTTACGATACCTGCGCGATCATTTACATTTTTTCCTGGGCCCGGAGGAACGCCGGGCGTTGGACCTCTTTTACCAGTGGGCTGAGGAACTTGAGCTTGTACCGACCGGTAGGCGTCCTACAGGGTTGCCGCGATCGATCGCGCTCGGCCTATCGCCGTGAGCCAGCCATTCCACCAAAAACGGTGGCTCGCGATCAAGACGCCAACTGATGACCGTGTAGTCTGGGACAACAAGCCATGAGCAGTGTCAAAGCGATCTTGGACAAGGCCGTAGCCGGCAACCGGATTTCTCCCGACGAAGGTTTACGCCTCCTTGAGTCCACGGATCTTGCAGCTTTGGGTGAAGCCGCTGACGCGGTGTCGCGTCGGCTAAACCCGGGAAACATCCGAACGTATAATATCGACCGCAATATTAATTATACGAATATTTGCGCGGCAGTTTGTGATTTCTGCGCTTTTTATCGCAAAGCGGGCAGTCCAAAAGGCTATGTGTTAGACCGAGAAGTTCTCTATCAAAAAATCCAAGAAACCATTGATCTGGGTGGCGATCAAATTCTGCTCCAGGGCGGCTTACATCCCGAGTTGCCCCTGCAATGGTATGAGGAATTACTACGAGATATCCGAGCTCGTTTCCCGCAAATCAACATCCATGGATTCAGTCCACCAGAGATATATCACTTTACCAAGGTCAGCAAATTGCCCCTGCAACGAGTGTTGGAGCGGTTGAAAGAAGCAGGTTTAGGAAGCATTCCTGGAGGCGGAGCTGAAATTTTGGTAGACCGTGTGCGGCGAGCGATTACTCGTGGCAAAGTACTTACCGACAACTGGCTGCAAGTGATGCGGCTGTGGCATCAAATGGGCGGAGTGAGCACGGCAACGATGATGTTTGGCCATGTGGAAACCCTGGCGGACAGAATCGAGCACTTGGAAAGGTTGCGACAACTTCAGGATGAGACCGGTGGATTCACAGCCTTTATCTGCTGGACATTCCAACCGGAAAACACCGACTTGGCCCATTTGCCTCGTGCGGGTGCCTTTGAATACTTGAAAACTCAGGCGGTAGCTCGCCTGTACCTGGACAATTTTCGCCACATTCAGTCCAGTTGGGTGACCCAAGGACTACGCATCGGCCAGTTAGCCTTGCTCTTTGGCGCCGATGATATGGGCAGTCTTATGATCGAAGAAAACGTTGTGGCAGAGGCCGGAACCATTCACTATCTTACGCTCGACCAGATTCGCCAAGCAATTAGCGAATTGGGATTTGTTCCGCGACAGCGTAACGTGCGCTACGAGTTATTAGACGAAGCACACGAACAGCGTGCCATTGAAGCGAATCGAAAACGCTCGCTTCCGAATTTGCCCTTGGTGGCCCTCGAGGCTTAGCACGTGTCGAGCGATTTGTTGTTCCGAATCTGGACTGGATTCCGCTGAGCCGGAAGGCCTGCCCGTTATAGCTCGCTCGTCCATAATTCGTATCATCATCTTTAACGCAAGAGAAACGACCGGTCGTTTGCTGTTAGCTTTGCCAGGCCGGCTGAAGTGGATGCACCGAGTCTCGCCTGTATCGTGAGTGGTCTTCGAGAACGAACGCATTGCGTTTGACGAATAACGCCCAGTTGTCGGCAGGTCTGTGTTGAGCTTGCTGTGGAATTCAGTCCAGAAGACCGAGCCTTGCCCGCCGTTAAGACTCTGCGCTCCAGAAGCGTGCCTCGGCCGTCAATCGTTCTCTCGTCAATGGAAGCATCGCCTACCTGGTTAGCTCAGCCACCTTGGCGACGTAGATCGACCCTACAGGGAACGGACGTGGTTACTCCAGACCATCCCTATGCCATAACTTCTAGTGAGCCGACGAGGATGGAAAGGTCATATAATCGTTTAGCGTAGGCGCCGGGGATGAAGTGGGGGAAGGTGTCTGGTGCGTCAAGGAATTCCAAAAGACGGCTCCTGTCAGCACAACACAGACTAGGACACCCGCCGTATATGCGGCGGCCCAACGCCATCGGCTAAATCGCAATGCCTTGACACGCCCTGTGATCCAACCGACAGTCGGAAGGGCAAGTAAAGCCCAAGCCACCCATAGAGGTAGATCGGCAAAATAAGTCGCCGATGCCAAAAGACCTATCCAGACGAGCCTATGTCCTGCATCCAACGACGTGGCTAACTTTCCGCTCTCAATTCCACATCCCCATGACCATCCGAATGCAGCCGCCCCCAACAGCAGTTGCGCTAGTCCCACAGAAATGTAACCGCTCGGTACGGCGGCCAATCCGCTAGCCACTGTCGCCATTGCCAGTAGATACCCGCTATTAATGCCAGGGGTTCGGTTCGAGTCCCACTCGATAAGCCACCATGAGACCACGGTGACTACCGTCCAGCCTACGAAATGAAACATCAGTTCCAGTAGACTCCACGACGTGACTGACTCTTGAAGACTTAGATACGACGAGCCGTGAAGGATGATGCGCAACATAAGGGCAATGGCTAGGGCCCGCACGAGCCATTTCCATGAGCGAACGAGGCTCGTAAATAGAGCGACCCCAAATGCGAGCAGCAGTCCCAGCAGGAAAAGCCGGTCGATGTCCTCGCGGGGGGGAATTTCGGGCCAACCCCGGAATAGGAATATTGCCAAAGCAGCCATAATGCTCGGCAGTAGGCTGCCACCTACGGCTTGTAGAGTAGACCATCGCATCGCGTGCAACACCCACGCGACGATAGCACTTACGACTACGGCACCGATCCCATTGGTAAATATCAACTCAACTGACGGCATAACACTACACCTTTGATTCCAAATCAACGATCCAGCACAAGACTCGTTCCCGCAGCCATCTCCCAAACAACGGGGTTTTGGTGGCAACGTCACCTTCGCAATTCAGGCTATTGCGCAGGGGCTTTGCACGGCAAGTCGCGTAGTAGCCATCTGAATGCTCCCTTTCTTTTTTTGCAAAGTGTCAAAGCTCGTGCAACGATCGTCCCGCTGCCAATTCATCTTGGACGACGTACTCGACTGCGTCGGCGATTGTATCGCGCAACGGCCGCCCCAATGAAGTGCGGTACAACGACTTCCTGGGCACCCGATTGGAAAACGGACTTGGTCGCTACAAACGGCGTACTCTGTCGCAGGAAGTTTGACTACGCCACGCAAATCGTTACCGTGCAAACAGCACAAATGCCGGCTCGCGCGGGTTCGGACCTAATACAATCATCGAGCTTCCCGTAGTGGTCGCGGTATGTTCGGGGCATCGCCTTCGGTACGCTGCATTTCACTGTCCGATGCGCCGAGCGGCGTTCATGCAACCCATGTTTACCCGCAAGGATTGATTGCCGCCGGCGCAACGCTAAAACCCCAACAACCGTCAAATAGCGATCGGCATCCGTCACGGATCCCGGCGGCCCATATAGTGAGGATACGCATCATGTAGTGCGATCCGCGCAGTGTGTGCTTCTTTATGATAGGTACGAGTTGGGCCAACTAGAGAAACGCTAAAACGCACTTCGGCGATCGACTTGGGATGTTTTCTTCTTTGCGCCACTGCGCCTTTGCGTTAATTCTCTCCACTTGCTTAACAGAACACCTTTACCAAGCTTCACATGGTGACCGCGTATGTGGCTATTGGCAATTGAGCAGAAAAACGCAGACGCACGCTCGGCCCGCCGAACTAACGAATAATCTCACCTACAATTAAGTAAGACGCACCCACGTTCGCGTATACACCTTCCATGACTGGATCGACGGAAAACTAGGCGTTCCTGCGTCGTAGGGTTCGCACTTCGTCAAACGCCGCGGCAATTAAGGTTCGCCATTGATCGAGAGTCATGTTCCGTACGTCCAATCGAGCCCGAAGCAAGGCTACCATCACTATTTCGTCTTCTGGGCGTTCCTTTTCCTTACAGCACATCCTGATTTGGCAGCGTACCTGTTCCAATTCCAGGCCGCCGCGCGGCGCGACTGGCGTTTGCGAACGATCCCTGGGACAAGCCGTTCGCACCTCGAGCACACAAGGCGATAGGATCATTATCGTTTCCTTCGAACTAACATGGTACCTGCACACCGAGCTACTACGGTCTTTTGGGACGAAGCGTCGCCTGAGTCAGCCGTCCCAGACGTTTTTCGCAAAAAGTGTGCCGAAAAAAGCGCCGGGGCGCGTACCACGTGGCGCGATTGTAAGATGAACGGAGCGTTGTTAACCTGGGACCTATGGTCGAGGGCAAGCAGAATTGGGTGATAAGGCTTTTGCGAAGGGCACTTGCTACAGGAGAGCTTGGGGATGGTACGACGACTGAGGCTTGTATTGGCGGTTATAGTAATGGCAGCTTTGGCTAATATAGGACAAAGTGCCGAACGACCCAACGTGGGCGATCCGGCTCCGGATTTCCGAATGATTGGTACGGATGGTAAGACTTACAAACTTTCGGACTTTGTCGGAAAACAAGCGGTGGTCATTGCCTGGTTTCCGAAGGCTTTTACCGGCGGGTGTACGCGGGAATGCCAATCGTTCCGTGAGAACGGTGAGCAACTACGGAAATTCGATGTGGCGTACTTTACGGCCAGTTGCGATCCGGTCGAAACGAACCGTGAGTTCGCTAAGAGTTTGCAGTTGGATTATGTCATCCTGAGTGATCCGGAGGGTAAGGCGGCCCAAGCCTTTGGAGTTTATAACGCGGAGCGCAAGATCGCGGCACGGGTCACGTTCGTTATCGGCAAGGACGGTCGCATCCTACACATCGATGATAAGGTGCAGGTGGCTAACCATGGTAAAGACATTGCGACCGTTCTTGAATCACTTCGGATTCCAAAACGCACTCAATAGAGTCTTCAAATTCTGCTTGTCCAGCACTGCGGGAAAGGCCGGCTCAACAGTGCCGGCCTTTCCTTTTTAAGCACGCTGCGCGGGCTCTTTACGTCCGGCGTGGGCGTTAGCTTCCAGAATTTGAATTGTCACCCGCGGTTAGCGTGCAACCGTTTTTTCGCACGCCTTCAATGCCCACCCCATCGGTTGCCACGATCACTTTGTCGACAACCGCTGTGCACAGAGGAAGCGTTCAGCACAACCGTAAGTTAAGCGGATTGGGGAACCGACGTTCCCGAGCGGTCTTCGACGAACTTGAAGAAACGCGAACCCGTAAACAGATCAAGCCGTAAGTAGCCGATGGATATTACCTTTTTTGCGCCATGATGCCTTTGCGTTGTATCGTTATTGTTCTAAGAGCCTATCCCAAAGTTAATGTGTGGTGAAAGCGAAGACGCGTTCGTCGTGATCGCATTCATCCGGTCCTGTTACTTGTCTTACAGTTTTGCCCCGACGAATCGGGTCACGACAAACAAAGTAGAAAAGTACCTGGCCTTCGTCCATTGCGCCTCGGCGTGAATCACCTACCGCTGCCGATATTTCGGGATAGGCTCTAAACAACAATAGTCGAGTTTACATCTTATCAGGCGACCTGGATTCCAGGTTTTCCAACAAACGGACTAGCTCCAGAAACCGCTGTTCCGCTGCCTCCAAACACAGGCGTGTTTCATCCACATAACTATCGACTGCGGCACACCAGGCTCGATTCAAAAAGCGTTCGCCGGAAGCGAAGGCGCTCATTACCATGGCATAGACCTTCAGGCCATACCGATGGATGATAACCTCGCGAGCCTCCACAAATTCGGCCAGAAGGGGCGCGACCTGGGCATCGAATTCTGCTGGAATTTCAGAGGCGCTTGTCGCGTCAAGCTGGCTGCGTAGCCGCAATACATGGTGATGCAACTGTTCGCTGATCGAGCGGAGGCGTGTTACCCGACTTACTCCGGTCGCTGTACCGGTACGCTCGGCAAGTCGCACCTGGCGCACGAGCACGATCCCCATCGTTCCCAAGCCTAGCCCCAGAAGATACATGGGCCAGGGTACGGTCTGCCACCGCGGTCGCTCAGGCGCCTCCAGTCGCATCACGGCAGCGAACGTCGCCACGAGAAAGCCCAGCCACAAACACAACTGACCGATGACACTCATGGGCCATTTCATAAAACACTCCGTACAACTTGTATCAAGGCATAACTGACGCCGACCAGGGCTTCGCCAACGATTAGTCCAGCAGCCAACGGTATACCTCGCTCATCGGCCCATTCCCTGCCCCAGAAGCGATCCGTCAGCAACCTGGCGATGCAACCGATGGTATAAGTCAGCACCGTACTAAATGGCATGTAAAAACCAAGACCGATGAGCACGCCGATGCCGCCCAGACCACTAAGCGACAGAAGCGTTCCCAGGCCTGCACCAGCAACGTATCGATAGGAGGGAACGTTCTGCTGAAAGAGAATGCTTTCAATCATCGATGCTAAGGCTTGTCCTTGCGGGGCCGGTAGTTTTTCACTACCCAATGTGTATTGGCGGTGCAGAGCGTAAATTAGGAACATCACCAGAATAGGCCCCAGCCAACTTCCCAACACTTGTGCGTATTGTTGCCGCCGAGGAATCGCTCCAATGAGATAGCCGGATTTTAAGTCGAGCATCATGTCCGACGCTTGTGCAATCGCTACACAGATCGCAGCCCCCAGCATGACAGAAACAAGAATGGTTCGAGTGTTATCGAGTCCGTGTTTGGCGACTAGGATCAGGACAGTTACGCCAATGAGCGTCATGCCGGATAGCGGTGACCAATTCGTGCGTCCCACACACTCGGCGATGATAACACCAGCCACCCAGGTCCAAATCAATCCCAGCAGGGTCAAGAGAATCGCCAAAGGCCAACCTGCTTCCGGGACACTTCGCCACACAGCTACGCAAAGGACCCCGCCACCCACTGCAATGGCCCAATACAACCATCGGATAGGCAGCTCGTCTTGGACATGGTCCGACGACCCTTCGAAGCTTGCCCGATGCAACGAGGCGAAAGCACTGCGAATCAACGGAAAGGCCGCGATCACGCCTCCAATCGCAGCTCCAATCAGCATGCCGATTCCCACGGGACGAAAAAGTTGGATTCGCAATTGCTCAGCGGGGTCGCCTGACGCGCCTACAATCAATTGGCGAACGGACGGGTCGCCTAGTTGCGCAAGTAAAGGGGCTAGAATCCAATAACAAAGAAACCCTCCAGCTCCAAACCAAAAACCTCCTTTACCGGATAAGTAGCCGACACCGATCGTCATGACCGACAAGAAAAATGTGATGTTCAAATAGGCAGGTAAACCCAGTTGCTGGCCCGCGTGCCACTCGGGGTGTTCGCCCAATTTCATGACTAAAATCAAATAAACAGTTCCCGAGAGGATTGCTCCGGCCAACAGCAGCGCAGCCTTGCGCATTCCGGCGCCTGGTGATTTCAAGATAGCCGCTACAGCAATGCCGCCAGGGTAGGCTAAGCGGTCAAAGTCGATCATTTGTTTGCGCAACGGGATAATGAACGCCAAGCCAATGATACCTCCGGTGATGCACACCAGGACCATTGTTACCGGAGAGAACTGGACAAGTGACGGCTGACCGAGGCGGTCAGCCAAAATAAACAGGGCAGGAATCGAAAACATCATTCCCGCCGACGCCCCGTTGACGGCTGACGCAAGCGTCTGGTTAATATTGTTTTCCGCAATGCTGCGCCGCCTTAACAAGCCTCGCAGGATTCCCCAACCGAGGATAGCTGCCAATTCGGAGCCCTCGATGGAAAAACCCAAGATCAACGAAGCGTAACTGATCGAAATCGTGATCAACGTACCCAGTAGCCATCCAATTAACAGCGCCGGCCACGTGAACTCAGGAAGAGGTCCATACCGCACAGTGCCGGACAATTCTCTATGGCCCGCTTCGGACACGCTCAACTCCTTGGCAACGGAGAGCCCGCCGGTTGGTTACTCCTACCGGCTTTGCTATACCGGGGCTTGGCTTACGGGGAAGCATTGTCGGCCATGGCAGCTTGCCCCGTCAACGGTGAATCGTCAAGTGGCTCACAGTCGCTGCGCCGGTGCGGACTCCTCAGGGCGCACTCGCCCATGCTGTCATTGGATCGTTCCCTTGACGGGCAAAGTCGCGTCGCACGACAAACCGGTTTGTCGGAACAGCTCCTTAAGAATCACGCTCCTGCAGAACAAGCTGACTAGGATGCATCGGGCGGTAGCACGAAGCCTTGGTTGCGAAGGCTCGACTTGAGGAGACCCATGAGGGCTAACGACCTAAACCGCTGTCCGGTGGCTTAGTCCGAAAAAAATGCGTTTGTGTATTCCGATGAACAAGGTAGTTGAGAAAACCACGCCAATGTGCGAGTGACGATTACCAGGCCTGACGACCGAACCAACGAACTGCTTGCTGCCCGGTAAGTCACCCAACCTCGGGACGAGATTCTATGGAGAATCACGGGAGTCCTGGTTCTTTCGATCCGTACGCACCGTTGCGACGCCGTAATTTTCGCTCGTATTTAGCAGGGAATTTTATCTCGGTACTTGGTACCCAGATGCAAACAGTGGCGGTCGGATGGGAAATGTACGAGCGGACGCATGCGGCGCTGGCATTGGGCTTAGTCGGATTGACACAGTTCATCCCGGTTGTGTTTTTCGTGTTGCCGGCTGGACACGTGGCGGACCGCTTTGCCAGACGTAGTGTCATTATGGCTACGTGTGTTGTGCAAGCCTTGGCCTCCCTGTCGCTGGCTTGGATCTCGTGGAATGAAGCACACCCTTATTGGATGTTTGTTAGCCTCTTTGTGGCTGGAACTGCACGAGCGTTTCAGCAACCGGCCAAGACCTCGCTGGTACCACATCTTGTACCACTGGAAAGTTTTAGCAACGCGGTTGCGTGGAACACCGGAGCCTTCCACTTGGCATCGGTGCTCGGGCCTGGTCTGGGCGGACTGGTGATCGGTGTTACCGATTCAGCAGTTTGGGTCTATTTGGCCGAAGCCTGCACAGTGGCGTGGTTTTTCTTAGTTTTATCGCGGCTAAAAATAGCCCCGTCGGCTTTGGAGGTCCCCCCAAGCGACGTCGATTGGACGGCCGGCTGGCACTATCTAAGGAATCAGCCCGTTATTCTCGGAGCCATTACGCTCGACATGTTCGCTGTGCTGCTGGGCGGATCGGTCGCTCTTTTGCCGATCTATGCGCGAGACATTCTACAAGTTGGGCCCGTCGGACTGGGATGGTTACGTGCGGCGCCGGCTCTTGGAGCACTGATCATGGCAGGTTGGTTAGCCCAAAGGCCTCCCTTCCGCTATGCGGGTCAGGCTCTCCTCTGGTCGGTTGCCGGATTCGGTGTGGCAACGATCGTATTTGGATTCTCTCGGAACTTTGCCCTTTCCCTAACCATGCTCCTGCTGGCCGGTATGCTCGATAGCGTCAGTGTAGTCGTGCGCCACACGTTGGTGCAGATTTTGACTCCGGATCAACTGCGCGGACGCGTGTCGGCGATCAACAGCTTGTTCATTGGCGCATCGAACGAATTAGGCGGATTCGAATCCGGATTGGTGGCAGCGTGGTTTGGACCGGTGGTGTCTGTCGTAAGCGGCGGGATCGGCACCCTTCTGGTCGTGCTTCTGACGGCGTATCTTAACCCGCCATTGCGCAAGTATGGGAGTCTGGGGCAGGTTCCGATGCCGTCGGAAAAGGCAGCCGATTATGCGGCTGGTCCCTGACATCGGGAGACGCTTTAGTCGCCGCACACGATTCGGCTACATGGCGGACGATACAACGGTACAGAGGCGAAACAAACGTAGCTGCGACGAGGCGTTCCTTTTCCGGGGCGGACTGTCGTCGTGTAATTGCGTGGTATCGTGCGATGCAAACCCACGACTGTCATTAACAACGCGGTTCCGGTTCTTCGTAGGCCGAGCGGGACCGGTTCGCAGGTTTCATTTGCACCGCAGCGATTCGTCTTTTTGAGCTGCCACCGCAAGGCAGCGACTCCGAATGGGGATGGCTGAGCAAATTGCGCAATTCTTCACGACCTGACGACTTGATAGGTCTAGCCTCCCGCCAGGAATTGCCGTAGCATAATGCGCAAGAACGCGAGGGTCGGATGGCATGAACGGTCTCGGCCGGTCCACATTTGGCCCCCCTTGGGTTAGCTTTCCGATTCCTTGACCGAGCAATTGAGCGATTAAATACGCAAGCCGCAACACAGCGGCGAGCGCTGTGCTACGGTTGGCCAGTGCCATGCGAGTGTTGTGAAGCATCGGAGTGCCGTCGCGACCCCATCGGCAACCGGGCTGTGTCGCGGTCGAGCCTGCCCTCGTAGCTCAGTAGGATAGAGCAGCGGTTTCCTAAACCGCAGGTCGCAGGTTCAAGTCCTGCCGGGGGCACTTCTTTCTTCCCATTGCGAACCCCACTCCCCGCGGGTTGGCGGCTTTCCCGCCACGGGCACATTTCAATCTCGGCGAAGAAACGCGTTTCCCCGCAATGGGTTACGGCATTCC
>CAYRMD010000058.1:0-34266 GCA_964425225.1 uncultured Pirellulaceae bacterium | reverse complement strand
ACTATCCATCGAGCCAATACGCTCGTTTACCGCCAGTTGATCAGACGTTCCTAAGACAATCTCCAGCAGCCATACCACTTTCGATCGACTCAGCGCGTGGTAAAAACTGGGTACTGCCATAACTCCCCGCTTAACATGCGCGCCAAAAGGCGAGTTTGAATCTCTAACACGCGGCGATAATTCACACGATAACTAAAAAGGGGATGTGTCACAAGGCTATCCATTCTCTGCTCGTAGGCGTGAAAGAATTGCTTGCGCCCGTCGCGGGTTAACGCTACCGCGTCGGCCGTCCGTATAAAATGCCCCGGCCGGACCATCCGCGAGTTAATCGCCGTGAGCACCGCAGAGTCGGCAATCAACGGACGAAAAGGCTCCATCAGGTCCAAAGCCAAAGCCGGTCGGCCACTGCGAGGTTGGTGGTAAAATCCCCAATACGGATCCAGCCCCACGGCCGCGACCACCAGCGTGAGATCTTTAACCAGTAAGCTGTAAGCTAATGACAAAAGCGCATTTACAGGATCCCGAGGTGGTCGGCGGTTGCGCGACTGAAAATCAAAATGCAAAGGCGCGTCGTTGCTCTGCCACCCACATGCGTCACCCCCAACAGCAGCCTCCCATGGATCCTGTCGCCCGACTTTGATCATCCCGGCAAAACTCTCAAAATAGAGTCGTGCACCATTTCCCTCAATACCCAGGAGTTGATCCAAGCTTTGCGCTCGTCGAGCATCCTGCTCCAGGCACTTCATTTGCACGAGGACTGTTTCAGGAGGCTCCACGTGGTTGCGCAATAACATCGTTCGTTGATTGCGGATCTTGCCGGCTACCAATGCCCGAGCAAACTGCAAGCAAAAACTCGGACTGTCGGCCAGTCGAAACTGCTCGCGCCGTAAATACGCGCTGCGAATCCCCATGTTCTGGATCATGCCATAAAACCAGCCACCCATCGAAAAAAACGCTACGGGAATTTCCTCCTCGCACAGCGCCTGAATAGCCTGCGTTGTAATCTGAATATTGCCATAAAGACTAACGTGAGACACCTCGTGCAGGCGCACTTCCTGACGCGGATAATCGTGACCCTCGATGTTCAGTACGCGCCCTGTCTTACTCACGCGAATCCCCTGCGTGTGAAGGTACAATGGCCGCAGGTCATCCCGAGCCGGAATCAGACGCCGGACTTGTTCGTTGCGCTCGGGCATATGGTCCAGAACCTGGCGCTCGGGTCCCGTGTCAAAAAGCGTCAACTGCACCAGCTCGCCGTTCGGCATCTCCAAGCGGCTTAAGCGCTGCGTTTCATCCGGCAAACAGATTCCCACCAGCGAACACCGCGGACACTTCGGACTGTCTTCCAGAGGCGGAGGAATTTGAGGACTGGATGCTACCTGTCGTGCCTCGGCAATAGCAGCCAGAGTGTCCGCTATTAAAGACTCGTCAATCGGTATCCGTACCCGTTGCCGCGTGCTCGCATAGTAAATCACGGCTTGCTCACACCGATAACCGTTTTCCCGTAAGATAAGCGCCTGAACACCTACTTGTACTCGATCGGAGGGCCAAGCCTCTAACTGCCCGTCCGCTCCCTGGCGAGGACTCCCTCGTTTGTAATCCACCGGAGTAACACAACCGCTGCCGTCTACTTCAAGTAAATCCATTTTGGCAATCACGCCATACCGGTCGCTCGACAGAGTCACGCTCCGAGAACGGACCGGACGATCGCACTCCAGGAGCGTTTCCGCCGGCGGTAACTCGCCGGGAGTCTCCGCGTCCACGCGACGATGCACTTGAGATCCTTCGATGGTGTCGAGATTGTGGACAAAGACACCCAGCACGTGTTCGTAATAAAATAGGCGTGGACAGTAGACTAGTTCGTTGATCATGCGAGCGGGAAGGTATTCTGATGGATCCATGCCCTGGGTCTCTGATTGATAGCGGCGTTACATGACGAAACAAGGCTTGTCCAGCGACACGTACGGTTGGCCGAGCGACGTAATGACGCGGTCTCCCCTGCCCTCGACGGGACCCAAGTTGACAAACAGCACCTGGTCCTCACCGTGGTGAATGATTTGGCTTAGTTCTTCGCGGCAGCGTGCCAGATCGATTGCCGTAAACTGGCATTCGAAAACCGAGTACTGAATCGGTTCTCCCCAGTCGCGCATGGTTTTGTACACCTTGCGCAGCCGCTTATCGTCCCGAATGTCGTAGCAGACAAGATAGGTATTGCGCATGGCTGAATCCCTCGAGAAACTCGCCGGGCTCAGCCGTCCATGAATCCGCCGCAGTGCGTCCCGTGTCCGCCGGCTTCGCTAGGCCGCCCCTACAGCATAGCTTCCAGTCTAATTGGGCCACATGCAGCATCAAGCGCATCGCAGCTTGTTCTTGGATGCAAACGCCATCCGGTCCGGCCAGCCGAACGTCTGTAAGTCGTGCAAAACTTCGGGCATCGCAGCTACGTGTTATGGACGTAGTAAGTGCGGAGGAAATGCTGAGGGTCCCCGTGGCTGTTAGCGAAGATCACTCGAAACTCTGGGCCGATATCGACGATCGAACGATCGATTGCCAATGGGCGTGTAAGGTCGACGCTGCCAATGGACCGTCGGTAGCTAACGGCGAGCCGCGGGCCGGGTCTGATGGGCCCGGCCCCGACTCGGCCGCTAACCGCAAGCTATCCCCGTATTTTTACCGAATTGTCAAAGATCAAGGGGGCGCAGCTTTTTGTTTTCCATCGCACCCACTACAGGGTTTGTAATTCTACTGCGTGGCAAGTAACTGATTCCTGGTGGCCACCTTGACGTTCAACGGCTCTCTCAGGTACTGTCCTTTTACGGGCTATGGCTCCGGGGGGCTGGGATCGTGTTTTTAGGCAGGAAAAGACCCAACCCGAAATGGGCCGAATGACCCAGCGCGATAGGCCCAGAAACAGGATTGGGAAAAACGATCCGGAAAGTGCCTGTTAACCTTCGTCCACCGTCGTCGCTGGCCTTGCGTCGATATCGCTTGAACTGGATAGGACGCAACGTCGGGCCCGTTGCTGCAACAGCCCAGTAATGGGGTTGAACCCGGAAAACACCGTGTGGCTTATAAAGCGGTTCGAGTGTTATAGCCCGTCCCGAAAAAGGCCATTGGCGACGTTCACATAGTCGCTCAAGCTCCTCACGCAGTACTTGGGCAATAAAAGCGTGTGGAGAGTACAGCAGTTCTTCGGGGTCGCGCTTTCGGCCGTTTTTCTTGAGATGGCGGGTGACCAGGAAAGGAGTTGCTGAGACCCATTCGCGTGACTTTGCCAGCGGTCCGGTGGCAAATTCGTCCCAACGACCAACAGCCACGAGCAGAAGATTTATCTCCGGGACGTCGTCACTTCGTTTTAATGATCTGAGTCGGTCGATTGCTTTTAGCTCCATAGGCCCGAAACCGTCTTCGGCGAGAATAGTCAAGTGATCGAGTTTTCCGTCGCCGTCCTCGTCGGTCGGTAAGTAATACGCATGTTTGTGTCCGTGAAGTTTATTGCCTTGAGCATCTTTACCCGACAATATCGGAGACCGTCCTTTTACGCCGTTGTGTTCGGTAAGGCGACCGAAGATGCCCATCAATTTGAAGCGGGCGAGGTCTGCCAAAGGTAGCGTATCCGTGATAGGTGGCAAGACTGGCGCATCAAGGACGAATCGGGCTACTTGTGCGGGTGGTTGATTGCGAATCATCCGGCGCGGTGCTCGCCGCGCCGGATTGAGGCAATCATGTGGACGGACGTACTCCACCCAGCGTGATCCGGGAGGATCGGACCATTTTTCGGAGTGGAGTTGTGATGTTTCTATGCACAAGTTCCAATTTGGGTCATATGGTGGGCGTTTTACCCTGCGTCGACGACCGACCGATTTTGGAGATTGAACATGCTCATCGCTGAAGGCGGTTTCCGGGTCAGCACACAAGACGCGCACCAGTTGAACTTCTCCGTGAGTGGCTTGCGGGTCAAAGGGTACGCAGTTAAAGAAGTTTTCCCTTGCGAGCTGCTGATCGAGTTCACCGTTACTTAGTAATCGGGCCTCGCACCATGATTCGGCTCGCCCCAAGTAACCGAGGTTGTACAGCAAAAGTTCGAGTACTTGGCGATCTTGTTCACTAAGCGTTTTATTGGGCCACAGCGCAACGAGTTCTGCATCGCGGGGAATCACGACGAACGCATCAAAAACGAGCGTCTGATCCAAGGGACCTCTCTTGAACCAGCGCATGTAGTGGCGGCTATGGCCAGTTGCTGCCTGTGGTAAATGAAAGCGCGGTGGATGGGCGAGTTTTTGTAATACTTCGCGCACTTGCGATTCTTGTAACGTAGGTGCTTTCGTTTTCCAAACAGCCACCAACGTGCGCAACAGCCGCCACGGTGAAGGGGGCCATTCCGGCACGCCTTCGTTAACGTGACGTCCCCAAGCTGTAGCGTGGAACTTACCGCCACAGAACCGGAACGCTATACCAATCATGCTCGAGTTCCCGATGATCTAGTAATGGGCTTATTCATCCATTTGACTTGCGTTACGGGCGGTTCCGCAAAAAGGCGGGCATCGCGACAACGACGAATCCATTCCTGACATTCTGCGAGTAAATCGTTTTCGTTTGGCACGGAAAAGCCATTCTGCGGGCGAGTGACCCGTATATCTCCTTTGACTTCCAAGTCGCATGCGGTGCGTAAGCGGAGGCCGCTCGACAAAAAACGGCGGATTTTAAACAGAGCCAACGCGAGGAGCAGCTTCTCTGCGTCCTCAGGAAATCCGTAACTGTGCAGCAAGGCCAAGTCCATATTAAAAAAAGCGCGGATGTCTGCGGCAGTAAACTCAGTTCGGTGATAGATGACGTTTCCGAAACCCTTATTAGTATCACCCTGTGGGTTGACCCGGTCGATTTTTGCGCCGCCGCTTTCGGCCGGCATTACCTGAGAAGCTTCAATAAAGCCGGATAGCACCCGTGCCAGACGGAGACGTCCTCCAGCCAAATCGCTTTTGGCCAGAAACACCCCGTGCAACACCGCGCTCGCATCATACTTGAATAGGGTCCTGGCCAACGCACGCAAGTCTACCGGCTTGTCTTCAAGGGAGACCAATTCCTCTTTGAGCTTATTAAAAACCGATTTGTCGTCACTTTCCAAAATGTACGGAGAGTTTATCCGGTGAGACTCGAGCAATGAGGTAGTAACTAATTCCCCTTTCTCATCCACAACGCGTATATAAGGCAGGCCCTTAAGTTGGTCGATAAGATCCTTATTGGTTTCGTCCCAACAGACTAACTCCATGCGATTGGCAACAGACTGCGGGGATTCAACCAGCAGTTTTTCGGTGCCGTCGGGCGCCGTGTACCGGGCCGGGCCAAGATCAGGGAAGCCGGTGGGTTGAAACCGATCGCCTTGCAAGGGCTTCAGTTCAGCTTCCATCAAAAGTCGTGGCGCATTTTGTAGTGACTGATAATTGATCGTCATAGTTCAAACTCCTTCTGTTTGCAGCTCTTCTATGCTCTCTTGATGGTGGTCGGGACGCACGACCAAACTTACCAATTGATTTACAGCATGCTCGGAGACGGGTAGCAGTAGGGCAGCGGCTATTCGGCGTCCGGCGATAAAAGAGCGAGGTGGTCGTTCCCAGTCGGAGGTGCGTGCCGGTCGGCCACTCATGGGTGTCGGCAAGGGAGTCAAACCCACCGCACGCAATCGCTCGTAGGCAATTCGACACGCTTCGGGAACACGGTCGGCCATTAACAAAGATAAGATTCTCGGTTCGGGGCGGATGCGGACTGAAGCCTCATCCTGGCGTGCTAACTTCCAGCGAACGCGCTGGTCAGTGACGTCCCTCTCCATCGCAAGTCGAGCTGGCAGGAAAAGTAACTTGAGCAGAGCATACTGGCGCGGTAGGGGAGCGGCGTCGGGCAAAGGCTGCTGCACACTCAAAGAAGAAAAGGCTGATCGCTGATCGATCAGCAGAAGCGCACGAAATAACTCATCGATCCGGTCATCCGAAACGTCACCGGACAAGAATAATGAGATGGCATCCAGAGGGAGCCCTTGTTTGAAATCCAACGGCAAATCAGAGCACCCGTTTCGTAAGCCATCCATGATTCGTCGCTCAAGTACGGCAATCATGTTGCGCTCTAACGAAGCGGTAGACCACACCACGTGCGCTCCGACTGTCTCCGACCAGCTCCAACGATTTTTTCTGTACTCTACCGGCTCGACGTTAGCTCGTATTGGCGGGAGCTTTCCCTCGCGGTCGTAGATACTAGCCAATGCCAAGGCAATTCGGTACTCAATGCTCTGATCAATACGCGAACTGATCCACCGCTCGGACAGTCCGCCTAGGGGGCGACAAACGACGGTGTTACCACGTTTGCCACCGGTAACGCTCAGCTCTTGTTGGGCTTTGCCCAAGGCAAGGAAAAGTCTCCGCAAATCTTCGGTGCGTCCAAATTGACAATAGTCGAAGATAGCAGCCTCAATGTGGTTAAGCACCCTGCGAAATCGCTCAGGAGAATCCGCACCAGCAATTTGACGGAACTCGTCGAGCCACGAGTCGATTTCCTGGATCAAACCTATATTATCGCGAGGTTGATCAGGCGTTCGTATCCGTCCCATAGCGACAGCCAAGAACGCTTTTCCACTGCGTTGGAGAAAACCAAAGCGTATGAATTCTTTAATGCCACGATCTACTCCGAGCGTGGCGACTGCACGAGCAAAATCCAGAGAGTCGCGAGCCGGGCGGCCCGCCACCTCTGCTCTCCCCTCAGCAAACAAATACTCCAACTCATTCTTGGAAACGTAGCTATCCCAAAGAGGGAGCCAGAGCTCGCCGCGGGCTTCACGGAGTTCCTTATCCGTGGTTGCGGCCATACCGACCGGTCGGACTCGAACGGTGAATGGGAACGCTGCTTTATCGGTGGAATAGATACTCGTGCGGCGAACCAGGGCTCCTGCGAAGAATAGCGTTCCTTCTAGCATCAATACATAATCCCACGGGTTATCGGTCGAGTCACCCTTCATTCCCTGCGTCGCGTTGGGGCCACCGGCGCGGCCGGGTGCAAATTGTCCGACAGCGCACTGACCCAGTCCTGAGACAGGCTCACCGAACAGGCTGTTGCGCAAAAGTGGTTTCGTACTGGAAGTCCCTGAATCGGTAGTAAACTTCAATTGATCGACGAGCCTTTGCATAAAATTTTTAGTGAAATCTAAGCTGCCATCGTTGCCTCCGGTGCCTAACAGAGGCGCAAAAGCTTGTCCCTCGGCCTGAAGAATGATTGCCGCATCGAGCCATTGCACGAAACAATCTGGCAGTTCGCGCCGGTACCGCCGCAGCAACCGCTCCTTTGCTTCATCCGTTGGTCTGTAGGTCATTCCTTCATTACGCAGTATGTTGCGAACTCTTGCTATGATATCGCGGTATTGTTCCAACCGCGGCGTGACGCTTGCGGCGATTGCCTCCACGGCGGTCTTGTTGTCCTTGGCGAAGAAACCACAGCCGCCAGCCCATGGCGCGACGATCGGTGTTGGCCGGTAGTCCTGAAGGAAAAACGCTACCAGGCCATGCTCGTCGAACTTTGACTGTAGGACAAACTTATCAGCTCGCCAGCAAGCTGTTACCAGTGGGTCCGCTTGCTCAGCAATCAAGCGGAAAACTCCTAGCGCTTTCAAATAGTTCATCAAGGGTTCCGGCGTGCAGCCACCCAATTCAATTTCTGAACGCATCATACCGGTGTCTCCGGCGCGTAACCTGATACGGAATTGCATGACGGCGCTGAGCCAACGGCGTCACGGCTAACACGCATATCAGCGGCGCGTAGCAGGGCTTCTAAATAGCCGAGACGAAATGGCCCGAGGCGCTCGCGTAACATCAGTGTTCGCTCTGCCCAACTTGGCTCACCGAATTGGTTCCGGCCCAACCGCATAGGCTCTAGGGACAATTTCAATTGACCGACAATCACCTGACCTCCGAGGTCAACTGTTGGCATCGTATCGCCGTGCCATATTCCACGAGCATACAATTGGTTCCGCGCGGGTGGGACTGCTTCACCTGGCATGGAGCGGATCGATAGACGCACCTTGCCGTGGTGCGCGGCTGCTAAGTAAGCCACCAGACTCAAGTGTTCGTCGGAAAGGTTTCGCAAGCTTTCGTGCGGTCTTGCTAAAATCGCGAGCGCAGAAGCTAGTTCGTGACGAAAATGTCTGCGCTCGTAGGGTTTCCACGTGCCGGCGGCTTTGGCCCAAACGACTTGGGCAGAAAAATGCTGCGGCGCACCGTCGGGTAGCGCTGACTGAAATACCAAATGCGCCTTTCCATAATCGTGCCAACGTGCGGCAAGCAAGAGGGCCTCGACAAGATCTTGGTTAAGATTTAGTTCCGCTACCATGTGCTGCAGAGCCTGACAAAGTTCATCCCCATGTTTAGCCAGGCTCTGCCAGCATGACTTCGAGGAGAATTGATCGTGGTCGTAGCCTTCGGGCGTGCTGACGGATGTGTCAACCGGCTGAACGCGCTCACTTTTCTTACTGTCCCAACCGAGCGTAGGATCATAGCCACCTGCCGTTGCACGCACCAGAAACGTTTGACCCGGAAAAACATGCTCGTTATCAACGTTGGTCCAATGGCCTTCTAATGCGTCCCAACGCCATATATCGTTCAGGTGTTTTCTCAAGAAGCTGCGAAATTCGTATACGGGTACGTTACACAGCTCGTCCGCTGTAGGGGCAGCAGCATAGGCAGCTCCTGGTTCGGGGCGGCTTACATGCTCAGGCACTTCGCGCCAAAAGACGCGTACATCCGGGTCTTCATCGCCGCGGATGAAGCGCGACGTATCGATGTCATTGCCACTTAAGTCAGGCGTGGTGTCGAAAAGGTCGACAAAGTCACGGCGACGTAGAACGTGGTCCGACTGAAGCTCCAATGGTACAGCCTTTTTCTCTAATGACGACACACTGACGTCGCCCAGAGCTTCTAAGTGCTTTCGGGCTTCCAACAGGTCAGCCAGAACGTACGGTTGCGCAACCTTTTCCTGTGAACTTTTGTCTTGGGGTAAATCGGTCCAGAACACCTGGGCATCCTGAAACTCTCCGCGTCGGTTGCAACGACCGAACCGCTGCACCAACGACGCCCATGGCGCTAGCTCGGTCAACAACGTCTTGGCCGATATGTCCACTCCGGCTTCCACAACCTGAGTTGTTACGGCGATCGTGCCTCCGCTCGGTGGAGAATCAAGCAAAAACTGCATTTGGTGTTCCCTCTCGCGCGGTCGAAATCGCGAGTGCAATAGTACGAGTGATACATCCTGTAAGAGTCCCTTCTTTGGATTTCGTCGCTTTGCGAGTTGTTGATACACGGCGCGAGCGCGGTCCACCGTGTTGAATATTGCCAACGTCAGGGTGCCTGGCTGGTGCTTGTCGACAATCCATTCCGCGATCCGACTTTCATCTGACATCGGAACGGGAACCTTGGAAAGCCGTTTCACTGCTCCATACCGTTTGCTAACCTCGGGCTGGGCTAGATCAGCAGAACTTAAGGTCCATGGTTCTGATAGCCACCCTCGATCTACGTCCACCGTGTGCAGCCAACGCGGATCGAGCGTAGCTGACATCCAAATGCAATGTGTAGGACGCAGGGTTCCAAACTTCCGTCGAAATGCTTCGAGCTGCGCACTAGTAGCTGCGGCCACGTTCAGGAGCTGTACTTCGTCAAAAACCCATAAACAGTCATTGTGCAGCAGACCAAAATCAATAGGCCACGCATAACGACTCATCCCGTAGCCACGGTTCAAGGCTCGGGACAACAACATGTCTTGCGTTCCAATGAGAATTGCGTCGTGTTCCGGATAAAGATACCAGTCATCAATGTCCTCGCCACCGAGAAGGACGTATACGCGTACCTGTTCGGCTAAGGCTAACTTCTTCAACCAACCTTGGACCACATCTCTGGTCTGCTCCACCAATACGCGCATGGGCAAACAGTAGACTAACCGTCGAGGTGTAGCTTGGCGGATATCCTGATCGGCATACCGGCGTTGCCAGAGCCATCCCAGGACGGCAGCGGCCGTTTTGCCAAGCCCGGTTGGGACACGTAGTAAGACAATAGGGTCCCGGTTGCACGCAACCCTCCGCTGGAACTCAAAGGGACTTGTGTACCCGGTTGCTAGAGAGAATAACTCGTCGAAATTCATGGCTCGTGCTTCAGATGTGTCCTAAAATTTGCCACGGGATAGTCACCGCAAACCAAAAGAGGGAGCATTCTTTAGGGGAAATTATGCCTCAGATAATACGATCTGTCCAGAGCTTGCTCAGAAGATGATCCGGCGCTCTATAGACGGGCCGTAGCCAATTGTGCTTCGAACTTGGCGGCTGGGGATGCGGGACGGTTCCTTCTTATATGCCGCCCTAAATGCGCTAACGCAGGCAACAGCCGCGCGCCGGCGGCTGGAATCTACGTTTCCGTGCTTTTTTGGGCTTGCTACGCGCGACGCCACCTGCTTGTGGCCACAGGCCGAGGGCCCGAGTTGCCAACGGGTGTCCTATCTTGTCCAACCTCCTTCGTTTTAGCCGGTTGCCCGTGGGCGAGCGTTGTCTCCGGCTGGTTTATTATCGGCTGCCCTTTGTGGCTGTGGGATTTGGTCATATCGTTCCGGAGGAATCACCATGAAATGCGCACTCGCGACCTTCGACGTCCGCTACCGCGACGTGGCGCATGTGAAGCGGCGGAAGATTTGGGGCGCTGCCACAGCGAAAAGAAAAATGCCTTCGGACTGTCCACGGTACCCAAACCCCGGCATTATTTATATGGTTGTGCCGCCGCAATTAAACCGTGATGTGCCAATCGTCGCCGTGGTTGCCGGCGCAACACAACTCGGTCTGCACCCAACTATGTGCGGGTGACCCGTTTGTACCGTTGGCCCGTCGGACCTGCAAGCGTTCGCCTCTTCTAGGAGCGCGCAGCTAGCTTGCGATTCCAAAAGTGCTAAAATGCTAAAGCGCTTTCAGCGAGGGCCCGCCAATGGACTACTCAGGCTTGTTCCAGCTTATCTTGGATTACCGAACGGGGGATGCTGTTGCACATGAACAATTGTTGGAACGCACACTTAAGATGGTAGACAAATTCGCGTTGTCAACACACGGTGGTAGTGGTCTTCTTTGTGACCACGCGCTAGATGCGGTCTTACACGTTATCAAACAATTGAATACTCCCGCGTTCGATCCCCATCAGTGCCGCGGAGACCCAGCGGCAGCGAAGTGGATTATTCGAGTTTCCCGAAATTTCATCGCATCGCGCTTAAGAGAATCAGTGTCCCTTCTAGTGGTACCAATGCCGCCCGATCCGGAAGCACCGAGCGGTATTCCTGAACCGCCGAGTCGTGTAGAGGGACATTATGAAAGCGTCCGAGAGGAGTTTGTCAGTACAATCGAAGGCCTGGCGCCGATTCATGCGTTCGTGGAAACTTATCTAGAAGGACGATCAAGCCAAGTCGACTACGCAGCGCTTTATGTGTGGCATTTCCGGGCACAGATGTACCGCGCACTACGACAACTATATGGCGGTGCGAACGACTGGTTCTCTTGCCTAGGAGTGTTGGAAGAAGCGTACGCATGGAATGCCGCGCAAGCCTCGCGTCAGTTCAAAACTCCCTGGCCCCCCATTGGTGCACTGTGGGAACACCTGCGGCCAAAGCTCGAAGAGTCCATCAATTTGGATGCTTCAACCCTGGTAGAGGCAGCTCAGCAATTATCACCGAAACTTACTACGGATCCTGTACAACTCTATCAGTGGTTTTGTCGATTGGATAAACGCTTGAAAGCAATGGTCGAAAACAGCGTATTCCCTGCGGATATTCTGAATAACAAACTCTTTGATCCATGGTGCCGGTTTTTGGGATTGCCCGTATTCGACGCTTCAGAGTGCTCGGGGGATTAGCGGGTGCTGAATACAGAATTCCGTTCCGAGTGGCTACCGTCGACGATAACGATACGGGGTTGCTCATATTGTCCCTTGCAAGTATTTGCTGATCGCGACAAATGTTTGCGTCACGTACGGGAGCACGTACTGGATGAGGTCGAATCCCGAATTTGGGCTGTTGTCATTGAGGACCCCGACATCGGTGAGCAATTACAGGATGCTCATGCGCGCAATCGTTTGTACTATGCAGCGGCGCACAACGAGGAAGTCCTGCAGCGGCTGTATATTCATTACACGAAGGTAATTCAAAACAATTTGCAAGATGCCTGCCTCCTCGGCTGGAAAGCTGTTAAGGAATGGGAAACTGGGTGGGTCGGAGTGGCTCTGGGCACGTGTGGATTATTGATCGTCGCCGAAACTGGTACGGTGGTGACAGCCTTTTTCCCCCGACACATGAAGGTTGAGGCCCGCCAGCAAAAGGGTGGGCGGCGAATGCGAAGTGGCACGGGTCCTAAGGAAAACGCGAAACTCCGCGAGTACGAATGGTCGAAAGATAAATGGTTGTATTATCGCGCTTTTCGACCTGCGCGACAGTTCATTCAGCAATGCCAGCAGGAATGGTTTCCGCGCAGCGAAGCACTTCGCCCCCGGGATAACGACTACGCGATGCTGAAAACTAAGTTGCCCCGGTTACATGCCTTAACCTTTGTTAATTGGAGCAACCTCCGCCAACAATGCCGTAGCTCCCACCTGGGCTGTCTTTCGAGCCAGTAGAACTGGCATGGTTGCCAAATGTCAGACTCTTCAAGTGTTTTGGCGTATTTATGTACGGCATGCAAAAACACGGACTACACGTCGTGATGGTCCGTTCCGGGGCTGCGGAGGGGAAAGGTGCTACCGACTTATGTCCAATAATGACATAGAATACATGACTACAGATTGTTTCGCGTCCGATCCGTGATCGCGGAGTTTCATTCTGAAGCAGCAGCTTTACATGGCTGAGTTTTGGGTAAGTGTTCAGCCGGAGAAGTGAAAGCTCCGAGCAGGGGTATACCGCAACGCAAAAGGTTCGAATTATGACCGGTGTCGGGGTGCGAGTTGACGCATTGTTGCGTGAGGTTGAGTACCCGGATATCGATGCCGTGGTGTTTTCACTCGTTGCGGAATGGATCGATAACTTTTTCGAGTTGGTACATGCGGCCGATACGTCGGATCCGCAACTGGCCTGCGATTTGGTGGCGGCCTGGATGCGCTTGTGGCGTACAAAGCCTTCCTTGATCAAGGCCGTCACCCAAGTCGACTTCACTGCAGCTCCACAGATGGATTCCGATTACTGGTCGGTTCTGCTTGGCGTGGAAGACCATCGGCAATATGAACTGATGCTGCGTCGCCGGATATGCGAACTTGTAGAGCTGGCACTGAGCGTGCCCAAACCTTTGGCATGGATTGCCGAGCTGGATGAGTTAGCCGAAACGGTGGTCGAGGATGGTCAGCAAGAAACGCAATGGGCTGTCGAGCTGCTTGACGACTACGATACGGCGTGTCTGGTATGCGCTGCGTCGGAGTGGGCCACGGGGGGATTGCCACCCGAGTTGCGTCGGCAAATGCAGTTGGCTGGGCGAGCATTGGTTGGGGAAAGCGAAACATTTGTTATCGTGCCTGAGTTTGTGTTGGCCGTAGCACACACGGTCGACTACGGCCGTCCACTACCGTCAGCACTGAAGCGATCGGGCGAGTGGAGTGTGATAGTATTAGAACAATTGGTGCGCCTCCACAAGTTCATAAGAGGCGATGAATCGTTGCCACGAGCGCAGCTCCAAGCGGCTGAGGTCCTGTGGCATGCAGAAGTGAGCACGTGGTTAGCTCGATACTTGGCAAAGTTCCTCCAATTTCCATCCCAAAGGACCATCGCACAAACGAGTGTTCTTTTGGCTGCTGCCCCCGCCGGGGCAGAGTTACTGACCCTCAACCAGCTACTGCGTTGGGTAAGCCCCGATGGTTCGGCGATGGCCATAGTTGATTTGCCCACGGTAAGTGCAGACCAAATGGGATTCGAGTGGTTCCCCGTTCGCTTTTGCGAGGCGATCTTAGTTGGTGGCCAACCCATCCCGGGCCCACCGCTTACCGGACTGCACAGCGTGCGCGTTCAGTTCTGTGGCATACAAACAGCTGTCGACCGGGAAGGTAAGGCAGCGTTTCCGAGCGAAAGACTTCGCGAAGCACTGCAGGGATCGTCCGACCTTGATTTGATTCTCCACCGACCTTCTGGTCCGGAGCGGTGGTCGGTGATGAAGCCGTTTTTAAGAATTGCGCGCACCGAGCAGTCTAACGAAGATGTTGCGGATAAGTGACCAACAGCTTTGCCGCCTATTAGAGCTGGACCTGGAATATCGATACTCCTTCGAGCACGCGCCGTGGATTGCACTCGAGGCCGTTCGCATGCTTGGTCCGCTGTCGCCATGGTGGCTAGAAGCCGAAGCTTTAGAAAAAGCAAGCATGTGCGATTCACGATTGGTCAGCCGCCGCGACCTGGTTCGAGCTCGTCAGCCCGAGGCGCAGTTTGGCCAAGCTCTCGTTCCGTGTTGCATAGTAGCGGAAAACCATGGCGATTCTGATAGCGACTCTGCGGATAAGGGACCTTCCCGACTGCTACGCCCTGCGTTGGTGTTGCCCGTGCGATGGATACGGAGCCAAACCGACGGCTTACTTCCGAAAGCACTGGTAAACCTGGCCTACCGAGTGCGCCGGTTATTGCGATCCGATGAGTTCCGCCTGCCATGGACTTTCGCCGGCGCAGACCAAGTTGATGGCCGAGATCTGACGGTCAAAGCCGATTCGGGGTTCATGGCACTGGCGGCCGCCTTAAAAGCTCTTCAAGCTAGCTTCCGTGTCGGTGACGTCCGCTTGGACCCAACTGTGTGGATAACCGGTGCCTGGGACGACGAATCGAGCCACGTAAGGGAAGTTGACGGGATTTCACAAAAAGTCAAGGTTATGCTCAGTTTTGGGGCCAAATACATTTTTGTTCCTGCTCAAAACTACTACGAGACATGCAGCGTGGTGCGCAACGCAGGAGGGGATCCATCGTGTGTGAAGTATTTTCCTCTTGCTAACCGCGTTGATGATGCTCTGCGCCCGGTTTTACCCCTCCTACGAGTGCCACCCGGGGCAACGGATTCGTTTGAATGGCGTAAAGATTTTTATGGTTACGTATCAAAATACGGTTCGCGCGAACAAAAGGACGAGTACTACCGGAATTTCTTGCTGAAGGACGTAGTCGAGAATTGTCGCCGACAGTTACCGGAACGACTGCGAGCCGTATCCAAGGACAAACCCATTTTAGTGACCATGCTAAGTTTTAACCCGGAATTGGTTTTCATTGCCAATCAGGTTTTCCTGCCGAGCCGACTGGTTCTTTTGACAAAGTCTTTACAAACGGCTCCCTGGTCGAATTTCGCATCGCTGCTCAACAAATGGCGATCCGAATTTGGAATGGACTTCAAAGCGGTTGAATTCCCAGCAGATAGTCCTGATGAGGCAATGGAACAAGCACACAGGTTGTATCTGCAGTTGCTTCAAGATGAAAAAAAACGACCTGTTGTCGTCGACTTGACTCCAGGTCATAAACCGGCAACGATCGGGTTGCTGGCTGCGTCGCAAGATGAAGTGCCCACCGTATTTGTCTACTTGCGCCACGAGTATGATAATGTGTATCGCCAACCTGAGCCCGGGACAGAACGGTATGTTACCGTCGAGGTAGACCGGTGGCGACGTTTCCGAAATGATTAAATGCCTATCCAAAACCGTGGTCGGATAACCGTGGTCTGGTATGTTCGGTTTGCTGCGCGTGGCTATAAAAGCTTTTGGCGATGGGGACAATTCAATTGGCAGAAGGACCGAGCGAGCTATACAGCAGTCGCCAGCGTTCGCTGAGCTGCATAGCAATTGGTAATGAAGCAAAATAGGCCCTGACTTTACATGGCGACATTGTAGGATACAATAAAAGCGATATTTTATTCCTAATTTTGATTGTGTTGTCCTTGTGTTGGGCGTAAATGAGCCCGATAATGCGAATCGACATGCGAGGCGCAAGTTGCTGGGCGAGGTGGCTATGTAGCCCCCTGATTCTATTCGGTGTCCTGGCCCTATGGGTACCGCCATCGCGCCTTTGGGCTTCGTGTGGCGATTGGTTGGATGGAGCGCATCAGGGGGTTCATGGGCTGCTACGCCTTGCGCACTACGCTTCCAACAACTCGCGAAAGGACCATCCGGTTCGCTTACCGTGCCGCGGCGCAGAATGCCGCCGCGCTCCGTTGGACGTTCCTCCGGTGGTCCCACCTCACCTGCCCGAATCTGAGCGTGTGGGCTGGTACTCGATTCCGTCACTAGTTTATCTATCACCGAATATTACGTGGTTGACCATCCTAGAAGAACTGCACTGGAAAATCATCTTCTTAGAACCACCTGATCCTCCACCCAGAGAGCCGTTTTGAAAAAAGCTGCTGTTGTTCTGACACGTAGCATTCCGTGGTCCGATGCCGTCCTGGCTAAGCGGATGGATTGTTTGTCGTGAGAAATCGGCAACACCGCTGCGTGTCTAAGGTATCGAACTGGGTAAGGGCCGTCTGATGTACCGGCGTGCATGGTTGGGCAATGTGTGCGCGCCGGTTTGCTTGACACCCTTCCTTGCGGATGAGCAAAAAACGTAGCGATTTTTTTGCGGTGGAGGTGGTTCAACATGTCACAATTGGAAGCGCAACAGGCTCGAGCTCTAGCGGCTACAACTGCCGCACGGCGTTATGTGCCGGCTGTATCAGCTCGCTTACGCAAACTGTTATACGTGGTCTTTGCTCTGGTGGGGCTCCTCGGTGCCAATGCGGCATATTTAGCATCCGTAACTGCTATGGAGTGGTATACCGGTGAAACCTATCAGGACTACTTCTATCAATACATGTTTTTGCTGCATTTAGTGCTGGGATTGGCCTTGATTGTACCGTTCATCGTATTTGGTCTATTGCACATGCGAGCAGCACGGAACCGAAGGAACCGCCGTGCTGTGCGTATCGGTTATGTTCTTTTCACGGTTTGTATTGCCGTATTGGTTTCCGGTGTGCTGTTGATGCGCGTGGGCAATCTCGATTTGCGCCAACCGATTGCGCGGAGTACCGTGTACTGGATTCACGTTACGGCGCCGCTAGTGGCGGCATGGTTGTACTGGTTGCACCGACTGGCGGGACCGCGCATCAAGTGGCGAGTTGGCTTAGCATTTGCGGGGTTCGTCGCTGCCGCTGTAGTGGCAATGCTCATCATGCATCGCCAAGACCCGAGACGTTGGTTTGCAGTCGGTCCCGCGTCGGGTGCCAAGTATTTTGAGCCTTCCTTGGCCCGCACGGCCAGTGGTAATTTCATTCCCGCGGAAGCTTTGATGGACGACCAGTATTGCAAGGAATGCCATCCGGACATTCACGCCGGTTGGGCAGACAGTGTTCACCGCTTTAGCTCGTTCAATAATGCACCCTATTTAGCGGCTGTAATGGAAACGCGTGAGGTTGCTCTGAAGCGGGACGGCAACGTGCAGGCATCGCGCTGGTGCGCCGGATGCCATGACCCGGTGCCGTTCTTTAGCGGTGCCTTCGACGACCCGAATTTCGATGTCGTCCATCACCCTACTGCTCAAGCTGGCATCACTTGTACAGTCTGTCATGCGATCACCAATATCAACAGCGTCAGAGGTAATGCAGATTATACTATCGAGGAGCCGCTGCACTATCCTTTCGCCTATAGCCAGAATCCGATATTACAATGGGTGAATCGACAACTAATCAAGGCTAAACCAGCTTTTCACAAGAAAACTTTTTTGAAACCATTCCACAAGACTGCTGAATTCTGCTCGGTCTGCCATAAGGTGCATTTGCCCTATGCGTTGAATCATTACAAGGAATTTTTGCGAGGCCAAAATCATTATGATTCCTTCTTGTTGAGCGGCGTCTCAGGCCATGGGATTCGCAGTTTCTACTATCCCGCAAAGGCGGAATTGAACTGCAATGGCTGTCATATGCCTCTGGAACCCTCGCGCGATTTTGGTGCCAAATATTTCGACGGTGCTAAAGAGTTAAGCATCCATAGTCATCTTTTTCCTTCGGCAAATACGGGTATTGCGTGGCTCCGCAATCGTCCCGAGGTAATCAAGGCTCACGAAGAGTTCAACCAAGGCGTGTTGCGAGTCGATCTTTTTGGCCTGCGACGCGACGCAAAGATCGATGGCGAATTGATCGCGCCGCTGCGGCCGGAAATACCCGCGCTGGAGCCGAACCGTAGCTACCTATTGGAAGTGGTGATTCGAACCGTCAAAATGGGACACCTTTTTACGCAAGGTACCACCGACTCGAACGAAGTGTGGCTCCAAGTTTCCGTGCAGTCCGGCGATCGAACGATCGGTTTTAGCGGCGGCATCGATCCGTCAACAGGAGAGGTCGATCCTTGGTCGCATTTCGTGAATGTCTTTATGCTGGATCGTTACGGCAATCGCATCGACCGCCGCAATGCTCAAGACATTTTCACTCCTCTTTATAACCATCAGATTCCTCCGGGAGCCGCTCAAACTGTCCACTATGCATTCACGGTCCCAAAAGATATCCAGGCTCCCATTACGGTGGAAGTGAAGTTACTATACCGCAAATTCGATCAGCGTTATATGGATTATGTGGCACGTGTCAATGAAAAACTGGGAATCAGAATCCGAGGGCATGAACCGGGCAAGGTCTATAAGAATCAATTGCCCATAATGTTATTGGCTGCTGACCGTGTGACGTTTCCGATCGCTGGAAACGATGAGCAGGTACCGGGTCAGCAGAGCACTATCCCCGTGTGGCAACGATGGAATGATTACGGCATCGGATTGCTCTTGAAAGGCAAAGCCGAGTTGCGGCAGGCGGCCGAGGCTTTCGAGCAGGTAGAAAAATTAGGCCGTTTCGACGGTCCTATGAATTTGGCTCGAGTACATTTAGTGGAAGGCGAATTAGATAAGGCGGTTGCGGCATTGAACCGCGCTGCTCAATTCCGCGATCAAGAGAATTTCCCGTCCTGGACTTGGTCGTCGCTCAGTGGAATGACCAATGCTCAAAACGGCTATCTGGAGCAAGCGGTGCGAGATTTTCAGCAGGCTCTCAATGACCGGTCGGCTGCCCATCGCGGTTTTGATTTTTCGAAAGACTATGAAGTGATCAACCAGTTGGCACAGGCGCTCTTCGATTTGGGGCTTAAACGATATCCGGTCGATCCGTCTGAAGCTCGGGGTTACTGGGAGCAAGCGGTCGAACAATTCCAGAAAACGCTGGAGCTCGATCCAGAAAATGTCGCTGCCCACTACGGATTGCACCTCCTGTATGAGCGTTTAGGCGATGAACAGAAGGCTGCGGAGCACCGGAAATTGCACTTGCGTTATAAACCCGATGACAATGCGCAAGACCTAGCTGTCGCTAGCGCACGAAAAAAGTACCCGGCAGCGAATCATGCAGCCGAAGCCGTCGTCATTTATTCGTTGCAACGCCCTGGAGCTTATCAGTTGCCTGACGAGGTGCAGCGCCTGTCGATCCAACTGCACTAAACAAGAAGGAAGATGAATCGCTGTCCGGGAGGATCGTTGGTCGGTAAGTCGATACATGGTAGCCGGCGAACATACTGTCGAGGAGCGTCGAAATGTCGTTGAAGGATCCCACCGAAGTCGAGCTTGAATCATTACCTGCTGAACCCGTCGAACAGGACGATACGATCATCAGCCGAGCACTATGGGGATCACTAGCTGTGTTCGCTGTAGTCGGTATCGTAACGATCTCGGTAGCGTGGTGGTGGCATCGCCCGCGAAGAACCGAGGTGAGCGCCTCAACACAGTTTTCTACGTTGTCCGTGCGCGAATTACCTCAAGTGGAACTACCGCGTGTTCCATTCACGGACGTCACCAACGAGGCCGGGATCCATTTTATTCATGAGAACGGGGCCTATGGCGATAAGCTCTTGCCCGAAACCATGGGAGGTGGGGTAGCCTTCTTCGATTACGACAATGATCAGGATCCGGATCTGCTGTTCATTAATTCCACTCGCTGGCCATGGGATCCCCGTGGACCGGCTGCTATCCCTCCTCGTATGGCGCTATACCGTAACGACGGTACCGGTCGTTTTACGGATGTGACAGACAGTTCTGGCCTGGATGTGACGTTGTATGGCATGGGAGTTGCCATCGGAGATTATGATGGCGATGGACTGCGTGACGTGTTTATTTCCTGTTTGGGACCTAACCGATTGTTTCGCAACCTGGGAGGTGGACGCTTCCAGGATGTTACGGAAGCAGCCGGCGTTGCCGGAGCCGAAGATGCCTGGAGCACAAGTTGCGGATGGTTTGACTACGACTGCGATGGCGATCTCGATCTATTCGTATGTAATTATTTGCAATGGTCCAAGGATTATGATCTTGCACAGAACTTCCAGTTAACGGGTGGCGGACGCGCCTACGGCCGGCCACAGCATTTCCCGGGCACGTTTCCGTATCTGTATCGCAATGATGGTGGAACATTCACCGACGTAACGGAATCGGCCGGCCTTGCGGTGCGCAACCCGGCTACCGGTATACCGATGGCCAAGTCGTTGGGTGTTGTGTTTGTCGATGTCGATGCGGATGGGTGGACCGACATCCTGGTGGCAAACGATACCGTGCAAAACTTTTTCTTTCGCAATTTGGGCAACGGTACCTTTCGCGATGTGGGAACTGAAAGTGGTATAGCGTTCGATCCCAACGGGCTTGCTCGCGGTGCCATGGGGATCGATCACGCATGTTTTCGCAACACGAATGAATTAGGTGTAACCATCGGTAACTTTGCCAACGAAATGACCGCCTTGTATGTTTGTTCGCCGCCGACACCGCAGTTCGTCGATCAAGCGGTGGCGACGGGACTGGGACCTACAACCCGGTTACTGTTGACGTTCGGTATTGGTTTTTTTGACTATGATTTGGATGGCCGGTTAGATATTTTTGCAGCCAATGGACACTTGGAAGAGGACATTCACCGAGTGCAAAGTAGCCAGTATTACGAGCAACCGCCGCAACTGTTCTGGAACGCTGGCCCTCGGTCTGCAACGGAGTTTGTTCCGGTACCGGGATCCGTATGCGGCGAGGATTTTGTAAGGCCTATGGTGGGACGAGGTGCCGCCTATGCCGACATCGAGGGGGATGGAGACTTAGATCTGATACTGACAGCAGTAGGAAAGCCACCGCGACTGCTTCGCAACGACAATTCTTTAGGACACTACTGGCTGCGCATCCAGTTAGTAGACCCCACCTGCTCGAATCGAGATGCTCTGGGAGCCGAGCTCACTTTGGTGACTAAAGAAGGGCGCCAGATGCGATACGTCTCGGTGACGCGAAGCTATTTGTCCCAAGTCGAGCTGCCCGTCACGTTTGGATTGGGGAGCAATCCGAAGATTGATCAGCTTCTGGTTCGCTGGCCCGATGGTCAACGGGAATTTTTTTTAATCGACGGTGTGAATCGACAGCTCGTGTTGACGCGCGGCAGCGGAAAAACGTTGTAACGTAGAGGCGCAAAGACCCATCGGCGCAAGGAAAGAAAGAACTGGCAAGCTGCCGTGGTCGTTTGGCGAGCCACGTGTCATGCACTTGTTAGACTAGAAGTTCCAAAAACCGTCGACACCGCGCGGTATGCTCTGTTCGATTGGCTAAGGACGAGTGTTCAAGTGCCCAGATGGGGAAGCAGTCGAGGTCGGGGACATGTTGCGAAACCGTGGCATTTCGCGTGCTGCGTGCCACGGGACGTTCATGCCTCCTGTTGTACGATGCCCAATTGCCCTAGACGTCTGATCATTTCCGTGAGCATCGCAAGTATCCATAGAGAGGGTGCCCTTTTGTGCCGACTGAGTCAAAGGATGAGACGGCTGAAGTTGCCTTTGTTAGAAGGACCACCCGAGGGTTACTCGCGAGCACGCAGTAGGAAGTGCGGGCTTTGACTAAAAAACGCTACCGGGTTGTCGAACACTACACGGCGGATCAAAGAATCGGGGTGCCCGCGACGGCGCATTTCCATAATAAAATCGGGTACGGCGGTTGGCTTGGAAACCCCCCAATCCCCCGCGGAATTCACCACCAGTCGTTCAGGACCATATCGCTCGATAATATCGGCTGCACGAGCTGGCGTGCACTTGGTAATTGGGTACAACGTCATACCGGCCCAAAAACCTCCTTCGAGCACCGGCCGCACCGTGTGTTCCTCTACATGGTCAACCAACACGCGATGGGGTTCAACCCGGCTGTCCGCACGCAGCATGTCTAAGATCATCCGTGTACCCTGGTACTTGTCTTCCAAATGGGGCGTGTGGATGAGAATGAGCTGGCGGTGTGCCATTGCTAGTTCGACATGTTCGAGAAACACCGTCGCTTCGTTCTTGGTGTTTTTGTTCAGGCCGATTTCGCCAATTCCAAGCACGTTCGGCCGGTCGAGGAACTCGGGAATAAGCGCCAACACCTCACGTGCCAAAGTCACATTTTCGGCTTCTTTGGCATTGATGCACAACCAGGTGAAGTGCTGGATGCCGAACTGAGCAGCACGTTTCGGCTCGAATTCTGTCAACTGGCGAAAGTAGTCGCGAAAGCATGCCACCGAACCGCGATCGAAACCGGCCCAAAACGCCGGTTCGCTGACAGCCACGCATCCCATTCGCGCGAGCGTCTCGTAATCGTCTGTCGTGCGAGAAATCATGTGGATGTGCGGATCGATGTAATACATAGGTTAGCCCTTTAGTCGATCATGCCACCGCATCGTCGCAAAGTCGACGAAACGAAAACGGTTCACCCAACGGCTTGACTTTTCTCCGGCTCAAAGTTCGAAGGCTTTGCGCCACTCCGGATCATAGGTTCGCGAAAAAATAAGCTGCACTTCTTCGGCTCGGTCATCGCGATCCTCGAGCAGCACCCGAAGTGAGCGTTCAATTTTTTCCCAGCGAGGATCCTCGTGTTGAGCTTCCCCCGCCCGGCTGATACGGTCCAGCGCTGCGGCTAGAGTCAAAAGCGTGGCCCGCACTTCAAGGAATTCGCGATCCAAAACCTTTCCCTTTGTCTCGGTCCTGGTCATAACAGTTCCCCTGCCGCTGCACGGTACGTATCGAGGCAATACTTCGCTTGCGACCCTAAAGCGCTATTTTGTCCCAACGCAGGGACAAGAAAAAGTACGGTTAGATAGGTTGCTGGCGCAAATGGGTTAGGATGAGAGCCAAAAGGCGTGAGCCTAACGTCGTACGACCCGTCGCTGTGTGGGGAACCGGATCAAGTCCAACCAATGCTTGGCCAATACACCCGAGCCATGCGCCGGTCGAGCCGTCCGATAAAACCGAAAGTCCATCGAGTACACCTGTTGGTCGGGCCGGTGCAAGAATCGCCCCCCAAATCCCCATTTGCTTTCCAGGACCGGAGTTCCGTCATCGAGAAGTCCCCGCACGACCGCAGTATGAATCACCCTGCCCTGCTCGTCGTAGTACACGACGATGTCGCCAACGCTTGGTTGATCAACCGGCACGTATCCATTGTCGGCTAATATCAGCTCGACATCTTCACTCTTGACGACATATTTCCCGCCCGTGAAGATCCAACCATGACAGTTATAGTGCGGTGATGGTTTGTCACGGCGAATCACAAATCCGCTGGATACGATGGCCGGGCTGTCATCGTTGCTCGAAGCACGGTCAGCCAATAAACTTTGATAGACGCGCACGAATCTGCCTCGGTCCGTTCGGAGAAATACATCCTCGACCGGTACGAGGGACGTAGAAAACTCTTCAACGGTCAGCGTCATGTCGCCGCGCATGGCGTCAAAATACCGGTACGTTATCCAGAGGGTCAAAACGGTCAAACCTAAAAGTAATCCCCATTGAGATGGGCGTCTTGCTAACCTCCAAATTCCGACCAAAGTACCACTACAAAGCGCAACTCCGATGCATACGATGAGCAACAGGGGGATCAGAAAGCGGTAACTATCTTCAACGATTGTAGATAGCCGGTTTTCTAGTCGCTGGCTTAGCTCAACCAAAGTTACTGCTGCACCCACGGCCACCGTAATGGCGGTGAAGATAAAAAACGCGCGGTTTGGCACTTTCTTGCGGAACAGAACAATCCAAAGATTGGCCAGGTACACGGCCCAAACGCAAACTAAACTTGCGAGCCAAAATCCAAGTTCTATCCAGATACCAAGTTGTTCGCCCTGCTGCGCCATGAATACCTCCGTCGCTATCGTTTGGTTACCGGCTCTGGTGCCAACAGCCTACTGACTGCCACACCGAGCCCACGCGAACCTACCGCGTGACCCCTGTACGTTCCCGGCGACCGGCGTTCGTGGAACCTAGTGCAACTTCACCTGACACTGGCGGCGAAGAACCAGTCATGACAGGTAGACGCACGGTGGGATGGTGATTCTATCCAATTAAACCCGCAGTTGAGCCGCACCTACCGGTGTAAGTGGCCCGGTTATGCAGGGAATGGTCAAGGGAACTTTCAATCGCAACTCGCCAATACATCTCGGGTTGATGTGGAAGTTACGGCGGCTAAGGGAGCGTCATACGCCGACTTCCAAAGCAACGGCACGGCCTTGAACCTAGAGGACGACCGGGCGGCTGGTTCGATCGCTTTCTTACCATACCCGTACACCCTCGGCCGTTCGCGAGTCTCGGGGGCATGCGCATGGAGGAAACTCGCACCTCAGGCTACGTGCGTCTAGAAACATGTAACGCAAGCGTGCTCAGGCGCACGGGCGCTCTGACAACAGAAGCAAGATCTGAATCGGGTACCTGGGTTTTGCGTTGCTGGGCCCTAGTGTTCTAAACGGGTGGCTTTGCAGATCCATTTTCGCGCTGTGTGAGCCGCAAAACGCCGAAAAGGCGTCGCTATAAGCGCGGCCGGGAATCGGGCGGGTTGCGAGAAAAGTCAACCTATGTTGATCAGCTTCACGGCCCAAATTCGATGGCGGTGTTGAATGAATGGACTTTGGGCACGGCCTTGCTGGTTCAAAACGGCCGAAAAAGCCGGGAAAAAAAGTGGGGCCCTGTTTTCGACTGCCACTTTCGTGTGCGCTTCTTGACCGAAGGTAAGATTTGGGAGAACCGCAAAGGCGCAATTCGGCGATTGAGGCCAGAGGTTATCGTGCGTGCGTCACATTTGTAGGTGAATAGCTTTAACGCAAAGGCGCAGCGAAGACAAGAGATACATCTCCATTGCCTACTTGCGCCATTGCGTTCAATCTCCTTGCGCCTTTGCGTCGAAGAGAATAGGCCGGGTGCTTACGGTCGCGGCTCGGTTGAGCCTTCGCTCCACAGAACGCCTTTGCGAAGAAGCGCCCGTGTCGGCTCACCTAGGGCCGGGCTGCAAAAGGCATACCTACGCCAGGCTCGGCAAATCAGCGAAATGAGCGAAATGATTTCATTTGCCATTAAGACAAATATAGGACAGATATCTCGTCTTGATTCCTGCCGCGAAAAATAGGCAAATCGATGCGACAGTCTAACTTTTACACCAAAATCCCACGTACAATCAAGACGCACACGCGACGTTGCCTTCGTTCACCTTTGCCTCTTAGCGCCTCTGCGTTTAATCACTTTACCCGCTTTGGCAGCATGCCGCCGATCACATGCCGGGCGCGGAGCGCGGATTACTTTCAGAGCCAATCTCGTTTTGATCGATACGGTGCATATTGGTCAGAATCATTTCGACTCGGTGTCGTTCCCGCGAATCGGCTATCTCCTTCTTGCGTGTCGTACGGTAATACGAAAAGCGTGACGAAAAAATCTGGTCCATGGGCCGGTGTAAATAGCGAGCCCCCAAAGCCCATTTGCTTTCGATTAGGGGAGTGCCGTCATCCAAAATACCTCGCACCAAGCCCGAGTGCATTATCACACCGTGTTCGTCGCGGTAAATAATTATGTCCCCGGGCTCAGGATTTTCCACAATTTGATAGCCATTGTCCACCAAGATTGCTTCGACGGCGTCCCCCATAACGACGCATTCGCCGGCGGCGAACAACCAACCGTGACAATTGCTCCGCGTATCAATGGGACCATCACGGATTAGATAGCCATCAAGCAATCGAGCCGGCGCATCGGCTGCTTCCGGATCGTCTTCGTGTGGCAGTAAGGCTCGAAATGCGGCGAGCATTCGCCCGCGGTCCGTTTGCAGGACGAAATCCTGTATGACTTCAAATCGTGGTGCAAAACCGGTTAGCCGGCTGTCAACGCTTGCGCGTGTGGAGGCGTAAAACTGACTAGCTGCAAGAAAAGCTAAGCCGGAATAGATGACTGCCAAACCCGTAGAAAGGCCGCGTACAGGCAGGCGCATGTGGCGTGACAGTCCCAATACGGTAGGGCCGTGGACCAACACGCGTACAGCCACCAAGTGGGCGATCGTAAGACCCGTAGTGATTAAAAGTATACCTGCCCGCAGGGGCATTACCAATAGTCCACCGTGTGTTGCGACCCACTTTAGTGCCGCAGCCCCTGCCAGGCAGTACAATACCGCCGAACCATAACCACCTATGGTGAGCCAACGCGTGGGCACGTGACTCACCACGTGAAAGACCATCAGCGCTACCATCAATAGCGCAAAAACAAAAGCGCACATCCAAAGGATGATTTCGGTGGCTTCCACCTGACATCCCCGCCTATGAGGTCGCCCTCAGCAAAGGCCAGAACACATTGCAACCCAACTATTCGCTCGATTAAACCTGGCTGCGAATCGAAGGTTTCGCTCAAAGCGGCTTTTAGCGGTTACGGTCGAGCAAATTCGGCGGCGAACGCTTGAGCGCTCAACGGCGCGCCGGTAGCTTCCCGTGTAACGTCATTCCAGGACAGCAAGCGACCCCAGCGGAAGAGTTTTTCTCGCAAGAATTCTCCGACACGAGGTTCGTTGGCGTACACGGCGGTTACTGGATCCTCAGCCCCCAGAACTTCCCGGGCGATAGCCTGGTGCAATTGGCAAGCAAACAGCTCGCCCAACATGTAGTTATGATAGTAGCACGGCGCCGACACAATATGGATCTTGCTGGCATAATCCGGAGCGTTGCGGTTTTCCGGGCGGCGCACCAGTTGATACTCTTCGACCAGGTCCCACCACAGCCGGTTCAAGTCTTGATTAGGGTTTTCGTACATACTTTTCTCGAAGCGGAGCATCACCTGACACCACCGAGAAAAGATCAACAGTTTTTGGCGCCGTGCCAGCCGTGCCGCGCGGTCGAACGCCTCAGGATCCGGTACCGAGATACCCATCGCTTGCAGCCATGCGGCGCTACCGGCTAGTCGCTCGAACATCATCGCCAGGCCTTCGGTCGTCAAGATGTGGGATTCCGTTCGAAGAACGTAAGGCAATGAGTCTGGGATGAACTTGCTGCTGTAAACAGCATGACCCAATTCGTGGAGCATCGTGGTTAACCAAAACTCGTTCGGCACGATATTGGCCAAAACGCGAACGTCTCCCTGGCGGTCAATATCGATACAAAATGCGTGAGGACTTTTCCCTGGCTTCTCAAATAAATCGCTCCGTTCCAGGACGTCATCGACTGGTAAACCGATGGCGGCATAGAAGCGTCGGCAAACAGAGGTAATGTCCAGGTTGGCAAAAATGGGATCGAAATTCGTGGATTTTAGCTTTGGCGCTTCCTGAAAGAACGGGTCATGGTAGTGCCATGGCCTGAGCAAATCGACTGACAGCCCGTATTCCTGAGCTAGTTCTGTATCAATTTGCTGCTTCATTCGGGCAAATGGTTCGCGCGTTAATCGGTCTAACTCGTCGAACAATTCTATAATCTGTACAGGATCGTGCTCGGTCAGTATCAGTTGCATCGTGTGGTAATTGGGGAAACCCAACTGATGTGCTGCTTCGTTGCGGAGCAGTACCAGTTCGTGCAGATCGTTTGCCACGACCTGACCGACGCCTTTACTGGCTTCCCAAACGGCGCGCCGGTAGTGGGAGTCTTTCGATTCAGCCAGCACGCGTCGCACCTGGCTGTCAGTCATTGGCTGCCCGTTCACGACAGGCCGATACACATTGAATGCTTTTTCAATCGCATTGGCTTTGGCCGTGATTCGTCGCAACAGCTCTGGATCCACCTGCTTTTCGAGATACGCAAGATACAAAAGATGGATTTGTCGCTTCAGGAGCGGATCCTGGAGGTTGGTTTCCCGGAGGTGTTTTAGACGTTCAAAACGGGATCGATCTGCCAAGGCGGCATCCAGTCGATTCTGGGCTTGTTCTTTAGCCCGAAAATCGGCGTCACTGCCTGTGATGTTGGCTTGCCACCAGGCGCGAGCGGCTTCGATTTCCAAAGGACGTACGATTCGCTCGTGTTCGGCAATGAGCTCTCGGGCCAAAGCCTCAACCTCCTGTGCAAAAGTCGTAACCGCACTTTGCCAAAGGACCACCGCAAACAATCCTCGAAGTGTCATGCGGAACACGGCACTATACTCCTAAGTCCCAGACGGCTGCGAAGGATATCCGCCTACGCCGCGACAATTCCTTATTGATCAGCGGATGGGTGAATAATCTGTCGGATCCAAGAATTTACTTTCCACCTTGGCTACGATGGGGCCGTCCTTGTGGGACTCCTCGTAGACACGTTTCCATCCTGGGTCATTCAGAAAGGCGCGCCACGCTCGCTCGCGAGCCTCGCGGTCCGGATACGCCAGGATATACATCAATGTATTTTCCTTCTCGGGGCCTTCACTGGGTGTCCAATAACCAATCAACTCCATGCCATGTTTCTTGAACAGGCGATTCGTGTGATCGCGGAATCGTTGATGCAGTGCCGGAAGCCGGCCCGGATGGGTAGTGTAAATGCGTAACTCAAAGAGTCTCGGTGGCGTTGCCTTCGGAGATTCTTGCTGAGCAGACGCAGACCACAAGGTGAAACCAAGACCAACCACCAGAGCCACCCAGGCAATCCGCATAGCAGTTCTCCAGTTTCGGGATATCCCATTTACACCCTGCCGAGCCATTCGCGACGACAAATGGCCAGCACGGGTTGGACCGATTCACTATGCTCGTTATAGCGAGCGCCGTTGTGAGGAAAAGCGGGGCTAGCCATCCAGCCTCACTAAAAGGTCACCGGTTGAGACGCGATCGCCGGGTTTGACTAGTATTTCGGCGACACGACCACCTGTTTCAGCATGAACCGCAGTTTGCATTTTCATTGCCTCGAGTGCCAGTAGTTTTTGACCTCGCGCAACCAAGTCGCCGACCTTTATCGCTACGTTCACCACGATCCCGGGCATGGGGGCCCCCACTTGCCGAGGATCATCGGGATTCGCCTTTTGGTGCGGCTCGGTTAGTGGTTGATGCGATCGGTCCAAAATCGTCACTTCGCGTGGCTGGCCGTTGAGTTCAAAGAACACAGTGCGATGACCATCCGGATGCACATCGCCGGTCGTGAGGAACTTGATGATGAGCGTTTTGCCGGGTTCGATATCCACAGCGATCTCTTCGCCCGGCGATAGGCCGTAAAAGAAAGCGGGCGTGGGCAACACGCTCGTATCGCTGTATCGCTGCTGATGCCGCGCGAATTGTTCGAAGACACGAGGATACAATAGATACGAGATCACATCGTGTCGCTTGGGGGTACGCCCTAATAACTCGCGAACCTTAGCTTCGGCTGCGTCGAAGTCAGCCGGCGGCATACTGGCTCCGGGGCGACCTTGGATAATGGGCCGGTTACCCACAATGCGTCGCTGCACCGCTTCCGGAAAACCCCCTTCTACTTGACCCATTTTGCCGGTTAACAGGTCGATCACCGATTCGGGAAAGTTCAAGTCGCGGTCGCCTTCCAAGATATCCTCGGGCGTTAGCCGATTGGCCACCATGAACAGCGCCAAATCTCCTACCGCCTTGGAAGTAGGCGTGACCTTGACAATATCGCCGAGCATCTGGTTTACCGCGGCGTACATCCGACAGACTTCTGGCCAGCGATCGGCCAGTCCCAACGCTTTCGCTTGCTGGTAGAGATTGGTGTATTGTCCGCCTGGCATTTCGTGGCGATAGAGGTCCGAGGTAGCCGGGATGATGTCGCTTTCAAACGCCCGATAGTATTGCCGTACGGCGTACCAGTATTCGGCCACCTGATCCAGAGCGTCGGCAGGAAGTCCTGTATCGCGAGCTGTGAAGCGGAGCGCCTCAACGACCGTATTCAAATTCGGCTGCGATGTTCCTCCGGAAAGAGGCGCCATAGCCGCGTCGGCTACGTCCACCCCGGCTTCCGAAGCCTTAAGAATGGCAGCGGCTTGCACCCCGGCCGTATCATGCGTGTGGAAATGGATCGGGATACTTACCTCTTGTTTGAGCGCACGCACCAGTTGTTCGGCTGCATACGGCTTGCAAAGGCCCGCCATATCCTTAATCGCCAGAAAATGCGCTCCTCGTTTTTCTAGTTGGCGAGCCAAGTTGATGTAGTATTTCAGGTTGTACTTCGGCCGCTGGGGATTCAGCACATCGCCCGTATAGCAAATGGCAGCTTCACACAATGCCCCTGCTTCCAACACGGCCTCCATCGCGACTTCCAAGTTGGGAATCCAATTCAATGCATCGAAGATGCGAAATAGATCAATCCCGGCCGCGGTCGCCTCTCGCACAAATTCGCGAACCACATTGTCCGGGTAGTTGGTGTAGCCTACCGCATTGGAAGCCCGTAACAGCATTTGAAATAAGATGTTGGGAATAGCCTCTCGTAGATCGGACAGACGTTGCCAAGGACATTCATGCAGAAAGCGCATGGCGGTGTCGAACGTAGCTCCGCCCCACATTTCCAAGGAAAATAAACCATTCAGCCGCCGGGCATATACCGGCGCAATGCGCAGCATATCGTAGGAACGAATGCGCGTTGCTAAGAGCGATTGATGCGCGTCACGAAAGGTCGTGTCGGTAAGGAAAAGTCGTCGCTGTTCGCGTACCCATTGAGCGAACTTCACGGGTCCCAGTTGTCGCAAGAGTTGCCGCATGCCGGGAGGTGGCGCGCTATCCGGATCGAAAGGCGGCAAGGGAGCCGGTGTCCTCCTTTCGGCCCGTGGGCCGTCCTTGACCAGCGGATTACCGTTAACAATGACTTCCGCCAAATAGGTCAACAGTTTTGTAGCTCGGTCACGACGCGGTGCAATATCGAAAAGCTCCGGTGATTGATCAATAAAACGCGTCGTACAGCCGCCGTCTAAAAACCGAGGATGGGTAACCAAGTTAATAAGAAAAGGGATGTTCGTTTTCACACCGCGCACGCGGAACTCTTGTAAGCATCGCTCCATGCGGCGCGCTGCGTCGGTGAATTCTCGCCCCCACGTTGTCACTTTCACCAACAGGGAGTCGTAAAACGGATGGACTACCGCACCGGAGAACGCCGTTCCCGCATCCAAACGAACTCCCATACCGCCTGCCGAGCGATAATGGCTGATACGGCCGTAGTCTGGCAGGAAGTTGTTGGCGGGATCTTCCGTCGTCACGCGACACTGAATCGCATAGCCATGAATGTGGATATCCTGTTGAGAAGCTAAACCTATCTGCGGCGCATCTAAGGGCAGGCCGGCAGCCACGAGGATCTGGCACTTGACGATGTCCACACCGGTCACCTGCTCGGTGACCGTATGTTCCACCTGAATGCGAGGGTTTACCTCTATAAAATAATAGTTTGCGGTGTTTGCATCCAATAAAAACTCTACGGTACCCGCGTTGTCGAACTTTACCGCTCGGCCGATGGCTAACGCAGCTTCACAAATCTCCTGCCGCTTAGCTGGATCGAGTTTTAAAGCAGGGGCGATTTCGACCATCTTTTGATGCCGGCGCTGAATGGAGCAATCTCTTTCATACAGATGGACCAGATTGCCGTGACGGTCACCCAGCAGTTGAACTTCAATGTGGCGAGCCTGTTCGACGAGCTTTTCGACGAACAATTCGGGGCTCCCGAAGGCACTAATCGATTCACGCTGCGCTTGTTCGAATGCTGCGGGCAGTTCTTCAGCCCTGCGGATGACGCGCATACCGCGCCCACCACCGCCATGGGCCGCCTTGAGGATCACCGGATACCCGAGGCGTTCGGCACCTTCTGAAGCCTCGTCGACGCGCGTAATACTCTCTGAAGAACCACCCAAAATCGGCACACCCATGGAAGCTGCCAAGCGCCGAGCAACTACCTTGTCGCCGAGTTGCTCGAGAACCTCCGGCCGCGGCCCGATAAAAACAACACCCGCTTCCTGGCAAAGACGGGCAAAATGGGCATTTTCGGAAAGAAACCCGTATCCTGGGTGAATGGCATCAACGCGCAGACGCTTTGCCAGATCAATAATTGCCTCGGTGTCCAAGTAACTGCGCAACGGCTCGCCAGGCCGCCCCACTTGGTACGCTTCGTCGGCCTTGAATCGGTGCAATGCATACCGATCTTCGTACGAATAGATCGCTATCGTGCGGATGCCTAACTCGTGGGCGCTCCGGAATACACGAATCGCGATTTCGCCCCGATTGGCCACTAATAATTGCTCAAATGGCATACTCAACTACTTGGCTCCCCTAAGTGCTGCGAAACCAGTACCGGCTGCCAGTTTCTGGCACACAGTTCGTGATCGATAAATGCCGTGCGTTCCATGAGCATAGTCTGTTGCTGCCGGACACTTCAAGGTGTCCCAGGTCCCACTGGAACAGACTCGGCGTGGGACTAGGGTTCGGACAATGGCTCGTTTCGCACTCGTCCTTCGGCAGTAACCTGCCAAATACGGCGCGACGGGAATTCCATCGCGGTTAACCACTTGCCGCCAACACAGTATGTATCTAAGCAAATCAGGTGGCCGAGATCTAAGATTTCACCGCTTTTTTGGGGGGTATGCCCGACTACCGCTATTTTTCCCGATTTGTGAGGACCGGGCATGTAAAGGTACAGGTGGGTCCAGTAAAGTAAATCCGGAGGTTGTTGGTCCAAAGCACGTTCCGGATCGTAATTGGCATGGACAAAAAAATACTGATCGACTTCGTAGAACGCACTGCAGTTGCGCAGGAACTCTAGATGGTGCTTGGGTACGTCGGTTGGCCGACCACCATAGCTGACCAGTGTTTCACGTCCCCCGCTTTCAAGCCAACCAAGGGCCAACCAATGGTCATCGAAGGCCTCGAGCATCATCAGTTCGTGGTTACCCATCAACCGTATCAGATGGCATTCGGAATCTAAGCGTATCATTCGCTCGATGACCCCATACGAATCAGGCCCACGGTCAACGTAATCGCCTAGCATTACCAGAGTATCGTCCGGCTGCAACACGATGCAGTCCAGTAAGGCGTCCAGCGCCCGTGAACAACCGTGTACATCGCCTATGGCAATTAATCGTGCCACGTCCGACACCTCTCCGAGGCAAAAGCCACCCACGTTACACGTTGGCGGAAAACCCGTAGGCCCGTGTTAACAGCAGGCACAAGAGCTAAAATTATAATGAACTGTGCGAATCGCGCGGCAGAGGCGACACTCTATAGCACCATGGATGGCCATGGCGGAGGATGCGACCAATGTCCCTAGCAAAGCATCTGCTTGTTGCTTCCCCTCATCTTACAGACCCAAACTTTGTGCAAACCGTTGTGCTCATGGTGCAGCACACGGACGAAGGTGCGCTCGGTCTGATCTTAAACCGCCCCCTGTCCAAAAGCGTGGCTGACGTCTGGCGCATGCTGGACGACCGCGAATGTACCCGGACGGACCCCATCTTTCGCGGAGGGCCGGTGGAGGGTCCTCTGTTGGCACTGCACCGCTCGGCCAAATGGGGTGAATGGGAAGTCCTTCCTGGGGTTTACCTGTCGTCCAAGAAAGAGCTGCTCGACCAGTTGGTGCATAGCGATTGCCCACTGAAGCTCTTCGTCGGCTATTCGGGGTGGGGACCAAAGCAACTGGAAAATGAGCTTCGCTTGGGACGTTGGCTTACTATCTTCGCATCTCCAGAGGATGTGTTTGCCGACCCGGGAGCCCTGTGGAAATCAATTAATGAACGCATCGGTCGCTCCGTCTTGGAGCCTGTTCTGGCGAGATCTTCTTCGGGTGCGGAACGGTATCTGTGGAATTAACTCTGCTAATACGAGCCTATTCTAAAATGCCGGTAGCAGAAGGTGATTCACACCGAGGCAAAATCGTGGAAGGCAAGGTAGTTTTCTACTCTCCCTGTTTGTAGCGGCCCGATTTATTGGGGCCAATACTACAAGACAAGTAAAAGGACCGCATGAATGCGGTCACCACGAGCGAGACGCCGTTTTCACTAAAACAATATTTTTGGGGATAGGGGAACCTCTGCATAATTCGCCCGTATTGTACGGAACCTTTTAACAAGTCGTGAG